>NZ_JBICZE010000003.1:60968-456555 GCF_043201735.1 Kitasatospora sp. NPDC048286
GCTGCTCCCTGCCGGGACGCTGAGGCGTGCCTCGGGGGCGGGTGCGGTGGGTCAGTGGCCCCGGCCGCCGCCGCGGGTGCCGCGCGGGCGGGTCAGCTGCTCCCTGCCGGGACGCTGAGGCGTGCCTCGGGGGCGGGTGCGGTGGGTCAGTGGCCCCGGCCGCCGCCGCGGGTGCCGCGCGGGCGGGTCAGGGTGAAGCGGTCGACCGGGACGAGGTCCCCGTACGGGCCGCTGACGGAGTAGTAGGTGACGCCGATGGTGGTCTGCCCGTTGCGGCCGCCCGGGTCGACGTCGAAGGACGCGAAGCCGTACGGGTTGTCGGCGTCCCGGAAGGCGGACCAGGGGGCGTCCTCGATCACGTACACCGGCGGGCGCTTGCCGGTGGCCGGGTCGACGGTGCCGACGCCGGTGATCACCCGGGCCTTGGGCGGGTCGAAGAAGAGCTGGTTGGACGGGGCGGAGGTGCCGCCGCCGCCGATGACCATGTGGACGGTGCCCTTGGTGGTGTCGATGGTGCGGGTGTCGGTGGAGACCGGGATCGGCGTGCGGGTGTCGGTCGGCTGCTGGCCGCGGAGCGGGTGCGAGCGCTCGTAGTGGTGCTCGTGGCCGCAGACCACCAGGTCCACGCCGTACTTGTCGAACAGCGGCACCCAGGACTCGCGGATCCCGAGGTCGGCGCCGTTGAACTTGTCGGCGGTGGAGATCACCACCTGGTGCATGCAGACCACGATCCAGTCGATCTCCGGGTCGGCGTTGGCCGCGATCAACTCCCGTTCCAGCCAGCGCTGCTGGGCGCCGCCGGAGTAGCCGTGGACGTAGCTGTTGCCGCCGTCCTGGTAGGCCACGTCGTCGTTGTTGAGGCTGATCACGCGCACCGAGCCGGCCGTGAACGAGTACCAGAGGCCGGCCGTCTCGGCGTCGGAGCGGGCGTCCGGCAGCTCGAAGTACGCCTGGTAGGCGCCGAAGCCGATCGGGCCGTTGCCCTTCTCGTTCTCGTGGTTGCCGGCCGCCGGCATCCAGGGGCGGTGGCGGGCCGAGCGGCTGTTGTTCTCGAACCAGTCGGACCAGGTGCGGACCCGGTCGGTGGCGATGTTCGCGTAGCAGAGGTCGCCGTTGAGCAGGTGGAACAGCGGGGCGATCCGCTCGACCCCGGCGGTGGTGTCGCCGGCGGCGGGGCTGCCGAGGTTGTCGTTCACGTAGCCGGTGGCGGTCTTCTTTCCGAGGGTGGGGGTGCCCTGGTCGCCGAAGCTGGTGAAGGTGAAGGCGGAGCGGCCGCGCGGGGCGGTGCGGACGGTGCCGAGCTCGGGGGTGGCGCCGTCGTGGACGGCGGCGTAGACGTAGTCCGTGTCGGCGTGCAGGCCGGTCAGCCGGGCGTGGTGCACCCGGACCTCGGTGCCGGAGGCGGCGTCCCGGTAGGTGCGGGTCGCGGCCTGGACCGTCCGGCCGAAGCCGTTGTTCGAAGTCCCGTACATCACGCGGGGGTTGCCGACCGAGCTGGTGGTGTGCCAGGAGACCACCACCTCGCGCGAGGCGTCCGAACCGAACTGGAGGTGCAGGCCCGCCACGCGCGGCGCGCCGGAGCGGCCCGGCCGCTGCCACAGCACCGGGGAGGCGGCGGCGGGGGTGGCCGAGAGGCCCGAGAGGGACACGGCGCCACCGAGGCCGACGCCGGTCGCACCGGCCAGGAGGCCGCGGCGGCTGACGGAGAGACGTCCACTGGATTCGTTCATGGCGGCCAGCCCACCGGACGAAGGTGAACCGCGCACGGTCCGCCGCGTGAACTTTCCCGCGGCTCACCCGTGCGCCACACTGCTGGGCGTGACGAGTGTGAACGGCGAGGACCGGCGGGTGATCCGCACCCTGATCGCGGACGACCAGGAGGCCGTCCGGCGCGGTGTGCGAAGGATCCTGACGGCCCAGCCGGACATCGAGGTGGTGGGCGAGGCGGCGGACGGGCTGGCCGCGCTGGAGCTGGCGGCCGAACTGCGGCCGGACGTCGCGCTGGTGGACATCCGGATGCCGCGGATGGACGGGTTGGAGCTGACCCGGCGGCTGGCCGGTCCGGGGGTGGCGGAGCCGGTGCGGGTGGTGGTGCTGACCACCTTCGACCTGGACGAGTACGTGTACCCGGCCCTGCGGCACGGGGCGTCCGGCTTCCTGCTGAAGCGTTCCGGCCCGTCCCTGCTGGCCGAGGCGGTACGGGCGGCTGCGGACGGGGAGAGCCTGATCAGCCCGTCGGTCACCGTCCGGCTGCTGCGGCACGTGACGGTGCCGCGCCGTCAGGACCGCCGCCCGGACCGCCGTCAGGCGGCGCCGGTGGTGTCGCTGACCGAGCGGGAGGTGGAGATCGCCGGGCACGTCGCGGCGGGCCGTACCAACGCGGACATCGCCGCGGAGCTGTTCATCTCACCGGGCACGGTGAAGACCCACGTGGCCAGCATCCAGCGCAAGCTCGGGGTGACGAACCGGGTCGGGATCGCGGTGCACGCCTGGGAGATGGGCTGGGCGGCTCGGTAACGGCCGCGGGCCCAGGAACGGCCACGGGCGCGGTGACGGCCACGGGAGGGACCACGGAAAGGAAGGGACGGGAACGCGTCCACGGGGCCGAGGGGATGCTCCGTGGACGCGTGGAACCTGTGAGACTGGGGTGGCCTCCGGACGTGGTGTCCTCCGGCCTGTAGTTCGATCGTCGACCGAGGTAGTGCCCAGCGGCAGACCCTGATCCGTCTCGATCTGTCGCCACTGCCTCCTGCGGTCGAACTATTTCAGCTGCCTCACAGGTCCATCTCCCATGATGCGCCTCCCACGCGCCGTGCACCAGGGGTGTACGGCACGAATCCGGGCAATTTTCACAACCCGGGCAGTCGGGCTTCGGCTGCGCGGGCTTCGGTCATGCGGGTTTCAGGTACGCGGCCAGCCGTCCACGAAGCTCAGCGTCCGCTGGTACGGCCCCTCGGGCCCGGTGCTGCGGTACTCCTCGGTGCTGCTGCCGGTCCGGACGGTGCGGTCCCCGTCGTGCCGCACGGCGGTGGGGCGCAGGGTGTGGTCGACGGTGGAGCGCTCGGTGACGTGGCCGCCGGTCGCCGCGGTGGCCTCGCGGTGGTAGCCGAGTTCCATGGTGGTGCTCTGGTCGCTGTTGCCGGCCGCGTCCCGGCTCACCCGGTAGGAGACGTCCAGCGGTTCGCCCTCGTGCACGGTGGTGGTGCGGTGCGGGCCGCCGCCCCAGGTGGAGGTGGTGCGGGTGAGATCGGTGCCGTTGCGCAGCGTCAGGTCGTTGCCGCCGTCGCGCAGCCGCTGGGTGGAGCGGAAGGCGAGTTCGTCGCGGACCTCGGTGGTGATCCGGCCGTGCGAGGTCTGCACCCAGCCCCGGGCGAGGTCGTTTCGGGTGGCGGTGACCGTCCAGTCGCCGCTGCCGCCGCCGTGGTCGGCGAGGTCGGTGGCGACGGTGGCCTCCGGGGCGACCCGGTGGTCGGTGAGCTGTCCGGTGGTGCTGGCGGCGCCGTGGTCCGTCTCGGCGAAGAGGTTGACCTGGCCGGTCCAGACGTCGTTGCTCTGCGCCTCGGCGGCGTTCACGGTGACGCCCACGGTGTGCGGTCGGCCGTCCAGCAGCAGCCCGACGTACGGGGTGAGGTCGAGCCGGTAGGCGGGCAGGTCGAAGGCGAAGACACCGGGCACGGGCCGCCAGAGCAGCGGGTCCCAGCCGCCGGTGTAGATCACCGGGTACGGCCAGACGGCTCCGGCCACCCGGCCGTCCACGGTGAGCCGCAGCTCGCGGAACGGGCCCTTGCCGCAGATGCCGGTGCCCGGGTTGGCGGCGGCGAAGGCGTCCGGCGCGGAGGCGTAGGCGAACTCCTCGCAGGCGCCGCCGCCTCGGGCGTAGACCTCGGCGGTGAGGCGTTCGAGGTTCCGCGGGAAGGTGAGGTCCCGTCCGGCGGTGGGTGCGGCCTGGGTGAGCCCGAACGGGCCGGTGGTGAGCAGCCGGTCGGCGGTGTGGGCGGCCGGCCAGTGTTCGTCCGCGGTGTAGAAGCTCAGGCTCGCGCTGATCGTGAAGACGCCCGTGTAGGTGGCGTCGGTGACGTTGGCGAGGTCGAAGGAGAAGTCCTGCGGGCCGTCCGCGAGGAGCGGGGCGTAGCGGGTGACGTCGTGCTCGACGTTCCAGGCGATGCCGTCCTTGGACGGCTCCGGGGTGGAGGAGAGCAGCACCTGGACGCCGCCGACGCGGACGCTGAAGATGCGGTCGAACTGCCGCCCGGCGACCTGCCCGTGGAGGTCCAGGACCACCGCCGACCAGGGGCCGGCGCAGTCGGCGGGCGGGGTGAGGGTGGTGGTGTACGGGGTGTCCGGCGGGTTGCCGTATCCGTTGCGGAACTCGCGCTCGTGCATCACCTCGACGGTGCAGGAGCGGGTGTCGGGGCGGGTGAGCGGCTTGGTGGCGGTGACCGGGTCGTGGTAGTCGGTGCCGAAGTCGGCGTGGGCCGGACCGGCGGCGGTGAGGGTGCCGGCCAGGGTGAGGACGGCGGCGCCGACCAGACCGGCGGCGCGGCGGAGCAACGGGCGCAGGGCCAAGGCGGGTTCCCGGGGTCGGGCGGCCCGCGGACGGGTGCCGCGGGCCGGTCGGATGATCCGGGAATCCTTCCGGGGGTGGCATGCCAGCGTCAAGGGATGGCGTCCGTCCGTCGCCGCGCCTCCGGCGGCGTGGCGGCCCGCTTTCGTCGAGGCCGGCGGGTGCGACCCCGGGGACGCACCCTGGCTGCCGGTGCGAACCGTCCATACGCTGAGCGGCATCCTGCTCCGCCGTAGTGGCATCCTCACAGAGAGTTCGCATCATGACCGGACTTCGCCCCGCCGCTCCTGCTACTTCCGATGCTTCCGCTACTTCCGCCGCTTCCGCCACCTCTGCCACCTCCGCCATCGAGGTGTCCGAGGAGGTCGCCCGGGCCCTCGCGGCCGGCCGGCCGGTGGTCGCCCTGGAGTCGACCATCTTCACCCACGGCCTGCCGAGGCCGCGCAACCTGGCCGTCGCGCTGGAGGCGGAGGAGCGGCTGCGGGCGGTGGGCGTCGTCCCGGCCACGATCGGGGTGCACGCCGGGGTGCCCACGGTCGGGCTGAGCACCGAGCAGATCACCGAACTGTCCACCACCGACGGCCTGGAGAAGGTGAGCCTGCGCGACCTCCCGGTGGTCGCCGCGTTCGGTCGGCACGGTGGCACCACCGTCGCCGCCACCGCCTTCCTCGCCCACCGCGCCGGCATCCGGGTCTTCGCCACCGGCGGCCTGGGCGGCGTGCACTTCGGCGCCTCGGAGAGCTTCGACGAGTCGGCCGACATCACCACCCTGGCCGCCACCCCGGTCACCGTGATCAGCGCGGGCGTGAAGTCCATCCTCGACATCCGGGCCACCCTGGAGCGCTTCGAGACCCACAACGTCCCGGTCATCGGCTACCGCACCCGCAAGTACCCGGGCTTCTACGTCACCGACTCCGGCCACGAGATCAACTTCAGTGTGGAGTCGCCCGAGCAGGCCGCCAGGGTCATCGAGGCCCGCGACCGGCTCGCCCTGCCGCAGGCCGTCCTGATCGCCAACCCGGTCGACCCGGGCAAGCAGCTGCCGCCGGAGGAGCTGGACGGCATCCTGACGCGCGCCCGGGCCGAGGCCGAGCGGCAGGGCGTCACCGGCAAGGCCTCCACGCCGTTCCTGCTCGACTTCATCCGGCGGGACACCGGCGGGCGCAGCCTGGAGGTCAACGTCGAGGTGTACCGGGGCAACGTCCGGCTCGGCGGGGAGATCGCGACCGCGCTGGCGGCGGGTGGTGCTGGTGGCATGGCCGCCGGCGCCGGTGGCACCGCTTCGGCCGTCCCCACCGAGACCGGGGCCTGAGCCGTGCTGGGGGTGCTCGGTGACCTCGTCGAGGACATCGTGGTCTGGGCCGACGGCCCGCTGCGCCGCGGCACCGACTCCGGCGCCCGGGTGTTCCGCCGGCGCGGCGGCAGCGCGGCCAACGTCGCCTGCTTCGCCGCCGGACAGCACCTGGCGCGCTTCCTCGGCTGCGTCGGCGCGGACGCGGTCGGGGACGGCCTCGTCGCCGAACTGACCGGCCACGGCGTCGACGTACGGGTCTCCCGGCGCGGCCGGACCGGCAGCGTGGTGGTGCTGATCGACCAGGACGGCGAGCGGACCATGCTGCCCGACCGGGGCGCCGCCACGCTGCTGGAGCGGGTCCCGGACGCGTGGCTGACCGGGCTGACTCACCTGCACGTGCCGGCCTACTCCTTCGACGGCGAGCCGGTCGGCAGCACGGCCGTCGACGCGCTCGCCCGGGTCCGGCGGGCGGGCGGCACCACCTCGGTGGACGCCTCCTCGACCGGCATGCTGGAGAGGTTCGGCCGGGAGCGGTTCCTCGCGCTGCTGGCCGGGTTGGCGCCGACCTTCGTGTTCGCCGACCGCTCCGAGTCGGAGTTCCTCGGGTTGCTGGTGGACGGTCTGCCCGGGCCGGAGCGCGCCCGGCTGGCGGTCACCACGGTCGTCACCAAGGCGGGCGCCGGGCCGACCGCCGTCGACGTGCCCGGTGAGCCGCTGCTCGTGGTGCCGGTGCCGCCGGTGGCCGAGGTGCGGGACCTCACGGGGGCCGGGGACGCCTTCGCGGCGGGGTTCCTGGCCGGCTTCCTGGACACCGGGGACCTCGGGCACGCGGTCGGGCTCGGGCACCGCGGCGCGGCCCGGGTGCTGGCCTCGCCCGGGGCCTCCTGGGGCGGGGAGTGACGTTTCGGCGGGCTTCCGCCGAGCGCGGTCGAGGGTGCGGGCCCGGGGTCGCTCGGGCCCGGCGCTACTGGCGTCCCGGAGCCACCTGGGGCCCGGAGCCACCCGGGCCTCGGGGCTACGTGGGGCTCGGAGCTACTGGGGGCCCGGAGCTACTTGGGCACCGCGTCCTTGCGGAGGAAGTGCTTCAGCTTCTGCCAGGTCCAGGTGTTGATCACGTCCTCGGCGGTGAGCCAGCCGCGCTGCGCCGTGCCGATGCCGTAGCGCGGGTAGGCGAGGTGGCCGGTGGCGTGCGCGTCGCTGTCGACGGCGAAGCGCACGCCGTGCCGCCTGGCCCGCAGGATGTCCTCGTCGCGCAGGTCGAGCCGTTGCGGGGAGCTGTTGATCTCGATCGCGGTGCCGGTGCGCGCGGCGGCCTCGAACACCGCGTCCAGGTCGACGTCGATCGGCCCGCGCCGGCCGATCCGGCGGGTGGTGAGGTGGCCGATGACGTGCACGTACGGGTTCTCGCAGGCGCGGATCAGCCGACGGGTCTGGGCGGCCCGGTCCAGGGCGAAGTGCGAGTGGACGGAGGCGACGCAGACGTCGAAGCCGGCCAGGAACCCGGGCGGCCAGTCCACTCCGCCGTCCGGGCCGATGTTCAGCTCGGTGCCGTGCAGCAGTCGCAACTTCTTGTGCCGGTCGGCGAGTTGCCGCAGCTGCCCGCGCTGGGCGAGCATCTTCTCGTCCGTCATCCGCTGCATCACCAGGTCCGGGGCGTGGTCGGTGACGGCGAAGTAGGAGTAGCCGCGGGCGGCGGCGGTGTCGATCATCTCCTCCAGGGTGGCCAGCCCGTCGGTCAGGTCGGTGTGGGTGTGCAGGTCGCCGCGCAGGTCGGACTCCTGGACCAGGTCCGGGAGTCCGCCGTCCAGCGCGGCCTCGATCTCGCCCCGGTCCTCGCGCAGCGGCGGCGGGATCCACGGAAGGCCGAGTGCCGCGTACACCTCGTCCTCGGTCTCCGAGACCACCTTGGCGCCGCCGTCCACCTCGAACAACCCGTACTCGGAGAGCTTCAGCCCGGCCCGGACGGCCATCGTGCGCAGCTTGATGTTGTGCGCCTTCGAACCGGTGAAGTAGACCAGCGCCGCTCCCCAGTCCTCCTCCGGTACGACCCGCAGATCCACCTGTACGCCCTGGGTGGTACGGACCGAGGTCTTGGTGCTTCCGCTGCCGATCACCTCGGCGACGTACGGGAGTTCGGTGAGCGCGGCCATCAGCGGGGCGGAGTCCTCGGCGGTCGCGAGCACGTCGATGTCGCCCACCGTCTCGCGCATCCGGCGCAGTGAGCCCGCGTACGCGCAGCGGGTGCAGCCGGGGACGGCGGAGAGCGCGGCGACCAGCTGCTCGGCCAGCTCGGTGGCGGTGTCCAGCAGGGTGCGGCCGCCGGACTGCCGCATCAGATCGATGCCGTGCAGGATCTTCTCGCCGCTGCGCTCGCCGAAGCCGGGCAGGTCGGCGAGCTTCTCGGCGCGGGCGGCCGCGGCGAGTTCGTCCACCGAGGCGATCCCCAGGTCGCGGTAGAGGGCCAGGGCGCGCTTCGGCCCCACGCTGGGGACGGCCATCATCTCCCGTACGCCGGACGGGATCTCGGCGCGCAGCGCCTCCAGGGCGGGGATGGTCCCGGTGGCGAGGTACTCGGCGATCTTCTCGGCGGTGGACTTGCCGACGCCGGGGATCTGCTGCAGGCCCTTGACGTCCAGGTCGGCCAGGTCCTCGGGGTGGCCGCCGACCGCGCGGGCGGCCTTCTCGTAGGCGCGGGCCCGGAAGGCGTCCCCGCCGGTGATGTTGATCAGGTCGGCGTACTCCTGGAGCAGTTCCCTGACCTGGTCGTTGAGCCGGGGCATGGGGCAAGTCTAGGGTCGGCGGCATGGGCCTGCCGGGTGTGTGCTCCGCCGGGTTTGCGCTCCGCCGGGTGGAGCGGAGGTGGGCGGGCGGTACTCCGCGGGTCGTACGGGGCCGGTCTCCCGGGGGCGGACTCCCGGGGGCGGCCGTACAGGGGGTCGCGGTCGTCGGTCGTCCCGGGGTCAGTCGTGCGCGACGGTCAGCAGCAGGATGACGGTGAGCCCGCCGCCGGGGGTGGGCTCCACCGCGAGCCGGGCGCCCGAGGCCACCACCAGGCTCCGCAGGGCGGGACCCACCGGGCCGTCCGTCCGCCCGCCCCCGATCAGCCACGCGCGTGCCTCGGAGGGCTCGTGGGCGCCCTGGTCGGAGACCCGGATCTCCACCCGGCCGAGGGTCTCCGCCGGCCTGCCGGGCGCCCGCAGCACGGAGGCGCCGCCCGCCACGTCGGCCCGGACCAGCACCCGGCCGCCCGGCGGGCTGCGCCGGATCGCGTGGTCGACCAGGCCGGCGACGGCGGCCTCCAGCCGGCGGGCGTCCCCGGCCACCACCGGGAGTCCGGGCGCCACCCGCACCGTCACGGCCGCCGCCCGGTCGCCGCCGCGCACCACCCGGCGGAGCACCTCGGCCACCTGGACGTGCCGGGCCATCGGCTCGCAGCCCTCCTGCCGGCCGGTCCACCGCAGCCGCTCCAGCTCGGTGCGGCTGAGCGCCCTGGGCGCGGCCGGCGCGCCCGGCGAGTACGGGCCGGGGCCCTCCTCGGCCTCGGCCCTCGCCCGTGCGCCCACCCGTCCGGGTCCGCCCCGGCGTCCGGTGCCGCCCGCCCCGACGGCCCCGACGGTGCCGCCGAGCGCGCCGAGCGCCCGGGCTCCCGACGCGACGTAGCCCCAGAGCCTCCCGCGTGCCATCGCCCTGCCCCTCGTGCTCCCCGGCGGCCGTCATCCGATCCGCGGCCGACCGCGGCGGGCCGACCTCCGGGCCCTTCCTGCCAGCCTGCGCCCTCGGCCGCCCGGGTGACAATCCCGCTCCGGTCCGCGGTCCGTCCCGGGGCCCCCGCCGAGCGGCCGGCCGGGTACCCGCCGACCGGCGGGGCCGGAGCCCGGGCGCGGTCCCGTTCGACGAACCGCACGGAGCCGGACCGCAGAAGCCGGACCGCAGAGTCGAACCGCAGAGCCGAACTGCAAAGAGTTCTTCGCAAAAAACCCTTTGCAAAGAACTCTTTGCGGTTCTAGTCTCCTGCCATGACCGAAGAGCACGGCTGGAAGCACAGCGACGACCAGCGCGCCGTCGCCCTCACCGCCGAGAGCATGCGGGCGATGGCACACCCCGTACGTCTGCGGGTGGTGGGGCTGCTGCGCAAGTACGGCCCCTCCACGGCGACGCGGCTCGCCGCGGAGCTGGGGATCAACTCCGGCGCGACGAGCTACCACCTGCGCCAGCTCGCCGCCGCGGGCTTCGTCGAGGAGGACGAGGGGCGCGGCAACGCCCGCGAGCGCTGGTGGCGTTCGGCCCACCGGCTCACGGTCTGGACGGTGGACGACATGGCGGACGAGCAGCTGGGCGAGGCCGCCGGGTACCTGCGGTCCGTGCTGGCCGCGCACACCCTGGCGGCCCAGCGCACGCTGGACGCCTTCGAGGCGATGCCGCGGCCTTGGCGCAAGGCGGTGAACCTGAGCGATCTGGTACTGCAGTTGACGCCCGCCGAGGCCGAGCAGCTGTCCGGCGAGTTGAGCGAAGTGATACGGCGCTACCGCTGGGTGGGCGCCGAGGGGCCGGTCCCGGAGGGATCGGAGCAGGTGTCCGTCGTCGTCCACGTCCTGCCGGACGTGCGCGACGACACCGACGAGGGGGGAACCACATGACGAGCACCACCACCACGAGAACCGCCACCGACGAACCCGGGCGCAACTTCCGCCCGCTCGCCGGGGTGCTGACCGCCTCCGTCGTCTCGGTGACGGGCACCCGCGTCTCGGCGATCGCCCTGCCCTGGTTCGTCCTGGCCACCACCGGCAGCGCCACCATGACGGGCCTGGTCGCCTTCGCCGAGATGGCGCCGTACGTGGCGGTCAAGGCACTGACCGGGCCGTTGGTGGACCGGCTCGGGCCGCGGACGGTGTCCTGGACGACGGACGCGGTCAGCGCGGTCGCGGCCGGGCTGATCCCGCTGCTGCACGCGCAGGGGCTGCTCCCGTTCTGGGTGCTGCTGGTGATGGTCGCGGTGATCGGGGCGATGCGTGGCCCGGGGGACTTGGCCAAGTCCGTCATGGTCCCGGAGGCGGCCGACCGCGCCCGGGTGCCGATGGAGCGCGCCACCGGGCTGTCGGGTGTCGCCGAGCGGCTGGCCTCCACCGTCGGCCCGGCGGTCGGCGGCGGGTTGGTCGCCCTGGTCGGCCCGCTCGCCGGGCTGGCGGTCAACGCGGGCACCTTCGCGCTCGGATCGCTGATCATCGCGGTCGCGCTCCCGCGCGGCATGGGGCGCTCGGCGGTGCCCGCCGCTGCCGCCAACCCGGCCGCGGAGGAGCAGCCCGCGGGCTACTGGCGGATGTTCCGCGAGGGCTTCACCTTCCTGCGCTCGGAGCCGCTGCTGCTCACCGTCACCGTGATGGTCGGCATCACCAACCTGATCGACGCCGGTTTCACCACCGTTCTCGTCCCCGTCTGGGCGCGGGAGTCCGGCAACGGCCCGGCCGCCATCGGCCTGATGGCGGCCGTCATGGGCGCCACCGCCGTCGTCGGCAGCCTGATAGCGGCGGCCGTCGCCTCCCGGCTGCCCCGCCGGACGGTCTTCTTCGCGGGCTTCCTGCTGTGCGGCGTACCGCGCTTCCTGGTGCTCGCCCTCGGCGCGCCGATGTGGTTGGTGATCACCGTCTTCGCGATCGGCGGCTTCGGCGCGGGCTTCCTCAACCCGATCCTCGGCGCGGTGCTCTTCGAGCGAGTGCCCCGCCACCTGCTGGGCCGCGTCCAGGCCCTCAGCGGCTCCCTCGCCTGGGCCGGCATCCCGCTCGGCGGGCTGGTCGCCGGTGCGGCGGTCGCCATGGTCGGGCTGATACCCAGCCTGATCGTCAGCGGAGCCCTGTACTTCGCCACCACCACGCTGGCCGGGCTGCGCCCCGAGTGGCGCGAGATGGACCGCCTCCGTGGGCACGTGGGTGGCGCAGGCGAGGCGGGCAGCGCGGGCGGTGCGGCGGCCGAGCCGGAACCGGCGCACAGCGCGTAAGCCGCCCGTCGGCGCGGCTGACGGGCCCGGCCGGCGGCGGAGGCGGGCGCGCCCGCCGGGCGATGGCCCGCCCAGTGAAGCAGCACCGGGCCGGCCAGGGCAGCGAGGGCACACCAGGTGGAGACGAAGGCGAGGCGCCGGAGCGGAGCACAGGCGACGGCACCCGCACCAGTGAGGAGACCGAGACGGCGGAGCAGCGGGTCGCCGCTCACCAGGGAGGAGCCGATGGTGGCGAGGAGGTAACCGGCCGGCAGAAGGGCCGGGTTCGGTACGCCGACCGCGTAGCCGAGCGTGTGGCCGCGCACGGTGGCCGTCACCGGGTGGGACACGACGGCCACGGCCAGCGGGACGGCGACCGCCGCACCGAGCAGGGTGAGCGCGGCGAGCACCCGTCGGCGCGGCCCGCTGGTCGCGCACCACACGGCGGCGGGAACGAACACGGGCAGCAGCGGCAGGGTGGCGACCGCCCAGGCGGTACGGGCCGCGCCGGCGAGGCCGTCCGGCAGCCCGCCCTCCGTACCGAGCCAGACCAGCGCCTCGATCACCTGGTGCAGGCCCAGCACCAGGGGGAGTGCGGCGAGCGGAAGACGCTCGGGCCGGCCGGCCCGGTGGGCACGGACCAGGCACGCCACCCCCGCGAGCGCGACCACCCCACCGGCCACGGCGTCCGCCCGCGCGCTCCAGCACTCGCGGCCTAACCGCTGCTCCCGGGGCGGCCGCTCTCTGGGGGATCGCCGGTCGGCTTCTCCTCCGGTCCGCCCCGCGCGTCCCCCCGCGCGTCCCCCCGCGCCTCGTCCTGCGCTTTCTCTCCCGCTGCTTCCTCCGCCTTCTCCTCCGTCTTGACCTTCTCCGGTTCCTCCGGCAACGCCCCGATGCTCTCCAGGGTGTCGCGGGCGGTTCCGGGCATCGCCGGATGGCGGCCGATCACGATCACCCCGACCACGATCGCCAGCATCCCGGCCGCCTGCCAGGCCAGCGCGGCCGGAGTCACCCGCAACCGGTCGCCGAGGAAGCCCACCGCACAGGCGATCCCGGCCAGCGGCTGGGCGGCGGTCAGCGCAGGCAGGGACATCCGCAGCGGCGCGGCCTCGAAGGCGCTCTGCACCAGCAGCAGCCCGACCACCCCCGCCACCACCACCGCGTACGGCTGCCAGCTGCGCAGCACCGCGGCCAGGCCGTCGTGGTCGAGGCGCTGGGTGGTGGTCCGGGTCAGCGCGTCCTGGAGGCCGTAGAGCAGTCCGGCGGCGAGCGCCAGCAGGGTCGCCTCCTCGAACAGCGGCAGCCGCCGGGCCATCGAGACCAGGAGCAGGACCAGCCCGACCACCGTTCCGACCACCAGCCAGTGCCGCAGCTCCCCGGCGAGCGGCCCGCCGCCCGTCGGCTGCCCGGCCACGATGAAGGCCGTCACCCCGAGGGCCAGCAGCAGCACCCCGGCCCAGCCGGAGCGTCCCAGGGTCTGACGGGTCAACACCCGGGCCAGCGCCATGGCGAAGATCAGATTGGTGGCCAGCAGCGGCTCGACCAGCGATACCTCGCCCTGGTTGAGGGCGAGCGCGGAGAGGATCAGCCCGCTGACCATGAACCCGGTGCCGAGCAGCCACTGCGGCATCCGCATCAGGTCGAGCAGCAGCCGCCAGTGCAGCAGATCGGAACGCGGGGCTCGCTGCGCCGCGTGCTGCTGGAGGACGAAGCCGAGCCCCAGACAGCAGGCCGCACTGAGAGCGAGGAGGAAGACCGCCACGGAGGGACCACCAGGTTGTCGCTGCCCGCGCCGCGCCGACGAGTCCGAGGGGTGGGTCGGGCGTCGCGGCCGCTCCCGTCAGCCTACCGCCGGGCCGGTGCCCGGGCCGGTCGCGCGACGACACGGCGCGGCGGGCGCCGGGCGCCCCCGGCAGCGCTTGCCGCCATCGGCCGGGCAGGCGCACGCTGGTGAGAGCGGCCGCCGCGGGTCTCCGTCCGTGCCGGTCCGGACAGCGCGACGGGGGCCGCCGCCAGGAGGTGTGGCATGCACAACCAGTGGGACGTGGAGCTGAACTTCGACGAAGACGGCGTGCACACGACGTGCGAGGCCAGGCTGACCGGCGCGAGGGCGCCCGGCCTGAGCGCGCACGGCGAGTCCACGAAGAGCGCGGACGACCGTCCGCTCGCCAGGATCGGCGAGGAGGTCGCGGCCTCCCGGGCCCTGGAGGAACTGGCCCACAAACTGCGGACCCAGGCCACCGGGGAGATCGACGACGAAGGGCACCGTCCGGGTTACCTGATCTACTGAGCTGATCTACTCAGCCCACCGTCGCCCGGGCGGCGGCCTACCGGCGTCGCCCGGGATCACGCAGGACGTGGTCCGGGGCCCCGTCCGGCAGGAGCGAGCACGGTCGACCCGCCCTCGGCTACCCTCCCCCCTCGTGGACGATCACCCCGAACCCTCGACCCTGCGCGTCTTCATCGCACTGGCTCCGCCCGACGACGCCAAGGACGAGCTGGCCCGGGCCCTGCAACCCGCCTACGCCGGTTACCCGCGACTGCGGTGGAACCGGATCGAGGACTGGCACATCACCCTGGCCTTCCTCGGCGAGCTGCCGTCCACGGCGGTGCCGCCGTTGCGATCGGCGCTGGCCGGTGCGGCCGCGTCGCATCCCGCCCTGAACCTGCGCCTGCGCGGCGGCGGCCACTTCGACCAGCGACTGCTGTGGAGCGGGATCGACGGAGACCTGGAGCAGCTGCACCTGCTCGCCGCCGACGTCCGGGACCTGGTCAGGTCCTGCGGAATCGAGTTCAGGGAGCGGCCGCTGCGCCCCCATCTGACGCTGGCACGCTCCCGCCGCGACGACGCCGTCAGCGTTCCGCTGGCCGCGGCCGGTCTCACCGGGTTCGTGGGCCGGCCGTGGTGGACCGAACGTCTCCACCTGGTCGGCAGCAACATCGGCCGCGGCCCCGGGCCGATCCGCTATCGCGACATCGATGCGTGGCGATTCGGCGCCAGCGTCGTCCAGGCCGGGAGCGACGGCGCTCTCACCGACTCGTAGCCGGCCGGCACCTGTGGATGGCGGGGAGCCGACACCGGGCCGGAGAGCCGTCCGAAAACCACCGAAGTCGGATCACGAACTCCTACCAGTACGGGCCTCCCACTGGTCGCGGGCCCGACGTCGTCGTCATCATCACTTGTGGCAGACACCATGTCACGAGAGGACCGAGATGCCCCGGACGTTCAAACTGCCCCGCCTCAAGGCGGGGATGGTCGCCGTGGCGACCGTGGCGGCGCTGGGCGCCGCCGTGCCCGGTGCCCACGCGGCGGGCAACTGCACCCACTACGGGCAGGCCGGGTACGGGCAGGTGTTCACCGACTACAACTACTCGGGTGACTGCTGGGAGTTCAAGATCGGGACCTGGACGGTCTTCCCGGTCCTGGTCAACCACAAGGTCTCCTCGCTCAGGAGCTGGGCCGCCTACTCCGGGCAGGTCGTGCACCTGTCGGGCGACGGCATGACGTTCGACGCGGGCGCGGGTGAATGGTGGGCAAGCCTGCCCGACTGGTTCAACGACCACGCCAACGCCGCCTACTGACGATCGGGCACCCCGCGTACCGAGGGGCTTCCACACCTGCGGCACGGTGCGAGCCGAGCCCCGGGCCCGGGTCCGGACCCGGCTCAAGACCCGGACCCGGCCCCGGGCCGAAAGCGGTCGAGCGCTACCGGGGCCGGTGGGGCCCATGGGGCAGGTGCGGACGGTAGCCGGGCTCCTGGACGGGGAACTGCTGGCCCGCGCCCGGCAGGGTGGGCGCCGGATAGTGCGCCACCTCGTACTCGGCCAGTTCGAGTTGCGCGGCGGTCGCGGGCAGCGCCGGGGCCCGGCGCACGCCGCGATGGAACTGGAAGGCCGAGGTCAGGTCCCCGAAGGTGCGGCGGCGCCAGTCGGTGACGGTGGCCGACCGGACCCCGGTGAACCGCTCCAGGAACCGCAGCACCGAGGTGTGGTCGAAGGCCTCACCGGCGACCCATCCGCCCACCGTCCAGGGCGAGACGATGATGCACGGCACCCGGAAGCCGCCGCCGATCGGCAGGCCGTCGACGAACTCGCCCGGGGTCCCGGCCGGGGGCACCGGCGGCGGCACGTGGTCGAACAGGCCGTCGTTCTCGTCGTAGTCGAGGATGAACACCGTCTTCGCCCAGACCTCGGGGTTCGACGCGACCGCCTCGATCTTGGACGCGACGTAGTCGGCACCGGCGGCGGGCAGGTAGTCCGGGTGCTCGGACTGGTGGCTGGTCGGCAGGATCCAGGAGACGGCCGGCAGCCGGTCGTTGCGCGCGTCGTCCTCGAAGGTGCCGGCCGGCCGGGCCGTCATGCCCTTGCGGTGCAGCGCACTGCCGGGCGCGGCCTGCTGAAAGCTCCTGAAGAGCGAGAGCACGTTGGTGCCGTAGTTGTCGGCTTCCTGGTAGACCTGCCAGCTGACGCCGGCCGCCTCCAGCTGTTCGGGGTAGGTCTTCCAGGTCAGCGGCTCGGGTGCCGAGTTCCTGGTGACGGGGCCGCCCTGGCCGCCGTCGGCGCCGATCGAGCCCGTCATCCAGTACAGCCGGTTGGGCCAGGTCGGTCCCTGGACCGAGCAGAAGTAGTTGTCGCAGATGGTGAACGACTCGGCCAGGGCGAACTGGAAGGGGATGTCCTCCCGGGTGTAGTACCCCATCACGTACGGGCCGTTGACGCCGTCGGCGGCCCGGTGCGCGGGCAGCCACCGGTCCATCTTCCCGCCGTTCCAGGCCTGGTGCTGCACCGACCAGGCGTGGCTGGTGGACGGGATCGCCTGCGCGCTCGTGGTGCGGGTGTCCAGGTGGAACGGCAGCAGGTAGCCGTCCGGGTTGGCGCTGTCGGGCTGGTGGAACACGGAGCGCCCGTTCTCCATCCGCAGCGCGTGCGGGTCCGCGAAGCCGCGGACGCCGGCCATCGTGCCGAAGTAGTGGTCGAAGGACCGGTTCTCCTGCATCAGCAGGACCACGTGCTCCACGTCCCGCAGCGAACCGGCCCTCGGCACCCCCGCCGCCACCGCCCGCTGGACACTCGGCGGCAGCAGGTTCGCCGCCGCTGCCGTCCCCAGCACACCGGCCGCCGATCCCAGCAGCCTCCGTCGGGTCATTCCGGACATCCGTCCGCCCTCTCAGTCACGCCGGCGCGCGTGCGGGATGCCACCGCGCCGGATCGCCTTTCGCCTTCCCCGGGAACTTCGGCGCAGCGGAGGTGACGGATGAACGGTCGAGGGCACGCCGGTCACCCGCCGAGCCGGCCGGCCCTACGCGCCGGGCCGCGAGAAGGTCAGACGGTCGACGGCGGACGCGCGGGGGCCGGGAGCCGCGGCGGCCGCCAGGGTGACGGCGGCGAGCCGGCCGTCGTCGTGCGGGGCCGGCTCGGGCGCCCGGCTGAAGGCCGGGCCGGACCGCGTCCGCTCCTCTCCCCGGGTGGCGACGGTCAGGCAGGCCGCGATCAGCACGACGTTCTTGAGGATGTACTGCCCCTCGAGTGTCGGGACGGGCGGGACGCCGTGCACCCACACGTCGTTCGGCAGCAGGACGAGCGTCGCGAACACTCCGGCCATGTGCACGAAGAACACGGCCAGGACGACGCGGAGCAGCAGCCCGGTGACCAGGCCGGCCCCGATGGCGACCTCCATGACCGCCAGCAGCGGCCGCGAGACGCCGGGCGGCACCAGGTCGAGGGTCAGCAGGCTCATGCAGCGGGTGGCGAGGTCCTCGGCGGGACTGGCCCCCGGGATGAACTTGAGCACCCCGAACCAGAGGTACACCAGCCCGACGCTGGCCCGCAGTACGACGGGGGCCACCCGCCGGTAGCCGCGGGAGAAGACGTCGGCCCGGCGTCTGCCGGACCGCACCACCCGTGCGGGATACGACTCCATCCGCCCCTCCTTCGGATCCCTTCAGAGTCCCCGGCACCGAAGAGGACGGGATGTACCGTGGTTGGCTGGATCCGGGTGAGGGGTAGCCCGAAGTGCCAACCGGGGCACGGCCCGTCAGGTGCCGGCTCGGAAGCCCGCAGCTTAGCGCCCGGCCGGCGTGATGGATAGGTTCATCAGGTCCTCCAATGGTGCGATGAAGTCCGGCTGTGCCGGACCGGTGCCTGGGCGAAGTGCTGTCGGAGCCGGGCGTGGCGGAACTGGTAGACCGCGCCGACCTTGCGCAGGACGCCCCGCTCGTGGGCGTCCTCGAGGAACGTCATCGCCGCCAGCGGGAGCCGTCCGGTCAGGGGCAGCCAGGTCCGCGCGAGGACCGTCCACTGGCCCCACGCGGTCAGGCTCAGCATGGTGCCGAGCCCGATCGCGAACGCCGCGAGGACTCCGAACCTGAGCGCGTACCCGGCGTCCCAGATCAGCCGGATGCCCCAGAGGGAGTTGTGGACGAGGGCGAGGAGGGGCTGGCTCCCGACCCCGACCAGGCATCCGAACACCGGCGCGACCATGAGCCACTGCAGCAGCACGGTCCTGCGGTTCAGGTCCAGCAGGTCGCGGGGGCCGGGGGCGGACGCGATGGTGACGGGGGCTTCGACCCAGGCCATCAGCGCCCCGGTGAGCGCGGCGGCGAGGGCGAACACGGCACCGAAGAACGCGGCGTACACCGGTCCGACCCTGTACCACGCCGCGTCCCCCGAGGTCAGGGCTCTGCCGATCCCCTGCAGGAGGCCGACCCCGGCCCCGCCCACCAGCCCTGCCACGAGCCCGAGCCCGGCACGCGCGAGGATCTCGGGGCCGGACCTGGCACCCGCTCCCGCCGTCCTTCCGACGAGTCGTATCCGGACGCGCGACGGCTGCAGGGCCCCGTCCCGGAGCACGAAGGCGATCCCGTGCGCGAGGGTGGAGACCAGGACGGCCGGAAGGCCGTTGATCAGTCCGTCCAGCACCGCGATGGTGAACCCGTCCGCGAATCTGGTCGTGAGGTCGCGTGCGGGCCCGTCCCCGTTGTCGTAGAAGGCGACGGCCCCGTCCAGGGCGCCGATGACGAGGGCGACACAGGCCCCGGTCAGGAGCCCGGTCAGGAGCATGCGCGGCACCAGCCGCATGGCGCCGTCCAGTTCCCACCACGCGAGGTCGGGACGGCCGTTCCGTTCGAGGTGCCGGGCGAGGAAGCCGAGCCAGCGGGACACCCGTTCCGGATCCCGGTTCCGCTCCTCCCGCGACCACTTGGCCGAAGCCCTGCGGCCGGGTTGGGGCGGCGGCAGCGGACCGGAGGGGTACACCGACGGGACCAGCGAGTCCAGCAGGTGGCTCTCGATCGCCTCGGGGGTGGGGAAGAGGCACCGGTCGGCGAGGTCGCCGGGCTGCCGGTCCGGGGCCGGGCGCTGGTAGGCGGTGCGGCACAGCCACAGCATCAGCGGAACCGTCAGGACCTCGGCCGCGGGGCAGGACGGGTCCCCGGTCAGCGCGTCCGCGAGCGGGCGCCAGCGGTGCCGGTGCTGGGGCGTGGCGCTCCTGAGCAGGTACCGCGCGGCCTCCTCGGCGGTCAGCGGTTCGGCCTCGACCACGGCG
Organism: Kitasatospora sp. NPDC048286; assembly: GCF_043201735.1. Taxonomy (NCBI): domain Bacteria; kingdom Bacillati; phylum Actinomycetota; class Actinomycetes; order Kitasatosporales; family Streptomycetaceae; genus Kitasatospora; species Kitasatospora sp. NPDC048286. The sequence goes on from NZ_JBICZE010000003.1 coordinate 80,341, forward strand.
GCCGAGCGGAGCACCTCGGTGGAGCCGATCGCCGCGGCGTAGTTCTCGGTCCGGCAGGTCAGGACCAGGGGGGTTCCGTCCTTGAGGGCGTTGAGCTTCTCCAGGGCGACCGACTGTTCGGCGGCGGGCAGTTCGTCCAGCCCGTCGAGCACGGGCAGGATGCGTCGGCCGAGGCGCAGGAGCCGGGCCGTCTCCAGGCTCAGGTAGGGGTACTCGCGCAGCAGTTGGTGGTCCAGCCAGTCGGCCAGGTGCTCCACCCGGGGCCGCCAGGAGGCGAGCGGCAGCAGGACGGGGACCGGCTCGCCCTCGCGCATCCGCTGCAGCAGTTCGACCACCAGCAGCACGGCCAGGGTCGTCTTGCCGCTGCCGGGCCCGCCCAGCACGACCAGTCTGCGCTGAGGCAGGCGCAGGAACGCGCCGGCGAAGGAGGCCAGGTCCGCGATGCTTCCCTCGACGGGATCGATGGGACCGGTGGATATGTCGGGATCGACCGGTTCGGCGGGACCCGCCGTCAGGTCGGGGTGGTCGCCGAACTCCCCACCGGGCCTCGCACACCATCGGACGGGGATCGGCTCCGGCCCGTGGAGGCCGCGCAGGGCGGCCTCCTGCCGCCACTGCGCCAGCACCACGTTTCCCAGCTGCTGCGCCGCGGTCTCCAGCCGATCGGGGAAGCGCAGGGTGAAGTAGTTGTTCTGGACACTGTTGGCGCCCGACAGGATCGCGGTCGGGCCGTAGAAGACGAGGCTCGGTCCGCTGCCCGGCTCCGCACCGGTCATGAGGCCCCGAAGTGGTTCTCCTGGCGGCTGTGGTCACCGACCGCGATCGCGGTCGGCCCGTGGAAGGTGTTCCCGGTCATCGTGTTCCCGCCGTGGGCCGGACCGGCGGCGGCCTCGGCGGCCTGGACCTCCGCCACGGCTTCTTGCAGCGTCCCGGCGAACCCGGTGTCGTTCTCGGCCGCCTCCTCCAGGGCCAGCCGCAGCCGCTGCCGGGTACGGTCGGTCGGCTCGGGCAGGCCGGAATCGGCCTCCTCGATCATCCGCTCCAGGGCCGGGTCGGTGCCCAGGCGGACCGCCACCACCTCGTGCAGGCGGTCCATCCCGGCGTCCAGCGCCTGGTCGACCTCGGTGTCCACCCGGCCCGCCACCCGCTTCGCCTTGCGCACCGCCCACGCGAAGAGGAATCCGACCGCCAGCTCCATGCCCACCATGCTCGCTCCTTCGCAGCACGCGTCAGGACGCGTTTCGTCGGTGCGCCGACCATAGCTCCACCGCACCGGCCGCGTGGCGGGAATCCCGAACCTCACCCCGGGTCGGACGCGTCCGAACTCCCTTGATCGGACGCATGTATGACGATACGTCAGTCAATCGACGCAAACCGGTGGACCCGGGCGGCAGGCGTCATCGGGATGTCATCGACCGCTGCGACGGTCGTCCGGTGACTTCGGTTGGCCGGCTCATGGAGGGGAACACCGTGAACACCGCGACGAGGACAGCAGGCCGGTGGCGGCTGGTGGTGGCCCTGGTGGCCGCCGCCCTGGCCATGGCCACGACGGCGGGTTCGGCGACGGGTTCGGCCGGTACGGCGGCGGTGGATCTGGCGAGGGCCGGCGGCGGCACCGGCGCGCCGCCGCCGATGGCGGACGGGTTCGGCCTGACCCAGGTCGCCCCCGCCATGGGCGGGCCCACCGATTTCTACCTCACCGTGACCACACCCGAGGTCGCGGGCAGGCACCACCTCAAGATCATCCTGCCGCGCGGCTACGACGACGACCCGGCCAGGCGCTACCCGGTGCTGTACTTCCTGCACGGTTCGCCCGACAACCCCCTCAACCAGACCTACCCGGCGCTGACCACCTCGAACGCGATGATCACCGTCATCCCGGACGGTGGCGCCCGCGGCTGGTACGCCAACTGGCGGGACCAGAACACCCCGGCCGGAGCCCAGAACTGGGAGAACTTCCACCTCGGCCAGGTGATCCCGTTCATCGACGCCAACCTGCGGACCGTCGCCACCAGGAAGGCCAGGGCCGTTGCCGGGGTCTCCATGGGCGGCTTCGGGGCCTTCCACTACGCCCAGGACCACCCCGAACTGTTCAGCCAGACCGCCTCCCTGTCCGGAGACATCGACCTCTCGATCGACTCCATGGACCTGAGGCTGGCCGTGGTCGCCTCCCTCGTCGACGGACAGGGCGTGATCTGCGGCCTGTCCTCGGGTTCCTGCGACCCCGCGAACTCCCCGTACAGGCCCGCCGTGGACAGCGACGCCCTGTTCGGCTCGCCCTACCCGGTGCTCAACGCGGACTGGCGGTGGAACGAGGTCGACCCGTCCCGGCACATGGACCGGCTCGCCGGAGTCGGGGTCTCCGTCTACGTCGGCAACGGGCGCGGCGTGGTCACCCAACCGGAGTTCTGGCTCGAAGGCGCCGCCAAGCACGTCAAGGGCGCCATGGACGCCCTGGGCATGCCCTACCACTACGTCGACTACGGCGACGGTTCCACCTGGGGCAGCCAGTGCGACGGCGGCCACAACGGCGGCTGCTGGGAGCAGGACCTCCGGGACCTGATCCCCCGGCTGGAGACGGCCTTCGCGTCCTGAGCCGCTCGAGTCGCCCGAGTCGCCCGACCCGACCTCACCGGGCGACTCCGGTGAGGTCGGGGCCGGCGTCGTCTCCGCGCAGGATCATCCGGTACGTCTGCCGCAGCATCCGGCCCGGCGGCACCCCCAGGTCGTCGGCCAGCCGTCGGCGGGCGCGGTCGAACACGGCCAGGGCGTCCGCCCGTCGGTCGCCGCTGTACAGCGCGCGCATCAGCATCGCCGCCACCAGCTCGTTCAACGGGTGCTCCGCGGACAGGGCGAACAGCTCGTCGACGGCCTCCGCGTGCCGGCCCAGCCGCAGCTGCCACTCCAGTTTCCGCTGCGCGACGGCGATCCGGCGCTCGGCGAGCCGCAGCCGCTCCAGCTCGGCGAGCGGGCCGGGCAGGCCGGCGAGGAGCTCCCCGCGGAACAGGTCCAGCGCCTGGGAACAGAGGCGGACCGCCTCGGCCTGGTCGCCCGCCCGGTGGGCCGTCCCGGCGGCGGTGACCAGATCCTCCATCCGCGTCAGGTCCACCTCGGCCGCGCCGGAGACCAGCCGGTAGCCGCCCCGGTCGTGCTCGATCACCGAGTCAGGGCTGTCCCCGATGCGCAGGATCTTGCGCAGCCGGTAGATGTGGACCGGCACCACATTGGCGACCGGTGGCTCCAACCCCCAGACGCCGTCCAGCAGTTCCTGCCGGCTCAGGGCCCGGCCCCCGCGCAGCGCCAGTGCCGCCAGCACGGCCTGCCGGCGCGGATACCCGAGGTCCAGGGAACGACCGTCCCGCCAGGCTCGCAGCGGTCCGAGCACGGCGATCCGCACCGCGGGCCCGGACGTTGCCGTAAACCCGGCCGTTGCCGCGGGTCCGGCCGTCCCGTTCGCGGCGCTCCGCGGCGCGGGGCGCACCGGCTGCGCGCGGGGGCCGCGGCCCGGGGCGACCAGCCCGCAGTCGAAGGCGTGGACGATGGCGGCGGCCCGGTCGCGCAGCCCGAGCTTCCCGAGGATTCGTGCGAGGTGCGCGGCCACGGCGTCCTCGGAGGTGGCCAGCGCGGCGGCGATCTCGTCGTCCCTCAGCCCGCAGCCGACCGCGTGGAGCACCTCGCGCTCCCGGCGCCCGAGTTCGCCGGCGCCGGGCCTGCCGGTGGTGGCGGTCGTCGGCATCGCTGCCCCCTCGACGAGAGTTCCGCTCGGGTGCCTCCGGCCCACGCAGCGCTCCCCGTACCGCCCGAGCAGACCGTTCCCAGGCGAACGGTACCTCCTCGTCCGGGACGGTAAACCGTACGGCGGCGCGGGGACGGGATCGGGCCTGGTGGCTGGCATAGTGTTGGCGGCGAACGCGGCGAACGCGGCGAACACGCACGCCACAGGCCGCGCGACCGTCGCAGGCGCGGCGGCGGACCCGTCGCGATGGGTCGACCGGGCGGCTCCTCGGACCCGCCGAACTCGCCGAGATGAAGCACTCCACGAGCCTCGGACGCGGCGCCGACTACGGCCTCGGCCCGGAGCGCACGCCCACCCCGTGCGGGGACTTCTGGGGCCACCGTGTCGACGGCATCGGCTACAGCAGTGTCATGCTCGGCGACGACACCGGGCAGCGCCGGATCGTGCTCTCCCGCAATCCGTACGACCCCGCGGGGCGGCACGCCTCCGAGGTCGCCTTCACCAGTCTGGTGGCCACCGTGGCCTGCACCGGCCGGACCGCCTGAGGCTCGTCCGGCCCGGTGACGAACAGCGCGGATCCGCAACCGGGCCGGTGGCGGGTGACCGGCGCCGGTCCCGGTCGTTGCACACCGGGGGTCGCACCCGCCATTCGGGGCGGCCCGGGAGTGGGAGGTGCGCGCATCATGGGGTTGGCGGAAGGCTTGCCGGAGGTCGCGGCGGGTGGACGGACGCGCCGTCAGTTCATCGCCGGGGCAGCCGCGTTGGGCGGCGCCATGGCCGTGGGGCCCACGAAGGTCGCCGCTCTCCCGCGCGGCACGGGCACCGGCGCCCGCGGCGGCCCGGGGCGGAGCGTGGCGGTCCTCGGCGGCGGGGTCTCCGGGTTGAGCGCGGCGCACGAACTGGCCGAGCGCGGCTACCGGGTGACGGTGTACGAGTACCATGCCGCGCTCGGCGGCAAGGCCCGGAGCATGGACGTGCCGGGCAGTGCGGCCGGCGGCCGGCGGGCGCTGCCGGGGGAGCACGGTTTCCGGTTCTTCCCCGGCTTCTACCGCAACCTGCCGGACACCCTGCGCCGCATCCCCGTCCCCGGCAACCCCGGCGGCGTCCACGACAACCTGCGCGACGCCACCCAGGCGCTGCTGGCCTTCGACGCCCCGCGCCCGGGCCTGCTGCTCCCGTTCCGGTCCCTCGCCCGGCCGCTCGACCTGGGCGACCTCGCCCCGGACGCCCTGCGGCGGATCCTGGCCGGCGCTCTGGACGAGGTGCTGCACCTGCCCGCCGACGAGCTGGCCTACTTCGTGGACCGGCTCCTGGTCCACCTGACCAGCTGTGACCTGCGCCGCGAGCAGCAGTGGGAGCGGGTGCCGTGGTGGGACTTCATCGGGGCCGGGCGGATGTCCCACGACTACCAGCGCCTGCTCGGGGTCGGCCTGACCCGGGACCTGGTCGCGACCCGGGCCGAGCAGGCCAGCACCCGTACGGTGGCCCGCACCGTCGTCGAGGCCTTCCTGCTGAACGGCCTGCTCGGGCGCGGTGGCGACGGACAGCCCGACCGGGTGCTGAACGGCCCCACCAGTGAGGCCTGGATCGACCCGTGGGCGGCCCATCTCGCCTCGCTGGGCGTCGAGTTCCGCACCGGGACCGAGGTGCTGGAGGTGCTGTACGCCGAGGGCCGGATCACCGGGGTGCGGGTGGCACCGGCCGGCGGCGGCGCCCCCGAGACCGTACGGGCCGACCACTACCTCAGCGCGCTGCCGGTCGAGCGCGCCCGCGCCACCTGGGGCCCGCAACTGCGCGCCGCCGATCCGCAGTTGGCGCGCTGCGACGCGATCGGCACGGACTGGATGACGGGCATCCAGTTCTACCTGCGCCGCCCGGTGCGGCTGGTGCACGGCCACGCCGTCTGCCTGGACTCCCCGTGGTCGCTCACCGCGGTCGGCCAGGCGCAGTTCTGGGACCGGGACTTCGCGGCCGGCTACGGCGACGGAACGGTGCGCGACTGCCTGTCGGTCTGCGTCTCGGAGTGGGACCGGCCCGGGATCCTCTACGGCCGCACCGCCAAGGAGTGCACCCGCGAGGAGGTGGCCCGCGAGGTCTGGGCACAGTGCCGGCGGGCCTTCGACCGGCCCGGTGCCGGGTGGCCGGCCGACGCGGACGTGCACTCGTGGTTCCTCGACCCGGCCGTGACCGGTCTGGGCGGGCCCGCGCCGGCCAACCGCGAGCAACTGCTCGTCCACCCCGCCGGAACGCTCTACCGCCGGCCCTCCGCCACGACCGCCGTGGGCAACTTCTTCCTGGCCGGCGACTACGTCCGCACCGAGGTCGACCTGGCCACCATGGAGGGCGCCAACGAGTCCGCGCGCCGCGCCGTCAACGCCCTGCTGGACGCGGACGGTTCGACCGCCGAACGCTGCCACATCCGGGGCCTGTTCCGGCCCCCGGAGCTGGAGCCCCTCAAGGTGGTCGACGAGGCCCGCTACCGCCTCGGCCTGCCGAACACCTTCGACCTCGGCTGACCCCGCCCGCCGGGCGGGGCCCCCTCGTCCTCATCCCTGGTCGTGCCAGAGGAAGCCGAAGAAGTTCTTGCCGGAGCTGTCGTCGCACGTCACTCCGTCGGGCAGTTGGCTCGCTTTCGCGTCGAAGCTCAGCTTGTCGGTGTCGGCGTCATACCTGAAGTACAGCGAGCCGGGCTGGCCGAGGACGGTGGTTTCGCGGCGCACGGTGACCTGGAAGGGCACACCGTGTTTGACGGTGAAGGTCCTCCCGGGCTGTCCGGTGGTGAGCGTCTGGTCGATCTTGTTGACCGCGCGCTCGATCTCCAGGGTGAGGACTTCACTGTCCTTGGTGTTGGTGAAGGCCGCCATGATGGTGTGCCAGGGAAGCGGCGCGGTGATGGAGGTCGTGACCTCCCGCACCCGGCTCTTCCCGGAGATTTAGAGGTTTCCCGTACCGTCCGTCGCGATGTTCACCGGGTTGCCGACTTCGGCTTCCGTGGCGTCGCCGCCGTCTCCGGAATAGCCGGTCTTTCCGTTTCCGGCCACCGTGTAGATCCTGGCGATCTTGCTCTTCTTGTCGTCCGGGGCGATGTTGTGGTCCTGCATGGTCGTCTCGTCTCCTTGCAGCCACGCGTTGCTGCGGCCACGCGTTGCGGTGGGTGCGGCCGACTGCCTGTGGGGGTGTGCGGTCGGCCGTCGCTGAGCGGTCTCGGGCCGCGTAAGGCGTTTCCCCGGCAACGAACCACGGGGTTCACGTTGGGCGGCTCCGGCCGTGGGGCATCGATGGCCCCTGCTGTCAACGGTGCTCTTGGTCGTGCGTGCCCGCAGCATTGGCAGTCCATCCGGGTGAGGCGCGGAGGGTGGCCGGAGCCGACTCGTGCCGCAGGTCAGAGCGGCACCAGGTCACCGGTCCCGAAGGGGTGCCACCGCAGGTCCGCGGCGAAGAGGAAGGTGTTCTCCGGCTCGGTGAACTTGGCGGACTTGACCAGGTCCCACTTGATCGTGACCGTGCTGCCCTTCGGCACCGGCACGGCCAGGCTCGGTCCCGGGGCGTACACCCGCTTATCCACCCTGCCGTCGCAGTGGATCTGGGCGACGTGCGGCTCGGTGTCGGGGGCGTCCGGAGGTTCCACGGTCACCGTCAGCTCGGCGTTGGTGTGTCTGTAGAACGTCCGTAGCGAACCGGTGAGCAGCCCGTCCGTCCGCGCGCGGAACTTCTTCCGGGTCCTGACGGTGGTGGTCGTGAGTGGCGGCGCGAGTTCCACCTGTGTCGGGTGCGGCTGTCGCCGGCCGAGGAGGGAGAGGGCGCCGCCCACCGTCAGGTCCTTGGTGGTCAGATACGGTTCGGAGACGGTCACGAAGGTGAAGAGCCAGTAGTCGAACGTGGGGGCGTCCTTGTCGCCGGTGTAGGCGTGCAGGGCGAAGGCGGTGTCCTGGTACAGCCGGACTCTGTGGTTGCGGCTGCCGGTGACGTCCACCGTCTTCTGCTTGCCGGTGCCGGCGTCGAAGTACTCCAGTTCCACCGTGCTGCCGGTGGTGGGCGTGAACTGCCAGACCACCTCGGCGTCCTCGGTGGTGGGTACGACCTGCCGGAGGGGCCGGAAGTCGGCGAGGGTCAGCCCTGACGGCCCCTTCGTGCAGTACAGGACGACTCGTCCGGTCCGGCTGTCGCCGTTCTCGTCCTCTAGATCCTCTTCGATCGAGAGTCTCGCGTCCCCTTCCGCGGTGTTCACCGCGATGTTGGACAGCTCGAAGGACAGTGACGGACTTCCGGGCTGGACGGTGGCGGAGCCCTGGTCGTTGGGGCTCGCCGTGGCGATGCCCGGCTCGTCCTCCGCCCATTCGACGGCCCAGCCGGGAGAGTGGTCGACCTTGATGCCACCCGCCCTGTGGACCGGGGTGAAGTCGCCGGCCTCCTCTCCCAGGGAGAGCTCCAGGGTGATGGAGTTGCAGGTGAGTTCCGCGTCCGAGCTGTTGGTGACCGTGACGGTCAGGCTTCCCTTGGCGGGCTCGGATCCCGCGACGGAGACCGGGAGGGGTGAGGGCGTGGTGGGCGCCGCGTAGGCGAGCAGCGGCTGGTCGTCGGTCATGGGTGCGGGCCCTCTCGTCGTGGTCCGGCTCGTCGCGGTCCGGCTTGTCGTGGTCCGGCTATTCCCAGCGCCAGGCGATCTTGACGTCGTCGATCTCGGTCTCCGTCGATCCCCAGTCGGCCTCGACGGTCGCGCAGTGCTTGGCCACGGGGAGGTCGATGACCCAGAGCCGCGCCTTGCTGCCGGAGTCCGAGGAGACGTATCCGGCCACGTAGGCGAAGCGCCCGTTGGGGTCGATGGCCACGCCGCGGGGGTACCTGATGCCGGGCAGTTCGATGTGCCGGACCTCACCGGTGGCCGTGCTCAGGTCCACGACGGCCGCGGAGTACGTGTCCTTGGCGGCCACCGCGCACAACAGCGTGCCGTCCGGCGTCACGGCCAGGCCGTACACCTGGTTGCCCACCGGGATCGTCCTGGGAGCGTCCTGTCCCTTGAACGCCTTGACCGAGCCGCCGCCGTCGCCGACCACGAGCGCGACCGTGCCGCCGTCCACGCTGACGGCCACGAGGGGCTTGCCGAACCCGTTGTCCCCGGACAGTGTGTTGATGAGGGAGCCGTCGAGGGTGTTCGTCACCGGCACCTGCAGGTTGTTGGTCTCGGTGAGCACACCCGGGTAGACCTTGTCGCTCTTCGCTGACAGGGCGACTCCGAACACCGCCCCCAGGACGTCGTACGAGGTCACCGTGAGGTCCTGGGAGTCCACCTTGCCGACGTCGACCCGGTGCAGCATCTTCTGCCGCTTCCTGGTCTCGAAGCCGCCCGTCCACAGGTGCTCGCCGTCACGGCTGAGCGCGCAGTCCCACAGGGTCTTGTCCATGTTCTTCGTCCGGATCACCGGGTCGTCGCCGGTGATCTCGGCCAGGTCGACCGCGACGATCCTGGTGTCGTTGACGAGGAAGCCGTGCTTGCCGTCGCCCGAGATGCTCCAGCTCGACCGGTCGCCCGTGGCCCTCAGGTCGGCGCCCTTGATCACGGTGCCCTTCGCCGTGATCGCTGACTTTCCGGGGAGTGTGTCGGTGCTCAGGTCGATGGCGGTGCGGAAGCGTACGGGCTGCATACCCAGGCCGGAGGCGTAGATGTCCGCGAGCGGGCGCTTGAGGGGGGCGTGCTGCCACAGGTCGGTGATGGCTCCTCCGGGTGCGGCCGTCAGCGTGCCGCCGGCGTCGGCGGTGCACGTGTGGTACTTCTCGCCGGAGAAGAGGTAGCCGTTGGCGGACTTGTCGGGCCAGCAGCCGGCGTCGACGCCGTTCGGCAGGGAACTCTCCAGCGTGCCGTGCTTCTTGAGGCTGCCGTCCTTCAGCTTGAACAGCGCCCAGCGCGGGCCGCTGAAGAGGTAGACGCCCTTCGGGGTGTCCATCGCGCCGCTGAGCCCGGCGAGGAAGTCGTCGGGGAGTTCCTCGACGTCGAAGGTGTTCTCCGGCTTGGCGTCGGCCTCGCTCTGCACCTCGTTCTTGGCGATGTTGTAGCGGACCAGGTGGTCGGGGCGCAGGAAGAAGATCTCGCCCTTGTCGGCGAAGACCGCGGGGTAGGGGCGGTGCCCGGCCGTGCCGGCCAGGCCCGGCCAGAACCAGGTGAGGTGCTGGGGCAGGTCGAAGGGGTTCCTGAACTCCCAGGCGGCGCCGTTCTGTTCGTACCGGGCGGCCCAGGTGCCCTGGAACAGGTAGCAGGTCGCCTTGTTCGCGCTGGACGCCGGAAGGCTGAGGGCGGCGGTGATGCCGGTCATGTGCGGTCGGTCCTCTTCTCGTCGGGATGTCTGCTTCGCTACTTGCTCTACTTGCTCTTCAACCGGCCCGTGCCCAGCGGGAACCAGGTGATCTGACCTCCGTAGCTGCCCGCCTCGGCCCTCATTCCCAGCGTGACCCTGGCTCCCTTGGGCACGGGCACCAGGACGTTCTCCGGTGACTCGGCCACACGGGCGCAGGCCGAGGTGGTCCGGGTGGTGGCGGGTGAGCCGGAGGTGACGGAGGCGTGGAAGTCCACGGCCTTCCCGTCCTCCTCGCAGTCCAGCCGTGCCGCGATCAGGCCGTCGGTCTCGGCGGTCTCGTACGTCCTGGTGAAGGGCGAGGTGGCGCCCGACGTGTCCCCGAGCAGTGTGGTCGGCACGCCCCACAGCTGTACGACGCCGTTGCTGGTGAGCTGTCCGACGGTCAGGTCGGGTTCGGAGACGGTGACGGCGATGGTCCACCCGTAGTCGGTGCCCTTGTACTCGACCAGCATCATGAACGCCGTGGTCCTGGTCAGCGCCGGCGTGGTGTACGTCCCGTTGCCGTCCTTGTCCATGTACGTCTTCTCGTCCGCCTTGATCTCCGTCATGTCGAAGTACAGGCGGTAGACCGGGCGGTCCTTCTCCGGCAGTCCCTTCCAGCTGATCTCGACGGACTCGCCGTTCTTGATGCCGGAGTACTTCGGCCGGAAGTTCTTCAGCAGGCTCTGCACGTCGGTCCTGGTCACGATGAAGGTGTCGGCGGCCGAGCCGGTGCCCCCGCCGACGACGGCCGTCCAGTGCACGGTGCTGCCCAGGGCGACGGCCCCCACGGAGTCGTGCGGCGCCAGCCCTTCGAGGAGCAGCGTGCGGGTCTCGCCCGCCGCCAGCTCGCCGGTACCGGTGTCGGTACCGGCGTCGGCGGCGGGCAGAACGGTGACCTGGGACGGCCCGGTGGACTGCAGCCGCCAGCCGCCCGCCGGTTCGGCCAGCCGGAGCCGCCCGATGTCGGAGGTGAGGCTGTCGGGCCCGTCGCCGACCGGCAGGGAGAGCGTGATCCGCTCACATCGCAGCGTCTCGGTGCCGGGGTTGCCCACCGTCAGGCGCAGCGCGCTCGGCACGGCCGCGTGGGCCTCGCCGGTGTGCACCAGGCCGTCCGTGGTGGTGTCGAGGACGCAGGCCAGCCGATGGGCGGCGGTGGTGGCGGCGCCGGTGGCGGTTCTGGTCACGTCGTGCCCTTCGGTTGCTGTTCCAGGGTGAGCGCGAGGAATCCGGTGCGTGCCACGGGCACGCTGCCGGGCGGGTGGGCGCCGCTGTTGGTGTCGGACAGCGGCAGGTCCGCCCAGGGGCCGGCGTGGCCCGGGGGAGTGCGTTCCGCCCAGGACCAGACGCCCTGCCAGGCCGCCGAGGTGGGCAGGGCGACGGACGGTCCGGACGGTTTCCCGTCACCCGGCACCGTCCCGCCCGGCAGCACGCTCGCCAGCAGGGGGCCGGTGCGCAGCGCGGGGGACAGGGTGGCCATGGGCCCGCGTACGAACGTCTCGGGCAGCTTGGCGGCGACGACCGGCAGGATGCCGCTGTGGGCGTGTACGGCGGCCCACGGGTCGATCAGCAGCGTGGCCCAGGCGGCGGTGTCGGCGGCGGGCGGTGCGGCGGAGTCCTCGGCGTGGGCGGCCAGGACGCGCGGGTCGGCCGCCGCGTCGATGGCGACCGGGAACGAGGACTCCGGGTCGGCCGGCCGGTGTCCGGTGAACAGCCGGTGGTACGGGGTGGACTTGCTGGTGCCTTCGGCGGGGTCCGTCGTGAAGTAGCCGACCAGGCCGTCGCCGGCCCGGTGGGCGTCGCCCAGCCGTACCGGCCAGCGCGCCGAGCGCAGGACGTTGCCGTCGTCGGCCTGTGGGCCCACCGGCAGTCGCTGCCAGGTGGCGTCGTACAGCGGCGGCGCGGCCAGTTCGATCCGCAGTCGCGCCCGGACCAGGGCCAGCGGCCGCCCGGCGAGCAGCGTCCAGTGCGGGTCGGTGTGTTGACCCGGGGGCGCGATGGTGTGCAGGGCGAGGTCGATCACCGCGAGCAGGTCGCGGAAGGCGGGCGGCCCCTCGGCTGAGCCCTGTCCCTGCGGTTTCTTCAGCAGCCGGCGCAGCAGGCCGCCGAGGTGCGGGTGCGCGGCCGTGAACGTGTCGGGGGTGGCGGTGATCTGTTCGCGCGTCAGCCAGCGGGATCCGGGCAGCGGCAGCCAGTCGACGCGTTCGGCGCCGGCGGGGCCCGCCACGTGCAGCTCGCCGAGGCCGGCGCCGTCGCTGCCGTACACCAGCAGCGAGTGCTCCCGCGGGTTGGGCACCAGCCAGCCGCACACCGGGCTGTGCGCGGGGTCGACGGGCAGCACGTCGACCGGTACGGGCTGGTCGTCGTCGGTGCGGCGCAGCCATTCCAGGCGGGCGCGCGCGGGCTGGTGGAGCCGGGGCGGCAGTTGGACGAAGCGGTACTCCCAGCCGGCGACGGCCGTGTCGGCGACCAGCGGCTTGCCGGGGTGGGCCGGGTCCGGGTCGGGCCGGACGGCGGCGGAGCGCCGGGGGTGGACCTGCCCGGCCGTGGTCTCGTTGACGGCCTTGCAGACGCGGCCGAACTGGTCGACGAGGGTCAGTTCCTCGATGACGAACTGGGCGGAGCGCACCGGGTCGAAGTGCCGCAGGGAGGCGGCGGTCTCGGCGTTCGCGACGACGGGTTCGGTGGTCAGCAGTGCCTTGCCGGTACCGCCGAGCGGGTCGAAGTGGTGGGCGGGCTTGCGTTGGGCGAGCCAGGCGTCGAGGCCGTCGAGGGACTGGGAGATCTGGTTGCGGTTGTGCTCCGAGTCGGCCTGAGCGCGGATCGTCTTCGCCAGCGCGCTGTCGGTCACGTAGCGGTTGATGTACTCCTCGGCCCTGCCGCGCACCGCGAACCCGGGCAGGGCCGACAGCCGGGAGCGGCCCTTGACGGTCTGGCCGGGCTTCTGGGCCTCGCCGGCCCAGTGGTGCGCCCGGCCGTCGAAGGTCCAGTGGGTGGCGGCGGTGCTCCCGCTGCCGGTCCGGTAGGGCAGTGGGTGGCAGCGCACCGCCCAGAGCAGGTAGAGCGGCTGCCAGGGCTGGCGCCACAGGTCGGTGTACTCGGGCCAGACCCCGGCGTCGCCCTCGCGATCGGTGACCGTCAGCGTCTTGCCCCCGTGCTTCAGCAGGTGCAGCGGGCCGCGCGGCCGGTGGTCGGGGCTGCCGGTGGGCCAGACCAGCCGGGCCGCCTCCTCGAGGACGGCGAAGTGGGTGAGCAGGGCGGTCACCGGTGCCCAGGTCAGCGGCGAGGTGACGGAGGCGAGTTTGGCGGGGGCGGTCGGAACCTTCGTCGGTGTGACGGGCGTGCTCCCCTCCAGTGCGACGGCCTTCAGGAGCCGCTTCTCGGTGCGGCAGGGCAGTGGACCGCTGCGGGGCGCCGCCATCCGGGCGCCCTTGCCGCTGATCAGGACGACGGGGTCGGTCGGCCGTTGGTAGGGCGGTGCCGGGGTCCGCTTGATCTCGCGGTGGGCGGCGAGGGGCTTGCCGGTGGACAGCTTGTGGTCCCGGCGGTAGGCGTCGATGCCGGTCTGCAGGTCGGAGGGTGTGTTCCCCCAGGGGATCGCCGCGCGGAGCCCGCCCTTGCCGTCCGTCCCGAAGCACAGCTCCTGCTGCGCCCTGGTCTCCTTGGCGAGGCCGTCCTGGCCCGGGTCGAGCTGGATGGTGCTCTTCGCCTTGAAGGCCTTGAACTCCTCGCTCTCCTTCTTGCGGTCGTACGTCCACCACCACAGGTCGTAGAGCCGCTGCCGCAGCTCGGCGAGCCGTCGCAGGCCGTCGTCGAACTTCCGCTGGCGGGCGTTGAGCTGGGCCAGCCAAACCAGTTCGGCGGCGGCTTCGGCCGGGGGCGTCGGGGGTGGCTGGGAGCCCGGGCGGTTCACGATCTGCCAGCTGAACCCGGCCGGCGAGGGCGCGAACCAGGTCCGGTGCGCGGCGTCGTCCATGATGTCGCGCCCGTGGTCGGTCAGGGCGTCGTCGAGTTCGTCGAGGACGCCGTGGTCGAAGGCCTCCAGGAGCAGCCGGTCCTCGGCGGTGGCGCCCTCCCGCAGGGCCGAGCGGGCGTCGGCGGCGCTGTTGCCCACCGCCACGGTCAGGGCGCCCTTGGGGTCCGTGGGCAGGTCGGACTCGGGCAGGTCGTCGACCCGCCAGGCGAGGCCGAGGGCGGTGCCGACGTACAGGGAGCGGTGCACCGGCTTGGTGCCGATCGGGCACTGCCAGCCGAGGGCGGCCAGCGCCGCCTCGAACCTGGCCTGGTCGGTGGTGTGGTGCCCGTACTCGCCGCGGAAGTCCAGCAGCTTCTTGATCTGTTGGACGGAGAGCGGGTCCTCGCCCTCCGCAGAGTGCCAGCCGGCCACCAGGTAGCTGATCGTGCCGTCGGTGGTGACGAGCCCGGTCAGCGGGTCGTGGAAGGACAGCACGTCGGCGTTGTACGGCTGGAAGACCGGGAAGTCCGGCAGTCCGGGGCCGGCGGCGGTCAGGAAGGGCGTTGGCGGGTTCGCGGGCTCCGTCCAGTCCTGCGCGGCCAGGTCGGTGCTGGTGCCGAGTTTGGTGGCCTTGTTGTCGTGCAGGTAGGGCACGGTGCCCTTCGACGCGTCCAGGTAGTCGCTGTGGACGAGCCAGCCGCCGGCCGCGGGGAGCGGTGCGCCGGTGTCCGTGGGCCGGAAGTGGCGCAGCACCAGCCAACGGTTGGGGATGGTGGGGAAGACGGGGAAGGCGGCCGGGCCCCGGCCGGTGCTGAGGTCGAGCCGCCCGCGCAGCAGCGCGTCCGGCAGTCGCCAGTGCAGGTAGACGCCGCGGGCCGCGTCGCCCTTCAGGGAGGTGGTGATGAAGGGCTCCGGCTCCGGGTTCGCGGGCCGCTCGCGCTTGTAGAACTTCGGGACCCATCGGTAGAAGGGGTCCGCGCTCGCGTTGGTCAGCTTGTCGGTGGCGGCCATGGCCGAGACCTCGACCGGCACGAGCAGGGCTTGGGGGTCACTCATCGTCAGGGCGTTCCTCGTCCGTGGGGCGTTCCTTGTCGGTGGCGTGGGGAAGCCGGCCGGCCGTCACTTCGGTGCCTCGATGACCAGTTGGGCCTGGGTGTTGAGGAGCTGCAGGCCGAGCACGCAGGGCGGCAGGTCCTTTTTGGCGTCCCACCGGGGCGGGCTCTCGCGGAGCTTGTCCTGCACGGCCGTCCGGAGCTTGCCGGTGTCCAGCACCTCGCGGGGACGGGAGGGGTCCTTCGGCTGCCGCAGCGGGATGCCGGTGAGGTCCCGGCCCATGCTGGAGCCCACCTCTCCGTCCCCGGAACGGGCGTAGCGCAGGCTGATCCGGTCGGTGTCGTCCAGGCCGAAGTGGAGCACCTGCGAGGGCTGGCGGAGGGTGACGCTCTCGGGGGCCGCCGTGAAGAAGGCCAGCAGGAGGTCGGCGGCGAGGAGCCGGGGCGGGCCGCTCAGCACGTCCTCCGTCCCCTGTCCGCCCTGCTTCCCGCGGTGGGCGACGACCAGCAGGCCGGGCCAGTCCCGGCACAGGGCGGAGCGGAGCAGCATGCCCGCGACCGGCGGTGTGGAGGTGGCGAGCACCTGGTGGTTGAGTTCCTCGTGCAGGGCCAGGTCGAGGCTGGTGCTGAGCCCGAGGCTGCTGGCTCCGGCCGTCAGGGCCCCGAGCCAGCCGGGGTCGACGTGGAAGAAGCGGACGCTCTCCTCCGGCAGAAGCCTCGGGTCGGGCACCAGGTGGTCGAAGGGGACGGCGGCGAGCAGCTTGGCCGGGTCGAGTCCGGCGCCGGTGACCCGGTCGAGGTGCTGGGCGACGACCGCGCGGACGGCGGCCCGGGCGTGGTCGCCCGTCGTGGCCCTCACCACCGGCTCCAGCGTCGGGGCGTCCGGCTCGACGGTGACCGCCCCGGCCGCCCCGGATTCCGCGGCGGGTGCCGGTGGTTCGGCGAGCAGGGCGTGGTCCGTGGCGAGCCGGGCGAAGGCGGCGGTGGCGAGCGGTCCGGCGGCGGTCGCCGGGTTGACCGTCCCGGACCTGCCGGCCACCTTCTTCGGCTCCTGGCCGGTGTTGATGTCCAGCCCGCGGGCCAGGCGTTTGGCGAGTTCCTGGCCGGCCGTGGCGGCGGCCCCGCGGATCTCGCCGAGGGAGCGGGCCAGGTCGGTGTTGGCCAGCGTGACGGCCTTGCCCAGCGCGAACGCCGAGGCGTAGCTGACGTCGAAGACGCCGTGCGCCTGCGAGTAGATCAGGGCCTGCGCCTCCGAGACGACGGTCTTGGCGTCGACGGGCAGCGGGTGCGGTACGACGGGGGTGAACGGCCCGCGGTACCAGGCGTAGGTGCGCGAGCCGTCGGGCAGCTGGTGGCCGACCGGGACGTAGCCGTCGGCCAGGCGCTTGGACACGGCCGTCTTCCCGGTGGAGCCGTCGGGCAGCCGCAGCGGCAGCCTGCCCGCGCTGCCGGTGGCGACCTGCTGCGCCACGGCGAGGAAGCCGGGTGCCGCGGTCTTCCTCTCGACCGTGAAGTCCCAGGCCCACAGGGACACCAGGCGTACCTTCTCGGCGGGAGTCCGGTCGGGCATCAGCGGTGCGCTGCCGGAGAGTTGGGCCTCGGTGAAGCCCTCCAGCGACACCACGTGCGCGGTGTACCGGCCGTCGGTGCGCGGCAGCCGGTTGGCGACCAGCACCGCGTGGTCACCGCCTCCGGGGCCAAAGACGCGCCGGACGTGGCCGAGCAGCGGCAGTTCGTCGAAGCGGGGCAGGACGTCGGTGAAGCAGGCAACGGGTACGTCGATGATGCGGCACGTCTCCGGGTGCTTGGGGTCCTTCTCCGCGGCGAGGGCGGGCAGCAGGACCTTCGGCGGCTGCACGTGTCCCGTGCCGGGCAGCAACTCCCTGACCGGGCAGGTCTGGTCGGCCCGCCCGGTGGCCGCGTCGACGGGCAGGTCCTTCTCGTGGAGGACGAGCAGCGCCAGCCACGGCACGTCGGGCCGGCTCTTGGCGAGGACGCGTTCCCAGGGCAGGACGGCCGGGCTGAGGACGACGTGCGGCAGGACGTCGGCGAAGTTCCCGCTCGCGCCGGACGCCGGGTAGCAGGCGTGCACCTGCTCCGGGGTGAGCGCGAAGCGGGGACCGCGCACGTGCAGGGTGCGGGAGCCGGAGAATGTCTGGTCGACCTGCTGCGCCTTCGTCGTGTCCTTGACCGTGTGCTCGACCCTGATGACGTACTCGCCGGTCGGCACGCCCGGCCAGTAGTCGTGGAGGGCCAGATCGCGGGCGGCCCCCGTGGTGTCCGTCGTCATGGGAGCCGCCTCAGCTCTCGGTGCCGCGCGTCATCGGGTCGGCGCGCAGGTAGGAGTGGATGTGCCCGGCGTAGCCGGTGAGGGAGTCGGTGAGGCTGCCGCCGGGCGGGACGGCCACCCCGCACGCCGTCAGCGCCTCCAGGAGGGGCTTGCGGTCGGTGCCGGTGAGCTTGGCGGCGAGCGTGCTCCGGTCGTACGGCCTGGTGGGGGCGCTGCCGGACTGGGCGGTGGCGAGGAGCGGCTTCTCGTCGATCCTCCGCTCCTCGCGGTCGACGGCCGCCTCCTTGGCCTTCACCGTGCCGCCCGAGGGGGGACGGCGCGGGGCGGTGATCCGGGTGCCGGTCAGACGGTCGACGAGCTCGGGCTTCGCCGTGGGCACCGGCAGTTGCGGGGCCTGGCCGGCGGACTTGAGCGGCTCGCCCCACAGGCCCAGCGGCACCTTGCCGGTGACCTGGCCGACCGTCCACCCGTAGGTGGCCTCGGTGGGATCGATGACGGCGCCGTCGTGCGTGACGGTGACCTTGTGCACGGACGTCGCCGTGACCCCGGTTGGGCGTACGGTGATGGTCTTGCCGGTGTCGGTCTTCCCGGTGTGGCCGGGGGTGACGAGGACGACCTCGGAGGCCGGGATGCTCGCCCGGGTCAGCACGGTGAAGCCGTCGCGGGACATCTCGCAGATCTCGTCGGGCTTCTCGGTGGCCCCGTCGGCGGGCTCCGCGGGCAGCCTGCCGCTCTCGACGATCACCTGCGCCACGGGGCCCGGCAGCATCCGGGAGACGAAGTCGCTCCAGCCGAGGGGTTTGGGCTCGGATGGCGGGTCCTCCCCGAAGCGGAGGTCGAAGGTCCAGCCGAACGCGACGTACACGTGGGCGATGCCGCCGGTGGGCGGGCCCCACAGGTCGAGGTCGACGCCGATCTCCGCGCTGATGGGGATGAGGATGTCGATGCGCACGCCGATCCGCACCGACATCGTCACCCGGAACCGGAACGGGTCCCACTGGATCAGCGCGTCGAGCACGGCGCGGCACCACGCCTGGATGGGGCCCTCGTGGAACGCCACGTCGAGTTCGGCGCCGACCATGAACGCCGAGGGGGTCAGCGCCGCGTAGCAGGCGCCGCGCAGCGACACGGGCCCGGCGT
This sequence comes from Kitasatospora sp. NPDC048286, assembly GCF_043201735.1. Taxonomy (NCBI): domain Bacteria; kingdom Bacillati; phylum Actinomycetota; class Actinomycetes; order Kitasatosporales; family Streptomycetaceae; genus Kitasatospora; species Kitasatospora sp. NPDC048286. The sequence continues at coordinate 98,843 of NZ_JBICZE010000003.1, forward strand.
CCCACTCGATGGCGAGCCGCCTGGCGGCCGGGTAGTGGAGCGGAACCTGGAACTTCGGGTGGTAGCCGCCGACGGTCAGCACGAAGTCGCCGGCGTGCTTCGGGCCGAACCACAGGACGAGGGCGGCGTCACCGGAGAGCTTGCAGGAGGGGTGCACCAGGAACGAACCGGGCTGGATCTGCGCCTGCACCCGCAGCGCGTTCTCCCGTGAGGTGTAGCTCGCCATCAGCGCCAGGGAGACGTGCGCGTAGCGGCTGCTGCCGGTGGACTTGAGCGGGAAGTCGGCGTCGGCCTGGCCGAGGAGCGCGAGAGTGATGTCCGACCCGCCGGTCAGGCCGAACTCTCCCAGCACCAGGGCCCGGGCGTGGATGAACTGGAAGGAGTCGAACCGCAGTCCCGCGGCCAGCCAGACGCGTCCCGGGGCCTCGCTGACCCAGGGCGCCTTCCCGGCGGCCGACCTGGTGAGGGAGTCGGCGAGCGTCATCGCGTCCGTGCCGCCGCCCGCGGCGGACGGCAGGAACGGGAAGGTGTCGATCTCGGAGATGTCCGGCAGCCGGACGGTGCTGTTGTAGCCGAACCCGGCGGCGGCCCCGGTCACCCGGAACGGCGGCGGCCCGACGCCCTGCCCGGCGGGGAAGCCGAGCTGGCCGAAGACGAACAACGAGGGCTGGGCGTTGACGCGTTGGGCATACCCGCCCACGGCGCTGAGGCTGAAGCTCGGCACGTCGATCACCGCGGCGCCCAGCAGGGAGACGAGATAGCCCTTCCGGACCTGGTTGATCAGGGCGCCGGAGATCTCGATCGGCGGACGGGAGAAGCCGATGCCCAGCCCGTCGAGCCGGGGGGTGATCCTCGCGGGGTCGTGCAGCGAGATGCCCAGGCCCATCCCCCTCCCGGAGAACTTCAGCCCGCCCATGTCGACACCCGCGTCGATCAGGAGCCACACGGTGCCGTCGGCGTAGCTCACCCCGAGGCGGTCCAGGCGCACCGGGCCGAGGACGCGGTCGACGGTGTACCAGGCCGTCGACGGCGTACCGCTGAGGTCCTTCCCGCCGACCGTGGAGATCGTCTCCTGGTCGTTCCGGCCGATCGCCCTCATGGACGGCGGCGGCGAACCGTCCTGCGTCCCCAACTGCAGGTGCTTGCCGCCCAGTTCCACGTCGAGGGCCAGCCGTGCCTTGCCGGGCCAGGAAGCCTCGGCGAGCAGCAGGGGAGCGCCCTGTCCGCCCATCGCCGTCAGCATCGCGTTGACCCGCTGGACGTCGGTGAGGACCAGCGCCCGGTTGGCGACGTCGACACACAGTCCCGTCAGCCGGACGTCGACCTCCTCCGGCACCTGCGAGCCCACGACGGGCAGGCTGGACAGGCCGGCCGACAGGTTGAGCCGGACGAGCAGGAGCCGCAGCGCGGCGCCGCCCTTCGTCGGGGGCGTGTCGGTCACGTGGTCACCTCCAGGGGGAAGGCCGATGGCCCAGGCTGATCCGATACGAACTGTTGGCTTCTGTGGCCCCACCGCTTTGTAGTCGACGTGGCCCGTATTGTCTGCCCGCGACCTGTGCTTGGCCGGGTGATATCACCCGATCGGTGGATGTGACTTGAGTTTCCCGGCTCGGTCGGATAGATGAGGGCTGTCAATGCCCGGGGTGGCGTGTGATTGCGAGGGGCAGGATGTCTTTCGTACACGAATCCGATGCGAAAGGAACGACATGCCGGTCAAGGTGGTGTTCTTGAACGTGGGGCAGGGTGACTGCACGCTGATGACCTTCTATGAGCCGGGCGCAGCCAAGGCGCATGCGGCCGTACTGCTGGACTGCGGATCCAAGCCGGGGGGTGAGGTGGCGCCCCGGGAATCGGCGGGCGCGTCGGCGACGGGCGACGCCAAGAGGCGTATGACGGAACACGTGAAGCGAGAGATTGACAAGTGTCTGATGGATCTGAAGAATCCCGGAGTTCTGGATTACCTGATCATCAGCCATCCTGATGAGGACCACTTCAACCTCCTGGAGGAGATCTTCCTCGACTCCGAGCATCAGCTGCGCTACTCGGTGAAGAACGTGTGGCACTCGATGTCATCCGTCGACTACAAGGAGGAGAGGAGCGAAGTTCGGTTCGTGGAGACGCTTCTTGACGATCCCAACAGCTTGGCGAGTCCTGACCACAGTGTCGAGAGTGACCCGGTGCTGAAGCCGACTCAGGGGGATCCTGAAATGCTCTTCCCGAATCTTCCCGGCACTCCGAATCTCTATCATCTGAATGCGGGGGGAGCTCTTCCCTCCTCGAGGGATTCTGCGACCAGGGCCAAGTACGTCCATTCCGCAAAAGAGAAGATCGCCAATCTGAACAGCCTTGTCTTCCTGGTCGCCGGCGCACCCGACGGCAATGGGCAGCGGCAGAAGGTTCTGTTGATGGCTGACGCCCTCAAAGTGAACGAAGAATGTCTGATCAAGAACGACTCGAACGGGCTGTTGAAGCGAGAGAAAAACCTGTGGCTCAAGGTCGGGCACCACGGCAGCAAGACCTCGACATGCAAGGCCTGGCTGGACTACGTCACCCCTGATGGGCTCTTCGTCAGCACCGGAAAGGTCATTTTTGCAGGAAAGAGCGCGACCTGCACGGACAGCAACTTCAATGCGGAGCTCCTGAAGAACTGGGAGGACGTCAGGACCAGGCACAACATCCCGGAGCCGAAGGTCACCTCGCAGAAGAAACCGCTCAAGAGGCATTGGGACTACACCTACCAGAACAACACCGCGGCTCTGTCTGGCTTCGTGAACAGGGATGCGACCGGAAAGGGTGTCTTCAGCACCTTCGGCGGAGAGAGATTCGCCACCGGTAAGGCCACGACTGAATGGACCGGCCGGGACTGGATCCTGTGGATCGACCGGACGTCGGACGGATCGTACAAGCCCGGCGCGTACGAGATCTCTTACCAGTAGGAGGCCCGAGATGCCCCTGTCAGTGAAGAGCCTGACCGAGACCCTGGCCGCCGCCGCGAAGAAGGGCTCGCTGCTCATGCAGCCCGAGTACCTCCAACTCGCCCCGGCCGCCGACCTGTTCAAGAGCCACCTGAAGGACGGCGCGCTACAGCTGGACCCCGTCCGAGTCGACGGGCTCACGGCCACCGGCCCCCTGTCGCTGTCCGGCGGGAGCACGGCACCGTCGACGGTCCGCTTCCTGACCGACTCGGCCGGCGCCACGGTGGTCGGCGTGCGGATCGACGCCGCCCTTCCCGGCGCCGGGACGGAACTCCCGAAGGAGGTGCGCAGGGGCCTGGTCCCGCTCGAACGCTTCGGCCTCGGCACCCTCCACCTGGTACTCGGCGTCGAACCGGGGGTGAACAGGACACAGCAGGCGCTGGTCGGAGCGGGAGCCGAGCTCGACTTCCCCACCGCCCAGGCCCACCCCAAGCCCTATGTGTGGGGGTATCCGCCGGCCAAGGGGAACATCTGGCTGCTCCAGGCCGCGTTCGACCCGGTCGCCATCACCGGGCTCGACTCCCTCCGCGCCTTCGCCTCGCTGGCCCAGGGCGGATTCGACCTGCCCTCCGACCTGGCCCCCGGCGCGGGCCTGGCGCTCACCGCACTGGCGATCGGCTGCGTCGTCGACGGCGGCACCTCCGGGGGAGGCGGCAAGGACCGGATCCTGGCGATCCAGCCGACGGTGATCCTGGGCCGGGAGTGGACACCGGTGGAGGGGGTCACCGTGAAGGGCCTCCGAGCCGACCTCTCCGTGCTCGATCCCTTCTCCCACCCCCAGCTGCTGACCACCCTCGGCGGCCGGGTCGAGTTCCCCGGCAGCGTGGCGGTCGAGGTGGAAGTGGGCCTACCGGAGCGCTCGTTGAAAGGCGTCCTCGCCGAGCCCGTGAACCTCGGGAAACTGGTGGCGGAGCGCTTCTCCGGCATCCCCGTCCCGAAGACGCTGACCGTCAGCGAGCTCGAACTGTGGGCCGAACTCGCCGCCGGCGCCAACAACCGGGGCTACGGACTGGACCTCGCTCTCACCGAGGTCTGGAAGGTCACCGACGGCGTCGAACTCGCCGCGGTCATCCTCACCGTCTCGCACCAGGTGGGGCACAAGTACGCCGGAGTCACCGCCGAATGGCGACTCGGCACCGGGGTCCTGGACGTCACGGGCACGTGGTCCTCCGCCACCGGGTGGGCCTTCGCCGCCCACGCGGTCGGGCTCCAGCCCGCCGACCTCCTGAAGCACCTGGGCATCACCGCGCCCGAGCAGCTCAGGAGCCTGACCGTCGAGGAACTCGCCGTGGCCTTCGACACCCAGGGCCACTTCACCTTCGCCTGTGCCACCAGCCTCGCCGTCGGCAACAGCACCCTGTCCGTCGTCGTGTCCGTCATCGCCGACCGGACCAAGGGCAGCACCGTCGTCACCGGGGAGATGCGGCTGGCCGTACCGCTGGCCGACGGCACCGAACGCCTCCTGACCTTCACCGTCGACTACGGCAAGGATCCGACCGGCCGCGTCCTCACCGCCCGCTGGAAGGGCACCCCGGGCATCACGGTCCGCGAACTCGCCGACGCGCTGGAGCTGGACCTCCTCGAAGAGGTCCCCCAGGAGGTGCTGCCCACCCTCACCTCGCTCGGGCTGCGCTACGACACGGTGTCGAAGCAACTGCTCGTGCTCGCGGAGACGAAGTCCGCGAGCGTGGCGTTCGCCTCCCTGCCCGGCTGATCCGGCCGGGCGCACCCCCGCCGGCCTCCGCCTCCACCGGGGCCCGGTCAGCCCCAGTACCCCGTGTGCACGGCGGAGGCCTCCTCGAAGAGGTGCGGGCCGGAGACCTCCACGGTGTTGCCGCCGGCGGCGAAGACCTGGCGGCAGGGCAGGTCGAGCACCGGTTCGTCCGGGTCCACTCCGGCGATGGCGTTCAGGTCGGTGGCGGAGAGCGCGTAGACGACCTGCCGGATGCCGCTCCAGTAGATCGCTCCGGCGCACATCGCGCAGGGCTCGGTGCTGCTGTACAGGACGGTCCCGTTGAGCAGGTGCGGGGCCAGGGTGCGGCAGGCCTGCCGCACCAGGTTGGTCTCCGCGTGGGCGGTGACGTCGTGGTCCGTCAGCACGGTGTTCTCGGCCGTGAGCAGGACGCCTCCGGACGTGTCGGTCAGCAGGGCGCCGAAGGGGTGGTTGCCGTGGGCGCGGGCGGAGGCCGCGAGGTCGATGGCCGTGAGCAGGTGGGTGCGGGTGTGGTCGGTCACTGGCGGACTCCTCAGGGGCGGAAGGGGCGGAGAAAGTGGGGGCCGAACGGAGGACGCGGCCGATCCGGGCTCACTGCGGGTGAGCGGGCACGGTGACGACCGGGCAGTGGGCGCGGCGGAGCAGGCCGTGGGGCACGGAGCCGAGGCGCATGCCGGTGAAACCGCCGTTGCCGCGCCGGCCGACGACCACGGCGAGGGCGTGCTCGGCGGCGCGGGCCAGCTCCTCGACCGGGTGGCCGTGCACGACCTCGTGGGTCACGGTCACGTCCGGGTGGTGCTCGTGGCGTCCCGTGGTGGACTCGAAGAGCAGGCGGTGCAGCAACTGCTCGGTGGCGGGCTCGTCCGGGCTGCCGGCCGGCGGGCGCTGCCAGACCCACAGGACGCGCAGTGCGGCCCGGCGCTCGTCCGCGTACGCGAAGGCGAAGTCGACGGCGGGTTCCGAGGACGGGCTGCCGTCCACGCCGAGCACCACGTACGGCGGGTCCTGGGTGGTGTGCTCGGGGTCGCGGACCACGACCACCGGGCAGTGCGCCTGGGCGCTGACCGGCACGGCCACCGAGTACGTGCTCAACGCCTCCTCGATCCGGCTCAGCCGCCGGGAGCCGAGGACGACGAGCGAGGCCCGGCGGGACTCCCGGCACAGCGTGGGCGCCGGGACGTCCTCGGCCACGACGGCGGTCACGGCCAGCCCGGGGTGGCGCTCCCGGGCGACGGCGGCGGCCCGGTCGAGCGCCCGGTCGGCCCGCTCGCGCAGGGCCTTGTGGTAGCGGCCCTCGTCGAACGGCCGGAACTCGCGGTACAGCGACGGCACGGCGTGCACCAGCCGCAGCGGCAGGCCCTTGCGGGCGGCCTCGTCGGCGGCCCAGGCGGCGGCCATCGAGCCGGTTTCGTGGGCGTCGACGCCGAGGACGACGGGACCGCCGGGGTCGTCGGGGTCGTCGGAGCTCTCGGAGCTTGCGGACGTCATGGTGGTCCTCCTCGGCCGGTGAGGCGTTGCCGTCGGTGACACTCGGTATCCGACCGGCTCGGTACGGGGCCGGGCCCGTGGACCCGGCCGTTCGTACTTCCATGGCACCACCGAACGCCGACTTCGGCAGGGTCCGGCCGGTCCCCGGCGCGGGGCCTGCGGTGCTACGCCGGGGACGTCCTGGCCGGTCAGGCGAGCGGCACCCGTGCCAGAGCCGCCCGCACGGTGGCCGCGAGGTCACCGACGTGGACGCCGAGGTCGCGGAGGTGCCGGGCGGTCTCCTGCACGGGCACGTCGACACACCGGGCGATGCGGACGAGTTGGACGAGCCGCATCGGAGGGTCCTTCGGGCCGGGCATCACCAGACCGTCGGCCGTCAGCAGACGCAGGGCCGCCCCCTGGGTGAGACCGGGCGGGAGGTCGTCGTGGGACACGCGCAGACCGTAGGAGCGCAGTCGGGCCGCCAGTTCCCTGGGACGTCGGCCCAGGTCTCTGGCTGCCAGAACCAACAGGAAGAACGGGATCTCGTCGTCCGGGCTCAGCCAGAACCACCAGACCTCGTCCAGTTCGTCCGAGATGCTCTGGACCATGTCCTCGTAGCGGAACAGCTCGCGGTCGAGTTCGGTCTGGCGCTGTGGCAGGACCATGCCCGTTCGCACTCCGTAGGCGGACAGCCGGCTGAGCAGTACCCGCAGGCTGAGCCCCAGGTTCTCGGCCACTTCCATGAGCTGATGGAAGGTCGGGGCACGGTCCGTTCGGAAGGGCGACCAGTCGACCTCCCACTCACCGGCCAGCAGGTCGAAGTCGTCCAGTGACTCCCGGCAGCTCGGCCGTGGCGGCAGGGTGAAGCCGAGGCGCTCGTACTCGGCCCGCACGTCGTCGGGGGACATGCCTGACCATTCCTGAGCGGACATCAGCTGCTAGGGGGGAAGGGGCCCGTCGGCACTCGCCCACGGCCACATCCCGTCATGGTCCCGGCTTAGCCAGTTGACATACGCCTGGTCCGGTCGCTCGGGAAACTCAAATGGTTCTACTGTCAGGCCATAGCGTTCGAGTCGACGCCGTACCTCCAGTGGGCTCAGTCCGGTCCGTAGAGCGGCCTGGGCCACGTGGCCGGGTGGTACGGGCTTCCTGTCCCAGATCTGTCTGTATTCGCCGATCTCACCGTCGTGGTAGAGCAGTTGGAGGTCCACCTCGTCAGGGGCGCCTTCCGGCAGGTCCTCGGGGACGACGGCGATGCCGTGCGTTCGTAGCCGCGCCGCCGCTTGTGCCGCGCTCACTCCGAGCGTCGTGCCGACCTCCAGCAGGTCACCGATCGTTTTGAACGAGCGGCGACCGCCGTGGCGGCCGTCGATCCAGTGTGTTCCCGAACCGTCCCAGTCGTCAGAGCCGGCAGCCTCAGGGACAACAAGGTCGTCCACTCCGAAGAGCCGTCGCCGTTCCGCAAGACCGGCCGGACCACAGCCGAGCCGACGAGCGGCGGTGAACACGTCCGACCGTCTGGTGTGACCGAAACCCCGGCTTCCGGTGAGCACCTCCATGTCCGACGGCCAAGCCCTGGCCACCTGGCGCGGCTCGGCCAACTCTGGTACCAGTTTGACGAGCTGACGCAGCAGGTCCGTGCTTCCGTGGGCCAGCGTCCGCCAGAGCAGGATGTGGTCCGGAAGCGAATGGAAAGCCGCGTCTGTTGATCGTGGCGTGCGGCTGTTGGCTGTCAGGAGACCTTCATGGATCGCCTGGTCCAGCGGGAACCAACCGGCCACGGCGAGAGCCGTTGGTCGCCTGTGCTCACCGAAGCCGGCTCCTGACTCGTAGGCCGCCTCCGCCACCAGGTCCGCCGTCCGCGGGCTGCTCTCGGCGACTTCCCGCATCCACCTCGGGGTGAAGAACTTCACTCCGCTCATCACCAGGGCAGGTGCCGCGCCCGCGAGCAGTTCTTCGACACGGGATGACACGTCCTCGAGCACCGTGAGGCGATCAGTGCTGAGCTGTCTTGGGGCGTAGTCCCCGCTCAGGTTCACCACGATGCCCCGGCAGCTCGACAGAACCCCGATGCGCTCGTGCGGTTCGATCTGAAGGCCGTCCACCAGCAGTTGGCCGCCCTCCTTGTACCAGAACACCTGCGTGCCCTCGGGGCTGTCGGTCCACTCCACCAGGTGGTCGTGCGGTACGTCGCCCGTCGGTCCGGCACCCCACGGCTTGAACACCCCCGGTTCCCACTCCCTTCTCCGCCCGCCGTGCTGCGCCGCCGTCGGGAACTCGGCGATGCACAGCACCTTGGCCAGGGCGTCCAGCCCGGACCAGGAGCGGCGCCGCTCTCGCAGGTAGAGCCGCACCCGGGTGCCGGGCCTGCTGGCGCGTTCCTCCTTCTCGGCGATCCGGAACAGGTGGTTGGGCCCGAGGATGTGTGCCTCGACCAGTGGTCCTGGCATGCCGTCGAGCCCCATGCGGCAGGACTCCACCCGGATCTCGTCCGCGAGCATGAAGTACGACAGGACGCCGATTCCGAACCGGCTGTTGGGGTGGAGCCGTACCGGGGGTTCGACGCGTTCCCACTGCGCCTGCTCCAGCAGGAAGTCGGGCTGCTCGGCGAAGCGGGCGCCGGCGTTGGAGAACACGCCGCGCAGCTCCGCCTCGCCCATGCCGATGCCGTCGTCGGTGCACTCCAGGTACTCGCGGCCGTCCTCGTCGACGCCCTGGACGAAGTCGATCCGGCCCTCGTACGGGTGGAAGGGCCGGCCGGAGCGCTCCAGGTACTGGGTTCTGGCCTTTCGGTAGCGGCAGGCGTCGAGGGCGTTCTGGTACAGCTCGCGTACGGCGAGGTCGCGGTCCTTGTAGAGCTGGGTGCCGGTCAGCAGGCCGCGTACCCGGCGGTCGTCGAGTCGGAACCGTGCGCCGCTGGTGAAGGTCCCCTCCGCCGGGACGACGCCGTCGGCGGAGATCCGCGCGGGCAGGGGTGGCATGGGCTGGGCGATCCGGTCGGGCACGGCGCGCCCGACGGCGAGGAGCAGCCCGTCCAGGCGCGCCGCGTGCTCGCGTAGGGCCTCCACGACGGCCTCGTGCTCGCAGACCGCCTTGAGGACCGGCAGCTCGGGGGAGCCGCCCCACGCCGTCGTGGCCAGGGTCCGCCGCAGCCCGTCGAGGTCGACCGGGTTCGGGACCCCGATGTGCTCGACCACCGTGTCGGGGAGCACGGCGGGTTCGATCGCTGCGCCGTACGCGACGGCCAGCAGCAGGCCGGTCCGCCGTTCGCGGATGCGCTGGCGGCCGGGGCCGGGCAGGAGTTCGTCGGCCTCCAGCCGGCCGAGGTGCTCGGGGTTGCAGATGTCGGCGCCGATCCGTAGGCCGGCGAGGATTCTGGCGAGGCGCCGGATGCCCACCGCCTCGGTCAACGGACCGCTGTCCGCGGTGAGTTCGGCTTCGAGGGCGGCCAGGGCCGCCATGCCCTTGTCGTCCTGCGCGAGCCAGTGGCGGTACAGCCACCAGCCGGTCGCCGACGCTGCCTGCGGGCGCAGTTCGGCCCGGTTCACCAGCAGGTCGTGGCCGGCCAGGAAGGACTGGTAGCCGGCCCGCCATCCGGTCGCTCCGCGCCGCGGCCGCAGGTCGGTGGGGTCGGCCTCGAGTCGGGAGGTCGTGAGCAGGAGTTGGTGGGTCTGGTAGAGGTAGGGCAGCAGGACGAGCAGCCCGGCCTCGGCCGGGTAGAGGTCGAGCGCGCCGTCGGGCTCACCGAGCAGCCACTCCACGCGGTCCGCGAATCGCGTGGCGAACCCGGGGTCGGCCCACGGGTCCCCGGCGGTGTGCTGCTCGGCGCCGTCCCGGACGGCGGCCAGTCGTTCGGCCAGCCGGGCGGCGTGTCGTCGGTGGGGCTCGGTGTCGCGCTGCGCCGCGTGGGCCCAGATTCCGGAGTCCAGGACGGCGCGGACCCACGGGTCGCTCGACGGGGCGGTGCCGGCCGGGGCTGGGGCTGTCTGGACCGTCATCGAGCCGACCTGGCCGACCTGGATGACCGTCTTCTGGGTCCCCCCGTCGATGGTGTTCGTGACGTTGTACCGATCCACCCGCTGTCCCTCCCCGGTCACCGCGTGGGGACAGCTTAGGTGGACGGGGCAGGCGGCTGTCGTACGGGTGAACAGCGGCTCGTACCGGCCCCGGAGGACCACCGGGAGCGTGGGTGGTTCAGCGGAGGAAGTAGTCGGGGGTTCGGACGGACAGTGTCGACGCCAGCTTGCGCAGATCGGCTTCGGTGTTCTCCTTTCCGTCCGCCGACATGACGATCAGGTAGTCGTCGCGGCGGACGAAGTAGAAGACGACATAGGGATTGGCCCTGCGCCAGGTGCCCGGCGCGACCTGTTCGCAGCCTTCGGCTCTGACCGTGCTGCCGAGGCTCGTCGCATCGCAGACGGGTGGCCTGAAGGCGGGCGGCACGGGCTCCACGGTCACCCGGATGGCCCAGCGGTTCAGGTCGTCGGGGTCGACGCCCTGCCGGTCGGGCAGCAGGAGGAAGCCGAACCACGAGCCGGGCTTGCTGGTCAGCGGCGGCCGCATGCGGTAGCCGGTGACATCGGGTGCGTACAACGGGACGCCCACGTCGGTGAGTTCGTTCCGGGCGCGGTCGTCCGCGCGGTGGCCCCCGACCAGTGCCGAGAGCGGCCAGAGCAGGGCGAGGACGACCAGCAGCACGACCCGGGGCCACCGCAGAAGCGGCCCGGGCGCGGTCAGGGCGGCCGCTGTCGCGAACAGCACCGCGTCGGCGAGTGGCAGCACTCCGTCCGGCAGGCTCCAGGCCCCGGCCCGGGCCTCGAGCTCGAACTGCAGCCAGCAGAGGACGACGGCCGCGGCGGCCACCCGCCAGGCCGGCCGGACGCCCGCCAGTCGCAGCGCCAGCCAACTCGCCAGGAAGACGAGGAGGGCCGCCACCGGGGCGAGCAGCAGTGCCCACCCCAGGCAGCTCCACCCCTGCTGCGGATCGCACGGGAGGAGGCGCTGCCACGGCAGTGCGGTGAGCAGGAGCGCCACCGCGCCGAGCCCGGCCCCCACCAGCGCCGACCTGGCCGTCCGGGATCCCACGACCGCCCGCCACCAGGCGATCCCGTCGATCCGCCGCGACGTCCCCCAGGGCATGCCCACGCTCGCTCCGTCCCCTCCGCGATCTCGTTCCAGCGGCCGATTCTGTCGCACGGCCGCGGGGATGGCCTGAGTACGTGTACTCAGGTCCGGCGGACCACGGCGGACCACGGCGGACGGTGGCGGACCACGGCGGCCCGGCGGCCGTTATTCGGTGGGGGCTTCGCGGTCCGGCCGGTTAGGCTGCGGGCATTTCTCGGGGAGGAAACGATCGATGACCGTGCTCTCGCTGCTGCCCGTCAGCACCGAACGGCTCCTGCTGCGTCCGTTCACGCCGGATGACCTCGACGACCTGCACGCCTTCCAGAGCCTGCCCGAGGTCGCCCGCTACCTCTACCGGCCGCCGCTCACCCGTGAACAGTGCGCGCAGAGCCTGACGCGGCGGGCGGCCGGCACCGCGTGGTCCGAGGACGGCCACGACCTGGTGGCCGCCGTCTGCCCGGTCGGCGAGGCGAAGGTCGTCGGCGAGATCGTGCTGAAGCTCGCGAGCGCGTCGGCCCGCCAGGTCGAGATCGGCTGGACCTTCAACCCGGCCTACGCCGGCCGGGGTTACGCGACCGAGGCGGCGCGCGCGGTGGCCGCGCTGGCCTTCGCCGAGCTGGATGCCCACCGGCTCTTCGCCCGCCTCGACGTGCTCAACACCGGGTCGATGCGGGTCTGTGAGCGCCTCGGCATGCGCAGGGAGGCGCACCTCGTCGAGAACGACCTCGACGGCGGGCGCTGGGGCAGCGAGTACGTCTACGCGACGCTCGCCCGGGAGTGGAAGGCCGAGCGGGCCTGAGCGGTGGTTGAGAGGCGCCTCGCGCGGGAGCGTCGGTTCCGGCCCGGGCCGGAACCGACGCTCCCGCGGCGTCCTCAGGGGGTCACCGTCACCGTGGTGGTCTCGGGGTTCCCGCTGTTGCCCTGGTAGATCGTGTCACCGCTGTAGACGGCCGTGATGACGTGCGCGCCGGTGGTCCGGAAGAAGACGACGCGCCCCGCGGCGGCGCAGTTCCCGAGGTTGAGGACCAGGCGGGCCGTGCCCAGGGTGGTGCCGGTCGTGGTGTCGGTGAACGTCACGGTGCCGGTGGGCGGGGTCGTGGCGCCCCGGTCGGCCGGGCAGACCAGGTCGTCGAGGACCACCGGCCGGCCGAGCCGGGAGTTCTGGGGCAGCGGGATCAGGTGCGTGTTCACCGGCTTGCCCGGAGTGGTGTAGCTGATGGTGACGCCCGCGGCGGTGCTGGTCACCGTGGGGCCGCTGCCGCCGGAGGGGACGAGGGACGACCCGCCGCCGCCACCACCCGCGCTCCCGAACGGAGAGGTCAGGCCGTTGAGGCTGGCGCCGCCGCCACCACCGTAGAGGCCCCCGCCGCCCGCTCCGCCCGTGCCGGCGCCGCCGTTGCCGCCGTTGCCGCCGTTGCCGAGCGTGCCGGGCGCGCCGTCCGTACCGCCGGTGGCCAGGCCGCCGGCCCCGCCCTGGGTGGCCGTGCCCGCCCCGCCGCCCATTCCCCCGTTGCACGTTCCGTTCGCGCCCGGCTGGCCGGCGTCCCCGCCCTGGCTTCCCGGGCACGAGGAGCTGAAGACCTCGCCGGCTCCACCGCCGCCCGCGGCCACGACGAGGCGGGAGTCGGTGGTGGTGAGCGGAGTGGTGCGGGGCTGGGTGCGGACGTCGGAGGCCCCGCCTCCGCCGCCGCCGAAGCGGGTCGTGCCACCGCCGTTGAAGCCGCCGAGGCACGGCGAGAACACGTAGCAGGCGGAGGTGTCGAGCGTGGGGGTGCCGCCGACCTCGACGTAGAGGGTCTGACCCGCGGACAGTCCGGTGAGCGTGCCCGCAACCTGCGCGCCACGGCCGCCGGGCGTGTTGTTGACACCCTCCAGGCCGCCGGCCGCGCCGATCGCCGTGACGTCGACCTGGGTGACGCCGGCCGGACGGTGAACGTCTGCTCGCCGCCGGTGAAGGCGAAGGTACAGGTGGTGGTGGGGCCCGAGACCGTGCAGGAGCCCTGCGCGTGGGCGGTCCCGGACAGTGCCACCGGGGCGATGCCGGCGACACAGAGCATGCCGGCCGCGGCGGCCAGCGCGGGCCAGCCGCGAACGGCCGAACCGGTACGGGGCCTGCTTGCCGTCGCGTTGGGCTGACCGGCGGCGGCCGGCGGTGAGAACTTCACGATCTGCTCCCGGAAGGGGGAAGGAGGGGATCTTTCGGCAGGGGGGTGCCTGCCCTCCGACACTGTGGATCAGACAGTTCGAGCCCAGGCCCGCAGCCGATCTGACACACCGTCGATTCACCCCGGCGGTGTGCGATCGACGTCGAGGTCGACAACCCGGCAAGGCGGATCGGCGGCCGCCGGAACACCGAGAGCTGCTCTGCGGCCGGGGCCCTACCCCAGGCTCTCCGCGACGTGGACGAGCTCCTCGTCCGAGAGGCGTGGAGGGGCGCCGGTGGTGACGACGAAGGTGTACGTCCCGTCGGACCATGTCACCGAACGGGGCGCGCCGTTGGAGTCCGGTGGCGTGATGGTCGCGGGGTGGCCCTTGACGACGGCGGCCCGGCCGGCCGGCGGTGTGCTGTTCCGGAGGGTCTGGCTGATGATCAGGGACCCCTGTTCAGGCTCGGTTCCCAGCCGGTATCCGCTGGCCCAGGCCGGGATGTCGGTCGGGAGCGGAGCCAGGCCGGGCAGGTGGACCATCCTGCCCGCGGGGTAGGGGTAGTAGTTCTCCGGCAGGAACGCGGGCCGCCGGAGGTCGCGTTCGTCGAAGTGCACGGCGGGCTTGCCGGTGGTGTCGTTCAGGGCCCTGGTTCCGAGCGGTTCGTTCAGGTGGGCTGTGATCTGTCCGAGGCCGCCCAGGTCGCAGCCCCTCGGGTCGACCGTGTGCCGCAGGGAGAGTTTCACCGCGCCGGCGGTCTCGCGGGCCACGAGCTCGGGTTGCTTCTCGCAGCTCCAGCCGATGTTGAGCGTCAGGGTGTGGCCGTCGGAGCCGACCAGCAGCGGGTAGCCGGCCACGGGGCCTTCGTGGACCTCGGTCTCCGGGCCCCGGTCCAGCCAGGTGTTGATCGCGAAGCCGCCACCGAGAACGGCTACGGCCGCTACGGCGGTCAGGCGGTTCCGTCGTCCGCGCTTCGACATTCGGACGGTGCGTTCCGTCACAGGCCCCTCCCCGGTGGTCGCGGCCATGCTGGTGGCACGGCGTGTGCGAAGTCAAAGGGCGAGGTGGGGAGCCGGTGGGCGCTGGCGGAGGGCTACCAGGGCAGGGGGCCCGCCGCGCCGAAGTAGCCGCCGGTCGGGCCGTCCGGTCCTGTCTGTGCCATCCGGACGATGATCTCGGCGCCCTGTTCGACGGTCTGGGTGCCCTGGTGGTGGTTCAGGTCGGTCGCGGTGTGGCCGGGTTCCACGGCGTTGATCCGCATCTGCGGGAAGGCCTTGGCGAACTGGACGGTGAGCATGTTGACCGCGGTCTTGGAGGTGGGGTAGGCGGCTCCCGGGTACTGCTTGCCGGCCATGGTCAGCGAGGCCAGGCCGCTGCACATGGCGTCGGGCGCTGGTGGCGGCGGCCGTTCGGGCCCCGCCGATCGACGGGGGCGGCGCCCCGTCGATCGGCGGTATCGATGCGTCGTATGCGAGTGGAACGATCTCAGCGGTCATCAGTTGCGGGATGGCCGAGCCACCCTCGGCCCTCACCGGCGGGGCGGCCGGCTTCCGGGGGGAAGAACCGCAGGAACCGGGGGGGACCACGCGGCAGGCGTTTCGGCCTGCCCGCGTGCGTCGACGCGTCGGCCGGCGATCGACCACTCACGCGCGAACCGACGCGGACGAAGCGAACGGTGCGGTGCGGGCGACGGATCAGCAAGGGCCGTGCGCGGCCCGTGAGCTGACCGGTCGTCGGCCCGCACGATCGCGCCGCCCCGAGGCAGCGCGCGCTCCTGGTGCTCCCGCCCGGACACCGGGCGGCTCATCTTGCGGCCACCATCAGGAGAACAGCCACTCCCATGCAGACCAGATTACCGATCCGCTCACGCCGGGCGCGCCGCGCCGTGGCCAGGGTCCTGGGCGTCACCGCGATAGCCACGGCGATGTCCCTGGTGACCTCCGCGGCGCACGCGGCGCCCGTCCGCTCCGCCGCCCCGGCCGACGTGCCCGCGGCGCCCGCCTTCGCGGTCAACGGCGAGGTCGCCCACTACGACTACGAGTGGAGCGACGAGAAGACCGCGCCGAACCTCATCGACGGCGGCCCGCGCGCCGTCCACCACAACGGCGCGCACGCCGGACCCGGGACCGACAACGAGGTCATCTGGGGGATCCCCGGCCACACCGTCCGCTCGCTCCGGCTGGACGGCACCAACCAGTACGACTCCGTCCCGCTCACCGTGCCGACCGACCAGTCCTTCACGGTCTCCGCCTGGGTGCAGCTCGACAAGAAGCCGGACGCCTCGTACGCGGTGGTCACCGAGGGCGGCAGCCGGGTCTCCGGCTTCTACCTGAAGGTGAATCCGGACGGCAAGCCGCTGTTCGGCATGCCGCGGGGCGACTCGGAGAACATCGGCTGGGACACCGCGGACGGCACCGTCGCGCTGACCGAGAAGAGCGGCTGGACCCACCTCACCGGCGAGTACGACGCCGCGGCCGGCGTGATCCGGCTGTTCGTCAACGGCGTCAAGGTCGCCACCACCCCGCACACCGCCACCTGGAAGGCCACCGGCGAGCTGAACATCGGCCGCGGGATGTGGGCCGGCCAGCCGGGCGACCACCTCCCCGGGCGGATCGCCGACGTCCGGATCTGGCAGCGCGCGCTGTCGGACGTCGAGGCGTCGAACGTGGCGATCGCCGACAGCGTGGTCCGCGACGACCGCTGCTCGCTGGCCTTCGCGCTGCACGCGGGCGGACCCAAGGTCAAGGCACTGACCTCCAAGGCCCTGGCCGGCACGGGCGCCGATGTCCGCGCCGCGGCGGTCAGCGGGTGGGGGTACGGTCCGATCACGGCCGCCGCGGTGGACGACCAGCGCGACCAGCGCGCGATCCAGGACGCCGAGCTGGCCCGCGAGGGGGCCTGGACGGACATCACCAAGCCGTTCGCGGTCTCCGGCCCCGACTACATGTCCTTCCTGAACAAGCCCGGCTACGGCGCTCCGATCTGGGCCTTCCTGGGCGACGGCAAGCTCGTCGACCCGACGGGCCCGCCGAAGCCCTCCCAGGCCGCCCTGGACCGGGCGATCGCGATCTACCAGGAGCGCCGGGCGGCGGCCGGTAACGGCGGCGGGCCGAGCTGGTACGGGTTCTTCGTCAACGAGGACGTCCTCAAGCGCCTGTCGGCCTACCAGATCGCCCGGTTCATCCGGCTCGGCGGTCTGCCCACGGTCGCCCCGGCGAAGGACTCGGTGGAGTTCCGCACCGAGGTCGAGGACCTCAAGGCCCAGTGGGCCGGCTGCGACGCGAGCGACCCGCTCGACCCCCAGCACATCCTGAACGAGGTGGTGGCCACCGCCAGCGCCGAGTGGCAGGCCGAGCTGGGCGACCAGGCCAAGCAGCGCGGCGACATCGTCTCCGCCGACCTGACGGCCTACCAGAACCTGCGGACCGCCACCAGCGCGATGGTGGAGGCCCAGGGCCAGGCGTTCATCGTCAGCCGGATGCTGGTCTTCCAGAAGTACTGGCAGGGCAAGCCGTCGAACGACCCCAACTACCCGAAGCCGCAGACCTTCGCCAACGCCACCGCGGCGATGGCGAACGCCCGGAACGCGGTCAACGCCCAGCTGGCGATCGCCCGACAGGCCGCGGCCTCCGCCAAGGCGCAGGCCGACCGGGCGACCGCCGCACAGTCCGAGGCCGGGAAGATCGCCGAGTCCGGCGGCACCCCGTACGGTCGCGGACTGACCCACGCGCTGCAGTCGGCGCAGGTCACCAAGGCGTCGGCGGCGGCCGCGCAGACGGCGTCCAAGGCGGTCGAGACCACCCTGAACGCGGTCGCCGCCGGCCAGGCCGACAGCGGTGCGCTCTACGCCCTGGCCGACACCCAGACCCACGCCACCCAGGCCGAGTTCCAGCGCGCCGTCGCCCAGGAGGCCGCGGACCAGGCCAAGGCCGCCGCCGCCGCCGCGGCCGCCCAGGCCGACCAGGCGGCCCAGGCCGCCGCCCGGGCCAAGGCGGACCGGGAGCAGGCGCAGCAGGCCGAGCGGGACGCCAAGGCGGCCGCCGACGACGCGCACGCCAAGCGGGCCGTCGCCGAGCAGGAGCGCGCCAACGCGGCCACCGCGCGGCAGAAGGCCGACGGCGAGCGGGCCAAGGCGGCCGCCGCCGAGGCGGAAGCGACCAAGAAGCGGGCCGCCGCGGCCGCCGCGCTGAGCGCCGCCGAGAGCGCCGGGAAGACCGCGTCGGACAAGGAGAGCGCCGCGAAGACGGCCGAGGCGCAGGCCTACCTCGCCCGGGACGCGGCCGCGGCGGCGGAGGCCCGCAAGGACGCCGCCACCGCCCGGCAGAAGGCCCTGGAGGCTGCCGCCGACGCGGCCGCCGGCAGCGCCGACGCCAAGGAGAGCCGACAGGCGGCGGACCAGGCCAAGGCCGCCGCCGCCGAGGCCACGACCGCGGCCGGTGGTGCCAGGGCCGCGGCCGACGCGGCCGGCCGCAGCGCCATCGCCGCCCGGGCGGCGGCCACCGAGGCGACCGGCGCGGCCCAGCGGGCCCAGGCCGCCTCGGACGCGGCCCAGGCCGACGTCGCCATCACCAGCGCGGCCGCCTCCACCGCGCACGCCGCGGCGGCGGACGCGATCGCCGCCTCCGAGCAGGCCGCACAGAACGTCAAGAACGCGGCCGAGCAGGTGAAGGTGGCCGCTGCCGCCGCCCTCAAGGCCGAACTGGCGCAGAAGGCGGCCCAGTTGCAGGCAGCCCAGGCCGCCGCCGACAGCGCCCGCGCCGCCGGCCGGGCCCACGCGGCCTCGCTCTCCGCGCTCGCCGCCAGGGACACCGCGGCCGCGGCGATCACGGCCGGGAACCAGGCGATCGCGCTCGGCACGCCGTACCGGGAGACCGACTCCGCGGCCGCGCTGGCCGTACTGGTCGGCCAGAGCGGCAAGACCCTGGCCCAGCAGCAGAACGACGCCGCCCGGGCCCGCGCGGACGAGGCGGCGAAGGCCGCCGCCACGGCGGCCGCGCTGGCGGCCAAGGCCGGCAGCGACGCCAAGGCGGCCGCCCAGGCCAGCGCGAACGCGGCGGCCGACACCACCAGGGCGCTCGCCTCGCTGCAGCAGGCGCGCGCCTCGGCCGCCCAGGCGGCGAACGAGGCCGCGGCGGCGAAGGTCGCCGAGACCAACACCGCGAAGTACGACGAGCAGGCCCACGTCGACGCGTTCGCCGCGGCGGCCGCCTCGACCGACGCCGCGAACGAGGCCGGCGCCGCCCGGGCCGCGGCCACGGCGGCCGAGCAGGACGCCGCCACCGCGCGCAGCAGCGCGACCGCGGCGGAGGCCGACGCGGCCAGGGCCCGTGCCACCGCCGAGCAGGCGGACAAGGCGGCGACCGAGGCCGAGAAGGCCGCGGCCAACGCCCAGGGCGCCGCCCAGCAGGCCGACCAGTCGGCCCAGCGGGCCGAGGAGCAGCAGCGCAAGGACGAGCAGGCGGCGCAGGCGGCCCGGGCCGCCCAGGTGACGGCCGGTCCGGCCGACACCGGCCCGGACCTCAGCGCGAACGACGAGCAGCTGCTGCTGGCCCAGTGCGGTCAGAGCTGCGTCGACGAGTTCCGCAAGGCCAAGGCGGACGCCGCCAAGGACGTCCTCGACTGGGTGAAGGAGAACGGCGGGGAGATCCTGCTCGACGTGCTCGGGGTCACCGACGCCAAGAAGTGCTTCACCGAGGGGGACGTCGAGGGCTGCCTGTGGACGGCGCTCAACGTGGCGAGCCTGGTGGTCGTGGTCGGCAAACTCCCGGCCGTCAGCAAGGCGGTCATCCGGATCGGCGAGGGCATCGGGAAGTTCTTCGAGGAGTCGGTGGCGGCCAAGCGGGCCATCGACCGCCTGCGCAAGGTGATCGAGGACGCCAGGAAGGCCGCCGACGGGGAGTGCGTGCTGGAGCTGGCCGCCGAGGGCGCCTCGGGTGCGGTCTCCGCCGCATTCCTCCGTCCCGAGGGCGCGTCGGCCGGCAGCCTGCGGCTCGCCGCGGGGAAGAAGAGGTTCTGCGGCATCAAGCGGGCAGCGGTGCTGCACGACGACTTCTGCGCCAAGGGTTCGCACATCAACCTGCTGAACGGCGCCGAGGTGGCCCTGCGCCCCGACGAGAAGGGCAGCATCCGGGGCATCGTCGGGCGGCCCGCGCCGCGCGACGCCACCCAGGCGGAGATCGACGCGGTGATCGACATCATCAAGTCCGACAAGTCGCTGCGGGAGGAGATCAAGTCGGTGGCGAGGGACGCCATGCGCATCTTCAACACCCCGGGCAATCAGCCCGGCACCTGGGGCGGGGGTTGGAGCTGCTCCACCAACCGTGCGCTGGAACTGAAGTTCCTGATCGACGCGCTGGAGCGGATGGGCTAGCGGTGCGGTGATCGTGCTGATCGGGATCTGCTGATCAGGGTGCGGTGCGGTCTTCCCTCCGGGGCAGGCCGCACCGCATTCGATTTCTCCCGACACTTCGCTGTGCCATCATGAACACATGGAATTTCTCCGGGTGTTGACGGAATTCGGATCGGCCGCGAGGCTCGGCGGAATCAGACCGCTGGATGGTCTGGCCGACATCGTCGAACGGCTCGGTCCGTTCGAGAAATCCGGCCGGATCAACCAGAGGCGACGCTGGCCGCACTGGTTCGGGTACGGCGACGTCACCTTCGAATCCTGCCAGTGCCGGATCGTCAACCGCCTTTCGCTGCGCACCTGGTACGAATCGGTCCGGATTCCGGCCGGCGCACCGGGGGAATTCCGCACCTTTCCGACCGGCGTCCGATTCGACCGGCTGGCCGACGCGTTCGCCGGAGCCGGCCTCGAATGGCGGGAACTGCACCGCTCGGACCGCGAGTTCGCCTTCGCCACCCAGGCCGCCGAACTCCCCGGAGTGAGTGTCGCCTTCACCTTCACGGCCGACGACCAACTGCTCTACAGCGTCCATGCCACCGAATCCGGCCACCTCTGCCACCCGCCGGCGCCCGGCACCCCGGACGACGGCTTCGGCCGCTGACGCCCTACCACCCCGCCGCCCTACCGTCCTTCGTCCGTCCCGCCGTGCAGGGCGGCGCCGTAGGCGAGCAGGATGCTCAGCGCCAGGTAGTCCGAGCCGGGGCGGCGGACGGGCACGAACACCCTCAGCTGGTCCCCGTCGGTGCGGTAGCCCTTCTTTATCGCTTGCGCCCTCAGGGCCTGGCTGCCGACGTGCGCGGCCAGCCCCTGGACGTCGAGCTGGACGCTGCTGTCCGGGGTCGCGGAGACGAGGGCGATCCGGGACCAGGCGACCGGCTCGGCGAAGGGGGCGAGCGTCATCCCTTCGGCGGTGAAGGTCAGGGCGCCCCAGCGGAACGCGCCGCCCGCGCCGAGCTCGTCCACGAGGCGTTGCGCGCGGGCCTCGCCGACGGCCCGCGTCGCGATCGTGACGAACCGTTCGCCGGTGTCGGGGGTGGCCTGCTTGATCAGCCCCCAGAAGCCGCACTCCTCGCGGACCTTGACGTAGTCCAGGCCCCTGACCCGGATCCGGTCGCCGGTGTACGGGCGGATCACGGTCTTGAGCACGTCGTGCGAGTGCGCGAAGTTGAAGTGGACGGACACCCGGGTCGACTCGACGGACGCGATCTCCTGCCACGCGTACCGCAGCGTGCGCCGCCCCGGCCGGAGCAGCTCGAAGCCGTGCTCGTACTCCCGGATCCTGATGTGGGCGTGCCGCACGCACAGGGCGAAGCACAGCATGCCCGCCACGACCACCGCCCAGAACACGAGGCGGAACGAGGACTCCTCGTCGTAGTACTCGCCGACGAGGGTGCACATCACGATGAACGCGATGAGGAGCGCGAAGAACGCGCTCAGGGGCCTGCGTGCGTAGACCCCCTGGTAGGTCCACACCCGCTGCCCCAGCCGCCCGGTCCGCTCCGACCCCGCCGCCGTGCCTGTCGACACCACACACCTCACTCGATCGCCCGATACCGCGGTTGTCGAGTCTCGGGCGGCTTCGCGCGGCGGGGCAACGGGAGAACTACTCAATTCCCGTGCGTCCGTAAGATGGCGACCCATGGAAACGGGGTCAGCCACCGGGACGTTCGCCGGCGTCGACGTCGCACTGACGCCGCTGGTCGGGCGGCGGGCGGAGACCGCCCGGATCGCCCGGCTGCTCTCCGGCGCGCGCCTGGTCACGCTCAGCGGAACCGGTGGCGTGGGCAAGACCCGGCTGGCGCTGCGGGTGGCGGCGGGCGCGGCGCGCTCCGCCTTCCCCGACGGCGTGTACGTCGCCGAACTCGCCGACCTGCGGGACCCGGAGCTGCTCGCACCGAGCGTCCTCGGCACCCTCGACGCGGCGAACCCGGGCCGCCCCGGCGCCGATGCGACGGCCGTCCTCGCCGCCCGGCTGCGCGAGCGGCGGGCCCTGCTGGTCCTGGACAACTGCGAGCACCTGCTCGACGCGTGCGCCCGGCTCACCGACACGCTGCTGCGGGACGCGCCCGGACTGCGAGTCCTGGCGACCAGCCGACAGCCGCTCGGCATCGCGGGCGAACAGGTCTTCCCCGTCGAGCCGTTGCCGGTGCCGGACGCGAACGCGGACGCCGGCGTCGGCCAGGGCAACGGCCTGCGTGTCCTGAGCGGCAACCCGGCCGTCGCGCTGTTCACCGACCGGGCCGCCGCCGTGCTGCCCGGCTTCACCCTGACCAGCGCGGACGCCGCCGCCGTCGCCGAGCTCGTGCGCCGCCTGGACGGGCTGCCCTTCGCGATCGAGCTGGCCGCGGCCCGCATCCGGAGCCTGACGCCGCAGGAGATCCTGGAGCGGCTCACGGACCGGTTCGCGCTGCTCACCGGGGGGAGTAGCGTCGCCACCGACCGGCAGCGCACCTTGCGCGCGCTGATCGACTGGAGTCACGACCTGTGCACGGCGCGCGAACGGCTGCTCTGGGCGCGGGCTTCGGTGTTCCGCGGCGGCTTCGACCTGGAGGGCCTCGAACAGGTCTGCGCGGACGCCGAACTGCCGCCCGCCGCCCTGCTCGACACCCTGGACGGCCTGGTGGCCAGGTCGATCGTCAACTGCCGCCAGGTGAACGGGCGTTCGCGCTACCACATGCTGGAGACGGTACGGGAGTACGGGCACGAGCGGCTGGCCGCGTCCGGTTCGCTGGACGCGCTGCGCGGCCGTCACCGGGACCGGTACGCCGAACTGACCGCACGAGCCGGGCGGGAGTGGTTCGGGCCCCGGCAGGTCGACTGGTTCACACGGTTGCGCCTGGACCACCCGAACCTGCGCGCGGCGCTGGAGTTCTGCCTGGAGCGGCCCGGGCAGGCGCGGGCCGGTCTGGCCCTGGCCGTGTCGCCCCGGCACTACTGGATCACCGCGGGCCTGCTGCCCGAGGGGTGCCACTGGCTGTCGCAGCTGCTCGCCACCGACCGCGCCCAGGACGAGGGTGACGACGACGCGGGGACGGACGCCGCCGTCCGTGTCCAGGCCCTGGTCACCGAGACGTACCTGCGCATCCTGCGGGGCGACCCGGAGGACGAGGTCCGCCGCGCCCTCGCCGCCTGCGAGGCGGCGGCCAGGCGGGGCGGACACCGGCGGGAGTCGGCCTGGGTGCGGCACCACCACGGGATCCTCGCCGTCTGGCGGGAGGACTTCGCGAGCGCCGCCGAGCTGTTCGCGCGGGCGCACAGCGAGTTCCGCGCGCTGGGCTGCCTCGACGCGGCCCTCGAATGTCGGGTCAAGTTCGCCATCGCGAACGCCTACGGAGGCCAGGCCGCCGTGGCCGACGAGGCGTGCCGAGAGGTCGAGGAGGCCGCCCGCGCGCACGACGAGTCATGGCTGCGCGGCATGGCCCTGCTCGCCCGCGCCCTGCTGGCCCTGCGCGCCGACGCGCCCGCCGACGCGATCACCCACGCCAGGGCGGCCATCGCCCGGCTGCGCCCGTTCCAGGACTGGTGGGACGTGGCCATGTGCGTGGAGGTCATCGCGTGGAGCACCCGGGACGACCCGCGGCGCACCGCCCGGCTCCTGGGCGTGCTGCACCTGCTGTGGGAGTCGCTGGGCGGGCGACTCGGCGCGGCGCCGTTCATGCGCGCCCGGCACCTGCGCTTCGACGCCGCGGCGCGGGAGGCGCTGTCCGCCGCCGCCTTCGACCGGGAGTTCCGCCGCGGAGCGCGCGCCACCGTGGACGAGGCGATGGCCTACGTCCTGGAGGACGCGGCCGGGGTGCCGGGACTGACGCGGCGCGAGAGCCAGATCGCGGAACTGGTCGCCGAAGGCCTCACCAACAAGGACATCGCGGCGCGTCTGACGATCGCGCAGCGCACCGCGGAGAACCACGTCGAACGCATCCTGGACAAGCTGGGGTTCGCCTCGCGCACCCAGCTGGCGGTGTGGACGTACGAGCAGCGCGACGAACCCGCCGGGAGCCGGCGGCGGCCAGGGCCCACGGAACGGGCACCGGCGGACCGACGCGCCGAGCCCTGACCGGGCACCGGCCCGCCGTGGAGAATCACGCCATGCGCATCCTGATCGTCACGACCGGCTCCCGCGGGGACGTCGCCCCGTTCACCGGCCTGGGCCGACACCTGGTGGACGCCGGGCACCGGGTCGCCGTGGCCGCCCATCCGACCTTCGCGACGCTGGTCGAGTCCTGCGGCCTGGAACACCGGCCGGTGCCGGGGGACCCGGAGGCGTTCATCCGTGACAGGGCCCGCGCGACGTCCCCGGCGGAGACCCGCGCGTTGACGGCCGCGTTCGTGGACGGGCTCGCCGACGGCGTGGCGGACGCCGTGGCCGGCGGGGCCGACCTGCTGCTCACCGCCTTCGCCCCGTCGCCGTTCAGTCTGACGGCCGGGGAGGCCCACGGCGTGCCCGTCCTCGGCACGTACCTCACGCCCGCCTTCGCCACCAGGGAGTTCCCGCTGCCCGGCCCCGCCGGCGGCGGGGACCTGGGACCGGAGGGCAACCTCGCCGCCGGGCAGGAGCGGCTCCGGAGCGCGGACCGGCTGTTCTCGGGTGCCGTGGCCCGGCTGCGCGAGCGCCTCGGCCTTCCGCGCACGACCCCGCCGGAACCGCTCGGGCACACCCGTCCGGTCGTCCACGGCTACAGCCCCGTGCTGCTGCCGCGCCCGGCGGACTGGCCGGCCCCGGTCGAGGTGGCGGGCTTCTGGTGGCCCGCCCGGCCGCTCGGCTGGCAGCCTCCGGCCGAACTGGTCGACTTCCTCAGGGCCGGTCCGGCGCCGGTGTTCATCGGGTTCGGCAGCATGGCGCCGGGGGAGGGCGCGCGGCTCGGTGAGCTGGTGACGGCGGCGGTGCGGCGGGCGGGTGTGCGCGCGGTGGTCCAGGCGGGCTGGGCCGGGCTGAGGGCGGCGGGTGACGGTGTCCTCTCCGTCGGCGACGTGCCCCATGACTGGCTGTTCCCCCGCACGGCCGCCGTCGTCCACCACGCCGGAGCGGGCACCACCGGCGCCGCGCTGCGCGCCGGAGTCCCGGCCGTACCGGTGCCCGTCATGGCCGACCAGCCGTTCTGGGCGGCGCGGCTGCACCGGCTGGGAGTCGCCCCGGAGCCCGTGCCGTTCGCGGAGCTCACCGCCGAACGCCTCGCCGCCGCGATCACGGCCGCCCTGGCCGAGCCGGTCCGCCGCCGCGCGGCCGCCGTCGCCGGGCTCATGGCGGCCGAGGACGGCGCCGGCGCCGTCCTCTCCCACGTCGACCGGATCGCCGACGGCCCCGGCCGCTGAGCCCGCCGCCCTTTCTCGCCGCCCGTTCTTGCCGACCGTTATCGCCGCCCGTTCTTGCCGACCGAGCCGTGCAACCCCTTTCGCGGCGCGGGGGTGAGTAGGGCAGAGCGGCGGTCCGGTCGGGCCGTCGCGTGGATGCGAAGAGGAATCGGATGACCGCGAGCACATTGCACGTCCCACCGGAGGAACGGCCCCGGCCCGTCACGGCACTGGTGTCCGCCGACGGCCCCGGCCCGCGGGAGCCCGACTTCGAGGCGTTCGCCGCCACACGCTGGCGGCGGCTGGTGCGCACCGCCTACCTGCTCACCGGCGACCACCACGAGGCCGAGGACGTGGTGCAGGCGACGTTCGCGAAGGTCTTCAGGAACTGGTCCCGGATCAGCCGCCTGGACGAGCCGGACGCCTACGTCCACCGGGCCCTGGTGAACAACAACCTGAACCGTCACCGGCGGCGCCGGGTCAGGCAGCTGCTCGTGCCCGTCCTGCCCGACCGGGCGTCCACCGCGGGCGGCGGCGGCCACCGCGACGTCGAGGAGCGCTCGGTGCTGCTCCAGGCGCTGGCCGAGCTGCCGCAGCGCCAGCGGGCCGTGGTCGTCCTGCGCTACTGGGAGGACATGAGCGAGCGCCAGGTCGCCGACGTGCTCGGCTGCTCGCCGGGCAACGTGAAGAGCCAGGCCAGCCGGGGCCTGGCGAAACTGCGCGCCCACCCGGCGCTGGCCCCGTACGCCCCGCAGGCCCTGCACGCCCCGCACGCACCGCGCGCGGCGGACACCGACTCGACGATCGACGGCACGAACGGAGGCAACAGGTGATGGACACCGAGGACATGGTGCGCGGCGCTCTGCGGGACGAGGCGGCCCGGGTCGCGGTGGCGGACTGGTCCGCCGGGCCCGTGCGGGTCCACGTGCGCCGCCAGCGGCGCCGGGTGGCGATGGGCGCGTCGGCGGTGGTGGCCGCGCTCGCGGTGGTGGCCGGCACGGCCACGGTGCTGTCCGCGCAGCACGGGGGCCCGGCCGTCGGGCCGGCCTCGCAGGCTCCGCGGCTGCCGGAGGGGCCGGCCCCCGAGGCCGTGGTGGTGGAGCCCGGCAGGCAGCTGCCGTTGGGCCGCCAGGACTGGTGGATGCAGCTGAAGGACCAGGAGATCTGCATCCACGACGCCCCCGCGTACGGAACCGGTCCGGGCTGCGGCGGGCACTCCTGGGCGGGGGGCGCGACCGAGATCACCATGCAGTACTACGGGAACCCCCCGCAGTACCAGGAGGGCCTGTACAACCTCGTCTACCACGGGCCCGGGCAGGTGGCCCGGATGGCCGTCGAGGTGGACGGCCGGTCGTACTGGGCCACCGTCGCCTCGCTCCCCGGCAACCCGGGCTATGCCACCGGCTACGTCTGGGGGCCCGGCCGGAAGACCTCCGACGATCCGAAGGCGCACCCACTCGAGGGCATCAGGCTCGCCGCGTACGACGCCCAGGGGACGGTGCTGGCGAGCCGGACGCTCTCGCCCTGAACCCGGCACGAGCGGCCCGCACCGTCGCCGCGCCGACCGGGCGTTAGCATCCACATAGCCGCGACCCCACGGCTTCACGGCCCCACGGCCCCACGGCTTCACGGCCTCACGGCTTCACGGCCGAACGGCCGCAGGGCCTCGCGGAGCGGAACACGCGCAACACGCGGAACACGCGGAACTGAAAGGCGGAGACTGCCATGGGAGTTGAGATCCAGGTCGAGCCCCTGGGCGACCACGAGCACCTGGTTCGGGTCCGTGAGGGTGTCGTCGAGGCCGAGACCCGGATCCGGGTCACCGACGGCGTCCTCGACCAGCCGCAGGTCACCGGCGCGGACGAGACGAGGATCGTCCACGAGACGGTGGCCTTCCTCGTCGAGCGCCAGCCCGTCATCGACATCCCGCCGATGATCGACCTCGACGACCTCACGGACGCCTACGGCGCCCCTTATCTGGAGGACCTCGGCCGCCGCCTCGCCGCGCGGTAGGCCGGAGCGTCGTCCCGCCGCGCGGTGCCTCGCGTGGCGGGACGCCAGAGGTCGGTCCGCGCCGCCAACGCACCTGAGCCGCCGGTCAGTTCGGTCGCGCCCTGATCGCGCCGCCACAGCGCTGCGCCGGCCGGGAGCCAGGGGGATGAGCCGGGTCTGCTACGTTCACCTGCACGAATGAACCAGTTCGGGCGCATATCTGTTCGATCGCCAAGCCGCTGCCCCAGGGCTGGTTCGTCCGCGCACCGCAGGTCGACGAGCAGGGGGACGGACAACCATGAACGCCTACGCGGACCCGGGCGGACCGGTCGGGCTCTATGGGCTCCCACCGGCCGGGGCGCCGATCGCGCCGACCTTCGGCGTCAACCCCGCGGACCTGGACGCGGCGGCCAAGGCGGCCAAGGAGACCGCCGAGGCGATGCCGAACGAGCTCAAGACCATTCACGACCCCTCGGACAAGGCCGCCGCCGCCCTGTCCGGCTGGCGCGTCGGCGCCTCGCTGAAGAACTGCGCGACCGCGTGGGAGGAGTGCCTGAAGAACCTCGCCACCGAGGTCGACCAGGTCAGTCTGAAGCTGGGCCAGACCGCGGCCGGCTACCGCAACGCGGACAAGAACAGCGCCGCCTCCCTCAAGCCGCAGGCGGGTGGCTGATGGTCACCCTCGCCCAGCTGCGCGACGCCGACCTGTCCGGCCTCCAGCCGGCCGCCACCGCGTACGACACCCTCGCCGGCAACTTCGGCAAGCACGTCCAGACGATGCAGCACGAGGTCACCAAGCACATCCTCAACGCGAACTGGGTCGGCAACGCCGCCGGTGCCGCCAACGCCTCCCTGCAGCGCACCAGCACCCGTCTGGACGCGGCGCACACCGAGATGTCGGCGGTCTCCGGGCTGCTGCGCGAGGCCTCGGAGAACTTCCTGCTGGCCCAGTCCGAACTGAAGGTCGCGCTGCAGGAGGCGCAGAACCTGGGGCTGACCGTCGCCGACGACGGGGCCGTGTCCTGGCCCCCGCCGTCCCAGGCCGAGCGGAACGACCCGGGATACAACGTCCCCGAACGGGCGAAGGCGCTCGCGAACCGGATATCCCACGCCGTCGGCATCGCCGACAACGCCGACCAGAAGGTCGCCAAACTGCTCGACGACCTGACCGCGCGGGCCCGCAACGGCACGGGGCTCGACGCCGACAAGGCCGCCGCCGACCTGAAGGCCGTCACCCAGCAGGGCATCGACCTGATGGCCGCCGGGTTCCCGCCCGCCGGCGCCCAGCCCACCGAGGTCAACTCCTGGTGGAAGGGGCTGGCGCCCGACGAGCAGCAGCGGCTCATCGAGTCCCATCCGGACCTGCTGGGCATGCGCGACGGCATCCCGGCCGAGGCCCGGAACCAGGCCAACCGGCTGAACCTCGCCAACCTCATCACCACGTACGAGCACAAGTCCGGGCTGACGGACGGCGAGAAGCAGAAGCTCGAGGGCTTCCACGCGATCAGGGCGCGGCTGGAGTCCGGCAAGGACAAGCAGCCCCCCATGTTCCTGCTCGGCGTCAGCGAGGAGGGCCAGGGCCGCGGCATCCTCTGCTACGGCAACCCGGACACCGCGAAGAACGTCAGCGCGTACGTGCCGGGGCTGGGCACCACGCTCGCCGCCGTCGGCGGCAAGGACGGCGACCGCGCCCTGAACGTGTGGAACGCCGCGCACAACGCCGACCCCAACGCCGAGGTCGCGTCGATGGTCTGGCTCGGCTACGACCCGCCGCCGGGCCTGGAGAAGCTCGCCGACGGCGACCTGCGCCCGCTGGAGGTGATGGGGACCGACCGCGCGTCCAAGGGCGGCGCCTCCTACGACCGGTTCATGGCCGGCCTGCGCGCCACCCATGACGGGCCGCCCGCGCACCTGGTCGCCCTCGCCCACAGCTACGGCTCCACCACGGTGGGCCTGGGCGCGCAGATGCCCGGCGGCAACGGCGCCGACGACATCATCCTCGTCGGCTCTCCCGGCACGGGTGCGCAGAAGGCCTCGCAACTGCACATCGCCCCCGAGCACGTGTGGGTAGGCGACGCGGAGAACGACCCGGTCAGCCACCTGCCGAGCAAGGACCGGGTCGCCAACGACGCCGCGGGCGTCGAGATCGGCACCGGGCTCCTCGGCCCCGGCGGCGGTTCCCTGCTCGGGGGCTTCGTCGGTGACAAGCTGTACGACTGGTTCGGCCCCGAGAACGAGCTCTGGTTCGGCCAGGACCCGGCCGGCAAGCAGTTCGGCGCCAACCGCTTCGCGGTCGCCGACGGGCCGTCGCTCTCCTTCGACTCCCACTCCGACTACATGACCGACCCCAACGACGCCCAGTCGAAGACCCTGGAATCCGTCAACAACATCGGCCAGATCGTGGCCGGACAGTACGACCACGTCACGAGGCAGGACCACCGATGAACCGTTCCCCCCGCCCCGCCCTCGTCCTGGCGGTCGCCTGCGCCGTCCTCGCGCTCGGCGTCACCGCCTGCGCCGGCGGGGGCGGGAGCGGTACGGGCGGCGGCCGCAGCGGCGGGGGGACCCCCGGGCCGCTCATGACGCCCGCGCAGGCCCTGCAGAAGATCGACGCCCTGCTCGACGAGGTGACCTCGGGCGTACAGCCGGCGCTGCGCTACCGGGACGCCTGGCCGGAGGCCACCGTGCAGTACTCCAAGGGCCTGGACGAGCACTCCCTCGGCTACGCCAAGGCCTCCCGCCAGCGCCACGTCATGACCAAGGTCGCCCCCGCCAAGTACGGCGCCCTGCTGGACGCGGTGCGCAACACCTGGCAGGCCAAGGGCTACCGGGTCGAGGCCGGGCCCGCCAACCTCCAGGCCCTGCTCGCCACCACCGCCGAGGGCCACGGAGTGAGCATCACCATCCACCCCGCCGGGAACATCGACATCGGGGCGACCGTCAGCCCGATCCCGGTGCCGGAGGGCCAGGACCCGTTCGGCACCCCCACGCCCCAGCCGACCACGGCCGGGGGAGCGCCGGACGTCATGCCGACGTACGACGACCCGTACTGGTCCGTCTGACCGCCGCGCCGCCCCCGGGGCCGCTGCCGCGCTGCTCCCGGGGGCGGTCGTCCCACCTCCTCGCTCCGAAAGTCTCCGCATGACCCCCGAACAGGCCGTCCAGGCCCTCGACGCGCTTCTCGACGAGGCGATGTCCGCGATCCGCCCCCCGCTGCGGTACTGGGACGGCTGGCCCCGCTCCACCGAGCAGACGGCCGGTCCGGAGGACCGGTCCCTGGGCTACGCCACCGCCACCCGGGACCGCCATGTGATGACGAAGGTCGCCCCTTCCCGGTACGGCGCGCTGCTGGGGATCACCGAACGCGGCTGGCAGGCCCGGGGATACCGGATGACCGCCGTCAACCCCCGCCAGCCCGCCATGTTCGCCGCCACGCCGGACGGGTACGGCGTCTGCATGCTCTTCGGAGCCGCCGGCAACATCACCGTCCAGGCCACCGTCGGCCCCATCCCGGTCATCCGCGACCGCGACCCCTTCGGCACCTACGAGCCCGAGCCGACCCTGCCCGACGGCCGGCTCGACGTGTTCCCCCGGTACGACGACCCGTTCTGGTCGTGCTGACGGGGCGTCCCGTGTCCTCGTAGCCGTAGCCGTAGCGGCTGCGCATCATATGAGGATTGTTGCCGGCATTGCCGCGCCGGAGCCCTTGGGCCAATGTGGGAACGGTTCGGCAACTCGCCGACGCGCACCGTGAGTCGGCCACGGAGGTGCCATGCGTTCCTCAGCAGTTCCCCTCTCGGGGCGCGCGTGAACGCCTCGCCACCGGCCGACGCCCCCGCCCTGTTGCACGCCTGGTCGATCCCGCACCGCGAGTACGCCCGCCAGGAGGAGCGCCGCGGCCGCCGCCACGCGTACACCAGACTCGACCCGGTGCGCACCGCCCTGGTGGTGGTCGACATGGTGCCGTTCTTCGACGGGCCGTACGCGCGCGGCGTGATCCCGCAGATCCAGCACCTGGCGTGCGCCCTGCGGGAAGCCGGCGGCCTCGTGGCCTGGGTGCTGCCGGGCCCCGGTGGGCCGACGGCGACCCGCGAGGAGTTCTACGGCCCCCGGGTCGCGGAGCTGTACCGGACCTCCGGCGGCAGCGGTCCGCTCGCCGGGCGCCTGTGGCCGCAGCTCACCGTGGACGAAGACCGCGACCTCCTCGTCGAGAAGGCGGTGCCCAGCGCCTTCTTCCCCGGCTTCTGCCCGCTGCCCGACCTGCTGGCCGAACGCGGCATCGACACCGTGCTGGTCTGCGGCGTCGTGACCGACGTGTGCGTTGCCGGGACGGCGCGCGACGCCTCCACCCTGGGCCTGCGGGTGATCGTGGTGGCCGACGGCACCGCCGCCGGCAGCGACGAGGTCCACAACGCCGCCCTGCGCACCCTCTACCGCTCCTTCGCCGACGTCCGCCCCACCGCCGAGGTCCTCGACCTGATCAGGGCGGGCCGGTGACGCTGTCGGTGGTGGGCGCTAGCTTGTGCCGCCATGGCCGACATCTTCGAACTCATGCTCACACTGGACCTGCGCGACGAGTTGTCCGAGGAGGAACTCGCGGAGCTCCGCTGGCACCTCGGGCTGGGCCCCAAGCCGGAGGTCCTCCGCATCGTGCCCAAGTTCCCGCTCGGGTACATCGACGACGACGGCGAACTCGTCATCGAGGACCGTCCGCAGCCCCTCCTGGGCGGTCACGGCGAGCCCCGGAAGATCGATGGCGCGCTCTTCTCGATCCTCCTCCGCCGGGAGCGCACCTGGGGCGGCGGGTGGGGGCTGACCAGCCGGCAGGAGATCCACCCCGACCAGTTCGACCTCACCGGTGAACTGCTCTGCTGGCTCGCGGCCAAGGCCGACTGCGGGCAGCGGAAACTGAACGGCAGCATCCTCCTGGGATACACCCGGTTCTACGAAGAACACCGGCTGAGGCCACTGGTCGTGCGGGACGGCGTCGTCATCTGGCCGTAGCGGCCGATCAGCCGGTAGCAGACCCGTGCACGGCCTGTTCCCAGAGGTCCAGTCCCGCGCGGAGGAGTTCGCGCACGGCCGAGGTCTCCTCGCCCGTCCAGGCTTCCTCGCCGGAGGCCGGGTCGAGGGGTTCACCGCCGAAGAGCTTCTCGTAGGCGCTGTCGTGGACCGGCCCCTGAAAGGGAAGGGGCGGGCCGGCCTTCAGGGTGTGGGAGAGGTCCTCGAAGAAGTTCCACGCGTCCAGCAACTCGACCGTCGCGACCGGGTCGAGGAGGCCGGGGTGCTCGACCCACCGCCGCACGACGGCCAGATCGAGCGTGCCCTCGCCCTCCGGGACGAGCTCCCAGCCGTTGCGGTCGCAGCATTCCTGCAGCGCTCCGAGTTCGGGGAAGGTGAGGAGGGCGCCGAGTTCGTCGACGACGAACTCGTCGGGGGCATCGTCCTCTGCGGGGCGCCAGATCAGCGTCAGGTCGCTGCGCCGGGTGACGATGCGGTACGGGTAGTGCTTGGCCATGCGGGTCTCCCTGATGCCGTGGCGGCGTGTGCCGCCGTGGTCATCCTGCCTGGGGTGACCGCCGCTTGGTGGCTTGGGTGCGGCAGTGGGTGAGGGCGTATGTGAGGCGGGGGTCGGGGTTGGGGGTGGTGGTGAGGAGTTCGCCGGCGGTGGTGAGGGTGGTCCAGTAGGTGGTGGGGTCGCCGGTGCGGGGCAGGGGGTGGGTGGCGGTGAGGGAGAGGTAGGCGGCGGTGAGGTTGCCGGTGGTGAACCAGCGGGTGAGGCCGTGCTGGTGGCCGGGCCGGATGCCGCCGAGGGCCTCGATCGCGGAAAGGAAGAGGTCGACGACGGCGCGGCCGGTGGCGTCAAGGGCGACGGGGACGTCGAAGACGCCGAGGGCTTCGAGGAGTTCGCCCGTGTCGCTCTCGGAGTTGGGGCGGGGGTCGGCAAGGAGGGCGTCGTGGCAGTCCGCCAGGCGGCGGGTGGTCTCGGCGTGGGGGATGTCGAGGGCGAGGCAGACGGCTCGGGCGACGGGGAGGGGCTGGTGGCCGAGGCGGGTGAGGAGGGCGTAGGTGGCGGCGGGGGTGGCGCCGCGGGAGAGGGTGTGGCGGGCGAGGGTGGCGAGGTTCATGGGGGTTCGGGCTTTCAGACGGTGACGAGGGCGGGGGCCGGGACGGGGGCGATGTGGGCCCAGACGAACTTGCCGATGCCGCCCGGGTGGGAGGCACTGCCCCAGCGTTCGGCGAGCTTGTTGACGAGGAAGAGTCCGCGGCCGTGTTCGTCGTCGGGGGTGGGGGCGTGGAGCGCGGGGTGGGTGGTGCCGGCGTCGTGGACTTCAATCCTCAGGCGGGAGTTAACGAGCGAGAAGCGGACTTCGATGTGCCGGTCGTCGGGCGCGTCCAAGTGCTGCACGGCGTTGGCGAAGAGTTCGCCCAGGAGCAGTTCGGCGGTGTCGCCGTACCGTTCACCCGAGGGGAGCCCGGAGAGGTAGGCCCGGAGCATGTAGCGGGCCAGGGGCGTGGATTCGGTCCGCGAGTCGAGCCGGGCGACGAACGCGCGGGGGTGACGGGAAGTGAGCATGGCGAAGTACCTCAAGGGGTTTGCGTGCGGATAGGCGCGGCGTCGAGCGGGTGCTACAGCTCGACCGCGGGGCGAAGGGTGGATCCGTCCTTCGGGGCGGTCCACTCCTGTTCGCCACCGGCGCCTTCCGGGCGCAGGTGGTAGCTGTAGACACCTTCGCCGGGTATGTCCACCACGACGCCGACCCTGCCGGTGGCCGAGTCGTAGGCGAGGTCGCCGAGGCGAGGCGCCCACGGCGGTACAGGGGCGCGCGGTTGTTCGTGGGCCGCGTGTCGTCCACTCATGGACGCAGACCGTAAGTGCTCGACTACTGTCGAATATGAATCGGCGGAATACCGTCCTATCCGTCCAGGTGGAAGCGGTCGGACATGTAGCGCAGCTTCTCGCGGGTGGTCGAGCGCTCGGCGTAGACGATCTTCCGCAGGGTGGCACGGGCGATCGGGTGGTTGCGTACGAGCTGCGGGGCGATCTTCTCCGCCGTCTCCAGGGCCTGAAGTGCCTTGTCGCGGTTGCCGTCCCACAGCCAGGCGCGGGCCAGGTCCATGTGGTGGTGGCCTCGTCGGGACGCTGGGAGGGCGGCGACCTTCGCGGGGTCGGCACGCTCGTTGAGGATCAGTGCCCGGGCGTGGTCACCCATCTCCAACTGGACTGAAACCGCGTGGACTTGGACGTTGCCGCTGGAGAAGGTCAGTGAGTGTCGGTCGAAGGGAGGCGCCAGTCGGCTCCCGTCCATCAACTCGGCCGCCACGTGGGCGTGTCGGATGCGGTCCTCGGCCTCCCTCCGCTGGCCGGCGCGGGCAGCGGACACGGCGGCGCGCAGGTGCATGGCACCCCAAGCCCGCACGGCCAGCGGGTCGTTGGCGCGATAGCGGTCCTCGACGAGGCGAAGCGCCTTGTCGGACAGCGCCAGGGCATCGTCCCAGTCCGCGGTGGCCCACATGTCCCACACCCGCATCCAGTCAGAGACCGCTTCCATCACCGGGTCGCCGGACAGCCGGGCCGACCAGGCGGCCCGTTCGCAGGCCATGGCGATCAGCTCGGGGTGGCCGAGCGTGTGCGCGGCGGTGTGTGCGAACTTGCACTCGATCGCGTAGATCGCGAACGCTTCCTCACGTTCGTGGCCGACCGACACCTCGGCCAGCGCACGCGCTTCACGAAGCATGTCCGGGAGCACCTTTAGGATGGCCACGTTGGCGGCGGCGTCCCGGAGTCGGTGCAGGCGCTCGGTCTCGCGCCAGAGCTCCATCGATGGCCGGGGCGTGCCGTCGAACACCGGCGTGAGGTCGTAGCGGCGAAGCTCCCTCAGGATCGCGGCCGCCGACACCTGCCACTGGTTCTCCGACGGCTTGCCCGCCACGAAGGGCCGCTCGATGAGGTCGTTCGGGTGGCAGTGGAGCGCCGCCGCGATCTGGTTGATGATGCCTGCCCGGTCGAGTTCGATCACGCCCTTCTCGACCTTCGACACCCACCCCTGGGTCCTGCCGAGCGAGGCGGCCAGATCGGCCTGGGTCATGCCCAGCCGCAACCGCGCCCGCCGCACCCGCTTGCCGATCGACTCCCGTTCCTCAAGCACAGTGGCCCTCCAGCACTCACGCGCCCGCCTGCCCGGTCCGTGAGCCTGCGGTGCTATCAGGAAGCTACCCCGTTCCGGCGGGCCGTGTCGCAGATCGCACCAGTGACTTCGTCCGCGGATACCCTTGCCAAAGCAAGGCTGGCGAGCTGCGCGAGTGCCTCAGCGACTTGTCCCTGCCAACCTCGGCGTAGAAGCGGAGCAGCACGTGTCGGACCAGGACCGCGTCATCCATATCCGCCGTCCCTACCTCGACTTGATCGCCTCCGGCACCAAGACGATCGAGGTCCGCGTCGGCTACCCCAGCATGCGCAGGATCGGGCCCGGGCAGATCCTGGTCTTCGAATCCGGCGACGTCAGCTACCGCACCCGGGTCGTCAAGGTCTCCGAATACCCGACGTTCGAGGCGATGCTCGACGCCGAGGACAACGAAGCCATCGGCTCCGAAGGCATGAGCCGAGCCGAACTCCTCTCCGCCTGCCGGGAGATCTACCCTCCCGAGAAGGAGCAGCTTGGCGTTCTCGCGATCCACCTGCAACTCGCCCCGTAGCCCCACCGACTCGCTTGCGCTGATCGCCGATGCACTGAAGGGGTTCATGGATGACGAGGATCGAGCTCGACGCGACCGCCTGGCGGAAGAGCAGCCACAGCGGCGGCAACGGCGGCGACTGCATCGAGGTGGCCCCCGGATTTCCCGGCTGCGTCCCCGTGCGTGACTCCAAGGACCCCCACGGCCCGGCGCTCGTCTTCCCGACCACCTCCTGGGACTCCTTCATCGCCGCGATCCAGGCAGGCGAGTTCCCGATCGGGAACTGACGCCCGCTGGTGCTCTGACCGGGAAGGTTCACCGGGTCGGCGGTCGTGACGGTTGGATGCGCGGTGACGTCCGATCCGAGCGCTGGAGGCGCGGTGGATGAGCCTGTCCGTCCGTGTGCGCAGGCTGACCGGCCAGGAGGGGCAGAAGCTGCAACAGACCGTGCGCCGGGGCAGCACCGACTCGGTGACTCAGGAGGCGACCGGCTCGATCTCCCCCGCGAAGACGATGATCTGGTCGATGAGGCTCCGTCGCAGATGGACGACATCCGTTCCCGCCAGGCGGGGGCCTCCATCAGGCGTGGTGAAGACCCACTGGTACCGGGCCCATTCGTCAGGCATGTCCACCGCCGAGCAGCGCACCATCGTGCCGGTCCCGGCCGGGTGGCGTCGGATGTCCAGCACGAACCGCTCGACCGCCCCGATTCCTTCGGTGCGACCCAACGGCCCCCAGAAGACCACGTCTGAGGTCAGGGCCTGGGAGAGCAGGGCAGTCACATAGCTGTCGTCCGAGGCGTTGAACGCGGAGATGAACGTGTCGATCGCGGAGCGTGCGGTCTCTTCCTGCATACCCCAGTAATACCAGCCGTTTCGCGTGCGCTCGACCCACGAACCGCCTTCCGATCACGGTGAACCTTCCCGGTCACAGCACCAGCCGAGTTCCGGCTGGTCTACGGTGCGTTCGACTTCGCGGTGACCGCCGCCGGCGACTGGTACTTCCTGGAATGCAACCCCAACGGGCAATGGGCCTGGCAGGGTTGCGACACCACCTCGGCGATCGCCGGGCCGTCGCCGACCGAATCGAGGAGGGAATCGGCCCATGAGTGCAGCGGCTCGGCTCCGTGCCGCCCTGGTGGACGGGTTCACCGGGGAGGACGCGGTGGACGACCCGGCGTGGCGGGCTTCCGCGCGGGCGGTGCCCCGGGAGTTGTTCGTCGGCTCCTTCTTCGTGCAAGTCCCGGGCAGCAGCCCGACAGGCGCAGATCGCCGCCACGATCGATCGAGGGCTTCTGCCAGCGCATTCACCATCGGAGGGCGCCTTGGTGATGCAGCCGTCGGCGCTCAGGCGGTCGAGTTCGAGGCCGATCATGCGGTCATGGGCGGCGAGTGCGAGTAGCCGTAGCCTGTCCATCACGCCGGCGTCGATCCACTCGTCGCGGCGTCGGCGCAAGGTGGTGGCCGAGCAGTGTTGGTCGGCGGCGCGTTCGTACCCGCAACCGAAGACCAGGACCTGTACCAGCCGGTCGAAGACGACGGCGTCGCTGATCCTCGGGTTGTGGCAGCCCAGCGGGTGCCGTTCCTCGCGCGCCGGCAGGGGCGCGAGGAACTGGTCGCGGATCGGGTCAAGAATGCATGATGGGACGGCAGGCACGGGTCCTCCGGTGATCATGAAGCACAGAGAACTCCATGATCGGGTGAACCGTGCCTGCCCTGCTGCCAGCACCTGCGGCACCTACTGGCGGACGCCCTTACACGTCTTGACTGCTGGACGTTTGGTCACCTCCGTGGAGCGGTAACGCAAGGATGCACAGCCGACTTGGCACGGGAGGGCACGATGGCGCTACGGTTCCATGGGATGGACCCCGAGACCCAGGGGAACGGCTCGCCGACGGTCTGGGTGGACGAGGAGAAGCGGGAGCTGGTGCTCCAGGGCTGGAAGCCCGGCGAGGAACTGCTGGCCGCCATCAGCACGACCGAGTGGGTTCCCGGTCACGCGATCGGCATCCCCGAGGGCGAGGCCGTGGTTCGTGTCCCGCTCCGCATGGCGGCCATGATGAGGAAGGCGCTCGATGACGCAGAACGTTCCGGACTTCTCTGACCTGCTCAAGTCCGCGCGGCACTCAGCCGTGCACCTGGAGATGCGGGACTGGTACGGCGTTGGCGACGAATCGGCGGATTTCGCGACGTTCAGGCGGACTGGAATCCACCCCGATCTCGACCCCGAGTCCGATGGTTGGGCCGGGTGGGTTCCACTCGTCCGAGATGCCGTCAGCCGGGGCGTGGTCATGCGCAGGGCCCGGATCGTCTCGGAGCCGGTGACCGACTACATCCGCTTCGAGCACGCCGGGACCGTCGTGAACATCGAGGCAGGCGAACAGGTCCGCTGGCTTCCACGCCGTGAGGCGTCGGACATCGCCTTGCCGGGCAACGAC
This sequence comes from Kitasatospora sp. NPDC048286, assembly GCF_043201735.1. Taxonomy (NCBI): domain Bacteria; kingdom Bacillati; phylum Actinomycetota; class Actinomycetes; order Kitasatosporales; family Streptomycetaceae; genus Kitasatospora; species Kitasatospora sp. NPDC048286. The sequence continues at coordinate 137,071 of NZ_JBICZE010000003.1, forward strand.
TTCTGGGTCTTCGACGGTCGGCTGGTCGAGTTCAACCACTTCACCGGCGTGGGCGAATGGGCGGACCCCAGGTACGAGCTGTCCGAGGACCCGGCGGTGGTGAAGCTCTGCGTCTCGGCCTTCGAAGCGGTGTGGGAGCGCGGCATCGACCACGCGGTCTACACCCTCTGACCTCCGCGATCACCGACCGGACCGACAATTCATGCCCTCCTCGCCATCGTCCAGCGCCCAAGCCGTCCGGCAGGTGGTCGCCGCGCGTCTGCGCGAACTCATGCTGGATGCCGGCCTCAACGGGCGAGAGCTGTCGGCCCGGTGCGGGTGGCATCCGGCGAAGACGTCGCGGATCCTCTCCGCGAAGACGACCCCTTCCGAAGCGGACATCCGGGCCTGGTGTGCCGTCTGCGGTTCCGATGACCAGGTGCAGGACCTCGTCGCCACCGTGCGCGTCGTGGAGTCGATGTATTCGGAATGGCGGAGGCTCCAACGCGACGGCATGCGAAAGGTCCAGGAGAACGTCTACGGACTGAACGAGCGGACCCGTCTGTGCCGGGTGTACGTGTCCAACGTCGTTCCCGGCTTCTTCCAGACACCGGCGTATGCCACGGCCCTGATGCGCGCCATCACACAGTTCCAGGGAACCCCTGACGATGTGGCGGAGGCCGTCGCCGCGCGGGTGGCCCGTAGCCGTTTCCTGTACGAGGGCGGTCACCGGTTCGTGGTGCTTATGGAGGAGGCCGTGCTGCGGTACCGCATCGGTGATCCCGACGTGATGCGTGGGCAGCTCAGGCACCTGCTCACTGTGATGCCACTCGCCTCGGTCTCGCTCGGGATCATCCCGTTCACCGCCCGCCGCTCGGTCTGGCCGTTGGAAGCGTTCTACATGTTCGACGACCGACACATCGTGGTGGAGACCCTGACGGCCGAGATCAACGTCAGGCAGCCCCGCGAACTCGCCGACTACAGTAGGGCGTTCGCCCAGCTGTCCGATGTGGCTGTCTTCGGCGCCGCGGCCCGTGCCGTGATCGGGGCTGCGATTGACTCTCTCGGGTGAATCGGCGCAACTACTCGCAAGTTCGTTGAGGCCGGGTGCCGTGGCTCTCTACCGTCCATGGTGTTGTCGGCACCGTGAACGAGGAGGCGCAACCTATGGCAACCGCACCGTGGGGCACGACCCGGATGAGGCCGTACCCGGACACGACCCCGATCCCCGCCGTCTCGGCCGTGATTGACCCCGAAACGCAGATGGCCGTCTTCGTGGACGACCAGGGCCGCAAGGTCGAGATGGGGGCACACGGCACCAGCACGGAGACCAGCGCGCCTACGAACACGGGCGGCGGTGACGGACAGAGCGGCGGACAGAACACGCCGACCGACATGGACAGCATGTCCTCGAACGACCAGGACCAGGGCACTCGCTGAGATGGCGCTGGATCGACACCGGGCCGTCCTGGTCCTGACCAATACGCACGACGTGACGGCCGACTTGGTGCTCCGCATCTTGTCCGAGCGCCGCGTTCCGGTCGTCCGGGTGGATCCCGGTGCTGATCTGCTCGGGAGTGCCTCGTTGACCGCCCGCTACGGCAAGGGCGACCAACGGGGTACCCTGCGCACACCGAGTCGGGAGCTCGACCTCACCCGGGTGCGCTCGGTCTGGGTCCGCCGCCCCTCGCCCTACGAGGCACCGCCGGGGCTGACCGAACACGCTGCCAAGTTCGCCGGAACGCAGGCGTTCTGGGGTGCCGGTGGCATCCTTGCGTCGCTTCCGGACGCCTACTACGTCAATCACCCGTGGCGCATCCGGAATGCGGAGTACAAGCCCGCACAGCTTACGGTGGCCGGCCGGAGCGGGTTCCAGGTGCCGGACACGGTCATCACCACTGATCCCGACGAAGCGCGCCGGTTCTGCGCAGGCCGGCCCCACGGGTCCATCTACAAGCCGCTGTGGGACAGTCGGTACCGCGCGCCCGACGGGACCGCGCGGACGGTGTGGGTGCGGGAGGTCGACCCGGCCGAGATCACCGAAGCGGTGTCCGTCTGCCCGCACATGTTCCAAGGAACTGTGCCCAAGTCGTTCGACGTGCGGGTGACCGCGGTGGGGGACCAGCTGTTCGGTGTTCGGATCACCAGCCCCGATCTCGACTGGCGTGAACGCCAGGACCTGATGACGTGCAGGCCGATCGAGGTGCCGGGCTCCGTCGCCCGCTCGGTGGCCGCCTACCTCGCCGAGTTCCGGTTGGTCTACGGTGCGTTCGACTTCGCGGTGACCGCCGCCGGCGACTGGTACTTCCTGGAATGCAACCCCAACGGGCAATGGGCCTGGCAGGGTTGCGACACCACCTCGGCGATCGCCCGGGCCATCGCCGACCGACTTGAGGAGGGGATCGGCCCATGAATGACTCGGCTCGGCTTCGTGCCGACCTGGTGGACGGACTCACCGGGGAGGACGCGGTGGGCGACCCGGCGTGGCGGGATGCCGCGTTGGCGGTGCCCCGGGAGTTGTTCGTCGGCTCCTTCTTCGTGCCGGTCCCGGGCAGCAGCCCGACCGTTTACCGGCCGGTGCGGCGGGCCGATCCCGGGTGGCTGGAGCAGGTCTACTCGAACGAGACGCTGATCACCCAGCTCGACGGGCGCACCCGCCCCGAGGACGTGACCGGGGGCACCGCGACCGGAACCCCGTCCTCGTCGTCCACCCTGCCCTCGCTGGTGCTGCGCATGTGGCAGCAGCTCGGTGTCGAGGCCGGTCACCGCGTGTTGGAGGTCGGTACGGGCACCGGCTACTCGACCGCCCTGGGCGCACACCGCCTCGGGGACGCCAACCTGACCAGCGTCGAGTACGACCCGGTGGTCGGCGCCGCTGCCGCCGCCGCGATCGGGTCGGCCGGGTTCGCGCCCCGGCTGGTCATCGGTGACGGGCTGCTCGGCGACCCGGACGGCGGCGAGTACGACCGGCTCATCGCCACCTGCGCGGTCCGCTACCTGCCGCCCTGCTGGCTGCACCAGGTGAAGCCCGGCGGCGTCATCCTGGCGACCCTGTCCGGATGGGGGTTCGGGTTCGGACTGGTGCGCCTGGTCGTGACGGCTCCTGGCGAGGGAAGGGGGGTGTTCATGCCCGGCTACACCAGTTTCATGATCGCTCGCCCGCACGACCGGCCACCGCGCCAGAGCATCTCCCTGCTCCCGGGGGACGAACGCCCGTCCCGGATCAACCCGGAGGTCATCGGCACCTGGACCGGCAGTTGGGTCGCCCAGCTCGCGGCGCCGTCAGCCGAACGGATGGGCGCCGGTGGGCACCAGATCCTCTGGGACGTGGCGACCGGGTCGCAGGCCCGGACCGCGCCCCACCCGGACGGCGGGTGGACCGTGGTGCAGCGCGGCCCGCTGCGGCTCTGGGACCAGGTGGAGAGCGCCGTCGAGGCGTGGCAGCGGGCCGGCGAGCCGCACCAGGAGGGGTTCGGCCTCACGGTCTCGGTGACCGGGCAACGGGTGTGGATCGGCACGGAAGACGGGCCGGGCTGGAACCTGCCGATCTGACTGGACGGCCGGCCGTCGTGGTCGGGCCGGCGACGAATACGCGGGCCGGCGGCGAATATGCGCAGGGCCCCGACCGCGGGCAGCGGTCGGGGCCCCTCAGTGCGCAGCCGGTCAGTCGAGCGGCGGGGTCAGCTCCACCTCGTAGCGGTAGAGCCGGCCGTTCACCCAGCAGGCCAGGTCGGCGCCAGCGGTGTGCCGGGCGAGTTCGGTGAGCAGGCGCTCGGTGAACTCGCCCAACTGCCGGGCGTCGACCGGGGCGGCGGCGGAGCGCGCCCCGGCGGCGAAGGGGAGTTCCTCCGCCCGGTGGGACACGGTGTAGGTCACCGAGTCGCCCGCGCCGTCCGACGGGACGATGTGCCGGCCGGGCTCGTCCTCGGTGAAGACCAGCCCGGTGCCCGAGGCGGCGCGGTTGGCCGCCTCGACCAGGGAGAAGCCGGGCTCCGTGGGCGGAGCCCCGCTCCCCAGCCGCAGGTCGACCACGCCCTCGGACGGCTCCGGGAGGACCCGGTAGCTGTAGGCGTCATCGACCTCGAACACCGACTCCGCCTCCGGCCACACGGCGTGCAGCTCGGCGACGAGGGACCGGCAGAACGCCCGCAGGGAACCGATGCTGTCGTCGGTGTCCTCGGTCGTCCAGTAGATGGACACGTGGACGAAGCAGTCGTAGTCCCGCTCCCCGGCACCGGACGACTCGACGGCCGGCCCGGAGAGGTCGCCGGGCGCGCTGCTCAGCCGGAGCCGGAACTTCGAGCCGTCCGCGCCCACGACGTGGTGCCACGGATCCGTGAGCGGATCGGTGGTCAGCGTGAGGACGTCAGAGATCTCCCGGGCGGTGAGGGCGGGACCGGACGGTCGTCTCACCAGGATGGCGGCATCGGTCGACATGGTCTCAACACCCGTGGCCCTTGCACTTGTAGCCGCCGCCGATCGTGCCGCTGATGCTCCAGCCGGTCGGGTCTCCGGCTGCCCAGATGTGGTACTCCTGGAAGTCCGAACTCCGCCTGCGCAGGTAGTCGTCCAGGCTCGCCACGGCCGTCTTGGCGGAGTAGCCGTCCGGCATGCGGATGTAGGTACGCACCGCACCCTTCCCGTTGGACTTCCTCATGTTGTCGTGGACGGCGTTCGGTCCGGGCTTGGTCTCCTTGAACTCGGACGGCACCCCGTCGACCCAGGCGTCGAAGCCCTTTCCGGACTTTCCGCCGTCGTCCAGTGTCGCCTTGACGTGGGAGCCGCCCTGGGCCAGTTGGAAGGCTATCGCGTACTCGCTGTTGCTGAGCGACCAGGTGGTGAGGTTGCTCCCCTTCTTGGTCAGCGTCTTGAACCGGTCCTCGTCGAAGGGGGTTTCGGACTCGTCGATCCGGCCGGCGATGTCCTCGACGTACTTCCGGTCCATGTAGTCCTGCGCCAGGTTGGCGAAGGCGCAGCCGTCCCGGGCGGAGCGGTGGCAGTACTTCTTGTTGATCTCCCGGATCTTCTCCAGGTACTCGCCGATGACCGGGTTGTCCGGCTGCATCAGCCAGGCCACGCGGGCCTCGTGCCACTTCTTGCGGTTCTCCGCGGTGCCCTTGGTGGTCTTGGTCGGGGACGGCGATCCGCCGTCGCCACCGCCACCACGGGTGCTGGGCACCTCGTCGTCGTCACCGTCGTCGGTGCAGTGGGTGACGCACTGCTCGCCCATGGTCGGCTCGTGGAAGACGCCGTTCATGCCGACCCAGCCGTGCAGCGCCATGTCGTTGCCGGAGCAGTCGTCGGCGCACATCTTGCGGCCGTCGGGGTCGCTGGTGCTGGTCGGGTTGCCGCCCGAGTAGGCGTACCCGTTCAGCTCCTTGGGGCTGGTCGGGTCGAACAGCGGGTCGATGCTGAGGAACCGGCCGAGGGACGGGTCGTAGTCGCGCGCTCCGAGGTGGACCAGCCCGGTGGGCTCGTTGACGCCGCCCAGGAACCCGTGGTTGCCCGACCAGGTGGCGGGAGCCGTCCCGCGCTGCTCGCCGTACGGCGTGGTCCGCTTCTGGGCCGCCGCTCCGGTGGCCGCGTCGACGTTCAGTTCGGCGGTGGAGTGGTGGTCGGCGACCTGGAAGGCGACCTTGTTGTCGTCGGTCCGCACGGCCGAGGCCTGGCCGAGCGAGTAGAACCGGGTGGCGACGGGCTTGGCCGCGCCCTTGGTCAGGGTCAGCTCGGTGGTGCCGAGGTAGAGCGTCCAGTTCTCGGCGCTCGGGTTGGCGCTGTCCAGGACGTGGGAGGTCAGCCGGCTGCCGCTGGGGTCGTAGAGGTACTCCGTCGTCCTGGTGCTGGTGGCGGGCCCGTTCTTGACGGTGTCGACGACCTTGCCGAGCTTGCCCTCGGCGTCCCAGGTCAGCGCCTGGTCGCTGGTGGCCCCAGCGGCGAGGTCCCGGTGGCGGGCGATGGTGTTGCCCGCGGGGTCGTAGCCGGCGGTCTCGGCGAGGACGCCGGTGCCGCTGGTGCTCTTCAGCGTGTGCGGCTGGGTGGCCGTCGGGCCGGGGTAGTTGTACTTGGTGGTGACGTCCTTGGCGGGGTCTCCGGTGATGTCGTGCCGGGTCTGGGTGTCCCGGGTGCTGTCGGGGTTGAACTGCCAGCTGGTCCAGTACGGTGCCGGGCCGCCGAGCGCCTTGGCGTCGGGCTTGGCCGGGCAGCCGGTGCCGCTCGGCGTGAACGCCTCGGTGAGCCGGGCCAGGTAGTCGTACTGGAAGCACTGCCGGTCGGTGCCGGAGCGCGAGGTGTCGGTGATCGAGGTGACGTTGCCGGACTGGTCGTAGGTGTACGCGGCCGCGCGCAGCGGGTTCGCCTCGCCGTACTGGTCGGTGCGGCTGGACGCCAGCCGCTGGGTGCCCCACTCGTAGGCGTTGGTGATGTAGAGCTGCTTGTTCGCGGTCCCGTCGGACAGGGTGCTCTGCAGCGGCTTGCTGGTCAGACTGTAGGTCTGGTTCGCGAGGTAACTGCTCAGACCCTCGGCCGTGGTCATCCGGGTGAGGGAGTCGTAGCCGTAGGCCACCGACTCGGCCGCGAGGTTGCCGGCCGCCGGGTAGCTGGTGCTCTGCTGCTTGCCGTCGAGCCGGTAGGTGGTGCCGCTGATGTAGTTCCCGGCGAGGGCCTCCTGGCCGGGGACGGACGGAACGCTGAGCGTGCTGCGGTTCGCGCGGCCCAGCGCGTCGTACAGCGACCAGGTCGTGGTGTACGGGTAGGTGGCGCCGCCGACGGTGGAGTACCTCGTCGCCGAGGAGATCAGACCCTTGTTGCCGGCCGGGTCCCAGACCTGCGAGGTGAGCAGCGGGCCCGAGACGGAGCCGGAGTGCAGCTCGGTCTGCCGGTCGAGGTTGTCGTAGACGTAGGCCAGGGTCTGGTTGTTGCCGTCCCGGCTGGTGGCGAGTCGGCCGCGGTCGTCATAGGTCCTGACCGACGTGCCGGAGTCGGGGTCGACGGTCTTGACCTGCCGGCCCTGCTGGTCGTACGTCCAGCTCCACTGCGTCCCGTACTGGTCTGTCAGCTGGGTGGTGTGCCCGGCCTGGTCGTAGCCGTACCGGATGGTGTCGTAGGCACCAGTGGGGGAGCCTCCGCGGTACTGGCGGATCTCGGTGGTGTGGCCGTGGGCGTCCTTGATGGTCGTTGCCGGGGTGCCACCCTGGGGCGGGGTGACGGTGACCCGGTCGCCGTCGTAGTCGGTGAGCGTGGTGGCGATCGGGGTGCCGACGCCGTTGCCCGCCAGGGTGGTGGACTTGACGACGCGGCCGAGGCCGTCGAAGGTGCTGGCGGTCTGGGTCTCGACGCCGGTGGCGTCCTCGACCTTGAACAGTGTGCCGGAGGCCGCGCCCGTCGCGTAGTAGCCGGCGTAGGCGAGCGCGGCCTGGCCGTGCTCGTCGTAGAAGGTGTCGGTCAGGACCCGGCCGCCGTTGTCCCCGGGGGACTGGGTCTGACGGCCCCGGCCGAAACCGTCGTACAGGGTGTACGCGGTGGCCTGGGAGCCGTCGGCGTTGAGGGCCTTGGTGAAGACGACGCGGATCTGGCCGTCGTTGTCCGTGTAGCCGAACTCGTGGTTCGGGGTCTGGCCGCTGCCCTTGGAGCGGTTCGGCAGCCAGATCTTGAGGGTGCGGCCGAGCGCGTCGTACAGGGTGTCGGTGCGGCGGTTGTTGGCGTCGACGGCATCGACGGTCAGGCCGCGCAGCAGGTCGACGTCGGCGACGGAGACCATGGCGGTGGCGGGGTTGCCCGCGACCACCGGCGGTCCGGTCGTGGTGACCCTGGTGGGCCGGCCGTTCGCCGGGGCGTAGCCGGTGGTGGTGGTCTGCGCCAGCGGGCTGGCCGTGGTCACGGGTGCCGTGGTGCCCGTGGTGTCGAACACCGTGGTGGACGCCAGCTTGGTGGTGCTGTCGGAACGGCCGTAGGCGTCGTAGTGGGTCGTTCCGTCCAGGTAGGTGGCCCGGTTGCCGGAGCGGGACTTCAGGGTGTGCACGGTGGTGACGTCGCCCTTGACGGGGGCGGCGCCGTAGGCCTGGCCGTCGTAGCGGGTGCGGATGTCCGACAGGACGGCGGAGGTGCCGTCCGCCTGGGTGTCGCGGTTCACGGTCGCCGAGCAGCCGGCGGCGACCGTCTCGACCTGGACGCTGCCGGTCAGCATCCACGCCGCGGTGTTGTCGGCGTACGTCGTGCGGGTGCAGGTGTCGTCGGTGCCGACCGCGACGTCGCCCAGGTCCTCGCTCTGCGTCGCACGGCCGTAGTCGTCGAAGGAGGTCGAGGTGCGGGTCTCGCGCCAGGCGGCGCCCGCGCCCTTGTCGAGCGAGGTGAAGGTCCTGCTCGCCTGGGTGCCGGTGAGGTTGGCGGTGGTGGTGCCCCAGTCGTTGGAGCGCTTGGCGGTCTCCTTCTTCCACGGGGTGCTGACGGACTTGGAGAGGATCACGCCGCCGGGCTTGTCGTACTGCTCGCTGCGGTACTCGAAGCCGGCCCAGGCCTGGTCGTCGGTCAGGACGGTGCCCTGGCCGTCGTCGACGGTGACGCTGCGCTTGCTGTTCTTGTCGGCGGGGTTGTTGCGGTCCTGGTCCATGCCGCGCAGGAACCAGTGGTCGGCCTGGGTGGTCACGCCCGTCACGCCGCCGGTCTCGACCCGGGCGTGGGCGTAGCCGCGCCACTGCGACCAGGTCTTGAGCTTGGCCGGGGTCAGGCCGTCCTCGTCGTCGAAGTGCCAGGCGGCGTCGCCGAGGTAGGTGTAGCGGGTGACCATGTCGGGCGCGCCGCCGGTGCGGTCGGTGGCAATGACCGCGTTGACGACGTACTTGTTGAACCACTCGGTGGTCACCGGCACGTCGTTGGACGGCTGGTACATCTGCGGGAAGCAGCGGGTGGTGTTGCTCTGCGGCGCGGGCAGGTTGTTCCAGTCACAGGCCGCGGCCGAGTAGTTGACGTCGATCTGGCCGCCCTGCTCGTCGGTGACGGTGCCCAGCCGCTGCTTGATGAACGGCATGCGGCCGTCGCCGACCTTGTCGAGCCGGTTCGCCATCTGCTTGTAGGCGAAGCCGGTCTTGGGCAGGGCGATCGCCGGGGTGGCGGAGGAGCCGGTGTGCTGGATGGAGTCCAGCAGCAGCTGGTAGTCGAAGTCGGCCGTGCCCCACTTGTGGGTCAGGTTCCAGGTGTCGACAGTGGCGTAGCTCCCGTCGGCCTGGAGGGTCTTGGCGGTGACGGAGGTGAGGCGGGTCCGGGTGAAGTAGGTCGGCGAGTTCTGCCCGGTGCAGTCGGTGCCGTCCTTGCAGTTCTGGTCCCACGGGGTGTCGTACCAGTACTGCCGGTTGGTGTCGATCTTCGCCGGGTCGCAGAGGCCGGCCGCGGTCTCCAGGCAGCGTTCGGCGGTGCCGAACTCGACCCGGCCCATCGGCTTGACGGTGGCCGAGTGGATGTCGCCCTGCTGCTGACCGTACTCGATGTGGTCCAGGCGCCCGCCGCGGATGTAGGACGTGCGGTCGGTGGCCTTCAGGTTGCGGCCGTAGTTGTTGGTCTCGGGCGTGTACCAGTACGTGATGTCGTTGCCGTGGGAGTCGACCACCAGGTCCAGGTTCCACCGCCAGCCCTGTTGGCACCAGGAGGACGCGAAGTCGGCGCCGTTGCACGGCTCGCCCGCGTTGTTGCCGTAGACCGGCACGGTGTAGACGGACTTGGTCTCCGGCTTGCCGGCGCTCCAGTTGGGCAGACGGTTGTAGCCGAAGTAGTAGTTGGTGCCGTCGGTGGTGGTGGCGCGGAAGTACTCGCCGTCGTTGTCGCCGTTGCCCCGGCCGGTATCACGGACGCGGGTGACCTTGGTGTTGTCGTCACCCTTGATCCGCCACTCGTCGCCGGAGACCGGGATCAGCTCGCCGGAGTGCCCGTCGAAGCTGATGGTGGCGTTGTCGGTGGCCCAGCACAGGTCGCCCGGGCTGGCGGAGCCGGTCTTGGGCGCACCGTCGTCGGCGCACGCCTTGTAGCTGCGCTCCACGAAGCCGGGGGAGAGCTCGAAGCCGTCGCCCGCCCAGGAGGACTGGTTGTTGCTGTTGGCCGTGCGGCCGTCGATCGCGCCGGAGTTGTAGTTCAGGCCGATCTTCGGGGTCAGCCCGCCGGGCATCACCGTCAGTGGCATGTCGTACGACCAGCTGAACGATCCGCTGTTCAGGGACGTCGACCAGGAGGACGCCGAGGTGAGCGGCGTCGCCTTGTAGTCCCCGCTGGGCCCGGCCGTTCCGGCCGTGGCCGCCACGACCATCGCGCCCGGTGCGGACGCGAGCCGCATCGACCCGGCCGGGGCCGCCGTCAGCGCGTCGGCGGCGACGGTCTGCTTCGCCACGTCGTTGCCGCCCGGCAGTGGGGTCTGCACCCGGCACTCGGGCAGGTCGGGGGTGGTCAGCGCGCACTCGGGCAGCCGGACCAGCTTCAGCCGGGAGCCGAAGCCGGAGCCCGCCGCCTGGGCGAAGGACGAGTAGTCGACGGCCAGGCCGCTGTTCTCGTCCGCGCCGGAGACGGTCAGCAGCACGCCGTTGATGCCGGCCTTGGTGGCGGCGTCCTGGCCGAGCAGCTCGACCTTCGCCTTGCCCGCCGCGCCGGCGGAGGAGACGGCGACCGGCAGCTTGCCGGCCTTGACCGCTTTGCCCTTCTCGCCGGGGACGTCGACGGTGGCGCTGCCCGCGGCGGGCAGGGAGCCGTGCTTGCCGTCGGTCTTGCTGACGGTGGTGTCGGCCTTGCGGCCCTTGGTCTTCGCCTCCGAGCCCTTGACCGGCTTCTCCGGGGAGACCGCCGAGGGCTTGGTGTACGGTTCCGCGGCCGCCGCGACGGCGGCCAGTGGCAGTGCCGGCAGCAGCGACCCGACCAGTGTGCCCGCGATGACCGCGGACACTCTGGAGCGGGTCGGCCGGGGCACCGACCTCTTCCTGCTCATGGGGAAACAACTCCTTGAGGTGAAACGGGTGTGACGGACCACGGGCCGGGCGGCAGGAAGCCGCCCGGCCCGCAGGTAGAGGGGGATCAGACCCCGGTGGAGGTGCCGAGCTCGACGTAGTCGGCGAGCTTGACGATCTGCGCGGGGCTCAGCACGCCCTGATACAGCCAGACGTCGTCCAGCTCACCGGAGAAGTACTCGCCCCAGGCACCGGAGTCCTTGCTCCGGCCGAACTGGAGGCCGCCGCCAGCCTCGAAGGGCTGCGGGGCGGTGGTCCAGGAGATGTGCGGGGTGCAGCCGGTCGAACCGTCCGGGCAACCCTGGTTCTCCACCTGGCCGTTGACGTACAGGACCAGCCGGTCCGTGAAGGCGTCGTAGCTGACCGCCAGGTGCGTCCAGTTCTCCATGGCGGAGACGGCGGAGCTGTGCGCGGTCAGGGTGCGCGTCGCGCCGGTGGCGTCGGAGTCGCGGACCTCGGCCTGCCACTGGCCGTACGGCTGGCCGGTGGCGTCGTTGCCCAGCGGGACCCAGCGCACGGCGACGGCGCTGTTGTTGGCGCCGGCCACCGACAGGGCGGTCATCTTCCGGGCCGGGACGCCCGCGGTGTTCGCCCAGCCGGCCAGGGTGAAGCTCTGGCCGGTGTGCAGCGGGGTCGAGGCGGTCGCGGCGTAGCCGGTGGTGCCATCCAGCAGCAGGATGCCGGGGACGGTCAGCACGCCGCCGTCGGCCTTGATGGAGGCGCCGCCGCCGAGCTGGGCGCCGGCCTTGGCCGGGCCCTCGTCGGGGGTGACGGCCGGGGTGCCGGTGGCCGAGGAGAGCTTCCAGCGGCCGGCCAGCTGCGGGCGCTGCTGCACCATGGTGCCGGCCTCCGGGCCCGTGACGACCCGGTCGTAGACCCGCACGTCGTCGATGTCGCCGCCGAAGAACTCGCCGTTGACGCCCTCGCGGTTGACGGCACCGATCTGCAGCGGGCCGGGGTTGGCCCACGGCGCGTTCTGGGTGTAGTCCGACTCGCCGACGAGGAAGCCGTTGATGTAGAAGCGCAGCTTCTTGGCGGCGGTGTCGGAGACGCCCAGCAGGTGGGTCCACTCGCCGGTGGTGCCGGCGAAGCAGGGCGCGCCGTTGATCTGGGTGCCCGGGGTGCAGTCGGGCTGCCAGGTGCGCACCAGGGTGTCGGCGGAGGTGTCCTCCTTGTAGCGGCCGAAGATCCAGCGCTTCCAGTAGGTGGAGTAGTACAGCGAGAACTCGCTGTTGTGCTGGCCGATCTGCGTGACGGCGATCTTCGCGCTGGTGTCGTTGGCGGCGGGGGCCGGCAGCTTCACCCAGGCGGAGACCGAGAAGTCCCGGCTGCCGTCGACCTGCGGGCGGGTGCCGCGCAGGTAGTCGTCCACGCCGTCCAGGTGGATCGCCTTGTCGGCGATGCCGGGCTGGCCGAGCGCGACGCCGTTGTAGGCGGTGAGGTTGTCGGTCTCGGCGGTACCGGCCGGCTTGGCGTCACTGCCGTCCAGGTGCCAGACCGCCTTGGCCGGGCGGCCGGTGGCGAGCTGCTTGTCCGCGGCCACGTCGGCGACCTCGGTCGTGCTCAGGGAGCGGTCCCAGACCCTGACCTCGTCGATGGCGCCGGGCCAGTAGTCGACCCACTGGCCCTTCCAACGGGCGCGACCGATCTCCAGCGGGCCGTGTCCGTCCCAGACCGCGTTCGCGGTGCCCGACTTGGCCAGGGTGCCGTTGACGTACAGCTGGATGGTCTTCGAGTCCGCGTTCCAGACGCCGGTCAGGTGGGTCCACACGCCGGGCGTCGCGGGGTCGGTGGACTGGAGCCCGATCGTGCTCGCGTCCTGGTTACCGGCCGCGGTCTGGACCTTGAAGCCCCACTTGAGGACGCCGGCGACGTTCTCGATACCGAGGTGGAAGGCGTAGTAGTCCGGGCCGCCCTGGCTGACCGCCGCGCGGGTTCCGGTGGTGCCGTCGAACCGGACCCAGGAGGAGACGGTGAAACTGCGAGGGGTGTCCAGTACCGCGCCCTGGGTCTCGGCGTAGCCGTTGGCGGTGCCGTTCAGGGCGAGGGCCTCTTTGAGGTGGCCGGGAGCACCCGGCGTGGCGCCGGTGTTGAGGGCGGCCTCGAAGCCACCGCCGGTGCCTGCGACACTCGTGCCGCCGGCGGCATCGTCCATCGACCAGCCGGCGCGCTGCGGCTGCCCGGAGAGGACGTTGAAGTAGTACGTCTCGGGCTGCGAGGCGTTGCCCGCGCCGTCGACGGCCCGGGCGGAGACGAAGTGCACGCCGGCGGTCTGCGGCTGGACACGGACCGTCTGCCCGGCGCCGCCGCTGGTGGCGATCTCGTTCGCCGCGGACGGCGAGGTGTCGAGGCCCCACTGGTACTTGACCACGTCGGTGGCGGCGGACTTCAGGGTGAACTGGCCGGTGCGGCCGACGCCGTCGGTCCACGGGAGCGCCGCGGTGGCGTCCTTGGAGCCCGGGTAGGCGTTGGAGGTGATCGCCGGGCCGTCCGGTGCGGAGGTGTCGACGATGAAGTAGCAGCCGGTCGGGTCACCGTCGGAGGACCACGGCCCCCACTGCGCGCCGTCCCAGGCGCGGGCCTCCCAGTCGAGCTGGAGGTTCTGCGGCAGGCCGGTCGGCAGTGGCCAGGAGAAGATCGAGCCGGAGCCCTTGAAGGTGTCCCAGCCCGGTGCGGCGTCCTCCGAGCCGGTGGACCACCAGCGGCGGCGCAGGCCGGTGCCGTCGTCCCAGCCGACCGCGAACTGCACGCCGATCGCCTCGCCGTCCGGGTCGGTGGCGCGGGTGGTGACCTGCGGCATCTTGTTGATCTTGATGCCCGGGTACTGGCAGACCGAGCCCGGCGACATCGTCATGTCGGACATCGGGATCTGGTTGGGCCGCAGGTTGTAGTACACCGACAGGTAGGCGTCGTCGGTGAAGCGCTTCCAGGCGAGGGTGTCGCCCTCGTTCTGGGCCTTCAGACCGAAGGTGATGGTCGGCCAGCCCCAGTTGGCGGCGTCCTGGACGAGGTTGCGGACCGCGCCGTCCTCGCCGTACTCCAGCCAGCCGCCGGGGCAGTTGCCGCTCCAGCCCTTGGCGGTGTTGATGGTCTGCAGGTAGCGGCCCCAGAACCCGGCGGCGTTCTGGCTGTTCCAGTTCAGGCCGGAGGAGATGTAGCCGGTGTTCCACAGCTCGACGGGCCGGGCGTCGCAGGAGTACGACCAGCTCTCGTAGGTGCCGAAGGTGGCGCTGAGGATCTGCTTGCCGACGAACGGGTTGGGCACCTGGAAGAACGCCCGCTTCACGTCGGTCGGCGCGCACCGCGAGGTGTCGCCGCAGTAGCCGACGCCCCAGTCGTGGACGTAGCTGCTGTTGTACGTGAAGTGCCAGTACGCCTGGTTCGGGTAGCTGCGCGAGACGCCCGCCCAGTCACCGGCGTGCGGGGTGTACCACGCCGGGTCGATCATCACCGGGTAGACGGTGTCCGGGGCGTCGAGCATGGCCTGGTCGGGGGACAGCACCAGGCCGTCCTTGGGCAGGTCGACCTTGAGGCGGGTCATCTTGGCGCCCTCGCCGGGCAGGTCGCCCTCGCCGTACGCGGCGGGATCGGGCTGACCGGCGGCGGGAGCGGCGGCGGCCGGGGCCTCGGCCCGCGGCGCCTGCTGCGGGGCGGCCTTGAGCGCCTTCGGGGCGGCGGCCGCGGGGGCCGGGGCGGAGGGGGTGCTCGCCGCGGCGGGCGCGGCGGGCTTGGTGGAGTCCCACATCACCGGGACGGGCGCCTCGAAGACGGTGCCGCCGCCGGACAGGTCCTTGGCCTTGAGGGTGCCGTCGGCCTCCTTGCTGACGGTCAGGCCGTCGCCGTGCAGGCCGAGTCGGAGCTGGTCCAGCTCGGGGTTCTGCGCGGCCTCGGGTGTGCGCACCACGATGACCTGGGTGAACCCGGTCTTGGTGGCGGTCAGCCGCAGGTCGACGTCCGGCAGGATCGAGGTGTACTCGGCGGTCGCGCCGGTGACCGTCGGCTTGGGCAGCGGCTTCGGCCAGCTGAGCTTCAGCTCCTTGCCGGCCCGCGCCATCCGGACCAGCGGCTCGCTGCCGCCGCCGGAGAACCGCAGGTCGGCGGTGGAGCCCTTGGGGGCGACGGCGCCGTCCGGCAGCGCCTGCAGCGTCGGGTCGAGGTCCACCCAGGTGCCGTTCTTGCGCACCCGCTTGGGCTGGACGTAGGTGGTGGTCTTCAGCTTGCCGTCGGGCTGGGCGACGGTGTCGCTGGACTCGCCGCGCTTGGCGAGCACCTCGACCGGCTTGCCGGTGCGGGCGGCTTCCTTGACGGCCAGGCTCTCCGCGCTGTCCTGGGTGTCCGTCACGCCGGGCGGCGGTGTTCCGCCGGGGACTGCGGCGGCGGCCGGCGCCACCGCGGTCGCGGCCAGCGCGACCGCGGCGAGTGCCGCGGCGAGCAGGCTGCCCGACCGTCTTGCTGCTGTTCTCACTGTGCGTAAGCTCCGACTTCCGGTGTATGGGCGAAGTTTGAGCGGATCTTCATGGACGCTTAAACGACTGTCAAAGGTTCATGAGAAAGCCATGAGGATCCACACACCCGCCGATGCACCGTCAGAAGGGGAGTAGCTCAGTTAAAACCGGATAAACCGACCAGCCGGTTGTGGCGCAACTCACATCCGAAAAAGAGGTCGGAGAGTCGGGTTCCGAATTCATGAGGCGGTAGCGAACGGTAACCATGCTGGTCATCAGGGGTGTTCGGGCGCCGCGCTGGGTTCAGCGGGGCCCGGCGGCCCGGGGCGGCAGGGTCCGCAGGGCCTGGGCGATCTGGCCGAGCCAGCGGGTCTCCGCCTCCATGCCGCCGATGTGCGGAAGGTGGGGCTCGGCCGCCGGCGGGACGGTGCCGGGAGCTCCGTCGTCGGGATCCCGCACCCGGGCGCGGAGCAGCGCGTCCGCGATCCTGGTGGCCTCGGCCCGCGCCGCGGCCTCGGTGCCGCGGGGCGCGCCGCCCGCCCCCGCCGGCGCCTCCGCCGTGCGGTAGCGGCGCAGGATCAGCAGCCCGTCCCGGATCTCGATGACCCGGCGGTAGAGCGCGAGTTCGGCGTCGGCCGGCGGCATCCGGCCGGAGCTGAGGGCGATCTGCGGGAAGGCCGCGTGCAGCGCCCGCCACAGCGGCCCGAGCGACCGGTAGCTGCGGTACGCGGCCCGCCAGCGCCGGGCGGCGCGGCCGGCGCGCGCCCACAGCAGGGTGGTGGCACCGGCCAGCAGCAGGACCGCGCACAGCCGCCCGAGCACCAGCGAGACCGGGTCCTCGGTGGTCAGCTGGCGGCCCGAGCGCAGGGCGCCGAGGACGTCGTCGAACCCCCACGCGGCCCAGAGCAGGCCGATGGCGGCGGTGAGGGTGATCAGGCCGAGGGCCGTGCGCAGGGCCGTGGTGTCGGCCTGGCGGGTCCAGTGCAGCGTCTGGCGCGCCAGGGTGACGAGGCAGCAGGTCACGTAGCCGGTGATGACCAGGTCGTAGCCGGCCAGCGCCACCGGGCCGAACGCGCCGGTGGCCACCATCTGGCCGCCGTCCTCGCGGATCCCGGCGAGCAGGAACAGGACGGTCGCCGAGAGGACCGCGAGGGCGGTGCCGGCCTGGCGCAGGCGAAGCGCCCGGGCGTCGGCCGCGGGACGGCGCAGTGAGACGGCCGCCAGCGCGAGGAACCCGGCGGAGCCCATCTTGAGGTGGTCGGTGAACATGCCGGACAGGCCCGCCAGGCCGGTTCCGTGGTCGATGTCCGCCCTGGTCTGACCGGCCATCAGCGCCAGGAAGGCGCCGAAGCACCAGGCGAAGCAGCAGGTGTGGCGCAGTGCCGGCGTGCGGCCGCGGCGCCCGCGCGCGAAGAAGCGGTACGTGCTCAGGCCGAGCAGCAGGACCGCGGCGCAGGCGAGGACGGGGTCAGTCATGCGGGCCCGGCGGGCGGCGGGAGCCCAGCAGGGGGAAGAGCCGGTGCGCCCACTCGGCGTCGCGGGACTGGGCGCCGGACGGGCGGCCGCCGGGCAGCAGGGCCCGTTTGAGGATCAGCGAGGCGAGCAACTCCGCCTCCTGCTCCTGGGGTTCGAGGTAGACGGTGCGCCCCAGGACCTTCCCGATCATCGTCGGGGAGAGGTGCGGCAGCAGGCCGCGGGTGAGCCCGGGGTCGGGCGAGGGGCTGTCGGCGTGGCCCAACAGCAGGTGGGCGTACTCGTGCACCAGGATGTGCTGGCGGTGCACCTCGCTGGTGTCCTCGGCGTACACGATGTAGTCGGCCTGACCGGTCGTCACCAGCAGTCCGCAGGGCGCACCGGGCTTCGCGGGGACGGCGATCAGGTCGATCGGGCGGCCGCGGTCGCGGGCGAGGCGGGCGACGAGCTCGGCGGCGTCGAACGGGTCGGGGAGGTCGAGCGACTCGCTGATCGCGCGGCAGCGCCGCATCATTCCGCCGTGCCGTCGGATCCACCGCAATGCGCGCCTCGCCTATCCGCCGGGGCCGACGTGGCCGGTCAACCGTCGCGGGGTGCCTCCTCGGCGGCACCACGTCGTGCTCACTGGGAGGGCTTGCCCCTGGCAGCCTCCCGGCGAGCGATAGTCTCGATCACATCGGAGACCGTGTCCAGAGCTTCGGGTGAGAGTTCCACCGCCCGCAGCGCCATGTTCCGGACACCGGCGTCCCGCAGCGCCTCCAGCAGGGCGAGTTCGGCGACGATCTCCTCGGGGCGGTCGTCGAAGAAGTAGGCCGGTGAGACATGGAAGAACGCCGCCAGCGCCTCCAGGTGACGCTTGGTCGGGTTGTCGCGCTTGCCGGTGCGCAGCTGCCACAGGTAGGTGGCCGAGAAGGTCTCGCCGGTGGCCTCGCGACAGGCGCGCGCCACGTCCTCGTTGCTGTACTGCTCCCGGTTGGGGCGCCGGACCGTGCGGAACAACGTCTCGATCTTCTCGGCGAGCGTGCTCGCCCCGGCTTCCGCCATCTCCGCCTCCTGCGCCGCCACTTCCGGTCACGGCGACGCTGGAGCACGGGGCCGGCCGCCGGGTAACCATCGTAGCTTCGGGCGTGGCGCCACCTCCCGGCAACGGTCCTCCGGAACGAACACGCGAACGAACGTCGGAATGAACGCGGGCCCGGCCCTCGGGGGAGGGCCGGACCCGACGTCCTGTGAGAGGGGTGGTGCGTGCGGGTCAGCAGCAGCCGTAGCTGAAGCTGCCGCAGGTGCCGCACCAGCTCCGGTCGGTGTCGCCGCAGAGGTCGTTGTAGGTGATCTGCTCCTCGCCGCCGGTGAGGGTGGTGAGGTCCGGTTCACCGAGGGGGTGGCCGGGGGCGGTGTGCGCCTCCGGGTCCTTCCAGGACCGGGCGATCTCGTCGTTGCTCATCGTTCGACTCCTTCCTGGTCGCTCAGCAGCAGCCGACGCTGAAGCTGCCGCAGGTGCCGCATCCGGTCTGCATGGAGGCGCAGATGTCGAAGATCGTGATCTGCTCCTCGCCGCCGGTGAGGGTGGTGAGGTCCGGTTCGCCGAGGGGGTGGCCGGGGGCGGTGTGCGCCGTCTCCGGGTCCTTCCAGGACCGGACGATGTCCTCGTTGCTCATCGTTTCGACTCCGTCTCGGTCGCTCAGCAGCAGCCGTAGCTGAGGCTGCCGCAGGTGCCGCACGCGGTCTGGTTGCTGCACATGTCGAAGATGGTCATCTCCTGCTCGCCGCCGGTGAGGGCGCTGAGGTCCGGCTCGCCCAGCGGGTGGCCGGGGGCGGTGTGCGCGGCCTCCGGGTCCTTCCAGGACCGGACGATGTCCTCGTTGCTCATGGCGTTCCTTCCGTTTCGGGTTCCGGGAGTGGAGGTGGTTGGGCCGTCAGCAGTGGGTGCCGGTGGCCCAGGTGGGGCAGCAGCCGGCGCTGCCGAGGGCCTCGCTGCCGTCCTCCTCGTCGGAGAGGCCGCCGACCATCAGGCCGAGGTCGATCTCGCCGGACGGGTGGGCGGGGGCGGTGGCGCGGGCGGTGTGCTCCGGGTCCTTCCAGGCGCGGGCGATGCTGTCGTCGGTCATGGCGGTCCTGCCTTTCGGTGGGTGGTTGCGCGACCGGGCGGCCGGGTGGCCGACCGGGGTTCCGGGGACGGGCGTCGGGCGCCCGTCGGATTGAGCCCGTCGGATCGAGCCCGTCGGATTCAGTGGCTCGCGGCGGGGCGTACGTCGCTGTCGGCCGCGCCGAACAGCAGGCGGTAGACGCCGTCCTGCTCGATCAGCTCGTCGTGGCGGCCGCGTTGGACGATCCGGCCGTGTTCGAGGACGAGGATCTGGTCGGCGTTGCGTACGGCGTTGAGCCGGTGGGAGACGACGATCCGGGTGACGGCGAGGTCGGCGAGCGCGCCGTCGACGTGGCGTTCGGTCTGCGGGTCGAGGTGGCTGGTCGCCTCGTCGAGCAGCAGCAGCCGGGGCCGGTGCACCAATGCCCGGGCCAGGGCGACCCGTTGGCGCTGTCCGGCGGAGAGGGCCGAGCCGCTCTCGCCGACGGGCGTGTCGTAGCCCATCGGCAGGGCCAGCACGTCCTCGTGCAGTCCGGCGATCCGCGCGGCCCGGATCACCTCGGCGTCCTCGGCGTCGGGCCGGCCGAGGGTCAGGTTGTCCCTGATGCTGCCGCCGAAGAGGCTCAACTCCTGGAGGACGGCGCCGCAGTGGGCGCGCAGGTCGGCCAGGTCGAGGCGGTCGATCGGCACGCCGTCGTGCCGTACCGTCCCCTCCTCGGGCCGCAGCAGGCCGAGCAGCAGCAGGGCCAGGGTGCTCTTGCCGGAGCCGGTCCTGCCGACGATGCCCAGCTTGCCGCCGGCGGCGACGGACAGGTCGATCCCGCTGAGGGCCGGCGCCCCGGACGGCTGGTAGCGGAACGTCAGCGCGTGGACGTCGACGGCGGTGGCCCGGTCCGACGCGAGTCGCAGCCCGCCGCCGGTCTCCGTGGGTGCGTCCAGGACGTCGAAGAGGCGTTCCACCTGGGCGTTGACGGTGAGGTAGAGCTGACCGGTGGTGGACAGGGTCTCCAGCGGCGCCAGCAGGGACAGCACCAGGCTGTTCGCGGCCAGCATGGTGCCCAGGGTGGAGCGGCCGGTCATGACCATCCAGGCGCCGACGCCGAGCATCAGCAGCGGGCCGAGCGAGGTCATCGCCCGCTGGGCCCCGGAGAGCCGGGCGGTGGCCCGGCCGCGCCGCAGCATCGCGCCCTGGTAGCGGGTGAACAGCCCCTGCCAGTGCTCCACGGCGCGGCCCTCCACGCCGTTCGCCTTGAGCGGCAGGATCGCCTCCAGCGCCTCGACCAGGTAGCTCTGCTCCTCCGCCCGCGCCACCAGCTCCAGTTGGGCGAGGTTGCGCAGCCGGCGGTGGGACCGGAGGACCAGGAACAGCTGCAGCAGGAACAGCGGGGCGACGGCGAGCAGGTACAGGGGCTGCAGCAGCACCACGGCGACCAGGTAGCCGACCAGCAGGACGCCGTCCAGGGCGACGGTCATCAGCTGCTGGGTCATGGTCTCCCGGGTGCTGGAGACGCTGGACATGCGCATCAGCAGGTCGCCGCGTCCGCGCTCGAGGAAGAACTGCAGCGGCAGCCGGAAGAGGTGCTCGACGAAGGAGCGGGTCAGCACCAGGTCGCCGCGCCGGCGCAGCGCGAGCAGGGCCAGCGCGCGCAGCGCGGTGAGCAGCCCGGTGAGCAGGGCGATGCCGACGGCGGACAGCGCCAGCAGGCCGGGCAGGCCGGTGCGGTGCTGCGGCAGGAGCGTGTCCACCACGGTGCGGGTGAGCAACGGGACGGCCAGGCCGAGCAGTTGCAGCCCTCCGGTGACCAGGGCGGTCAGGGCGAGCAGCGAGCGGCCGCCCGGGGCGGCGAGGAAGCGCCGCAGGTAGCGCACCATCGGACGGTCGCGCAGCGGGGTGTGCCGCTCCTCGAAGTGCTCGCCCGGTTCCAGGGCGACGGCCACGCCGCCGAACAGCTCGTCGAAGTCCCGCCGGGAGATCTGGCGGCGTCCGCCGGCCGGGTCGACCAGCCGGACGGAGCGGCGGTCGACCCGTTCCAGGACCACGAAGTGATGGGTTTTCAGGTAGGCGATCACCGGGCCGCGCAGCGGTCGTTCCAGGGCGGCCGGTCCGCGGTCGACGCGGACGGTCAGGCCGACCCGCCGCGCCGCGTCGACGAGCACGGCCACCGAAGCGCCGTCGCGTCCGGCGCCGAGCAGCGGGCGGCAGTCGGCCACCGTGGAGTCGCGTCCGTAGTGGCTGAGGACCATGGCCAGGCAGGCCGCGGCGCACTCGGTGCGGGTGAACTGGAGCCGCAGCGGCACGCGGTGGGCGCGTTGCCGGGGGCGGGTCCGGGCGGCGTCGGACGGGGAGGTCACGGGGCCTCCTGCGGCGCGAGCAGGAGCACGGGGGCGACGTGGTCGGGCGCGGCGATCCGCAGCAGTCCGTGGCCGATGCCGGCCAGGCCGGTCATCAGACCGGGCGTGGGGATGCCGCCCGGGGTGCCGCAGACCGGGCCGCGCTCCTCGATCCCGGCCAGCAGGGTGTCGCGGGTCCGCCGGAAGTGGTCCCCGGCCCGCGCGACGCCGGCGCGGGCGGCCGCGGCGAACAGCTCCAGATTGCCCAGACCGCCGTGGCAGAGGCTGTCGTTGCCGTCCTGGCCGAAGGCGGCGGTCGAGCGTACGGCGCGCAGCAGGGCCCGGTCGTTCGCCAGGGTGCGGACCGCGGCGGGCAGGTCGGCCCGGAGCAGTCCGATGCCGGGGGCGCCGTGGCACCAGGCGTGCACGTGGGCGATGGTGCCCGGGGGCGGGGTGGCCTGCCAGGGCCTGGGGGTCTGCTCCCGGAAGTCCGGCCAGTTGTCGAGCTCGGGGTCGAAGCCGTCCTCCTCGTAGGCCAGGGCGGCCTGCCCGGTGCGCAGCGCGTCCGCGTCCCCGGTGCGGGCGGCGTGGCGCAGCAGCGCCCAGCCGATCCCGCCGGCGCCGTGGGACAGCCCCAGCAGCGGCCGCTCGCCGGTCAGCGCGGTGCGCCAGGCGACGGTGCCGCCGGGGTGCGGCTCGGCCTTCTCCACCAGCAGTCGGGCGCAGCGCCAGGCGCAGTCCTGTGCGGCGC
Source organism: Kitasatospora sp. NPDC048286 (assembly GCF_043201735.1). NCBI lineage: Bacteria > Bacillati > Actinomycetota > Actinomycetes > Kitasatosporales > Streptomycetaceae > Kitasatospora > Kitasatospora sp. NPDC048286. The sequence continues at coordinate 159,112 of NZ_JBICZE010000003.1, forward strand.
GGCCGTGCCGCCGCACCAGGGCCTCGGCCACGGCGAGGCAGCCGGCGGCGCCGCCGATCAGGTCGAGCTGCCGGTCGTCGTCGAGGCCGTGGGCGGCCGCGGTGAGCAGCTCGGGTACGGGCTGTGCCAGCGCGGGGTCGTCGAGCAGGGCGGCGGCGCAGTCCAGCGCGTAGGCGGTGCCGGACAGCCCGCCGAACGCCCCCCAGCTCCGCTTCGGGGTGCGGCGCAGCGCGTGCGCGAGGTGCTCGGGGAACGGTGCCAGGACGCGGCGGGCCCACCGCGCGTACCGCTCCTCCCCGGTGACGGAGGCGAGCTGGGCGAGGAACAGCGCGACGCCGGGGTAGCCGCCGTACAGGTCGTCGCGCAGGGCGGTGACCCGCCACTGGTCCCGGGCCAGGTCGAGCCCGAGCCAGCCGGTCCGGGCGCTGGTGCGGCGCGCGTCGGCCGTCAGGCGGTCGGCGACGGACCGGGCGAGGCGCAGGGCGCGCTCGGCGGGGGAGCGGTCGGCCTCGGCCGGGGCGGGCCGCACCGGCCGGGTGGCGGTGGCCGCCGAGTGCGGTCCGCCCGCCTGCGGGTTGGTGGTGCGGGCGGCGAAGGCGGCCCGGATGATCCAGTCCTGGGTGGCGAGGTCGTGCTCGTCCATGGCGGCGATGATCCGCCGGGCCCGGTCGAGCCCGGACTCGGGCAGCGCCCGCGGCAGCGCGTGCCCGCGGTGGGTGTGCAGGTCGCGGGAGCCGACGACGGCGCGGAACAGCGGGACGTCGCCGCTCCAGAGGTCCTCGGCCTCCAGCGCCAGCAGTGGCCGGAGCGCCGGGTTCTCGGCGGACTGGGCGAAGATCAGCCCGAGCACCCGGTCGCGGTCGAGCGCGTCCCGGGTGACGTCCGGGTGGGTGCTCTCGCTCAGCAGGTGGGCGTAGACGCGGGTGGCGCGGACGATGGTGCGGACGGTGTCCTCCCGGAACCGCTCCAGCGGGCCGTCGGGCGCGAGCAGCGCCTCGCGGTGGGCGGCGATCGTCCGGTAGCCGGCCTCGAACCCGGCGCGCAGGGACGGCAGATGGTTCGCCGGGTCGACGTCCCGGCCGTCCAGGTTCGGCCGGTTCGCGCTGCCCCCGAAGGCGCGCTGCACCCGGGTCAGGCGCATCCCGTCGGTGCCGCCGTCCTCCCAGGCGGGCATCTTGAAGGGCAGCACGGCGCCCTTGTCGGCGCCCATCCCGCCGACGTCCAGCACCGCGCCGCCGTCGCCGACCAGGACGGAGGGCAGCAGCCCCACCCGCTGCACCGAGTGGGCGAGCAGGTGCTGTGCCGGGTCGTCGTCGACCAGCGGGCTGCCGGTCAGGTGGGGCACGCCCACGTGGAACAGCGACTCCAGGTCGACCGCGATCGGCTGTTCCCCCACGGCGATCACATTCTCGAAGTGGAAGTCGGTGGCGGCGAGCGCGTAGAGCAGGGCGAGCAGCGCCCCGAGGCGGTGGTAGAACCGTTCGGCCGCCGGGTGGTCGGCGCAGGGCGTCGGCTCCACGAACTCGATCCAGCCGTACTCGCCGCGGTCCCACACCGCCACCGTGCCCAGGCCGACGTCCGGCAGGGCGGTGTCGTACCAGTCGACCACCGCGTTGAAGTGCTCGTGGACGGCCAGCGGCCGGGGCTTGTACACCAACCGGGCGCCGGAGGAGAAGGTCAGCAGCGCGACCGAGCGGCCCGCCTCGTGGCCGTCGCCGTGGCCCATCCGGACCTCGGTCAGCTCGCCGGGATCGCGCCCGTCGAAGAGCCGCTCGACGAGTGACGGCCGGTCGGCGGTGAAGCGGTCGAGGAACTCCCGGTGCGCGTGGACGGCGTTCGCGGTGACGGAGGCCAACAGCCGGGCCAGGACGGCGTATTCGTCGAGGAGCGCGGCCAGCCGCTCGGGCTGTCGCTGCCAGGCGACGAAGGAGCGGAAGCGTTCGCGCGGGGTGTCGCCGGCCAACTGGCCGGAGAGTCGGGCCACGTGGAGTTCCAGGACCAGGGTGCGGCCGAGCGAGGACACCAGCTGTTCCCGCAGGCTTTCGGTGAGCGAGCGCCGGACCGCCGCGAGGGCGTCCTCGGCCGGGTCGGCGGTGGCGTTCCCGGCGGGGTCGGAGGCCGCCAGCAGGCGGTGGGCCTCGGCGAGGAAGGGTTCGACGAGGACCGCGAAGTCGGCGAAGCCGTGCTGGTGTTGGCCTTCGGGTGCCGCGTCGTGCTCGTCGCCGGGCTCTCCACGGTGCTCGGCGCCGGGCTCGGCGCGGTGCTCGGCGTGGCGCGCTTCGTCGGGCGCCGGCGGCCGGTGGGCGGCGCGCGCCATGACGTCCTCGACGAACCGGGCCCAGTCCGGTTTGACGGTCCTGGCGGCGAGGCTGTCGGGGTGTTCGGCGAGCAGCCGGCGCAGCAGCGGCGGGTCGATGCCGAGCGCCCGGGCCTGGACGTCGGCCGTGTCCGGGGTGTGGTCCGGGAACGCCGAGCGCCAGCGGGCCAGTCGGCGGTCGGCGCGCCAGCCGAGGCTGCCCTCGGCCGGGCTGTCGGGCACCGGGGCGGGCGGTTCGCCGTCGGCGGTCAGGCGCTCGGCCAGCCACAGGCCGCGCGTCCACCAGCTGCCGGTCAGCGGCGCGCGGTCGACGCGTGACCAGGGGGCGGCGGTGGCCGCGGCATCGGGCGGGGTCTTCGAGGGCATGCTGAACTCCTGGGACGCGGAGGGCGGACGAGCCGGGACGGACGGGCGCGGCGCAGAGGCGGCCGTCGGCCGTCGGGCTGTCGTCTGTCGTGAATGGAAGTACCCAGTCGATTCATATGAGCTGATGTCGACGCCAGGCGAGTCTGCCCGCGTTCATGACGGTGCGTCAAGTGGTGTGAATGGACATGCCCGAGCCATTCATCTCAGCTGTTGAAGCGGGGCGGCCGAGCCGGGTGGCGTGACCTGCCGGAACGCGCGCAGGTGCCCCCGGAGTGCCGAACACCCGGGGACACCTGCTGAGTTGGTGGATCGATGAGGTTGTCGGAGTACAGGTCGGTGCTCAGCCCTCGTGCAGCGCCCACTTGTCGCTGTCGACCCGCACCGAGCCCGGCAGGGCGATGAGCTCGGGCTTGAACAGCGGCTGGGTGTCCATCGCGGGCTCCCAGGTCGCCAGCCGCTCGTCCTGGGGGACCTCGATCCGCCGGTCCGCGGCGAGGTCGGCGACCACCTTCAGCAGCAGCCGCACGCCGAGCGGAGCCAGGTGGTCGCGCCACAGGCTCTGCGCGGTCGAGCCGGGCGGCACGAACAGGTGCTCCTGGGCGGCGAGCGGGCCGCCGTCGGTGCGCTCGGTGAGGTGGTAGACGCTCCCGCCCGTCACCTTGTCGCCGTCGCGGACGGTCCAGCGGATCGCGTCCCGGCCGCGGTGCAGCGGCAGCAGGCTGGGGTGGTACCCGATGGTGGCGACGGCGGCCCTGGCCCGCGTCCGGCGGCCGAGGAAGGCGTGCGAGTGCGCGGCGAGGATGACGTCCACCCCGTCCGGGACGTGCATCGCGCGCAGTTCGGCCGAGTCCGTCCAGGGGATGTCCCGGGGGAACGCCCAGGCGCGCAGGCGGTCCCAGGACATCGCGTCGCCCTCGTCGGACTTCCCCTTGCGCAGCCGGGGCGCGGCCGCCCCGACGATCTTGTGCCCGTTGTCCAGCAGGGCTTCCGCGACCTGCACCGCGAACGCCCCTTGCCCTGACATGTAGATGTTCATCCGCACTCCCGCGGTCGCTGGTCGGGTGGTTGCCGGTCCCTCAGGCCTCCGTCGGCGCCTCCAGTCCGGAGCGGTCGGGATCGAAGCGCACCGGCATGGTGGAGAACCCGGTCAGGAAGTTCGACCGGATCGGCAGCGCCTCGCCGGTCTGCTCGAACCCGAGGGTGAAGTCCCGCAGGGCCTTGAGCAGTTCGGCGATCTCCACCTTGGCCAGGTACGAGCCGACGCAGAAGTGCGGGCCGTAGCCGAAGGCCAGGTGCTTGTTGGGGGTCCGGCCGAGGTCGAACACCCCGGGCCGCGCGAAGACCCGCTCGTCCCGGTTGCCGGAGGCGTGCCAGAGCGTGACGATCTCGCCCGGCCGCAGCCGTACGCCGTGCAGTTCGGTCTCCCGCTCGACGCTGCGCCCGAAGTGCATCGTGGGCGAGGCCCAGCGCAGCACCTCGTCCACCGCGGTCTCGACCGCGACCTCGCCCCGCTTGAGCCGCCGCCACTGCTCGGGCTGGGCGGCCAGGGTGCGAACGCAGTCGATCATGGTCAGCCGGCTGGTCTCGTCGCCCCCGATGATCAGGCTGTAGCAGTTCAGCACGACGTCCTCGTCGGACAGCGGCACCCCGTCGATGGCGCTGCCGATCAGCATGCTGATCACGTCCTCGCCGGGCGACTCGCGCCGCTCCTCGACGACGTCCATGAAGTACATCAGGATCTCGTTGCGGGCCATCTCGGAGTCGACCTCGTCGACGTCCTCGTCGTCCGCCGACAGCGCGGTCCTGGTCAGCGAGAGCAGGTAGTCCCGGTCCCGCTCGGGCACGCCGAGCAGGTTCGAGATCGTGGTCATCGGGATCCGGCTGGCGATCCGCTCCGCGAAGTCGCAGCCGCCGGACTCGACGGCCTCGCGGATCCACCGCCGGGTGTTGGTCCGGACGGTCAGCGCGACCTCGTCGAGCACCCTCGGGGAGAGCACCCGCTGGAGGATCTTGCGCAGCTCCAGGTGCCGGGGCCCGTCGGTGACGGCCAGCATCCGGCCGGCCCCGGCGTCGCCGCCCTCCAGGAGGGTGACGAGCACGTTGCCGCGCTGGGACGTGAAGTTCACGTTGTCCCGGTAGGTGGCCATGATGTCGTCGTGGCGGGAGAGCACCCAGAACCCGGGGCGGCCGCCGGCCGGCGGGTTCCAGTGCAGCGGCGCGGTGTCCCGCAGGGTGCGCCAGAACCCGTCGAGGTCGTGGTCCGCGAAGGTGGCCGGGTCACCCAGGTCCACGGTCTCCAGGGAGGGTGTGGTCGTCGGCGCGTTCATGCTCACCAGTCCGTGCGCCAGAACCGGCGGGGCTGGAACGGGTAGGTGGGCAGCGGCACCCGGCGGCCGGCCTCCCCGAGGTGCAGGGCGTCGAAGTCCACCTGCCGGCCGGTCACCCAGGCGGCGGCCAGCTCGGCGAGGGCCCCGGCGTCCCGGCCGGCGGGCACGATCCCGTCGCCGGTGCGGGCGAAGGCGTCCGGGTCGGTCCGCGGGGCGGCGGCGGTCGAGGTGGCCGGGCCGCGGGCGCCGTCGTCGGACAGCGCCGCGATCAGCTCCTCGCGGCTGCGGACCACGGCCGCCCACCGGCGGGCCATCACCTTGCGGCCGAGGTTGAGGGTGAAGCAGACGTCGTCCAGACGCAGGCCCGGGTCGGCCTCCAGCCGCTCCCTGAGCCGGGTGCGCTGACGGGCCAGCGCGTCGTCGTCCATGGCGGACAGGGTGGCCAGCCACGGCCTGCCCGCCTCCTCGGGGGCGCGCTCGGCGGGCGTCGGAGCCTCCTCCAGCAGCAGGTGGGCGTTGTAGCCGCCGCCGCCGATCGAGGTGACGCCCGCGCGGCGGATGCCGGCCTCCGGATCCCAGTGCGCGCCCTCGATCTGCGGCACGAAGGGGGTGCTGGGGAAGTCGAGGTCCGGGTTGACCTCCGTCAGGTTGATCGTCGCCGGGAGGGTCCGGTGGTACAGCGCCAGCGCGGCCTTGACGGCACCGAAGCCGCCGGACACCACGCCGCCGTGGCCCACGTTGCCCTTGACCCCGCCGATCGAGGTGGTCGCGGTCTGCTTCCCGAACGCCATGGTCGCCGCGTGCACTTCGAGCTCGTCGGTCATCGGCAGGCCGAGCCCGTTCGCCTCGTACATGGACACGGTGTCCGGGGTGACGCCGCCCACCTCCATGGCGGCGGCGATGCACGCGCTCAGCCGCTCGGGCTGGGCCAGGCCGTACGCCATCGCGCTGACGCCGTTGTTGTTGACGGCCGAGCCCCGGACCACGGCGTAGACGTGGTCGCGGTCGGCGACGGCCCGGCCGAGCGGCTTCAGCAGCACGGTGACGACGCCGCTGGACAGCGCCGTGCCGGTGCCGTTGGCGTCGAACGGGCGGCAGTGGCCGTCCCTCGACAGGATGCGGTTCTCCTCCCAGAGGTGACCGCGGGGGTGCGGCAGGCGGACCAGCGCGCCGCCGGCGATGGCCAGGTCGCTCTGGCCGAGCAGCAGCGACTGGCAGGCCAGGTGCACCGCGTAGTGGAAGCCCGCGCAGACCGCGGCGACGGTGACGGCCTCGCCGGTGAGGCCCATGTAGTACAGCGCGTTGGAGGTCATGGTGTCCGGCGACCACGCCAGGCTGGCCTCGATCGCCTCGGGGCCGACCGACACCCGGTCCGGCGGGGAGCTGTACTGCGCGGCGGTCTGCGGGTTGTTGGCGCCGTACATGCCGACCTCGGCCTTGAGCCGGTCCGGGTCGTAGCCGCCGTCCTCCAGCGACTCCCACGCGCTCTCCAGGTACAGCCGGTTCTCCGGCGTCATCCTGGCGGCCATCCGGTCGCTGATGCCGAAGACCGACGGGTCGAACTTGTCGTACGTGTCGAGCACGCCGCAGGCCCGTACGTAGAACGGGCTGTGGATCAGCGTCTCGTCGACGTGGATGTCGTCCTTGGTCAGGAAGGACACGGACTCCCGGCCGTGGACGAGGTTGTCCCAGAACTCCTCCTTGGTGCGGGCGCCTGGCGCCCGCAGGGACATGCCGATGACGGCCACGTCACCCGGGTCGTACTCCTGCTCGGGGCTGTCGGTCATGGGAAGGCTCCTGCTTCGTCGGCTTCGTTGGCTTCGGGTGGGGCAGGGGGGTGCTCAGCGTCCGGCGGCCGCGCCGCCGCCACGGCCGCGCAATGCGGCACGGCGGGCACTGGCGCGCTGGCGGGCGGACTCGACCACCTCGGGGGTGGCGCCGCTCTCGTCGTCCAGCCAGCGGGCGAGGGAAGCGATGTCGCGGAAGCTGAAGAGGTCGGGCACGCGGACGCGGCGGTCGAAGCGCCGGGTCATCAGCCGGGCGAGGCGGACCAGCAGCAGCGAGTCGCCGCCGAGGTCGTAGAAGGCGGACTGCACGTCGATGGCCGACGGTTCGAGGTCGAGCAGCTGGCCCCAGATCTCCGACAGCGCCACCTCGGTCGGCGTACTGGCGGCCGTCAGCGGACCGCCGGAGGCGGCCGGCGGCTCGGGCAGCGCGTCGCGGTCGAGCTTGCCGCCCGGGCCCAGCGGGAGGGCGGGGAGGACGACGAGGGTCGCGGGCACCATGTAGTCGGGCAGTTCGACGGCGAGCCGGCCGGTGACGGCGCTCTGCAGCGCGGCGTCCAGCCGGGGGCCGTCCTGGGCGGCGCCACCCGGGGCCGTGCCGTCCTGCGTCGCGCCGTCGCCCGCGGGCACGACGTAGCCGACGAGCCGGTTGCCCCGCACGACGGCGGCCGCCTCCCGGACCTCGGGGCAGGCGGTCAGCCGGGCCTCGACCTCCTCCAGCTCGATCCGGTAGCCGCGCAGCTTGACCTGGTGGTCGGAGCGGCCGAGGAAGCGCAGTTCGCCGTCCTCCGTGAACTCGACGAGGTCCCCGGTGCGGTACATCCGCCCGCCCTCGCGGAACGGGTCCGGCAGGAAGCGCTCGGCGGTGGTGCGCGGCCGGTTGACGTAGCCGTGCGCGACGCCGACGCCGCCGAGGTAGAGCTCGCCGGGCCGGCCGGGCGCCACCGGCTGCAGGTTCCCGTCGAGCACGTGGACCACGGCGTCGGCGGTCGGCGGGCCGATGGTCGGCTCGTCGGTGCCGTCCTCGGGCACCAGCCCGAAGGAGCAGAAGACGGTTCCCTCGGTGGGGCCGTAGGCGTTGAACACCCGTACGGCGCCGGTCTCCCGGTAGGCCCGGTCCACCAGCTTGCGGCGCAGCGCCTCGCCGCCGAACACGATCGAGCGCACGTTCGGTGGCAGGGCGCCGGCGTCCAGCAGGCCGTTCATGACCGACGGGACGACGGTCAGGTGGGTGATCCGGTCCGCGTACCGGCTCTCCGACAGGTGCACGGCGCTCTCGACGAGCACGACGGCGCCGCCGCGGCAGAGCGCGTTGAAGACCTCCATCACGGACATGTCGAAGCAGATCGAGCTCGCCGCCGAGACGCCGCTCAGGTCGCAGCCTTCGAGGACCCGGTCCATCGCGGCGAGCATCGCCACGGCGCCGGCGTGCCGGACGGCCACGCCCTTGGGCCGGCCGGTGGAGCCCGAGGTGTAGATGACGTACGCGGTGTCCTCGGGCACGACCGCCACCGGCTTCGCGCCGGGCTCGGTCGTCACGGTGTCCCCGAGCACGACGACGGTCGCGCCGGGCGGGCAGTTGGCCCGGGACGCGGGCGTGGTGAGCAGCAGGCGGGTCCCGCTGTCCTGGACCATGAAGGCCAGCCGGTCGGCGGGGTAGTTCGGGTCCAGCGGCAGGTAGCAGGAGCCGGTGCGCAGGACGGCCAGGACGGCGACGAGCAGGTCGGGGGTGCGCTCGACGCAGATGCCGACCGGGACGCCGGGGCCCGCGCCGTCGGCGGCCAGCCGCTCGGCCAACTCACGGGAGCGCTCGTTCAGTTCGCCGTAGCTCAGGACGCCGGCGTCGGAGTGGACCGCCGTCGCGTCGGGGTTCTTGACGGCCTGGGCGATGAACTCGGAGTGCAGGGTTTCGGTCAACGGTCCGTCTCCTTGGGGAGGCCGGCCGGCGCGACGGCGCCGAGGGCCTGGTCGGGTCGGGCGATCGAGTCGAAGAGCACGGTGCGGTACAGCGAGAGCAGCGCCGTCACGGTCCGCCGCTCCAGGTAGGCGGGCTTGAACTGGACGTGGCCGGCCACCCGGCCGTCGATGTCGGCCATCGAGATCTCCAGGTCGAACTTGGCGAGGTGCCGGCGGACCTGGAGGGGTTCGAGCGGCAGCGCGCCGTCCGGGGTGAGCGTGTCGCCGACGCCGTGGAAGAGCTTCACGGAGCGCGGGAAGGCGTCCGAGGAGAGCCAGTTCACCACCACGTCGAACCACGGGGAGCGGCCCTCCGCGCGCGGCGGCTTCAGCTGGGCGGCCAGCAGGTCGAGGGGGTAGTTCATGTGCTCCAGCAGGCCCAGCGAGAAGGCGTGGACCTCGCGCAGCAGCTCGCGGAAGCTGCGGTCGGCGGTCGGGTTCGCCCGCACCAGTACGGTGTTGAGGTAGTAGCCGATGGCGGACTCCCAGCCGGGTTCGGCCCGTTGGGCGATGGCGGTGGCGAGCACCGAGTCCTCGGTGCCGACCGCGCGGTTGAGCGTGGCGAAGAACCCGGCCAGCACGACGGTGCTCACCGACACGCCCTCGCGTACCGCGAACTCCCGCAGCAGGCGCGTCTCCTCGGCGCTCCAACGGAACGCGACGTCCCGGCCCTCGTAGGTGACGCCCGGCGGCCGCTCCTTGTCGGAGAGGTCGAGGTGGGCGGGCGGGTCGGCGAGCTTGCGCGACCACCAGTCCAGCGCCGCCTCGGCGGCCGGCCCGGCCAGCCACTGCCGCTCCCACGCGACGAACTCGGTGTACGGGGCGACCGGCGCGCTGCTGGCCGGGTCGGCGCCCTCGTAGTACTCCTGGATCTCGCGGATCATGACGTCGGCCGACGCCGCGTCCGAGGCGATGTGGTGGACGAGCACCAGCAGGTAGTGGTCGGCGGGGCCGCGCCGCATCAGGACGATCCGCACCAGCGGCCCGTTGTCCAGGTCCAGCGGCTCGTGCCCGTACCCGGCCAGTTCCTCGCGGGCCTGCTCGTCGTCCAGGTCGGCGGTGTCCACGACGAGGAACTCGTACACCGGCTCGTCCAGGATGACCTGGTACGGGCTGCCGCCCGCCTCCACGAAGACGGTGCGCAGCGCGGGATGCCGGTCCAGCACGGCCAGGACGGCGCGCTCCAGGGCCTCCTCGTCGACCGCGGCCCGGATCCGGGCGGTCACCATGAAGTTGTACGGCACGGCGTCCGGCGCGACCATCTGCATGAACCACAGCGAGGCCTGGCCGTGCGAGGCCGGCGCCACGTCGAGGCCGAGGCCGTCGGCGCGCAGCTGCTCCAGCGCCGGGGCGTCGGTGGCCTCCATCAGCCCGCGCGCGTCCAGTTCCTCCAGCAGCTCCTCGGCGTCCAGTTCGGAGAGGTCCGCCAGGAAGCTCCGGTCCGGCCGGGCCGGGGGAGCGGGGGCGGGAGCGGGGATGACGGGGCCGGCGGGGACGGCGGTGGCGCCGGCGGGTGCCGGAGCGGGTGCGGCCGGTCCGGCGGTGAGCCCGACGAAGTGGGCGACGACCTCGGTGATGGAGCGCCCGTCCAGGAACACCACCGGCGACACCCGGTGCCCGAGCACGGCCTGCAGCCTGTTGACGAGGCGGATCGCCAGCATCGAGTCCAGGCCGAAGTCGCGCAGGCCGGCCGCGGTGTCGAACCTGCTCACCGGTACGCCCAGCGCGTCGGCGAGTTCGGCGAGGACGACCTCCGCCACCGGCCGGTCCGCCGCCGCCGGGCTCTCGACCGGCCGCGCCTCGACGGGAGCCGTGACGGCCACGCTCGCCGCCGCGGTCTCGACCGCCGGAGCCGGGGCGGGCGCGGCCTCGCGGCGGGGCTCGGTGTCGATCCAGTAGCGCTCCTTCTGCCACTGGACGAGCGGGGTCTCCACCACCTCGACGTCGTCGCCGAACAGCGAGTCGAAGCTCAGCGGCAGCCCCCTGACGTACAGCGAGGCGACGGCGCCCAGCAGGCAGCGGACGTCGCTCTCCCCGCGCCGCAGCGAGTTGATCGCGTGCACCTCGGTGCCGCGGGACAGCCCGATCTCCTCGACCGCGCCGCGCAGCGTCTCGTGCGGGCCGATCTCGACGAAGGTGGTGACGCCCCGGTCCACCAGCGCGCCGATGGTCTCGGCGAAGCGGACCTGGTTGCGCAGGTTGTGCACCCAGTAGTCGACGTCGGTGACCGGGTTCACCGTGTCGGCCAGGGCGGTGGAGTGGAAGGGGATGCCCGGTGTCAGCGGGGTGATGCCGTCGATGCCCGCGCGCAGCGGTTCGAGCAGCGGGTCCATGCCGGGGCTGTGCACCGGCCGCTCGACCCGGATCCGCCGGACGGAGACCCCGTCCCGCAGGAGGTCCGCCTCCAGGGCGTCGACGGCCTCGGGCGAGCCGGAGACCGCCGCGCTGGTGGGGCTGTTGACCACGGCGACGGCCGCGTGCTCGGCGTACGGGGCGAGTCGGGGCCGCAGTTCCTCCTCCGGCAGGTCGACCGAGATCATGGCGCCCTCGGCGGCCTTGCGCTCCAGCAGGCGCGAGCGGGTCACCACGACCCGGGCGGCGTCCTCCAGGGACAGCGCGCCGGACACGCAGGCGGCCGCGACCTCGCCCAGGCTGTGGCCGACGACGGCCGCCGGCTCGACGCCCAGGTCGAGCCAGACCTGCGCCAGCGAGACCTGCAGGGCGAACAGCACGGGCTGCTGGAAGTCCATCTCCTCGTACCTGGCCTCCTCGGCCGGGGCGGCGAGCAGGTCGAGCACCGAGAACCCGCCGGCCGCGCGGACGGCGGCGTCGCAGGCGGTCATCCGGGCCCGGAAGCCGGCGTGGGAGCGCAGCAGCTCGCGGCCCATGCCGACCCACTGGGTGCCGCCGCCGGAGAACACCAGCGCCACCCGCCGGTCGGCGTTGCCGGAGACCGTACCCGTGACGACGTCGGGGTGCGGCCGGCCGGCGGCGACCCGGGCGAGTCCGTCCAGGACGTCCTGCCGGTCGCGGGCGAACAGCGCGATCCGGTGGCCGTGGTGGCTGCGCCGGGCGGAGAGGGTGTAGGCGAGGTCGGACACCCGCAGGGCCGGGTCGCGTTCGACGTGGTTGGACAGCTCGCGGCAGGTGTCGGCCAGCGCGTCCGCGGTCCGGGCGGTGACGGGCACCAGGTGCAGCTGCCCGTCGGCGGCGGCGTCACCGGGGCTCGGCGCGAGGTGGCGGCCCCGGTCGCCGGCCAGGAACGGGTGGGCCGCGACGGGGAGTCCGGCGGTGTACAGGGCGCCGAGCGAGCCGAGCAGGGTGGCGGCCTCGTCGGCGCCGCGCCGCAGGGAGGGCAGGGTGGCCGCCGCCGGGAGGATCTCCGAGACCGACTTGAGCAGGAGGGGGTGCGGGCTGAGCTCGACCACCGCGTCGACGTCGTGGCCGCGCAGGGCCGTCAGGGCGTCGACCATCCGGATCTCCCGGCGCAGGTTGTCCGCCCAGTAGTCCGGCCCGAGCTCCGCGCCGTCGACGAGTTCGCCGGTGACGGTGGAGATCATCGGGATGCGGGTGGACCGGGGCCGGATGCCGTCGAGCTCGGCCTTCAGCGGGGCGAGGACGTGGTCGACCAGCGCGGAGTGCGGGGCGTGGCCCATCCGCACCCGGTGGCTGGTGACGCCGGCCTCGGTCAGCCGCAGGACGAGGTCGTCGATCTCCTGCGGGGTGCCGGTGACGAGGGTGGAGCCGAGGCCGTTGCGGCCGGAGAGGGTGAGCCCGCCGGTCAGGTGCGGCAGCACCTCCTCCGCGGGGGTCATCACCACGATGCCCTCGCCGCGGCCCACAGCCAGCAGTTGGAGGAGCCGGCCGTGGTGGGCGGCCAGCCGGGAGGCGTCCTCGAAGTCGAGGGCTCCGGCGATGTGGGAGGCGGCGAACTCGCCGACGCTCTGCCCCACCACGACGTCCGGCTCCACCCCCAGCGAGCGCCAGGTCTCGGCGAGCGCGACCTGGAGGGAGAACAGCAGCGGCTGGAAGACGTCCATGTCGTCCAGGCGGCCGTCGGGGTCGAGCAGCTGCTCGACCAGCGAGAAGCCCAGCAGCTCCCGCATCCGCCGGTCGGACCTCATCATGGAGCGGCGGAACACGGGCTGGCCGGCGAGCAGTTGACGGCCCATGCCGACCCACTGCGAGCCGTTGCCGGAGAACAGGAACGCCACCCGCGGCCTGCGGCCGGCCTTCCCGGCCTCCCCGACGCTCAGTCCGGGGGCGTCCGCGCCGGTGCCGAAGGCGTCGAGGCTGCCGCGGAGTTCGGCCATGTCGCGGGCGGTGGCGGCGAGCCGGAACGGGCCGTCGCCGGGGGTGCGGCGGCAGAGCGCGCGCAGGTCGTCCGCGTCGCGCACCGCCCGGGCCCGCTCGGCCAGCTCCTCGGGGGAGTCCGCGGCCAGCAGGAGCAGCGAGGCCTCGGGGCGCGGCAGTTCCTCGACGGCGAGGTGGCAGATCGAGCCGCCGAACCCGAACGAGCTGACGCCGCCGCGCCGGGCGTCGGAGCGCCGCGGCCACGGCTCCAGCCGGTCCTGGACGGTGAGGTTGTACTCGTCGAACAGGATCTGCGGGTTCGGCGCGCTGAAGTGCAGGCTCGGCGGCAGCACGCCGTTGCGCATCGACATCGCGAGCTTGACCAGGCCGACGATGCCGGCGGCCGCCTCCAGGTGGCCGACGTTGGACTTGACGGAGCCGAGCCGCAGCGGCTCCGCGCGGTCGCCGCCGAGGACGGCGCCGATGGCGTTGGCCTCGATCGGGTCGCCGAGCGGTGTCGCCGAGCCGTGGCACTCGATGTAGTCGACGAGGTGGGGTGCGATGCCGGCCCGCTGGTAGGCGGTGCGGAGCATCTTCTCCTGGGCCTGGGGGTTCGGCGCCGTCATGCCGTTGCTGGGGCCGTCGTTGTTGGAGGAGCTGCCCTTGATCAGGCAGTACACCGGCAGGTCGCGTTCGAGCGCCACGCTCAGCGGGGCGAGCACGACGACGCCGGCGCCCTCACCGCGGACGTAGCCGTCGGCGCGGGCGTCGAAGGACTTGCAGCGGCCGTCCGGGGCGAGCGCGCCCATCTGGTCCATGGCGGTGTAGTAGTCGGAGACGAAGCTCAGGTTCACGCCGCCGGCCAGCACCAGGTCGCTCTCGCCCAGCCAGATCGACTGGCAGCCCACGTGCACCGAGACGAGCGACCCGGCGCAGGCCGAGTCGATGGCCATGCTGGGGCCCTGCAGGCCGAGGACGTAGGAGACGCGGTTGGCGATGATGCCGTCGTGCATGCCGGTCGCGGTGTGCGGGGTGATCTGGCTGTCGGGGCCGCGGTAGTGGGCCAGGGCGGCGTAGTCGCCCCAGCAGGAGGCCATGAACACGCCGGTGTCGCTGCCGACGAGGCTGTTCGGCGCGATGCCGGCGTCCTCCAGGGCCTCCCAGGACAGCTCCAGGACCAGGCGCTGCTGAGGGTCCATCTGGACGGCCTCGCGGGGCGAGATGCCGAAGAACAGCGGGTCGAAGCGGTCGATGTCGTCGATGAACCCGCCCCAGCGCACCCGGTCGTTCAGCAGCTCGCGGCGTGCGGCCGGCACCGGTCCGACGGCGTCGCCGCCCTCGGTCAGCAGCCGCCAGAACGAGGACGGGTCCGGCCCGCCGGGGAACCGGCAGCCGATGCCCACGATCGCGACCGGCTCGTGCGTGGGAGAGCGGCGTTCGGTGCTCCGGGCGGGCTCCGCGGCCCGCGGACCGTCGACCAGGGCGCGGGCCAGCCCGTCGACGGTCGGGTACTGCCACATCAAGGTGGCCGGGACCTGCCGGCCGAGGAACTCGGACAGGGCGGCCGCGAGGTTCACCGACTTCAGGGAGTCCAGTCCGTACCGGTGCATCGGTGCCCACCGGTCCACGGAGTTCGCGGAGACGTCCAGTAGCTCGGCGAAGCGGGATAGCAGGAAATCCGTGACGGCGGATATGTCTCGCGCTGCGCGCTCTTGGGGCATGGCGACTCCCTCGACAGGGCGGATGGAATGGACGGTTGGAGCTTCACAGCCGATCGTTCGCAGGGGGGGACTGGTAGTTCTTTCAGGTGGGGGGAATTCGGCCACGAAGGAGCACCTCAGGTATAGGCCTGTACATGACATGCCTGGACCCGCGGTCGTGCGGCACTGCTCCTCTCGTGGCAGGAGGGAGGAACCGGAGCGCCGATCGCGTGACTCGCCAACGCGTGTGGGGGGCAGGATGCTACGAGGTGACCGGAGTGATCGCGGATCAGCGGCTCACTGTGGAATTCTCACCGGCGCTCACGGCGCCGCGCCGGCGGAGCTGTCGCGCATTCTCGCTGCCGGGATTTTGGCAGCGCTGTTTCATCCGCGCGTTCGGGTGGGGAGCTTCTCGACTCCAGGATTGCGCACTTCGTGCTCCGGTTGTGGCAGTGGCGAGATTTGATCGACAAAGTGTCCGATTCGATCTCCTGGGACGGTACCATTCAGTGCCGTTTTGCGGGCCGAGGCGGAGTGGACAGCGGATGAGCGGCCAATGCAAGCTGTCCGCATGGCAGTTGAAAAATTTGACGCGGCGTCGACCGATGCCGAGAACTCCTTACCCGGACCTGCCCCGGCCGCCCCGGTCCGCCGGCCGGGACTGGCACTCGGCGTGCTGGCCGGGGCACTCGCGCTGGACGTGAGCGGCCTCGGCGTGCTCAACGCCGCCCTGCCGTCCGTCGGAGAGCGCTTCCACCTGGGCGAGACGACGCTCCAGTGGGTCATGACCGCCTACGCCGTCACCTTCGCCGGCTTCCTGCTGGTGGGCGGCCGACTGGCCGACGTGCTCGGGCGGCGGCGGGTGTTCGAGGTCGGCGTCGCGCTGTTCACCGTGTCCGCACTGGTCGGCGCGGCGGCCCCCAACACCGCGACCCTGCTGGGCGCGAGAGCCGCGCAGGGCATCGGCGCCGCCCTGTCGGGCCCGGCCGCGCTGGCGCTGCTCACCGACACCTTTCCGGCCGGTCCGGCACGCAACCGGGCCTTCGGGGTGTACGCGGCCGTCGGCGCCGCGAGCTTCAGCGGCGGGGTGCTGCTGGGCGGCGTCCTGACCGAGTTCCTCGGCTGGCGCTCGGTGCTGTGGTTCTCGGTGCTGCTCGGGCTCGGGGTGCTGGCCGCGACGCGCGTCGGACTGCCCGACGGCGCCGGCCACCGCGGCCGGCTCGACCTGCCCGGCGCGATCACCGGCACGCTCGGCCTCACCCTGCTCGTCGTCGGCGTGAGCACCGGCGGTGCCTCGGCGTGGATCGTCCTCGCCGCCGCCGTGCTCTTCCTGGTGCTGTTCGTCGTCCGGGAGCACCGCACCGCCGACCCGGTGCTCCCGCTCGGCCTCTTCCGGACCAACGCGGTGCGGGAGGCGAGCCTGGCGGCGTTCCTCCAGTACACGGGCTCGGTCGGGATGCTGTTCTTCGCCCCGCTGTACCTCCAGGGGATGCTGCACTACTCGCCGTTCGAGTCCGGCATCGCCCTGGTGCCGATGTCCCTGGCCGTGTTCCTCACCGCCAACTTCGCCACCGGCCGGCTGCTCGCCAAACACTCCCCCCGGACGCTGATGGCCGTCGGCCTCGTCCTGATCGGGGTGGGCACCGGGCTGTGGCTGGGCACGCCGCAGGACGGCGACTACCTGCTGCACGTGCTGCCCGGACTGGTGGTCAGCGGCATCGGTCAGGGGCTGAACTTCCCCTCGATGACCTCCGCCGGCCTCTCCGGCGTCCCGGAGCGGCAGCACGCCGTCGCCGGGGCGGTGAACGTGGTGACCCAGCAGATCGGCGCCAGCGTGGGCGTGGCGCTGCTGGTGCTGGTCGCCGCGACCACCGAGGACCAGCTCGCCGGCTACCACCTCGCCTACGTCACCGCCGCGGCCGCGTGCGTGCTGGGCGCGGTGTTCATCGCGGTGCGGCGACGGGCCTGAGCGTCCCGCGCGGTTCCGCGGCCGGTGTCGCGGATCCCGCCGACCAAGATGCCTGAGTCGCCGGTCCGGAGCCCCCGGACCGGCGACTCAGGCCGTGTTCGGTCCGGCGACGGC
The DNA here is from genome assembly GCF_043201735.1 of Kitasatospora sp. NPDC048286. NCBI lineage: Bacteria > Bacillati > Actinomycetota > Actinomycetes > Kitasatosporales > Streptomycetaceae > Kitasatospora > Kitasatospora sp. NPDC048286. Next base: position 175,938 of record NZ_JBICZE010000003.1, read on the forward strand.
GAGACGAGGGAGCACCCGCCCCCGCCGCAGCGGCCGGCGGGCCCGCCGCTGACCGGCGGTCGCCGGGCTCGGACCGCCCCGCGGGCGGCGCGCACCAGGGCGGCGGAGAGCCGCTGCTGGGCCGGGTCCTCGTGGGCGGTGTCCTCCGGGTGCCACTGGACGGCCGTCCGGCACGCCGACATCGCCCGCGTCGACCGGGACGCCGAGACCTTCGCCTCCACGAGGTTCGTGAACCTGGAGGAGGTCGACGACGACCGGATCAAGAGGCGCGCCTCCGTCCTGACCTCGTGAACGGCGTCAAGAAGCCCCCCGTGGCGCGGTCACGCTCGCCCGATTGTCCGTCAGGTGTACGGCCCGGAGCCGCGGTTCCGGGCCGTACGCCGTGTTTCCCGGCGCCGGCTCAGCCGGCCTCGCGTAGCTCGCTGTTCCTGGAGATGGCCGCTGCCCGGACATCTAGCAGCGCGAGCAGGACCGGTGGGTCGAGGGCGCGCACGGGGCGAAGGTGCAGTTCGAGGGGATCCACCGGGACGTTCGTCCGGATCTCGATGGGGCCGACCGAGCCGACGGAGGCCTCGTCGGTGAGGACCTCCTCGCAGGAGGCGGGGACGGAGTGCGCGAGCAGGTACCAGGTCCCGGCCGGCACGTGTTCGAGGAGGAAGGAGCCGGGGCGGGGGAGCACGGCGCAGGCGGCCGGCCGGCCCTCGGGGATGCGGGTGCGGAAGAGTCCGACGAAGACGCGGCCGAGTCGTTCGGCGTCGCACGCCCGTATCTCGCCGCGGACGGTGGCGAGTTCCGTCGGCTGGTTCCAGCGCCGGGTGTCGAGTTCGATGTGGTTGGTGAAGCCGCGTAACTGGCGGAACATCGTGGGTGAGGTGCCGACGCTGCTGGCGAACCGTGAGCTGAAGGTGCCGACGCTGTTGTAGCCGACGCGGTGGCTGATCTCGGTCACGGTGCAGTCCGTCTCGAGGAGCAGGCGCTTGGCAGCCTCGATGCGAATGGCGGACAGGAAGCGTCTCGGTGAGACGCCGGTCACCCGCTGGAATTCCCGGGAGAAGTGGAATTTACTGTAGATGGCCGCCTCTGCCATATCGTCTATGGTCAGTAATTCGCCGATGTTCTCGTGCATGATCTCGATGGCTCGGGCCACGGCTTCTTCGATTGCGGGTTTCAAGGTGACTCCAGATTCTCGCTGTACCCGGTGGACGACGGAAACTTCGCTCCGGCACTGCGTCCCGTGACGCAGCCGATCGGGGGGAGGAGATTCGGCTGCCGGAGCGTGCGAGGTATCCCGGCTCCCTTCGTTAAAGTGCCAGTGACACTGCGTGTTGTCGCGATTGCGATTGACGACCGTAGCAGGTGGACATGACAAGTACAACGGTGTGTTCACGCCCTTATTCGGCAAAGTCGAAGGGGGAGATACTCGCCGGTATATGTTTGAAATATCGCAGCAATTGAAGAGGTGTGGCGGAGGGGGGGACGACGTGGCCGTGGGTGGTGCGGATGGGGCGGGCGAGGCGCCAGTTACTGATGTGACGAACGTGCCGGGCCGGTGCCCGCGGAAGTCCTCCCCGGATCACGGCGGTTCCACCCCTCAATCCGCGTCGGTCGCCGAGTCCACCTCCTCCCGGAGCCGCTCCGCGGAGGCCGACACCGAGCTGACGGCGGCCTCCCGGGTGTCGCCGACGGCGACCATCAGCCCCACCAACTGCGCCTCCAGCAGGCTATCGGCGTTCCAGGGCTCGGTCAGGTAGTCGCCGAGCTCCAGAACGACGAGACCGTGAACGGCGGACCACATCTGGTGTGCGACCAGGTCGGCGTCCGCCGCCCGGAACCGGCCGGCCTCGATGCACCGGGCGGCGCACTCGGCCACGCCCGCCAGCGTGTAGCGGCCGTATTGCCGGTCCTCCTCGCCCAGTGAGAAACCGGCCAGTGAGGACCCTCCGAACATCACCGCGTACAGGTGGGGGTTGGCCAGCGCATTGAGCCGGTACGCACGACCCAGCAATGCCAGGTCGCTCACCGGGTCGTCGCTGAACTCCACCAGGGTGAAGTAGTGCTGGAGCCGGGCGAACCCTTCGTGAACCATGGCGCGCACCAGGCCGCGCATTCCGTTGAAGTGGGTGTACAAGGCCATCGTGGAGGCGCCGATCTCGCTCGCGATGCGACGGGCGGACAGCGCCTGCGGCCCTTCCTCCGCGAGCAGCCGGGCGGCGATGTCCACCAGCGCCGGACGGGTGCTGGGATCCGTGTGACGCGGACTCATTCCTTCAGTCAAGCAAAATGCCGTTATCCCAGGGCGGTTCGCGCCCACAACCCTCGGATCCCCGCACAATGCGAGAAGCAGCCCTTCGCTCGCCGGGCATAGCTTTCCAGTCACTCAGCGCGACATTCCAGGGCCCACCGGCGGCCGGAGAACAGCCGGGAAGATATGTCGAGGGCCCTCGCGCGATCACCCCACCCTTGGTCAACGGAGGTCGCTCTTGTCCACCACAGCCCCCGGCCGGACCACCGGCGCCACGCTGCTCCTCTCCCTGGGCAGCCTGATCGTGTTGGTCTCCTCGGCATTCGCCTTCCACCATTCCTTCGCCATGGATCCCTCGATGCCGATGGCCCACATGCCGGCCGACGACGGCCGGAAGCTGCACGGCATGGCACTGGCGGACATGCCGGAGATGTTCACCGCCCTCGGCGGACTGCTGCTCGTGGTGGCCGGCGCCGCGCTGCGCGGGCGGCCGAAATCCGTCGAGGCCGACTCCGGGTCCGGGCGGCGCGGCCGGCTGCTGGTCGCCGTCATCGGCACGGCCGCCCTCACCATCGACATCAGCAAGACCTCCACCCTGGGCTTCGTCATCCCCGGCCTGCGGGCCGAGTACGGGCTCGATCCCCGCACCGCCTCCCTGCTGGCGGTCTGCGGGCTGACCGGGACGGCGGCCGGGGCGCTGCTGTTCGGCGTGCTCACCGACCGGATCGGCCGGCGCAGCTCCTACCTGATCGCCACCCTCGGCTTCACCGCCACCAGCATGTGCGGCTCGATGCCCACCTTCGAGGGGAATCTGGTGATGTGCGGCCTGATGGGCCTGGCGGTCGGCGGCCTCGCCCCGCTGCTCATCACCCTGCTCACCGAGACCGCCGGCGGAAAGGTCCGCGGCTCCGTGGTGGTGGCGCTCTCCGTCGTCGCCACCGCGGTCGGCTACCTGGTCGCCGCCGGCTCGGCGCTGTGGCTGGAGCCGGTGTTCGGCTGGCGGATCCTCTGGCTGATCGGCGCCCCGACCGGCGCCGTGCTGGCCCTGCTCACCCCCTTCGTCCCCAACCGGGTCTCCGCGCCCGCCCCGGCGGCCGCGCCCGCCCCGGCGGCCGCGCCCGCCCCGGCGGCCGCGCCCGCCCCGGCGGCCGCGCCCGCCCCGGCGGCCGCGGACGCCCCGGCCGTCCGGCACCTGCCCAGGTCCTCCCGGGCCCTCACCCAGGGCCTGCAGCGCGCCTTCGCCACCCTGATCGGACTGCTCACCTTCGGCCTCACCACCTGGGTGCCGAGCCTGGCCAGGATCGGCGGCGTACCGGTGCACACCGCGAACCTGATGCTCACCGTCGCGGCGATCGTGATGATCCCGTGCGCCCTGCTGCTGATGCTGGGCTACCGCCGCTTCGGCCCGACCTCCATGGCCGCGGGCCTGGCCACCGCAACCGCCGTGCTGCTGCTGGCGCTCACGGCCAGCGGCGCGGTGGCCGAGGTGGGCTGGATCGCCGCGGGCGCGCTGGTGGCGGCGCTGTTCTCGGTGAACTCGATGGCGGCGATCTTCCTTCCGATCGCGGCCGACCTGGCGGAGCCGGAACGGCGCGGCCGGACCACCGGGTGGGTCTCCCTCTTCAACCGGCTGGGCGGCCTGATGGGGCCGCTGCTGCTGGCGAGCCTGGTCTCCTCGGCCTCCGCCGTCCTGGTGGCGGTCTCCGCCCTCGCCCTGCTGTGCGGCGCGGCCGCCTGGTACATCAGCCGCCGGCACCGCCTGGCGCTGGCCACCCTCGAACCGGCGACCGACTGACCGGCGACCGACCGACCGGCGGGCCGCCCGCGGGCCGCCCGCCGGTCGACCGCGGGGCGTCCGGGCGCACAGCACGAGCAGAGAAGCCCGCCGATCTCGGCCCGGCCGATACTGGGCAGGCCCCCGAATCCGACGCTCCGCAAAGCGAGTCGAGACGGCGTCGGCATCCGGACCCCCTGACGGAAGGAAGAGGCATGCCCGACTCACAGGACGTGATAGCCGCACTGGCGGCGGACGGCGACGCCGTCGAGGCCCTGGTGGCGGACCTGGCGGACGCCGACTGGGCGCGGCCCACCCCGGCGCCCGGCTGGACCATCGCCCACCAGATCGCCCACCTCGCGGCCACCTTCAAGCTGGCGGGCACCGCCGCGGCCGATCCGGAGGCGTTCAAGGCGATGGCCGCGGGCGTCGGGCAGGACTTCGACGGTGCGGTGCAGCAGTCCCTCAAGCCCTACCTGGCGCCCTACCTGGCGTCCGGCGCGCCGAAGGACCTGCTGGAGCGCTGGAACGCCGAGCGGAGGACCGCCGAGCAGGCCCTGGCGGCCGTCCCGGCCGGTCAGCCGGTGCCGTGGCTGGTCCGCCCGCTGCCGGCGCCCGTCCTGGCCGCCGCCGGGATGATGGAGCTGTTCGGCCACGGCCAGGACATCGCCGACACGCTCGGGGTGCACCGCGAGCACACCGACCGGCTCCGCTACCTGGTCGAATTCGCCGTCCGCACCTGGGACTTCGGGTACCAGGCGCGCGGACTCGCCGCCCCCGCCACGGAGTTCCGCTTCGAGATCACCGCTCCGTCCGGCGCCCGCTGGGAGTTCGGCCCCGCCGACGCCGAGCAGCGCGTCAGCGGCCCCGCCGTCGACTTCTGCCTCCTGGTGACCCGCCGCCGCCACCGCGACGACCTCGCCCTGACGGCCGACGGCAAGGACGCCGACGGCTGGCTCGACCTCGCCCAGGCCTACCGCGGCCCGGCCGGCGAGGGCCGCACTCCGGGCCAGTTCCGCCCGTCCGGGAACTGACCGCCGTACCCGTCCTGAATCCGTAGAGAGGGGACCTTCATGGCCACCCGTACCGACGAATGTGCCGTGGTTCTCGGCGGAAGCATTGCGGGCCTGCTGGCGGCCAGGGTGCTCTCCGAGTCCTATCCGAGGGTCGTGATCGTCGAACGCGACAAGATCCTCGGGGTCCGCGGGCCGCGCCGCGGTGTCCCGCACGGCAACCACGCCCACGGGCTGGTGGCCCGCGGCCACCAGATCATGGAGTCGCTGTTCCCGGGCCTCACCGACGAGTTGATCGCCGCAGGGGTGCGGCCCGGTGACTTCAGCGGCGACATCCGCTGGTACTTCAACGGGCTGCGGCTGCGCCCCGCCCGTACCGGCCTGCCGTCCGTGCCGGCCACCCGGCCGGTGCTCGAGTACCACCTGCGCGAGCGGGTGCGGGCGCTGCCGGAGGTGTCGTTCCTGGAGGAGCACGACGTCGTCGCCCCGGTGACCGACGCCTCCGGGCACCGGGTCACCGGGGTGAGGGTGCAGCAGCGCACCCCCGGAGCCGAGGAGCGGACGCTCTCCGCCCACCTGATCGTCGACACCACCGGCCGCGGCTCGCGCACCCCGCTGTGGCTGGCCGACCTCGGGTACCAGGCGCCCCCCGAGGAGCGGATCGAGATCGACCTGGCGTACACCACCCGCCACTACCGCCTGGAGAAGGACCCGTTCGGCAGCGAGATCGCCATCATCCCGGCCGCCACGCCCTCGCACCCGCGCGGGGGGTTCTTCTACCGGGTGCCCGGCGACGACAACCAGGTGGAGCTGTCGGTGACCGGGATCATGGGCGACCACCCGCCCACCGACCCGGAGGGGTTCGACGCCTTCGTCCGTTCGCTGCCCGCCCCCGAGATCCACGAGGCGATCCGCGACGCCGAACCCCTCGACGAACCGCTGCGCTTCCGCTTCCCGGCCAGCGTCCGCAGGGACTACAACCGGCTGGAGCGCTTCCCCGCGGGGCTGCTCGTCATGGGTGACGCGGTCTGCAGCTTCAACCCCGCCTACGCCCAGGGCATGACCTCGGCGGCGCTGCAGGCGCTGGTGCTGCGGCGGCACTCCGCGGGGCGCCGGCTGCCGCGCCCCCAGGACTTCTTCCGCGAGGTCGCGCGGGAGATCAAGACCCCCTGGGAGTCCGCCGCGGTGTCCGACCTCGGCTACCCCGGCGTCAAGGGCCGGCGGACCGCCCAGACCAACCTGGTCAACCGGTACGTCGCGCTGGCCCAGCGGGCGGCGGTGCACGATCCCCGGGTGACCGACGCACTGGTGCGGATCGCCGGACTGGTGGCCTCACCGCAGTCCCTGATGCACCCGCGCACCCTGCTGCGGGTCCTGCGGGCCTGCCGCCGCCCCGTGCCGCCCTCGGCCTTCGGATCGCCGACTTCCTGAAGCGGACGTCGGCGATCCGATTGGGAGGGAAGACACTTCTTCGCCACTATGTCGAGAGCGGCGCGTCGGCGCCGACGAAGTAGTGGAGGGGGGCGCAGCAGGCGCCTCACGTCGCAGGGAGCGGAACCATGAAGTACCTGATCATGATGTACCCGAACGCCGCGGTCCTGGACGCGATGTCGGAGGAGGAGCGCAACGCCCTCTTCCAGGGGCACGGCGGGTTCATGGAGAAGATCAAGGCGAGCGGCGAGTTCGTCGGGACCCTGGCGCTGGCCGGCATCGACCAGAGCGCCGTGGTGAGCGTCCGGGGCGGTGTGCCCGCGGTGACGGACGGTCCGTACGCCGAGGCCAAGGAGTACATGGGCGGAATCTACGTCATCGACGTCAAGGACGCGGAGCGCGCCCGCGAGGTCGCCGCGATGATCCCGGACGCCGCGGTCGAGGGCCTGGGCATCGAGCTCCGGCCGGTCGTCTACAGCGATGGTTTCTCTTCCTGACCGGTCGCCCGGGGGCCCTCGTGGCCCCCGGGCTTCCGGCTCTTCCGTGTTCTCACCCGTGCCGGCGGGTGATCAGGTCTGGAGCTGGGGCTCCGGGTCCGTGCGGTCGGGTGCGCGTCGGGCCGGTGGCCGGCCCCAGCGGCGCATGGCCGGCACCTCGACGGTCTTGTGCAGCACCCAGGCGAGCGCCACGCAGAGCGCGTAGAGGCCGAGGATGAACAGGATGGCGACGGGTGTGGAGAACGTCGTCGGGGTGTATCGGCCCGCGTAGCCCACGAACTGGCCCGAGAACGCCGCGTGCGCCGCGAAGATCACGGTGATGTGGATGATGTAGAAGGCGAAGGACAGCTCGCCGAGCCACATCATGAAGCGCCCGTCGAGGATCGTTCCCCTGCCGGAGCGGTCACCGGAGGCCAGCGAGCCGATCAGCAGCGCGGCCGGGATCGGGTAGAGCGCCGCGACCATGAAGACGGCGGGCAGGTGGGCCAGCAGCAGGAAGACGGCGAGGTTGAGCAGGACGGCCGGCAGGACGCGGATCCTCGGCCACCGCCCGTCGGCGACGATCCGGGCGAGGAGCATGCCCATCACGAACTCGATCGTCCGGACGGGCGGGAAGAAGCACAGCGCCCACATCTGGGGCCAGGACCCCGCGGGGTAGAAGCTCGGCGGGTACCCCGAGAGCAGCGGCTGGCTGATCACCGGGATCAGGGCGGCGGTCACGCCGAGGCCGATCAGCCAGGGCCACAGGGCCCGCTGGTCGAGCCGCCGGACGAACCGGAGCAGCAGCGGGAACAGGGCGTAGCACAGCAGGTCCACCGTGAGGGTCCAGCTCGGCCCGTTGAACTGGTACAGCATCAGGTCCTGGGAGGGCCACCAGGTCTGCACCAGGAAGAGGCCGGCGATGGCCGGGACCCATCGGACGGTGTCGCCCGCGGCGGCGAACTGGCTCAGGGCGAGGACCGCGATCAGGGCGTGGGACGGGCCGATGCGCATCAGTCTGCGCCGCCAGAAGTCGACGGTTCTGCGGCCCGGTCTGGCGGACCAGGTGAGGACGAATCCGCTGAGGACGAAGAAGACCGAGACCGCGAGGAAGCCGACCCGCCCGTTGCCCGTCAGGGTGTTGAAGGCGGAGTGGGCGGCGGGGTCCGAGAACACGGGGAGCAGGAGCGCGTGGTTGGCGAAGACGAAGACGACGGCGACGGCCCGCAGGCCCTCCAGCGACGGCAGCGTCATCGCAGGGGTGGGTAACTGGGATTTCACGGCAGTCCCTTCTCCGGGGTGGAGAACGCTCGGACGGTGCCGCCCGGTCTCTCGGCCGGTACGCGGCACCGGGCGGCGCCGGGCGGCACCGCCGGCCCCTACGTCGAACGGGGGCGGGGGGATTCGACACCGTCGTCCTCCTTCTTCCTCAAGTTGCGCCGGGGCGGCGGGAGTTGCCGGATGCGCCCGGAACGGACCGACGGCTGTGGCCGGGGCTTTCTGCCCCGGCCACAGCCGTCGGTCGTCGCGGTGGGTGGTGCGGTCAGCCGGTCGCGGGGACGGAGTCCTCGCTGCCCTCGGTGGGGGCCTCGGCCGCCGGCTGGCCGGTGGGCGGCACGTGCCGGAGCAGGGAGGTGACCAGGGCGGCGGTGGCGACCAGCAGGACGCCGGAGATGGTCACCACGGTGTGGAGCTCGGAGGCGAAGGCCGCCCGGGCGGGCGTGAGGAGGGTCTCGGCGACCTGGGCGGACAGCGAGCCGGCGGCCTCCGTCGCGCCCGCGAGGGAGTCCTTCGCCGTCCGGACCGCGTCGGCCGGCAGGCCGTCCGGAAGGCTGAGGGTGCCGCGGTAGACGGCGGTGCCGATGCTGCCCAGGGCGGCGATGCCGAGGGCGAACCCGAGCTGGCCGCTGGTCTCGTTGAGCGCGCCCGCGGAACCGGCCTTCTCCTGCGGCGCGGAGCCCATGACCAGGCCCATGCCGAGGGTGACCATCGGGCCGGAGCCGAGGAAGACCACGGCGAAGCCGGTGATCAGCACGACCGGGCTCGTTCCGGGCTCCGCCATGGTGATCACCAGCATGCCGACCGCGGCGAGGACCAGCCCGCCGCCGATGACGTACGCCGGGCGGAAGCGCTGGCCGAGCTTGGGAGAGATGCCGAAGCTGATCGTGTTGGCGAGGATCGCCGGCAGCATCCACAGGCCCGAGTGGAGCGGGTCGCGGCCGTACACCAGCTGCAGCGTCTGGGTGACGAAGAACATCACCGCGCCGGTGAGCATGGTGCCGAGGAACAGGCTGACCAGGGCCGCGGAGAAGGCGCGGCTGCTGAACAGGCTCAGGTCGAGCAGCGGGTTCGGCAGCTTGCGCTGGCGGTGGACGAAGAGGATGCCGAAGCCGATGCCGACCAGCACGGCCGCGATCGACAGCGGCTGCCAGCCGTCCTTGGCGATCTCCTTCAGCCCCCAGATGGCGAGCAGGACGGCCGCCATGGACTCCAGCGCGCTGATCGGGTCCAGGCGTCCGGCCTCGGGGTTGCGGAACTCGGGCAGGAAGGCCGGACCGAGCAGGAGCAGCAGCACCATCGGGGGGACGCCGAGCAGGAAGGCCGAGCCCCACCAGAAGTGGTCGAGCATGGTGCCGCCGATGATCGGGCCGATGATGGCGCCGGCCGAGAAGCACGCGCCCCAGATGCCGAACGCGGCGCCGCGCTGCTTGGGGTCCTGGAACATGGTGGTGATCAGCGAGAGCGTGCCCGGCGCGAGGGTGGCGCCGGCGATGCCGAGCAGGGCGCGCGAGGCGATCAGCATCTCGGGGCTGACGGCGTACGCGGAGGCGACGGAGGCGAGGCCGAAGGCACCGGCACCGATCAGCAGCAGCCGGCGCCGTCCGATGCGGTCGCCGAGCGACCCCATGGTGACGAGCAGGCCGGCGAGCATGAACGAGTAGATGTCGGTGATCCACAGCTGCTGCACACCGCTGGCGTGCAGGTCCTCCGACAGGCTGGGCAGGGCCAGCAGCATGACGAAGACGTCGATCGAGACCAACAGGGTGGGCAGGGCGAGGACGGCGAGTCCGATCCACTCTCGCCGTCCGGCCCGGGGCGCGGCCTCGCCGGGGGACGTGGTGTCGCTCATTACGGGGGTCCTTCCGCATTCTCGGGGCACTCGGCATCCGCGGGTGCCGTCACACCGGTACGTCGGACCCGTCGACAAGGTCTCGACATCTCCGGCGGAAACTCCGGCGCAGCGGCGTCATCTCGGCTTGGATGTCGAGGGCGGGCCGCCTGTGGCGACGTCTCAGGTGCAGAGCACCAGCCGACCGCGCGAAGGACCAAGGAATGATGGTATGAAATACATGCTTCTGATCCATATGAACCCGGTCATCTGGGACGGTCTGCCGGAGCGGGAGCGGAACGAGGTCTACTCCGGGCACGCCACGTTCCAGCAGAAGATCCTCGACTCCGGTGAGATGGTGACGACCCAGGCCCTCGCCGATCCGTCCGCCAGCGCCACGGTCAGAGTCCGCGACGGGCGGCCCGCGGTCACCGACGGCCCGTACGCGGACACCAAGGAGTTCCTGGCCGGCTACTACCTGGTCGACTGTGCGTCGAGGGAGCGCGCAGTCGAACTGGCCGGCCAGATCCCCGATGCCCGGTACACCGGCATCGAGGTCCGCCAGGTCGTCTTCGAAGCAGATGCGGAGAGTTGAGCCGATGAACCGTGACGCCCGGGTCGAGGGCCTGCTCCGATCGCTGGCACCGCAGGTCCTCGGCGCGGTCGTCCGCCGCTACGGACACTTCGACGCCTGTGAGGACGCCGTCCAGGACGCCCTGCTGGCGGCGACCGTCCAGTGGCCCGACCAGGGCGTCCCCAACAATCCCCGGGCGTGGCTGATCACCGTGGCCGCCCGCCGGGTGATCGACGGGCTGCGCAGCGAGCAGGCCCGCCAGCGCCGTGAGGCCACCGTCGCCGCGCTCACCCCGACCGACGAGACGGTGACGCCCGGCCCCGGCGAGGAGCCCAAGGCGGCCGAGCACGACGACATGCTCACCCTGCTCTTCCTGTGCTGCCACCCCTCGCTCACACCCGGCTCGCAGGTCGCCCTCACCCTGCGGGCCGTCGGGGGTCTGACCACCGCCCAGATCGCGCACGCCTTCCTGGTCCCCGAGGCGACCATGGCCCAGCGGATCAGCCGGGCCAAGCAGCGGATCAAGGCCACCGGCTCGTCGTTCCGGATGCCTCCGCAGAGCGAGCGCGAGGAACGCCTGGCGGTCGTGCTCCAGGTGCTCTACCTGATCTTCAACGAGGGCTACACCACCACCAGCGGCCCCGACCTCCTGCACCCCGAACTGGCCCGCGAGGCGATCCGGCTCAACCGTGAACTGCACCGGCTGCTGCCCGGGGAGGGCGAGGTCGCGGGCCTGCTGGCGCTGATGCTGCTGACCGACGCCCGCCGCCCGGCCCGCACCCGGCCCGACGGCAGCCTCGTCCCGCTCGCCGAGCAGGACCGCTCCCGCTGGGACCAGGCCGCGCTCAAGGAGGGGCTGGCGCTGATCGCCGAGACGCTCCCGCGGATGGTGACCGGGCCGTACCAGGTACAGGCGGCGATCGCGGCCGTGCACGGCGAGGCCGCGCGCGCCGAGGACACCGACTGGCCGCAGATCACGGCCCTGTACGAGGTGCTGGAGCGGATGTCCCCCGGCCCGATGGTGCGGCTCAACCACGCGGTCGCCCGCGCGATGGTCGACGGCCCGGCGGCCGGGCTCGAGATGCTCGCGCCCCTGGAGGCCGACGGCCGGCTCGCGGGCCACCACCGGCTCGCCGCCGTCCGCGCCCATCTCCAGGAGATGAACGGCGATCCGGCGGCGGCCCGGGAGAGCTACCGCGAGGCCGCCCGGCAGACCGGCAGCCTTCCCGAACGCCGCTATCTGGAGGCCCGCGCCGAGGCGACGAACAACCAGTGACGGGCCCGCCGGTGACGGACCGGCCGATGACGAGCCCGGGCCGCTGAGGCCCGCCTCAGCGCAGGCCGCCGCGCGGGCGCGGCATGAGCGCCAACAGCACGGTCATGCCGAGCAGGGCCCGCAGATCGGGGCCGATGTCCCGGCCGGCCGCCCGCTGCTGCTGCGCCAACTCGTGGGCCATCCGCAGCAGTTCGGAGTCGGTACGGGGGACCAGCTCCGCGACGGCGGACAGCGTCACACCGGCGAGCAGACAGGTCATCACGCCGTGCCGCCACCGGACCTGGTCGAGGTGCAGGGCCGCGAACGGGCCCATCGCCGCCGCGATCAGCAGCGGGTCCCTGCTGCGCAGGCCGTCGGCGACCAGCTCCAGGCCGAGCCGCGTGCAGGAGGCCGGCAGCATCGCCAACGCCCGTAGCACGCCACGCTGTTCGGCGTCGTCGCCGCGGCGGTAGAGCCGCTCGACCTCGTCCTCCAGGAGCCCGGGGGGCAGCACCTCGGCCAGCACCGTGAGCAGCCGGGCCCTGGCCCGGTCGTCGACGGTGCCGAAGACCAGGCCCTGCGGGTCGGCCTCCGGCCGGACGGGCCCCCGGCCGACCGCCCGGCCGACCAGCGAGAACTCCTCGTGGACGGCGGTGGGGCGCTGCCGGATGCGGCGTTCGGCACCGGCCAGCCAGCCGTTCTCCGGTGCGTGCAGGATGGCCACCGAGCCCCCTCGCGGGATGTCGGTGGCAGGCCAGGGATGTTCCTCGTGGTACTGCATGATCGACGGTCTCCGAATCGTGGACGACAGCGGTGCAGCCGTGGGCAGCAGCTGAACGGAAACGGTTTGTCCGGTGGCCGACTGGTGCCCGGCGGGCGGCGGTTGGTGCGCAGGCCTCAACCGCGGTCGGCGATGCTCGCTATGAAACAGCGGGGCGCGGAGCACGGTCAAGAACCGCCGCGGGGCCGCGAACCGGCCGGACGATCACGGGGGAGCACGCGTTCGCGCAGGTCGCGGCAGGCGCCAGGAGGCGCGGAGGGGGCCCGGAGCGGGCACAGGGAGCCCCGTGGACACCGCACGACACGAGAAGGGAGGCGTGCGGGGCCTCCCGCGGGGCGCCTGGTGCCGGGCGGCCGTCGGGACGGCGTCCACTCCGTCCCGGCGGCCGCAGCAGCCGGCATCTCTGCCCTGCACTTGGTAGTCGAAGCCGACGACGCGTCATCGACATCCGCGGGCAAGATTCTTCGGACTTCTCTCGAAGCCGCCGCCGGGCCGCCGCCGGGCCGCGACCGCGCCACCGCAGGGCCCCGGCACGACGAAACAGCGGTCACCGGCGCGGCGGTGGTACCTGCCGTGCCGGTGACCGCTGTGCTGCCCGAGGGGCGCTCAGAGCCGCTGCAGCGCCTTGCGGTCCACCTTGCCGTTGGCGGTCAGCGGCAGGGTGACGACGAACCGGACGTCCCGCGGGTACTTCTGCGGCGACATCCGGGCGCGGACGAAGTCCTTCAGCTCGGCGGCCGAGACCTCCGCGCGGGTGACCACGTACGCCCTGGTGAGGGTGAGGCCGTCCTCCTCGTAACCGACGACCGCGCACTGGTCCACGGCCGGGTGGTTCAGCAGGCAGTCCTCGATCTCGACCGGCGCGACCCAGACCCCGTGGACCTTCAACAGGTCGTCCGCCCGGCCCCGGTAGTAGAAGAAGCCCTCCTCGTCCCGGGTGAAGAGGTCGCCGGTGCGCACGGTGTGCTCCGCGGGGAAGGTCACGGCCGTCTGCTCCGGCGCCTCCCAGTAGCCCGACGCGGCGGTCTCGCCCACCACCTGGAGGACTCCGAGCTCGCCGTCCGGCAGCGGGTCGCCCTGGTCGTCGACCACGTTCACCCGGTACCCCGGCACGACCTTGCCCAGGCTTCCGATCCGGGCCTCACCGGGCCGGTTCGAGATGTAGGCGTGGTAGACCTCGCAGGAGCCGATGCTGTCGGTCACCTCGACGCCGAAGGTGTCCAGCCACCTGCGGTGCAGTTCGCCCGGCAGCGCCTCGCCGGCCGAGATGCAGAGCCGGAGCGAACTCAGGTCCCGGGTGCGGGCGTCGGGGTGGTCGACCATGGACTTGATCATGGTCGGCACGTTGACCAGGACGGTCGGCCGGTGCCGCTCGATCAGGTCGAAGATCCGCTCCGGCGTGCTGCGCTCCGGGAAGACGACCCCGGCGGCGCCGACGCCGAACGGGAACAGCACCGCCGTGTCCCGCGAGTAGCCGAAGAACAGCTTCGGCACCGGCAGCACGACGTCGTCCGGGCGCAGGCCGAGGACGCCGCGGGCGTACCAGTCGAAGCTCAGCACCGGGCTGCGGGCCGGCACCGGGACGGCCTTGGGCGCGCCCGTGCTGCCCGTGGTGAACTTCCACATGACGATGTCGTCCCGGTCGACGTCCACCGCGGCCAGCTCGTCCGACTGCCCGGCGAGCAGCGTCTCGTAGTGCAGCTCGCCCTCGCGCAGCTCCTCCGGCGCCAGGCCCATCACCAGGAGGTTGCGCTCCCCGGCCTCGCGCAGGGCGGCCACCGTCGCCCGGTCGACCAGCGTGAGCGAGGGCTTCACGTAGTCGAGGTAGTACCGGTAGTCCTTCGGGTGGAGGTAGCTGTAGACCTCCGCGGTGACGGCACCGATCTTCTGCACGCCGTACCAGGCGGCCACGTACTCGACGCCGTCGCTCAGCGCCATCATCACCCGGTCGCCGCGCCCGATGCCCAGGCCGCGCAGCAGGTTGCCCACCCGGTTGGCCAGCGCGCCCAGTTGGGCGTAGGTGGTGCGTCCGGTGTCGGTGATCAGCGCGGTGCGCTCGCCGTCGTTGCGGTCGACGAACCAGTCGGCGATGTTGAGTCGCTCCGGTACGTCCGCGTACCGCATCGGGCCCTGTGGCCCGGATGTCCCCGTCTCGGTCATTTGCCGGACCCCACCAGGTCGCGCAGCCGCTCTGCGGGGCGCTCGATGAGGTAGTGGCTCACCGTCGCGAACAGCACGCTGCCCGCGAGGACGAAGACCAGCAGCTCCCAGAAGCCCACCTTGCCGACGAACGCGCCGACCGGCATGGCGTGGTTGTCGAAGATGCTTCCGTTCTTGAACCAGGCGTGGATCATCGGCAGGTGCCAGAGGTAGATGCCGTACGACATCCGCCCGAGGAAGCGCACCGGCGGGTTGCCGAGCACGCCGTCCATCAGCCGCGAGCTGACGCCGGGGACGGTCAGCGGCAGCACCACCAGCATCGCGAAGAGGATGGTGAGGACCTGGACGGTCAGCTCCTGCGCCAGGGCGCCGTAGGTGCCGGTTCCCGGGATGCCGAAGGGCTTGGGGATGTTGAGCAGGAACACCACGCCCGCGCCGAGCCACCACAGGTTGGGCCGCGCGGCCACCATCCGGAAGAGGGCGGGCGGCTGGGACGTCGTCTCGGCGTAGGCCAGCAGCGCGGCGAGCGCCATGCCTCCGGCGAAGAAGCTGAAGGAGCCGAAGGGGAAGAAGGAGTAGTAGAAGACGTCGGCCTTCATGGCGGGCAGGTACGCGAAGGTGGTCCAGCCCAGGCTGGCCAGCGCGACCAGGGCCAGCGGCAGGGCGATCCGGCGGGCCCGGCGGCTCGGGTCGGCGGCGCGGGACGCGTACTTCTGGACGAGCCAGCCGATGAGCGGCAGGCTCAGGTAGAACACCAGTTCCGTGGGGACCGTCCAGGTCGGCTCCAGGCCGGCGATCCAGTCCATCGGGTTCCTGGTCAGCACGAAGTGCACCATCAGGAACGGCTTGAGTACGTACCAGGGGCCGTCGATGTTGTCGAAGTCGATCAGCAGCAGGACGGCCAGGACCATCGCCCAGTAGCCCGGCACGATCCGCAGCGCCCGCTTCCAGAGGAACGGGAGCGTGGCGGGTCGCCGGGTCCCGGATATCGTGGCGCGCGCGAACGGGCGGAACAGCAGCAGACCAGACAGCACGAAGAAGGGCGACAGGCACACCTCCAGGCCGTTGGCCAGCACGCTCCACAGGTCATGCCCCGGCTCGGCCATCGAGTGGCTGACGTTGGCCTCGTACGCGACGTGGTACGCGAGCACGCCGACGGCGGCCAGCCCGCGCAGCCCTTCGAGGGTCGGAACCCTCTTCGTCTTCTGTGCCCCCCCGGCGATACCGACGGATCTCTCTGTCACTGCCATGCGTGTGTCCCCCTCTGGTGACTGTGTTCCGGTGTTCGGGAGCCGTCGAGGGCCGGGCCGCCGAGGTGGCGACCCGGCCCGACCAGAGGTCTCAGTTGGCGGCGGCGTGCTGCGCGACCAGCTCGCTGAGCTGGTCGACGGCGGAGGCGGGGCCGGGGAAGAACCGGTTCTTCGTCAGTGCGAAGGCGATGCCGGTCTCGGTGTCGGCGTAGGCCGTGCTGCCACCCATGCCCGGCATGCCGAACGTGGTGAGCGTGTCCTGCGGGTTGGCACCCGGCCGGCCCAGGTTGTAGCCCAGCGCGCGCGGCAGCGGGAAGCCGATCATCTGGTCGACGTCGGCGGTGGCCACGGCCGTGACCTCGCGCAGCCGCTCGTCCGAGATCAGCCGGACGCCGTCGACCTCGCCGAGCAGCGCGGCGTACATCCGGGCCACGGCGCGGGCGGACATCGTGCCGCCGGAGGGGATGTCCGAGCCGAGCACCAGCGGGTGGTTGCCGTAGTCGGCGCTCGGGGTCACGGCCGCCGGGGTGGCCTTGAACAGCGGCATGTCGGCGGGCATCATCGCCAGCATCTCGGCGGTGCCGGGCGCGTCCTCCAGCCGGGCGAGCCGGCCGAGCTCGGACTCCGGGACGCCGAAGAACAGCTCGTCGGCGATGCCGAGCGGGCCGGTCACCTCCTCCTTGAGCACCTGGGAGATCGGCTTGCCGGTGGCCCGGCGGACGATCTCGCCCATCACGAAGCCCCAGGTCATCGCGTGGTAACCGGTCTTGGTGCCGGGCTCCCACCACGGCTCGGCGTCGGCGAGCAGGCCGACCATCCGGTCCCAGTCGGCCAGGTCCGGGATGGTGAGGTCGGACGGCACCGCCGGGACGCCGACCGAGTGGGTCAGCGCGTGGCGCACGGTCGCCTTGTCCTTGCCGTGGGCGCCGAACTCCGGCCACAGCTCGACGATCGGGGTGTCGTAGTCAAGGGCGCCGCGGTCGGCGAGGACGTGCACCACCGTCGCGGTGACACCCTTGCCGGTCGAGGCGCTGTAGAACGGGATGTCCGAGGTGACCGGACGGCCGCTGTCGGGGTCGGCGACGCCCGCCACCGCGTCCACGACCAGCTCGCCGTGCTGGTACACCGCGACCTGGATCCCCTGCTCGGCGCCGGACTCCACCATCTCGTCGATGGCCTGCTGGACGATCTTCTGCATGATGCTCATGCCCTTTCGACTTTCGCTCTGTGGATCCGGCGCCCCACGGGCACCGCTCACATGAGACATCGGTGCCGCCGTCGGGATCTCGACATCGGCCCGCCGGGTGCTCGAAGATTTTTTTCGGTTCACCCGGGTGGCGGCGGTCAGCCGGTCCAGCGGTGGCTGTAGAACTCGAAGTCCAGCGCCTGCCCGTCGAGCGCGGCGTGCAGCTCCGCGACCGCGGCCCGGGCCGCGGCCCGTACGGAGGGCACCCGGCAGTCGGCCGCCAGCCCGTGCAGCACGCGGTAGCAGTCGCGCAGCTGCCCCTCCTCCTCGGGCGAGAGCCGGGCCGCGGCGGCGGGGGAGTAGTCAACCGGCTCGTTCGTCATGGAATCGCGCTGCCTTCACTTCGAATCGGGGGAGGCTGCCGGGGTCGGCCAGCTCGACCTCGGGGCGCAGGCCGAGCTGGCGCTTCATCTCGGCGCTGATGCGCGCGCAGAGCTCGGCCTGCTCGGATCGGCGCGCGGCCGGGACGGGCCGCGGCTCGACGCGGACGACGACGGTGTCGAGCCCGCGCACCGTCCGCAGGACCGTCTGGTACTCGCTGACCTGGTCGAAGCCGCGCATGATGTCCTCGATCATCACCGGGGTGACCGAGATGCCGCGGATCTTGCGCATGTCGTCGGTCCGGCCGAGGATGCCGCCGTCGTACCAGTCCCAGTTTCGGCCGCAGCCGCACTCGTGCCACGGCCGCTTCACCACGAGGTCGTCGGTCCAGTACCGGAAGATCTGGATGCCCTCGCGGCCGAGCGCCGTCATCACGCGGACGCCCTGCTCGCCGTAGCCGACCGGCTCGCGGGTGACCGGGTGCAGGACCTCCTCGATCACCCCCGGCTCGATGATGTGGCAGCTGCCCGCCCTCGCCGGGCACTCGAACATGAAGACGGTGGCGAGTTCCGTCATCCCGGCGAAGTTGTACACCCGGGCGCCGAAGGCGTCGGCGATCGCGCGCGCGGTCGAGTCCGGGCGCGGTTCGGCGCCGGTCACCACGATCCGCACGTTCGCCTCCGCGGCCAGGTCGACGCCCATCTCCCGGGCCGTCTCCACGAGCCTCATCGCGTAGGTGGGCGTGCAGCCCAGGACGTCGATCCGCTGGTCGACCAGCAGCCGCACCCGGCTGCGGGAGTCCATCGAACCGACCGGGACGACCATGCTGCCCATCCGCTCCAGGGCGTAGTGCATGCCCCAGTAGCCCATGAACAGGCCGTACCCGAAGGCGACGCAGCCCCGCTGCCCGGCCCGCACGCCCGCGCCGTACAGGGCCGTGCACCACATGTCGACGGCCCAGGTCCAGTCGCGCGCCGTGTCGAAGGTGCGGAACGGCGGGTTGCCGCTGGTGCCGCTGGTCTGGTGGTAGCGGACGGCCAGGGCCGGATCCGTCGAGGGGATCGTGCCGTACGGAGCCGGCTCGGCCTGCTGGGCGGCGATCAGGTCGGACTTGTACACCAGCGGTACCCGCTCGGTGTACTCCTCCAGGGAGGCGATGCCCTTCGGCAGGCGCTCGCGCCAGAACGGCGAGTGCTCGGCGTGTTCCAGGGCGCGCCGCAGCTTCCGCCACTGCCACCGCGCCAGTTCCTCGCGCGGCATGGTCTCGGTTCTCGGGTTCCAGTACGGGGTGTCGGTCGGCAGGGGCGTCATGACACCACGCCGGTCTCGGTGGGCGCCGGGCGCAGCACGCAGAGGTCGGCCCAGCCGGCCGCGAGCACGGTGTGGATCTGGTCGAGGGTCCGCAGCGCGTCGTCCACCATGACCGCGATCCCGGCCTCGTTGCGTACCGCGTCGGCGAGTTGGAGGACGTCCGAGGGCTCGTCGGCGGCCCCGCGGGCCTCCAGGAGCAGCAGGTCCGCGCCGTGTTCGGCCAGCCGCCGGGCCAGCGCCACGAGCGGACCGGACCCGGTGGACCGCGGGCCGGCCGGGTCGGGGCCGAGCGCCACCGCGAGCGGGCGGGGGGAGGGCCAGGCGGCCCGCAGCGAGTCCAGTGCCGCGAGGACCCGCTCCGGCGGGCCGGCCGCGGGCTCCGGCCACGGCTCGGCGCAGAGGTCGAGCAGCAGCATCGCGCAGCCGTCGTCGACGGCCTGCCGGGCGAGCTCCCGGTAGCTCCCCGGGTCGTCCGCCAGGGGGAGCCGGCGGCAGGTCGGCGCGGCGGCCCGGTCCACCGGGCCGGGTTCCGGGTCGAGCACCAGGGCGCTGCCCAGTGTCCCGGGCGTCCCGGCCTCGCTGACCAGGCGGTTCTCCAGGTGCAGTCCGCCGATCCGCAGCGGGGCGAACGCCGGCGGCGGCGCCAGCTGCGCCTGCCGTCCGGTCGCCCGGCTGTGGAACCAGCCGTCGAAGCGGGCCGAGAACTCGGGGTCGCGGGCCGCGATGTCGGCGTGGGTGATCCGCCAGGACCGGGCCACCAGCTGGTACGCGAACTGGGTCGGCTCGAAGTCGGTGTAGCGGTGCAGGTTCTCGAAGTAGCGCTCGGACCTGCGCGCCGCCTGCTGGAACTTCTCGACCCGTGGCATCCGGGCCCGCTCGAAGCGGGCCAGGGCGTCGGTGAGGCTTCCGGAGCCCGCCCGCAGCTCGTCGGCCAGCACGATGGCGTCCTCGATCGCGAGCCGGGTGCCCGAGCCGATCGACCAGTGCGCGGTGTGGGCTGCGTCGCCGATCAGGACCACGTCGCGGTGGTGCCAGGTGGCGCAGCTGAGCTGCCGGAAGTTGGCCCAGGGCGCGCCGTTGGACCGGATCGGCCGTCCGTCGAGGTCCGCGGCGAAGATCTCCTCGCAGCGGCGCACCGACTCCTTCTCGTCCAGCTCAGGGAACCCGGCCCGCTGCCAGGTCTCCTCGGAGACGTGGATGATCATCGAGCTCCAGGGCTGCCCCGACGGGTAGCAGTACCCGTGGAAGCGGCCCCACTCGGTGTCGCGGAAGATGTAGGTGAAGTAGGGGAAGACCTTGTCGACCCCGTACCAGACGTAGCGGAACGCCGACTGTTCGAACTCCGGCCGGAAGACGTCCTCGTGGGCCCGCCGGACCACCGAGTTCACGCCGTCGGCACCGACCACGAGGTCGGCCCCGGAGTGGTCGTCGAGGCTCTCCACCCGGTGGTGGTGGTGCACCCGCGCGCCGAGCCCGGTGGCGGCGTCGCGCAGGATGGCGAGGAGGGCGGCCCGGGGGACGCCGTGGAAGCGGTTGCCGTTCACCAGCAGCCGGGAGGAGCGGTACCGGACGTCCACCGGGGTCCAGGTGGTGCCGGCGGCGACGATCGCGGCGTGCGTCGCCGGGTCCACCCGCCCCAGCTCGTCCAGTGCGCCCTCCGGGAAGACGACCCCCCAGCCGTATGTCGTCTCCGGGCCGTTGCGCTCGAAGACCCGTACGTCGTCCGCGATTTCGTACCGGCGCAGGAGTACGGCGAGGAAGAGCCCGCCGGGACCGCCGCCGATGATGTCGACCCGCATGTGTCTCACTGTTCCGTTGGGGATCCGTCAAGGATGGTGGCCGCCTTCCAGCGGCCGATGTGCTCGCGAAGCGCTTCCGGGCGGGCCGTGGGCGCCGCCCGGGACAGCACGCTGATCAGCCGGCTCCCGACCACCACGCCGGCCGCGTCCGGGGCGAGGGCCCGGATCTGCCGCTCGTCGCGGATGCCGAAGCCGACCAGGAACGGCCGGGCGGCCGTCGCGCCGAGCCGCCGGGTGAGGCGGGTGGCCTCGTCGAGGTCGAGGTCCGCCCCGGTGCGGTCGGCCAGGTTCCGGTACGTCAGGTGGGCGGCCGCCGACTCCAGCCGCCGGACCTGCGCCGGGTCGGCGGCCGGGGCGATCCCGGGGACGGCGCTGAGGCCGGCCGCCGCGACCCGCTCCAGGTCCTCGGGCCCGTCCGGGCGGGCGAGCACCAGCGCGTCCGCCCCGGCCGCGGCCGACCGCGCGAGGAGCAGGTCCCAGCCGAGGTCGGCGACGGTCTGCGGGTAGACCAGGAGCAGCAGTGGGAGGTCCGCCGCGGATCGGCGCAACTCGCCCAGCCACTCCCAGAGTTGCTCCTGGTCCGCCCCTCGGGCGCGGTCGAAGGACCGCGCGATCTCCGCACCGCGCGGGCGGGTGCCCGGAGTCGGGATGCCGAACTCCAGGATGTCCGCGCCCGCGTCGGCCGCCGCCAGGGCCAGGTCGGGCCGGTCGCCGGTCAGCGGGTCACCCAGCGTCAGGTAGATCGCCAGGGCCCGCTGTTGTGCGGCGGCCAACCGGTCCAGGCAGCGTCCGAGCCGGTCGCCGGGACCGCCGGACGAGGCCGGTGGGAGATCGTCGGACACCTCCTAGGCCCTCGCCGCGTCTCTCAGCGACCGGACGGTGGCCGCCGGGTCGGCGCTCTTGGCGATGGCCGTCCCGACGAGGATGCAGTGGGCCCCGGCGCTCGCGGCCCGGGACACGTCCGCCTCGGAGTGGAAGGCGCTCTCGGAGATCACCAGGAGGTCGTCCGGGCAGTCGGCGATCAGCTTCTCACTGAGGCTGACGGTGCCGTCGTCGAGTTCGAGCGCCGTGATGTCCCGGTTGTTGATGCCCACGGCGACCGCGCCGAGCTCGATCGCCCGCTCCAGCTGCTCGGCGTTGTGGACGCCGACCACGACCTCCAGCCCCAGGTGCTCCGCGCGGCTCTTCATCGCCCCGAAGAGCTCCGGATCGGGGACGGTGCTCAGCGAGATCTGGACCGCGTCGAAACCCGCCTCGTGCGACTCGTCCATCTGGTCCACCGTGCGGAAGAACTCCTTGCGCATCAGCGGAACCCCCGCCACCCGGCGGATCCTCCGGGCGATCGGGATGCTGCCGCCGAAGAAGTCGGGGTCGGTGGGGGTCGAGAGCGCGTCGGCGCCGCCGTCGAGCAGCACCCGGACGTAGGGCTCGAGCTGCTCGTCGGAGATCAGCTCCCCGTCCCGTGGGGACCGGCACTTGACGTCGACCATCAGGGCCGGCCGGCGGTCCCGGCGTGCGGTGGCGAGTACGTCATACAGGCTCAGGCTGTTCATGATCCTCCTCTCGGGTCGGTGCCACCACATTGTGGTCGGCCCCGGTGTGACGGACTTCTTCTGTCGTGCTGTGACGGATCCGGTCGGAGACCTTGACCCAGCGCGCCAGCAGGTCCGCCGCCGCCCCCGAGTCGACCGCCCGGGCGGCCTGCGCCAGCCCGGAGGCGAGGTCCTCCTCCAGGGATCCGGTGAAGCCGGTGTACGCGGCCAGGGCCGCGGCCGCGTTGAGCAGCACCGCGTCCCGCACCGCGCCGTGCTCGCCGCGGACCAGCCGGCGGACCGTCTCCGCGTTGGCCGCCGTGTCCCCGCCCCGCAGGTCCCGCGGCCGGGCCCGGGGGATGCCCAGCGCGACCGGGTCGAGGGTGCGCTCGGTCACCGTGCCGCCCTGGACCAGCCAGACCCGGCTGGTGGTCGTGGTGGTGAGTTCGTCCAGGCCGTCGTCGCCGCGGACCAGCAGCACGGTCGCGCCGCGCCGGGCGAACACCTCGGCCAGCAGCCGGGTCCGCTCCGGGAAGGCGCAGCCGACCAGGGCGTGCGACGGTCGGGCCGGATTGAGCAGCGGCCCGAGCAGGTTGAAGACCGTCGCCACGCCCAGGGCCCGCCGGGTCTCGGCGATGTGCCGCAGCGCGGGGTAGCACACCGGACCGAACAGGAACCCGATGCCGATCTCGGCCACGCAGCCCGCCACGGCCTCCGGTTCCAGGTCGATGGCGACCCCGAGCCGCTCCAGCACGTCCGCCGAGCCGGACCTCGACGTCGCGCTGCGATTGCCCACCTTGGCGACGGTGGCACCGGCCGCGGCGGCCACCAGCGCCGCCATGGTCGAGATGTTCACCGAGTCGGACCGGTCGCCGCCCGTGCCCACGATGTCGAGGGCACGGGCGGCGAGCCGGACCGGACGGGCGTAGCCGAGCGTCGTGTCGGCCAACGCGCCGACCTCGGCCGGGGTCTCGCCCTTCGCGCGCAGCGCCACCAGGAAGCCCGCGACCTGGGCCGGGGCCGCGGCACCGGACATGACGCGGCCCATCACCCAGGCGATGTCCTCGGCCGAGAGGTCGCGGCCGTCCAGGAGCTGCTCGATCAGCCGCTGCCAGCCGGGCACCGCCCGGCCGGCGACCGGCTGACTACGCGCCGGCAGCGCTCCCATTCCCGCCCCCCGGCTCGTCGTGCCGGGCGGCCGCACCGACGACCGCCGGAACCTCCGCCGGACGGGCCTCGATCAGCGACGACCTCGCCGAGCGGTCGATCCCGACGAACTCGAACCCGCTCTCGGTGAGCAGCCGCCGCCAGGAGCTCTCGCTCCGCTCGCGCCCCCCGAGCAGCACCAGCATGTGCAGGTCGAGCAGCTTCGCGGGGTGCGGCCGGGAGTCGTCCGGGATCACCTGTTCGAGGATGAGCAGCCGGGCCCCGGGCCCCATGGCCCGGTGACAGCTGCGCAGGATCTCCACGGCCCGGTCGTCGGACCAGTCGTGCAGGATCTGCGCCAGGACGTAGACGTCGCCCCCGGACGGGACCTCGTCGAAGAAGTCGCCGCCCACCACCCGGCAGCGCTCCCGCAGTTCGCCCCCGCCGAGCCCGGACAGCGCCTCGTCCGCCACCTTCGGCAGGTCGAACAGCACCCCGCGCAGCTCCCGGTGCCGGGACAGCAGGGTGCCCAGCAGCGTGCCGTTGCCGCCGCCGACGTCGACGACCGTGCCGACCCCGCTCCAGTCCCGGTCGAGCAGGGGCAGCAGTCGCAGCGTCACCAGCCCGGCCTGGCCCTCGTTGAAGGCGGCCAGCTCCGCGGGATGGTCGCCGAGCCAGTCGAACATGGGCTTGCCGAAGACGGTCTCGAAGGCCGCGCGGCCGGTGCGCAGCGAGTGGCCGGCCGCCGTCCACGCCTGGTACGCCTCGCCGGCCATCAGCGAGGCGAGGTGGTGCAGCGAGCCCGGCGCGTCGCGGTGCAGCAGGGCGCCCAGCGGGGTGACGGCGAAGGTACCGGCGGGCTGCTCCACGAAGAGCCCCTCGGCGGTGAGGACCCGCAGGAAGCGGTGCAGGGCGTCCGGGTCGGCGCCGACCCTGCCGGCCAGCTCCGCGGCCGGGACGGCCTCCTCGCCGAGGCTCTCGACCACCTTGAGTTCGGTGACGGTGAAGATCGCCTGGGAGACGATGTACCCCATGATCTTCCGGCGCAGCAGGCTGTTCTGGTCCTCGGGGTCGGGCATGGTGTTCTCCGTCGGTCGCGGCGGTCTCCGGTTGTGGTCGCGGGTGCGTTCCCCCGCGCCTTGCAGGTCCGGGAAGAGTGGTATCGCGGCGGTGGCCTTCAGGTAGTCGGCACCGGTGGTGCCACCGGTGCCGGGGGAGTCCTTGATGATCTTCCGGGTGATCCCCCAGTGGGTCCGCTTCATGGCGCGCCAGCTGTCGTCGAGCCGGGCCATCGCCGCGGCCACCGCCTCCAGCGCGGGCTCCCCGAGTACGGGTACCAGCTCCTGGTAGACCTCCTGGAGGGTGGGGCTCGGCACCTCGACCCGGGCGACCCTGTCGTCGGTCGCCGTACGGGGCCGCTGTGCGGTGATCCGCTCCACCTGCCGGTAGGCGCGGGACTGGATGGCGCTGCGCCCCTCGGTGTGCGCGCGGATGATCGCGAAGCCCTCGCGGGACATCGTGGTGAGCACCCGGTAGAGGATCGGGGTGCTCTCCACCCGCTCGGCCGCGGCCCCGAGTTCGGCGACCGCCGTGCCGAGGTCCGCGGACCGCAGCGCCGTCAGCGCCCGCTCCAGGCACCGGTACGTCCGCCGGTAGACCAGCTCGAAGAGCTGCACGCTGCGCACGAACATCAACTCGTCGTGGACGGGCGTGGACGGGAGCATCGAGATCTCGGCCGCCTGCCGGACGGCCTCCGGCGTCGCGTCCAGCGCCGCCTGCGCGAGCCGTCGGCCGAGCGCGGCCAGCGCCGGGTCGTCCCGGTCGAGCGTCCGGACGAACCCCGCCGGCGGCACCACGCCCCCGCGTGCCGTCGGCGCCAGTTCGGCCACCCGCGCCAGGGCCTGGGCGACCGCGTGGGTCCGCACCCGCTGCCAGTGCGCGTCCGGCGTCACCGCCAGGGCCTCGCTCTCGGCGAGCAGGAGGTCGGCCAGCAGGACGCGGATCTGGGTGTCGAGGCCCGGGTCGGTCTCCGACTCGCCGTCGGCCGCGGCCAGCCGTTCGAGCATCGGCACGAGGAGGTAGGAGTCGTAGTCGCCGTCGTCCTGGTCGAAGGTGCTCGGCAGCCAGTCGAGGAGCAGCCGCCGGCCGAGCGGCTGCCGGTGGTCCGGCGGCGCCGCCGCGGCCAGCCTCCGCTCCAACTCACGTAACGCGTCGACCAGTTCGGGGGAGGCGTAGTTCCGTCCCGCGGTCTGGAAGTGGTCGAGGATCTCCTTGAACGGGAAGCTCTCCGGTGACCCGCGCTCGCCGTCGGTCTCCAGCCCGGCGGTCCACTCGGCGAGGCGGGCCAGGGCCGCCGCGGGATCCGGTCGGTCGCTGGGGCGGGCTCCGCGGAGGCTGATTCCCGCCACGCCGGTGTGCTGCGGCCACTCGGCGGTCGGGCCGGCCGGGGTGCGGCCCTCGGTTCGGACGGACGGGGACTTGTGTTCCGATAGGTACATGCCACACCTCGTGGAATAGTGGCGGGATGGCCGCCGTGAGGTGGATCAGGGATCGGTCTCACATCTCGCTGCGGATCGCCCAGAGGTCCGGGAACACCGGCTGGTGCAGGGTGCCGCGCAGGTACGCGGCACCGGCGGATCCCCCCGTGCCGGGCTTGGCGCCGATGATCCGTTCGGCCATCTTGGCGTGCCGGTAGCGCCACTCCTGGATGAGTTCGTCGAGGTCGAGCAGCCGCTCGCACAGCTGCGCCGCCACGCCGTCGTCGCGGTAGACCCGCAGCAGCACCGACTGCACCGCCTCCGAAGGCTCCTGGGGCAGCGAGACGTCCCGGTGCAGGCGGTCCTGCGGCACCGGGTAGCCGTGCTGCGCCAGGTAGCGCAGGACGGAGTCGAACACCGGCGGCCGGGTCATGGCCGCGGTGATGGCGGTCCGCTCGGCACTGTGCCGCGGGTACTGGCTGACCATCGCGTCCCCGCGCCGGCCGAGCACCGCCTCGATCTCGCGGAACTGCGCCGACTGGAAACCGCTGCCGTTCAGCACCGACCGGAACGCGTTGAACTGGTCGGCCGTCATCGTCTCGATCAGGCCGACGTGACCGACCACCGCCCGGAAGACGGCGAGCAGCCGGTTCAGCCGGCGCAACGAGCCGCCGCTGTCGCCCTCGGACAGCGCCCGCTGCATTTCCGAGAATTCATGGAGGATCAGCTTGAAGAAGATCTCGTGCGCCTGGTGGACCACGATGAAAAGCAGCTCGTCGGGCACGTCGGTGCGCGGCCGCTGCAATGCCATGAGTTCGTCCAGTGCGAGATATGCGGAATAGTCCAGAACCGCCGTGTCTTCGCCCGTCACAACCCACATCCGATTCGAGTAGTGAATCTTGAGCTGGAATGTCCGACAGGCTAGCGGGCGGCGCCGAAGGTCAACAAGGCGAGGATGGGGAGTTCAGCAATCCGGAAGATGTGACGTGCCGTCAGGTCGGTGCCCCGCGGTCACCGTCAGGCCGGTGACCGCGGGGCACTGGACGACCGTCAGGTCAGTGACCGCAGGGCCAGGACGGTGGTCAGGACGTCCGCGTGCGAGACGTAGAGGCCGTTCAGACCGAAGCGCAGCAGGTTCGGCGGCCGCACGTCGCCGGTGATGCCGCGTTCGACCAGGGCCGCCATGAGCCGGGCCGCCTCCGGGTGGCCGAGGGTCAGCTGACTGCCCCTGCGTTCGTCCCGGCGCGGCGTCACCAGCTCGAAGCCCCGGCCCGCCAGGTGTTCGTCGACGCAGGCGATGAAGAACCGGCTCAGCGAGAGGCTCTTCCTCCGGAGCTGCCGGAGGTCGACGCCGTCGAAGACGTCCAGTGCCGCGTCCAGGGCCAGCAGCGACAGGATCGCCGGTGTGCCGATCCGGCAGCGGGCGATCCCCTCGGCCGGACGGTAGTCCGGCGTCATCGCGAAGGGGTCGGCGTGGCCGTTCCAGCCGGTCAGCGGCTGGTCGAGGTGGTCGTGGTGGCGGCGGGCCGCGTAGCCGAAGGCGGGAGCGCCCGGGCCGCCCGACAGGAACTTGTAGCCGCAGCCGACGGCGAAGTCGACGCCGTCCCGGTCCACCGCGAGCGGGACGGCGCCCACCGCGTGGCTGACGTCCCAGACCACCACGCCCCCCTCCCGGTGGGTGGCCGCGGTCAGCCGGGCGAGGTCCCACAGCTCGCCGGTGCGGAAGTCGACGGCGCTCGCGGTGACGACGGCCAGGCGCTCGCCGCAGTCGGCGAGCGCCTCCTCGAACCCGGACACCGGGGCCTCGCGCAGCTCCAGGCCGAGCATCCGGGCCACCGAGGCGGCCAGGTAGCGGTCGGTGGGGAAGCCCGCGTCGTCCATCAGCAGGATGTCGCGCCCGGGGCGCAGCCGGGCGGCGGCGGTCAGGGCGTTGAACAGCTGGACCGAGGTCGAGTCGCCGGCCACCGTCTGGCCGGGGGCCGCCCCGAGCAGCCGCCCGAGCCGGTCGCCGACCCGCAGCGGCGCGTCCCACCAGCCGTCCTCGTACCAGCCGCCGATCAGGTGCTCGCCCCACTGCTCGGCGACGACCCGGCGGACCCGCTCCGGGACGGAGGCCGGCAGCGCGCCCAGCGAGTTGCCGTCCAGGTACACCGTGTCCGGGGGCAGCAGGAACGCCTTGCGGGCGGCGGCGAGCGGGTCGTCCCGGTCGAGCTGCGCGGCGACCTCGTGCGTGGTCACAGGCCCACCTGCGCGAACACCGCGGCGCCGAGCCCGGTCGTCGGATCGGCCAGGTCGAACGGGAGGTCGAAGTGGTTGCGGTCGGCGGCGACGACCTCGCGCACCACGGCCGCGCGCGGGCCGACGGCCCGTACCAGGTCGTCGTGCTGCCGGGCGAACTCGTCCGTCTCGGCGCCGCCCCTGGCCACCACGAGGGCGGGCAGGCGCGCGGGCAGTCGCAGGATCGGGCTGAGCCGGGCCGCCGCCGCGGCGTCCAGCCCCAGTGGCGCGTTCACATAGGTGTGCCGCACCGGTTCGAGGTCGTAGACGCCGCTGAGCAGGAGCGCCCCGGCGAACGCGTCGGCCGGGTGGCGGCCGTCGGGCCGCCAGTCGTCCAGCAGCGCCATCAGGGCCAGGTGGGCGCCGGCGGAGGAGCCGCCGATGTGGACGCGGCCCGCGTCCACCCCCAGCTCCTCCGCGTGCTCCAGCAGCCAGAGCAGGCCGCGGCGGACCTGCGCGACGATCTCGTCCAGCCGGTACTCGGGCGCCAGCCCGTAGCCCAGCGCCGCGAACGCGGCGCCGGCCGGGACCAGGTCGCGGGCCGGGAAGGACGCGTCGTCCTTGCTCAGCTCCTGCCAGTAGCCGCCGTGCAGGAAAACCACCAGCGGCGCGTTCCGGGAGCCCGCCGGAAAGAAGTCCAGGGATTCCGCGGGGGCGGGGCCGTAGGGTATTCCACGGCGGACCTCGAAATCCGCCCGGGCTTTCTCGCTGTCGCCGGCGTACCGGTCCACGAAGACGTTCAGGTCGGGCACGCGGGAACTCGGCGAGTACTGCCGGTCCAGTGTG
Source organism: Kitasatospora sp. NPDC048286 (assembly GCF_043201735.1). Taxonomy (NCBI): domain Bacteria; kingdom Bacillati; phylum Actinomycetota; class Actinomycetes; order Kitasatosporales; family Streptomycetaceae; genus Kitasatospora; species Kitasatospora sp. NPDC048286. Next base: position 204,898 of record NZ_JBICZE010000003.1, read on the forward strand.
CGCTGGTCGTATCCGCGATACACCGGCGATTCCATAAGGGGCCTCTCCGTTTCTGCCCGGCGCCGCCACCGGCGCCGGGCGGGTTCGAGTTTCCGGTCAGCGCACCCGGCGCGGTCAGCGCACCCGGCGCGCGAAGGTCCGGACGTCGCCGACGAACAGCTCGGGCTCCTCCAGCGCCGCGAAGTGCCCGCCGCGCTCGAGCTCGGACCACTGGGCGAGGGTCGGCAGGATCTGCTCGGCCCACCGGCGGATCGGGCGGACGGCGTCCTCGGGGAAGACGGCCACCCCGACCGGCGCGGCGAGCGGCCACGGGCCGGCCCAGGTGCGGATGAAGTCGGCGTCCAGCCGGTTGGACTCGTAGTAGAGCTGGGCGCTGGAGCCCGCGGAGGCGGTGAACCAGTAGATCGCGGCGTTGGTCAGCAGCCGGTCGCGGGCCACCGCGTCCTCCGGGACCGTCTCCGCGGCCGTCCACTCCTTGAACTTCTCGACGATCCAGGCGAGTTGGCCCACCGGGGAGTCGGTCAGACCGTAGCTGAGGGTCTGCGGGCGGGTGGACTGGATCTTCCGCCAGCCGGCCCCGTCCTGCTCGAAGTTCGCGGCGAACTGCAGCCGGGCCAGGTCCTCCTCGCCCAGGTTCGCGAACTCGGCCGGGTCCTGCGGCGGGAAGGTGGCGAGCATGTTGAGGTGGACACCCGCGACGTGCGCCGGATCGGCCAGGCCGAGCTGGAGCGAGACCGGCATGCCCCAGTCGCCGCCCTGGACGAGGTAGCGGTCGTAGTCGAGCCGGTGCATCAGCTCGGCCCAGGCCCGGCCGACCCGGGCGGTGTCCCAGCCGGCCTCCTGGGGGCGGCCGGAGAAGCCGTAACCGGGCAGCGAGGGGATGACCACGTGGAACGCGTCGGCGGGGTCGCCGCCGTGCGCCCGCGGGTCGGTCAACGGCCCGATCACGTCCAGGAACTCCACCACCGAGCCGGGCCAGCCGTGGGTGATGACCAACGGCATGGCATCCGGCTCCGGCGAGCGCACGTGCAGGAAGTGGATGTCCACGCCGTCGATCTCGGTCAGGAACTGCGGGAACGCGTTGAGCTGCTCCTCGGCCTTGCGCCAGTCGAAGCCGGTGCGCCAGTACTCGGCCAGCTCCTTCAGATAGCCGAGCGGTACACCGCGCTGCCAGCCCACGCCCGGCAGCTCACCGGGCCAGCGGGTCGCCGCGAGCCGGCGGTCCAGGTCGTCGAGGGCTTCCTGCGGGATGTCGATACGGAAGGGGCGCATGGCGAGTCCTCTCGGTGGGACGGTCGGGGCGAAGGCGGGGGCAGCGGCGGGGCCGGGAGCCGACCGGGTCTCGGACGGCGAAGTCTCAGACGGCGGTGTCTCAGGCGGCGAGGGGGGTGTTCTGGTACGAGGCGATCCGCCAGTCGCCACCCTGGCGGGCCAGCACCCAGGTCGCCCGGATCGCGCGCTCGGCCGTCACCTCGGCGTCCCCGGGGGCCAGCACGCCGCCCCGGGTGACCACCACGGCGACGTCCTCGGCGAGCGGGCGGACCGACACCGGCTCGCCGGTGACCCGGGTCCCCTTGAACGGGCCGGCGAAGGCCTGGGTCATGAAGGCGCGGATCTGCTGACGGCTCGTCAGGAAAACGTCGCCGGGCAGGATCAGCGTCGCGTCCTCGGTGAAGACCTCGGCGAAGCCGTCGGCGTCCTGCGCGGCCCAGGCCGCGACGATGCGCTGCGGGACGGCGCTCAGGGCGGCGGCGTCGGGGGTGTTGGGCGCGGGAGTGGCGGACATGGTCTCTCCTTCTCCGGTGGTCCCGGCCGCGATCACGCGGGCCGGGTGACGGCCAGCCTCACAGCAGGCCGGGATGGGGGACAACTCCCGGATTGCGATGGTGTGTTGCCCGGAACCCGGGGCAGGACATGCCTCGGGTGCGCCGCAATCCGGGAGATGCGGGCACCCCGGCCGACTGCCAGCCTCGACAGGGCCGATCAACGACCGCGGCCCGGACGGCCAAGCCGTCCCGAGTGGGCCGCCCACTCCGGAGGAGCCCCCGATGACAGCCAAGGAATCCCCGTCCAGGGAAGAACTGGTAAGCCGTGCCGCCGAGCTGGTGCCGCTGCTGCAGAAGAACGCGCTGTGGCACGAGGAGCACCGCCGGCTGTCCGACGAGACCCTGGCGGCGCTGACCGACTCCGGACTGCTGCAGATCCGGGTGCCGCACCGCTACGGCGGCTACGAGTCCGACATGCGCACCGTGGTGGACGTGATCGCCGAGCTGGGCCGCGGCGACGGCTCCACGGCCTGGGTCATGGCGGTCTACGCGATCAGCTCCTGGATGGCGGGCCTGTTCCCGGACGAGGTGCAGGACGAGATCTTCGCCGACCCCGGCGTGCGGGTGAGCGGCATCCTCAGCCCGACCGCGGTCGCCGTGCCGGTCGAGGGCGGCGTGCTGCTGAACGGCAAGTGGACGTTCAACTCGGGCGCGCTGCACAGCTCCTGGAACACCAATGCGGCGGTGCTGATGACCCCGGACGGCCCGCAGCCGATCATGGTGGCGGTCCCGCTGGCGGACCTGGAGATCGTCGACGACTGGCACACCACCGGCCTGCGCGGCTCCGGCAGCGTCACCACCGTCGCCACCGACCTGTTCGTTCCCGAGCCGCGGGTGCTGCCGATGGTCCCGGTGCTCCAGGGGCAGCACCGCTCCCTGGCGAACGCCGACTCGCCCATCTATCGGGCGCCGTTCATGCCCACCGCGTGCGCCACCGTGGCCGCGCCGGCCCTCGGGCTGGCCCGGGCCGCCAAGGAGGCGTTCTTTGAGCGGCTCCCCGGCCGGAAGATCAGCTACACCGAGTACGCCAACCAGGCCGAGGCCCCGATCACCCACATCCAGGTGGCCGAGGCCATCACCCGGATCGACGAGGTGGAGTTCCACGCCCACCGCGCCGCCGCCCTGCTCGACACCAAGGGCCCCACCGGCGAGGAGTGGACGCTGGAGGAGCGCGCCCGGATCAGGCTCGACCTCGGCGCGGTCTGCTCGCGGGCCAAGGAGGCGGTGGACATCCTCAACACCGCCAGCGGCGGCTCCTCGATCTACACCACCGTCCCGATCCAGCGCATCGAGCGGGACGTCCAGACGCTCAACCTGCACGGCATCCTGCACCCCAACACCAACCTCGAGCTCTACGGGCGGGTCGCCTGCGGGCTCGGCCCGAACACGCTCTACCTGTAGCCGACGCTCTGCCCTGACAGGGCCGCCGCCACCAGCGGCGGCGGCCCTCTCAGGCATGCCGTCCGACCGTTCCCATCGACCGCTCGGAGACCTCCATGGCAATCCCCGAACCCGTCGTCATCGACCGCACCGGACGTGACATCCACGCCGAGGCCGCCCGGATCCGGGCGAACGGCCCGGTCACCCGGATCGAACTGCCCGGCGGCGTGCTCGCCTGGTCGATCGCCGACCACGAGACCGCCCGACAGGCGCTCAGCGACCACCGGCTGTCCAAGGACCCGCGCCAGCACTGGACGGACTTCGCCGAGGGCCGGATCGGCGAGGACTTCCCGCTCATCGGCTGGGTGCTGATGGACAACCTCACCACCCGGTACGGCGCCGACCACACCCGGCTGCGCCGGCTGACCGCCGGGGCCTTCACCCCGCGCCGGGTCGAGGCCATGCGCGCCGAGGTCCAGAAGGCCGTCGACGAGCTGCTGGACGAGCTGGGCCAGTGCGAACCCGGCGAGGTGCTGGACCTCAAGGCCCGCTTCGCCCGCCCGATGCCCGCCCGGGTGATCTGCGACCTGTTCGGCGTCCCGGCCGAGGACCGCGCGCAGATCCTGCGCGGCGGCGAGGCGAACATCGACACCAGCCTCACCCCGGAGGAGGCCGCGGCCAACGTCGAGCAGTGGCACCGGGAGATGCTGGAGTTCGTCGACTCCAAGCGCCGCGACCCCGGTGACGACCTGACCAGCGACCTGGTCCAGGTCCAGGAGGAGGACGGCTCCCGGCTGAACGACTCCGAACTGGTCGGCACCCTGCACCTGCTGCTCGCCACCGGCACCGAGCCGGTGATGAACCTGCTCGCCAACGCGACCCGGGCCCTGCTCACCCACCCCGAGCAGCTGGCGCTGCTCCGCAGCGGCGCGGTGAGCTGGGAGGACGTGATCGAGGAGACCCTGCGCGTCGAGGCGCCGGTCGCCCACCTGCCGTTCCGCTTCGCGGTGGAGGACATCGAGCTCGGCGGCGTCGTCATCGCCAAGGGCGACCCGGTCCTGATCAACTTCGCGGCGGTGGGCCGCGACGGCGCGATGCACGGCGACAGCGCGGACGCCTTCGACGCCGGCCGGCCGGACAAGGAGCACCTCTCCTTCGGCCACGGCGTCTACCGCTGCATCGGCATGCCGCTGGCCCGGATGGAGGCCGAGATCGCCCTCTCCGCGCTGTTCAGCCGCTTCCCGGACCTCGAACTCGCCGTCCCCGCAGGGGAACTGGAGCCGCAGGTCACCTTCATCATGAACGGCGTGCAGACCCTCCCGGTCCGCCTCACGCCGCGAACCCGCTGACACGAAAGGATGGTCGGGCCGATGTGGGCTGCCGTCGTACCGGAGGCCAAGGCACGCTGGGAACTGCGCGAGATCCCCACCCCCACGGCTGGACCGGGTCAGGTGCTGATCCGGGTCCACGCCTGCGGGGTCTGCCACAACGACCTCTGGGTCAGCCAGGGCGTCTTCCCCTTCCCGCCGCTCGACCCGGTGGTGGTCGGGCACGAGGCGGCCGGTGAGGTCGTCGAGGTCGGCCCGGGTGTGACCACCCGCCGGGTCGGCGACCGGGTCGGCACCACCTGGGTGCAGGCGACCTGCGGCCGGTGCGACTACTGCCGGCTCAACCTCCCGCTCACCGGGCAGTCCGGGATGAACTGCCCGCAGTCGGTGATGAGCGGCCTCACCGTGCAGGGCGGCCACGCCCAGTACGTCGCGGTGGCGGCCGACAGCACGGTGCTGCTGCCGGACGCCCTCTCGTACGAGACCGCCGCGCCCGTGCTGTGCGCCGGCTACACCGCGTGGAGCGCGCTGCGCGCCGCCGACCCCAAGCCGCACGAGCGGGTCGCGGTGCTCGGGATCGGCGGACTCGGCCACCTGGCCGTGCAGTTCGCCCGTGCGGCCGGCTTCGAGACCGTGGCCGTCACCAGCTCGCCGGACAAGCACGAGCTGGCCCGTTCGCTCGGCGCGGACCACGTGGTCGCCGACGGCGAGCAGCTGCGGGCGGCCGGCGGCGCCGACGTGGTCCTGGTGACCGGCACCTCCTACCGGGCGGCCACCGAGTCCCTCCAGGGGCTGCGGCCGAACGGCCGGATCGTGCTCGCCACCATCGACCCGGTCGACTCCTTCACCATCCCGCCCACCAGCCCGTTCTGGGCGCAGCGCCAGCAGGTGATCGGCGCCACCCACAACGGCCTCGACCAGCTCACCGAGGCCCTCGACCTGGTCGCGTCCGGGGCCGTCACGCCGATGGTCGAGATCTTCCCCAAGGAACGGGTGGCCGAAGCACTCGAACGGGTCGAACAGGGTGGGGTACGCTTCCGCGCGGTCGTCAACTATCTCTGATCAACCGTCAAATACCGCAACCTGCAAGAAGCGCACGGTCTGATCAACGATCAGGATGGCGACCTGGGACGCACCCGAACAACGTTTCGGGCGCGCGGATACCGACTTGGGGAGGACATCCTGAACAGGCGACACTTTCTCGGCCTGGCGGGCATCGCGGCGAGCACCGGCGTACTGATACCGGTGAGCGCGCTGGCCGCCGGGGAGTCGGAGCGCCCCGGGCAGGCCGCCCGGGGCGCGGCCTCCGGGCCGTTCTCCGTACGGATGCCGGTACCGCCGACCCTCAACCCCGTGGCCCGCACCGCCGACACCGACGTGTACCGGCTCGACATCCTGCCGGCCGAGCTCGAGCTGATCCCCGGCGTCAAGACCAAGTGCATGACGTTCGGCGGCAGCTTCATCGGCCCGACGATCCGGGCCAAGGAGGGGCGCCGGGCCCTGGTGACCTACCGCAACTGGCTGCCCGAGCACGCCAACGTGCACCTGCACGGCGGCCACGTCCCGGCGGCCAGCGACGGCCACCCGATGGAGGTCATCGACCCGGGTGCCGAGCGGCAGTACGAGTACCCGAACCAGCAGCCCGGCGCCACGCTGTGGTACCACGACCACAGCCACCACATGGAGGCCGAGCACGTCTACCGCGGCATGCACGGCTTCTACCTGATCGAGGGTCAGGGCGAGAGCCAGTACGGGCTGCCGTGCGGCGAGTACGACGTCCCGATCGCGATCCGCGACGCCGAGATCGACGCCAACGGGCAGCTGGTGGCCGGCGACCCGCGGAACCGGAACGTGATCCTGGTCAACGGCCGCCAGAAGCCGTACTTCCCGGTGGCCGCGCGCAAGTACCGCATCCGGCTGCTGAACAACTCCACCCTGCGGTTCCTGAAGTTCAACTTCGGCTCCCTGCCGGTGCTCCAGATCGGCTCGGACGGCGGTCTGCTGCCCGCGCCGATCGACCGGACGGGGACGGACTTCCCGCTCGCCGCCGGCGAGCGGGTCGACCTGGTGGTGGACTTCTCCCGGCAGCGGGTCGGCACCCAGTGCTTCCTCACCAACCAGGGCCAGTTCACCGGCAACGACGAGGTCGAGCAGGTGCTGCGCTTCGATGTGACCCGCCCGGCCTTCGACTTCAGCCGGGTGCCCACCGCGCTGCGCGCGATGCCCGCGCTGGCGCCGGCCACGGTCCAGCGCGAGGTGCGGCTCTCCTTCGACCTGACCGGCAACCCGGTCGGTCTGATCGACGGCAAGCCGTTCGACGAGAACCGGGTGGACCAGCGGATCCAGCGCGGTGCCACCGAGATCTGGACGATCATCAACGACGACGGTGCCACCAAGTACGGTCCGATCCAGCACTCGTTCCACATGCACATGACGCAGTTCCGGGTGCTCGACCGGGACGGCCAGCCGCCGCTGCCCGGTGACGTCGGCCTGAAGGACACCGTCCCGCTCCCGCCCGGCACCTCGGTCCGGGTCCAGGCGACCTTCGCCGACTACCTGGGCAAGTACATGTACCACTGCCACATGCTGGAGCACTCCTCGGCGGGCATGATGGCGCAGATGGAGATCGTCGACTGACCCCGCGCGACACGAAGGCGGCGGGTCGGGCTGACCAACAGCCCGACCCGCCGCCGCCGTTTCCGCGGGTGCTACCCGATCACATCTCCAGGCCCTGCTCGAACATCACCTGACGGACCTCGATGCCGGTGTGCTTGGCGTCCGGGATCATCCCGGCCAGCTCGATCGCGCGCTCCCGGGTCTCGACGTCGACCAGGTAGAAGCCGCAGACGAACTCCCTGTTCTCCAGGTACGGGCCTTCGCTCAGCGCCGGGGCGCCGTCACGGACCTTGACGGTCGTGCTCTTCTCGGGCTCCGCCAGCGCCTGGGTGTGGACCAGCTCGCCGGACTCGCGGAGGAGCTTCATGAAGTCGCCGTGGCCGGCGTAGACCGCCTGCTTCTCGTCCTCGGGCAGGCCCTCCCACAGCACGGGGTTCATGTGCATCGTCAGCATGTACTTCATGACTGTCTCTCCTTGGGGGTGGCGTCCCGGGCGCTTCCCGGGGCTTCCACCGGAGACGTCGGAGCCGGCGGCCCGTTCTCGACATCCCCGGTCGTGCGTACAGGACGAATCCCAGGCCGGACGGCCTGCGGGCGCTCCGGCGGGCGGTCCGGCGGTCCGACGGGCCGGCCCGGCCCGTCGGCCGGGGCCGCCGGGGCCGCACACGCCGGCGGCCGGCCGTGGTGTCCCACGGCCGGCCGCTCGCTCGTCGACGTCAGCGCACCAGTCGGGCGGCCCGCGGGGCCGTCCGCTCGAGCCACCAGTGGGCGACCAGCAGGTTGAACACCCAACCCGCCCAGTTGGCCAGGTCGAGGAGGGTCATGATGTCGATCCGGAAGCCCGGGACGTGCAGCATCAGTTCGGCCAGCACCCGGCCCCAGGTGGTGCCGAGGGCCAGCGCGAAGCTGTAGACCATCCACCGCCGGTGGTCGACGAACCGGCGCTGGAGCGCCGCCCGGAGCCCGAGCAGGGTGGTGCCCAGCCAGAGCACCGCCATCATGGCCAGCCCGGTCTTGCCGGACGGCGCCGCGGAGTACGGCACCAGCACCAGCGCCAGCACCCCGCTGGGCAGCGCTCCGGCGAAGATGTACACCCGGCCGCTCATCCGGTGCACGGCCGGGTGGTGGCGGCGGATCCACGGCAGGACCTGGAGGAGGACCGTCACCAGCGAGATGTTGCCGAGGACGACGTGCGCTACCAGGACCGCGTAGTGCGCCGGGAAGTCCGGGTCGAGCGGGATCCGGGCCTGATGGCTGTCCCCCGACAGGTAGCGCGGGAAGGCGTACAGCAGGTTGAACACCACGACGGCGGCCAGGGCCGCCGCCCACGGGCTCTGCCACCAGCTCGTCGCGGCCGTGGCCGGTTCCGTGCCGGGTCTCGCCCGCCGTGGTCCGGTGGCCAGCGCACCGGTCTGCTCCGTGTTCTCTGTCACCGCTGGTCCTCAGCTTCCGTGTCGTCGTCGTCCTGACAGGTTCAGTGGTGGTATTCGCCGGCGTTGACGTCCAGGCAGTGCCCGGTGACGGCGCGCGCCAGCGGGGAGGCGAGGAAGAGCACCGCGTCGGCGACCTCGTCCGGCTCGGGCAGCCGGCCGAGGTCCAGGGTGGCGGCGATCTCGTCGTAGATCTCCTGGACGGTGATCCCGCGCTGCGCGGCGACGTGCCCGAAGCCCTCGCGCAGCGCGTCCGCCCAGATGTAGCCGGGGGCGACGGTGTTCACCCGGACGCCCCGCGGGCCGAGTTCGGTGGCCAGGCTCTGCGCCAGCGACAGCAGGGCGGCCTTGCTCATCTTGTAGGCGCCGAACGGCCGCTTGGAGTGCCGGATCACCGCCGAGTTGATCATGACGACCGATCCCCGGTTCTCCGCCAGCGCGGGCGCGAACAGCCGGGTGAGCCGCAGCGCGGCGTACACGTTGGTCTCGAACCCGGCGCGCACGTCCGCGAGGTCGACCTCGCCGAGGTCGACCATCGGCGGTACCGCGAAGGCGTTGTTGACCAGTGCGTCGACCCGGCCGAAGGCCTCCGTCGCGGCCTTGACCAGCGCGGCGGCCGACGAGTCGTCGGTGATGTCGGTCGGCACCACGAGCGCCCGGCGCCCGGTCCGCTCGACCTCCGCGGCGATCTCGGCGAGCCGGGACTCGGTCCGGGCGGCGAGCACGACGTCCGCGCCCGACTGCGCGGACCGCAGGGCGATCGCCCGCCCGAGGCCGGGGCCGACCCCCGAGACCACGACGACCTTGTTCTCAAGCATCCTGATCCTCCTTCACATTCGCTTCACCGCCGGGGAGTTCGACCGACAGGGCGTGACGGAACACGTTCCGGGGGTCGTACGTCCGCTTGACCTGCTGCAGGCGCGGATAGTTGCCGCCGTAGTAGAGCGTCGACCAGGGCACCCCCGAGGTGTTCCAGGCCGGGTCGGCCAGGTCGCGGTCGGGGTAGCCGATGTAGGTGCCGTCGCTGTTCTCGTCGGGCACCGGGACGCCGCCGCTCGGGGCGTACGCGTCGCGGTAGAACGCCCGGACCCAGGCGATGTTGGCCTCGTCCTGGTCCTCGGACTGCCAGATGCCGGCGCAGTAGAGGACCTTCAGGACCGAGTCGCGCTGGACGGCGGCGGTGGCGTCGGGGGCAACCGTGTTGACCTTTCCGCCGAAGCCCGCGACCACGATGCACGACATCGGGTTGGTGTGCTCCGGATCGCTCAGGTAGCGCCAGATCACGTCGAGTTGGTGATCGGTGAACCCCTTCCGCAGGTAGGCCGCCTTGTCCTTGTAGCGCCCCTTCGGGTCGCTCGGGAAGCTGTACGAGGGCAGCCAGGAGCTGAACCAGGGGACGACCTCGGCGGTGTGCACCACCGGCTCCACGCCGACCCCGGCGGACACGGACTCGAAGTGCTCGGCGAACACCTTCTCGGCGTCCGGTCCGTCGTGGTCGATCACCACCGTCATCCCGAACATCCCGGAGTTGCGGTGGGTGACGATCAGGTTGCTCCACAGGCCGGCCGCCGGGGAGTCGGCGTCGTCGTTGTTCTCGTACCAGGTGGCGTAGTTGCGCAGCAGCGTGGTCAGGGACCGCTCGGTCATCCCGTCCCAGGGCCACATCACCGTCCGCTTCCAGACCCGGGCCGGCGCCTTGGGCAGCAGCCCGGCCGGGTCGTCGGTGTCCGCCCCCGGGGTGCGCAGCCAGTACCTGGTCACCACGCCGAAGTTGCCGCCGCCACCGCCGGTGTGGGCCCACCAGAGGTCCCGGTGCGGGTCGTCGGGCTCGGATGTGGCCACCACGGCCCCGGCCCGGCCGGACTCGTCGACCACCACGACCTCGACGGCGTACAGGTGGTCGACGATCAGGCCGTCGCGGCGCGAGAGGGGGCCGTAGCCGCCGACCGGGAAGTGGCCGCCGACGCCCACCTCGAAGCCGGTGCCGCCAGGGATCGTCACCCCCCAGCGCTTGAACAGGGTGCGGTAGACGTCACCCAGCAGGGCGCCGGACCCGACCTCGATCGCGCGGCGCGCGGGGTCGTGGGCGATGCGGTTCAGCTCGGACAGGTCCAGCAGGATCTCGATCTCGGGCGAGGTGGTGAAGTTCTCGAAGCAGTGCCCGCCGCTGCGGACCGCGATCCGCTTGCCCGCCGCCACCGCCTCGTCGACGGCCGCCACCACCTCCTCGGTGGTGGTCACCAGGCGCACCTCGTCGGGGCGTCCGACGAAGCGGTGGTTGAAGCCCTGCACGAGGTTCTCGTACCTCGGGTCCCCGGGCCTGATCACCGCCGGGCCGGTCGGATCAACGGTCTTGTCGGTCATGCTCGTTCGTCCCTCCGTGTTCCTGCGCCGCAGAGACGTTCGCACGGCACGGCCGGGCGGCACATCTCGCGGATTGCGGTGTGATCGGGCGGGTGTGATCAGGTGGGTCCGATCGGGCGCCGCGGTCGGGTGCCGAGGTCGGGCGCCGGGATCAGGTGACGGGATCAGGCGGCGCGTTCGGCGGTGATGACCGCGAAGGTGCCGGGGGTGTACTGGTCCCGGACGGTCAGGCCGGCGGCCGCCAGCCAGGCGCGCAGGTCGGCGAGCGCGAACAGCGGCATGCCGTCCGGGAAGCCGGGCCCCCGGAAGGTGCCCTGGAAGTGGCGGTCGACCGGGTCGGCGGCCTGGAGGAAGGTGAGCAGGGTGAAGCTGCCGCCGGGCCGCAGGCAGCGGCCGACCTCGGCGATCACCCCGGCCGGGTCCGGCATCGCCTGGAGGGCGTTCCAGCAGTTGACCGCGCCCAGCGTGGCGTCGCCGAACGGGAGCGCCTGCGCGCTCGCCCGCAGCGCGGGGACCTCCGGCAGCCGTCCGCTCAGCCAGGTGAGCATGGCCGGGTTGAGGTCCAGCGCGATCAGCCGCTCGGCGCCCACGGCCTCGGCCAGCACGGCGGTCCACCGGCCGGCTCCCGCGGCCAGGTCGAGCACCGGCCCGTCGACCGGATTGGTGTGTGCGGCGATGTAGCGGTCCTCGTCGGCCGGCGTCACCTGGCCGCCGAAGTTGCCGCCCATCAGCCGCAGGAAGGCCGGCCGCAGCACGGTCTCGTAGTGCAGCCCGATGTTGCGCATGGCGGCGGCGTTCTGGAGGACGTCCTTGGGGTCCGAGGGCTCGCTGCGCTCGAACAGGTCCAGGTGGCCCGCGGCGGACGAGAACTCGGCGGCGCAGTCGGCGCAGCGGGCGCCGCCGGGGGAGACGTCCAGGCGGCCGGTGCAGGCCGGGCAGCGCAGCACCTCGGCGTGGCGGGTGAGGTCGGCGGTGCCGACGGCGTCGGCCGACAGCGCGGTGGTCCGGTGCGGGCTGGTGTCGGCGACCACCTCGGTGGTGCCGTGGCGCAGCGCCCAGTACGCCTTGGCGCCGGAGTAGCCGATCAGCATCCGGGTGTCGCCGTCCCAGGTGGCGGCGAGCTGCGCGGGGGCGAGCGCGTCGACCCACGAGCGGTCGAAGGCGCGTTCGGCCTCGCTGAGCACCCACTCGGCCGGCGAGGGCCAGACCCGCCCCAGGACGGCGGTGGCCGGGTCCAGCGGTCGCAGCACCCGGTCGAGCCGGCTGAGGTCGTCCTGGGAAGGCTCCAGCGGCTCGACGGCCGCCAGGATGCGGTCGCGGTCGGCGGGGAAGTGCGAGAGCAGGTACAGCAGGGCGAGGGTGCGCCCGGGGTGGGCCCCGCGGTCCGCGAGCAGTTCGAGGAACCGGTCCAGCTCCTTGCCGATCGGCTCGGCCGACTCGCCGCCGACGGAGGGCGGTTCGGCGCCGGCCAGCAGGCCGAGCAGCAGGACCAGCCAGCCCTGGCGCTCGGGCGGGGCCTGGTCCAGTGCGGTCAGCAGCGCCGGCACGGTGGCCGGGGCGAGGTCGCTCGCCCGGCCGTCCTGCCACAGCGCGGCCACCAGGTGCCGGAAGGCGGCGTCGCGCTGTTCGGCGCCGGCCGTCGTGAAGGCGGTCAGCAACTCCACGGGGGTCTGGGTCATTTGGGTGTCCTGTTCGGGCTCTGGCCGGTGGCTTCGGTCATCGAGCGGGCCAGGGCGAGGGCGTCCTCGCGGACCTGGCCGCCGAGGCGCGGGCGCTGACCGGTGTCGGAGTACTGCCGGGGCCGGCTGCCGCTGGTGCGGCGCAGCACGGTCATGCTGTTCTGGCGCAGCTTGCGGCTCTCCAGCAGGTTCAGCATCTCGAACTCGCCGGGGGCCAGCCGCTGGGTCTCGGCGATGTAGTCGAGGATCGCCTCGCCCTCGGGGTAGGTCATCAGGTAGTGCATGACGACGATCCCGCCGTCCGGATCGATCAACTCCCAGAAGTTCTCGAAGAAGTAGAGGCAGTCCCAGGCGTCCACCCAGGCGAAGTCGATCGGCCGGAACTCCTCGGGGAGTCGTCCGACGGCCCCGCGCATGTCGGAGTTGACCACGGTGACCCGCTCGGCGAGGCCGAGTTCGCCCAGCACCTCCGTCACCAGCGGGGCCGAGGAGCCGCTGTCCGAGAGGTCGTCGATCGCCACGAACCGCGGCTCGTACGGCTCGCGGTAGCCGGCCGGCAGCAGCAGCGCGGGCTCGGTGTCGATCCACGCCTCGTCCAGCTCCCGGCCGTCCGCGAGGTACGGCCGGGTCTTGCGGACCAGCGCGGCGGCCTCGGCCGCGGCCAGTTCCTCGGCCTCGGCCAGGGCCTTCGCCAGGAACGGCGTGGTGTACCCCATGCCGACCTCCAGCACCCGGCGGGGCCGGGCCAGGTGGATCAGGTGGGAGAGCAGCGGCGCCACCACCTCGGTGCCCATGCCGGGCACCCGCAGCCGCTCCACGGCCGCCCGGAACCGGTCGTCGAAGATCCCGTCACGCGCCATCGGCCACACCCCTGCCCTTCTGGTACTCGATGGCCTGGTACAGCGCCTTGATGTTGCCGCTGCCGAACGAGCGGGCCCCCATCCGCTCGATGACCTCCAGGAAGAGGGTGCCGCGCGGGTGCACGGACTTGGTGAAGATCTGGAACAGCTGCCCGTCGTGGTCCTGGTCGATCAGGATGTTCAGCCGCTCCAGGTCCGCCACGGAGTGCCGCAGCGGGGTGAGGCGGCCGGAGAGCAGCCGGTAGTACGCCTCCGGGGTGCCCAGGAACTCCACGCCCCGGCCGGCGATCGCGTCGACGGACCCGACGATGTCGTCCGTGGTGAAGGCGATGTGCTGCACCCCGGGCCCGCCGTGGTCCTTCAGGAACTCGTCCAGGTGGCCGGTGACCTGGGACTGGTCCGGTTCGATCAGGGTGAAGGTGACGGTGCCGTTCTGCACCACCTTGGTGATCATCACCTGCCCGTTGACCTTGATCCGCTCCGTGAAGATCAGCTCGAAGTCCAGCACCTCCCGGTAGAAGGCGACCGTCGCGTCGATCTGCCCGGGCTCGACGCAGATCGCGAAGTGGTCGACCTCCCGCAGGCCGAAGTCCGGTGCGGCCGGGTCGGTGGCGACCGGCGCCAGCCCGGGCAGCGGCCGCTCGTCGGCCGGGTCCGGCCGCTGGACGAAGGTGTGGGCGATGTCGCCGACGCCCATGATGGTCGCGGTGACCAGCTCGCCGTGCGCGGCCGGCCCGGCGACGGGCCGGGCGCCGCGCCGCACGGCCTCCGTGAAGGCGGCCCGGGCGTCCGGGACGCGCAGCGCGATGTCGGCGACTCCGTCACCGTGCTTCTCCACGTACGCCGCTCCCGGGTGGTCGCCCGGCAGCGGCTGGCTGAGCACCACCCGGATGCCGTTGCGGCCGAGTGCCACCGAGCGGAGGTCCGGCGCCTGCGGGGCCGAACCCGCGTACACTTCCAGGCCGTAACCCCGGACCAGCCACTCGGTGGTGGCGGCGAGGTCGGCGACGTAGCAGGCGATGTGGTCGACGAGCATGCCGCCGAAGGTCTCCTGACCCGCGTCGAGGCTCATGTTCCAGACTCCTCGTCAGTCGTCGGGCTGCCCAAGGGGGCGCCCGGTGAGGCTCTTCGGCCTCAGATCGGTCCAGTGCTCGTTCACGTACGCGAGGGCGGCGATCCGGTCGACCGGGCCGTGCTCGGCCGTCCAGCCCGCCGGAACCTCGGCGGCGGCCGGCCAGAGCGAGAACTGGCCCCGCGCGTTGACCAGGACGGTGAACCGGCCGTCCTCGGCGTCGAAGGGACTGGTCATCCCCGCTCTCCTTCCGGTCGGTCCAGCAGGCTCTCCAGCGCGGCCACCGAGGGCACGTCGAAGAACTGGGTGACGGTGAGCCGGACGTCCAGCGCCGCCCGGATCCGGCTGACCAGCCGCATCGCGTCCAGGGACTGGCCGCCCACCTCGAAGAAGCTGTCGTCGATGCCGACCTCCGGCACCCCGAGCACCTCGGCGAACAGCGCGCACAGCTGCCGCTGGCGCTCGGTCGCCGGCGCCCGGCGGGCCGAGTCGGTCACCGGTTCGGGCAGCGCCCGCCGGTCCAGCTTGCCGTTGGGGGTCAGCGGGAGGGCCGGCACGCTCACGAAGGCCGTCGGCACCATGTACGCCGGCAGCTGCGCCACCGCGTGCGCCCGCAGCGCGCCCGCCTCGACCCCGTCGGACTCCGCGACGTAGTAGGCGATCAGGCGCTTCTCCCCGGACTCCGACTCCCGTGCCACGACGGCGACATGGGCCAGACCGGGGTGGCGCGCCAGCGCCGCCTCCACCTCGGCGGGCTCGATCCGGAATCCCATCACCTTGAGCTGGTCGTTGGCCCGGCCGAGGTACTCCAGCAGACCGTCCCGGTCGACCCGGACCAGGTCCCCGGTGCGGTACATCCGCTCGCCCGGCGCGTCGAAGGGGTTGGCCACGAAGCGTTCGGCGGTCAGGTCGGGCCGGTTGAAGTAGCCGCGGGCCAGGCCGCGTCCGGCGATGTGCAGCTCGCCCACCCCGCCGGCCGGCACCGGCCGCAGCTCGGCGTCCAGGACGTGCAGCCGGACGTCGTCCATCGGCCGGCCGACGCCCACCGGGCCGTCGGCCACGTACGGGGCGGTCATCGCCGCGCTGGTGCTGAACAGCGTGGCCTCGGTCGCGCCGTACATCGCCCGCACCACCAGGCCGGGGTTGTGCTCCAGCACCCGCTGGACGGCCGAGGGGGCGATGACGTCGCCGCCGGTGAGCACCTCGCGCACGCCGGCCAGGCAGCCCGGGTCCTCCTCGGCGAGCACCCGGAACAGGCCCGCGGTCAGGTGGATGCCGGTGATCCGCTCCTCGGCGATCAGCCGGCGCAGGGCGTGCACGTCGAGGTCGCCCGGCGGGGCCACCACGATCCGCCCGCCGTGCAGCAGCGGCACCCAGAACTCGTAGGTGGAGACGTTGAAGGCGTACGGCGCCACCATCAGCACCCGCTCGTGCCGGCCCTGCGACCAGATCGAGTCCAGGGCCAGGCCGAGCGCGTCCCGGTGCGCGACCGCGACGCCCTTCGGCTCCCCGGTGGAGCCCGAGGTGTGGATCACGTAGGCGAGCGCGTCCGGCTCGACCGGGACGGCCGGGTCCGTCGCGGGGTGGTCGGCGAGGCCCTTCTCGCCCTCGACGACGACCACCTCGGCGACGTCCGGCAGGCCGCGCCCGCGCATCGCCTCGTCGGTCAGCAGCACCGGCGCCGCGCAGTGCTCCACGATCCACTGCTTGCGTGCCAGGGGGTAGGCGCTGTGCAGCGGGAGGTAGCAGCCGCCGGCCTTGAGCACGGCCAGCACCGCCACCACCAGGTCCGCGGAGCGCTCCATCAGCACCGCGACCGGCGACTCGGCCCGCACGCCGAGGTCCCGCAGCCGGTGCGCCAGCCGGTTCGCCCGCTCGTCCAACTCGCGGTAGCTGAGCCGGACTTCACCGGACGATACGGCGATCGCGTCCGGTGTCCGCAGCGCCTGTTGTGTGAAATGCCCCTGAAGGGAAGGGGAAGCCACCATGCCCTCCGATCCTCATCGATTGGTTGTCGGCCGGTCGTCGGCGCCCGGATCAGCTGTCGAGCAGCCCGTGCACGGAGTCGCTCAGGTCGGCGAAGGAGGACAGATCGGGTACGGTCCACCCGTTCAGGTCGTACTCCGCCAGGCACTCGTCGACCAGGCCCTTGTAGGCGTCCAGCTGGCCGTTGGCGAGCTGGGCGAAGAGCAGCTCGATCCGGGTGTTCTCGTGACTGCCCGCGTAGTTGCGCTCGTAGAGCTCGTGGCGGCCGCCGAACTCGCTGCCGACGGCGTCCCAGAGCAGCTTCATCACCTTGACCCGCTCGACCGCGTCGACACCGCCGGAGCCGCGCAGGAACCGGTCCAGGTAGGGCCGGATCCCCGGGTTGTCGAAGTCCTTGGCGCTGGAGTTCACATAGATCAGCCCGCTGGCCACGTCCTGCAGCACGATCTCCCTGATCCGCGGGTAGCCCGTCTGCATGAACCACCGGTAGGCCAGGCCGTACTGGGAGTTGGGCAGCACCGCGCCGTTGTGCCAGGCGACCGGGTTGCGGGCGGCCGCGTCGGACAGCCCCCAGAACAGGTTGCGCCAGGCCAGCACCTCGCCGAGCCGGCTCTGCACCCCGCGGAAGTCGCCGGTGCCGGTGATGTCCAGGGCCTTGGCCAGCAGCCCGGCGATGAACTCCAGCTTCACCGCGAGCCGGGTGCAGCCGTGGAAGGTGAACCGCTCGATGAAGCCGGACTGCCCGGTGAACAACCGGATCTTCTCCGGCTGGCCGTAGACGAAGACGTTCTCCCACGGGATGAGCACCTTGTCGAGCACCAGGATGGTGTCGTTCTCGTCCAGCCGGGAGGAGAGCGGGTGGTCGAAGGGGCTGCCCATCGCCGCCGCCGTCGCGGTGTAGGACGGGCGGCAGATCAGCTTCATCCCGGGCGCGTCCATCGGCACGGTGGCCACCAGCGCGAAGGTGCGGTCCTTGATCGGCAGGCCGTAGTGCGCGATGAAGTTGTAGTGCGTCAGCGCGGAGCCGGTGGCGACCACCTTCGCGCCGGACACCACCAGACCGGCGTCCGTCTCCTTCTCCGCGTGGATGAAGACGTCCTTCACCTGGTCCGGCGGCAGGGAGCGGTCGACCGGCGGGTGCACGATCGCGTGGTTCCAGTACAGCACCTTCTCCTGCGACTCGGCGTACCAGCGCCGGGCGTTGTCCGCGAACGGCTCGTAGAAGTCCGCGTTCGCGCCCAGGGTGCCGAGGAAGGACGCCTTGTAGTCGGGGCTGCGGCCCATCCAGCCGTAGCTCATCCGCGCCCAGGCGGCGATCGCCTGCTGGTCGGCGACCAGGTCCTCCGCGCTGCGCGGGGTGGTGAAGAAGCGGTGGGTGTAGCCCTCGCCGCCGCTGTCGACCGGCGCGGTCAGCACCGGCCGGTGTCGCGGATCGTGCAGGGCGTCGTAGAGCCGCGCGGTCATCCGGACCGGGTTGTGGAACGCCGGGTGGGCGGTGACGTCCTTGACCCGGTCGCCGTAGAGGTAGATCTCCCGGTCGTCGCGAAGGCTCTCGATGTACTCCGCCCCGGTCAGCGGGCGGCTGCCGCGCGCATCTCCGGCGGTGGTCTCGCGGGCTTCGGCCATCAGACGCCTCTCCTTGCTGCCAGTTCACCGGACGAACCGAGCCTGACAGTTCCGCATGGGTGGCCGCTTCTCCCGACGTGCGCTCGCGCCGGACCGGGCCGCGAGGGGCCTGGGAGTCAGCACGAGCGGAGATGCCCGGGGCCCGCCGCCCCCGGAGCATGAGCATCTGGATTGCCCGGCCTGCCAGGAAGGATTCCGGAATGAGCAAGCGGATCGACCTCGACATCGTGGTGCCGCTCTACCCGTTGATGCCGTACTTCCAAGACCGGACCAGGGAGTTGGCGGAGAAGTTCACGGCCAACCACCCCGAGTACCGGATCCGGGTCACCGGCGCGGACTGGCTGTCGGTTCCGCAGACCATCCACGACGCCGCCCTGAAGGGCGAGGCGCCGACCATCGCGCAGTACTTCTACACCTCGACCCGGGACGCCCTCGACGCCCGACGGCCCGACGGCTCACCGCTGTTCACCTCGGTCGAGCGGGCGATCGCGGGCCGCACCGAGATCCTCGGCGAGCCGGTCGTGCTCGGTGACGTCGAACCCGCCGCCCGGCACTTCTACACCTACGACGGCGCGGTCGCGGCCATGCCGCCGCTCACCTCGACCACCCTGCTCTACGCCAACACCACCCTGCTGGAGCGGGCCGGGATCACCGAGGTGCCGCTGACCTGGGCCGGCATCGAGGCCGCCTGTCGGGCCGTCACCGCGCTCCCGGACGGGCCGGCCCACGGGATCACCTGGCCCAACCACGGCTGGTGGTTCCAGCAGTCGGTGGCCCAGCAGGGCGCGCTGCTCGCCGACCGGGACAACGGCCGCTCCGGCCGCGCCGAGAAGCTGTACCTCGACTCGGACGCGATGCTCGCCTACGTCGAGTGGTGGCGCGGGCTGCACCGGGCGGGCCTGTACCGCTACCACCCGAGCCGGGTGAACACCGAGGTGGACTGGAACCGCAACTTCCGTGCCTTCGCCGACCAGGAGGTCGCCTTCGTCCTCACCACCTCGGTCGAGGCGGCCCGGATGGCCCAGGCCGGCCACGACGGCGGCTTCGTCGCCCGGGCCTGCCGGATGCCGTACAACGACCGGGTGCCGTACGCGGGCAACGTGATCGGCGGGGACGCGCTCTGGCTGGCGTCCGGGCTGGACAAGGAGACCGAGGACGGCGCCCTGGCCTTCATGCAGTACCTGAACACGCCGCGGACCGCCGCCGAGCGGCACCGGGAGACCGGGTTCATCCCGGTCACCGGCGGGGCGATCGAACTGCTGGAGCAGGAGGGCTGGTTCGAGCGCAACCCGCACTTCCGCACGGCGCTGGACCAGCTCGCCGCCAACTCCGGCTCGCCGGCCGCCCGGGGCGCGCTGCTCGGCGAGTTCGCCGCGATCCAGAACGTCCTGACCACCGCCATGCACGACGTCCTGGCCACCGACATGGACCCGCGGGAGCGCTTCGCCCGGGCGAACGCCGAGGCCCAGCTGCTGCTGGACGGGTACAACGACGCCTACCGGGGCCTGCGCCCCCGCGGCCCGATCCGGGTCGGCTGAGCGGGCCGAACGATGAAGGGGCCGGCGGTTCCGCGCGGAGCGGAACCGCCGGCCCCGGCGTACTCAGGACTTCTCGGCACCGAGCTCCAGCGGCGCGTCCGGCGCGCCGACCAGCTCCCGCAGCACCTCGCGGAAGCGGTCCACCTGCTCCGCCATGGTGCTCTCGTCGTAGAGGTTGCTGTTGTACTGGATGCCGGCGACCACGTCACCGGCCGGGTCCAGGTTGAGCGTCCACAGCGCGCCGTTGGGCACGTCCGAGCCCACCGGCTGCGAGGTGAGCCGGCGGCGCACCTCGGTGAACTCCAGGTCCCCGATCAGCTCGCCGTCCAGCAGGAACGGGAACGGGAAGACCTGGAAGACGCAGGCAGCCCGCTCGTCCTCCAGTGTCGGCAGCATCAACTCCGGCGCCTGGGCGAGGATCTGGCCGAACGGGATGTCATGGGCGTACGCCTCCAGGCTGGTGGTGCGGATCCTGGTGACCACCTCGGCGAAGTCGCGGGCCCCGGCCAGCTCCGTGCACAGCGGGAGGAAGTTGAAGAACGGCCCGACCGTGTGGTGGAAGCGGTCCTCGCCGCGGCCCGGCGAGAAGGTCGGCACCACCACCCGGGTCGTCCCGGTGGAGCGCGCGACCATCACCGCGAACGCGCCCATCAGCACCATGAACGGGGTGCTGCGCAGCGCCCGGCCGATCTCCACGGCCCGGGTGGTCAGGTCCTCGTCGACGGTGAAGCGGTACACGGCGGTGGACTCCGGCAGGCCGGAGGACTTCGGCCGGTCGGTGGGCACCGAGAGGATCCGGGCGCCGGCCAGCTGCTCCCGCCAGAACGCGCGCGACTCCTCCAGCGCCGGGTTCTCGGCGAACTCCCGCTGCCACTGCGAGAACTCGCGGTACGGCAGGGCGTCCGGCAGCTCGGGCTGGCGGTGCCCGCGGCGCTCGGCGTAGCGGACGGCGAGGTCGCGGATGATCAGCCGGACCGACCAGCCGTCGGCCGCGGTGTGGTGGACGACCAGCGCCAGGATCGCGTCGTCCTCGTCGAAGCGCAGCAAGGTGGCCTTCAGCAGCGGGAGTTCACGCGCGCTGACGGTGCCCGACTCGACCTCGGTGATCAGCTCCTCCACCGCCTGCCCGCGGGCCTGGGCGTCCGCTCCGGACAGCTCCCGCAGCTCCAGCGGGACCGGGGTGGGCGGGTGGACCTCCTGGTACCGCTCGCCCTCGCCCCGGACGATGGCGGTGCGCAGGGCCTCGTGCCGGACCACCACGTCGTCCAGGGCCAGTTGCAGCGTCGCGGCGTCGACCTTTCCGCGCAGGCGCCAGCCGTGCACGATGTGGAAGTGCGGGCCGAACGGTCCCTCCTCGTCGCCGCGGTCGAAACCGCAGAGGAATTCCTGGTTGAAGGAGAGCTGCGTCCTGCTCTCCGGTGCGTTCGACTGCGGCTTTCCATCGGAGATCATGGGGAATTCCTCTCGCTGGTTCCGGGGCGAATTCGCCCCGGAACCGTAGCAACGGCCCCGCCGCCGTGGTTCTTCGATCGTGCTGGCAATCAGGGAGATGCGCCCCGCCCCCGCCGCGGGCGACAGTGGCCGGGAAATGTCCGCCCGGCCCCGGGCGGAACGCCCGCGCCAACCGTAGAGGAGCCGCGCCGCAATGACGGTCGCCACGAATGCCGCAGGGTCCGGCTCGCCGCAGCCGCCCGAACCCGGTCTGACGCCGAAGGAGGTCATCGCCAGGGCCGAGGCCATCGCGCCGCTCCTGGTGGCCCGGCAGGCCGAGACCGAACAGCGCACGTACTACGCCGAGGACACCCACGAGGCGTTCGCGGAGGCCGGCTTCTACCGGATCCTCGTCCCCAAGCGGTACGGCGGCTACGAGTTCGGCATCGACACCTTCCTGCGGGTGGCGATGACGCTCGCCCGCGGCTGCCCGTCGACCGGCTGGATGTACTGCCTCGGCGCCACCCACGCCCTGCCCGCGGCCTCGCTGTTCGGCGAGCGGGCGCAGGCCGAGATCTTCGCCGGCGGCGACTTCATCTGCCCGGCCACCATCGTGCCGAACGGCCGGGCCGAGCGGGCGCGGGACGGCGGCTGGCGGCTCGACGGCACCTGGAACTACTGCTCGGGCTCGCCGTACGCCACGCACTTCATGGGGCACGTCCCGGTGCCCGGCGAGGACGGCGAGCCGCCGGCGCCGATGCTCTTCGTCGCCCCGCGCTCCGAGTTCCGCCGGCTCGACGACTGGGGCGGCCAGCTGGGCCTCAAGGGCAGCGGCTCGCACAGCATCGTGATCGAGGACGGTCTGGTCCCGGACCACCTGACGCTGCCGCGCACCCACATGAGCGAGGTCCTCGTCGACGGCGGCACCCCCGGCTACCGGCTGCACGGCAACCCGGAGTACGGCGGCGGCTCGCTCAGCTTCATGGTGCTGGAGGTCGCCTCGCTCGCCGTGGGTATGGCCCAGGGCGCGCTGGACGCCTACGGGGAGCTGATGCAGTCCCGCACGACGCTCTTCCCGCCCGTGGTCACCCGCGCCGAGGACCCGGACTACCAGTTCTGGTACGGCGAGGCGGCCGGCATGATCGCCACCGCCGAGGCCGCCGTGCTGCACGCCGTCACCCAGTGGCAGGAGCTCTGCGCCCAGGGGCCCGGCGCCTTCACCCGGGAGCACGACCTGCGCCTCGCCACCATCTGCCGCGAGGTGATCCGGCTGTGCTGGCACGCCGTGGAGGGGCAGCTGTTCCCGACGGCGGGGTCGAGCGCGGTGCGGCAGGGCGAGCGGATCGAGCGGGTCTGGCGCGACCTGTCCACCCTGCACAGCCACTCCGGGATCGGGGTCTTCCTGTCCGCGGTGACGACCCGGGAGCTCGCCCGTGCGCGGTTCGGTGTCAAGTAGCCCGTCGAGTCGAGTAGCCCGTCGAGCCGAGGAGTTCGTGTCATGACCGAGACCGATCCGGTCGTCTCGCTGCCCGGGGAGCGCGCCTACGCCGCCGCGACCGCCGTGTTCAACCTGGCCGCTCCGGTCCGGCCCGCGGCGGCGGTGACCGTCCGCACCGTCGAACAGGTCCAGGCGGCGCTGCGGCACGCCCACCGCGCGGGGCGGTGGGTCCGGGTGCACACCACAGGGCACGCCTCCTCCTCGGCCCGGCCGATGGACGACGCCCTGCTGATCCGCACCGAGCCCGCCGGGCCGGTCGTGGTCGACCCGGTGGCCCGCACCGCCCGCGTCCCGGCCGGAACGCGCTGGGGCGCGGTGGTCGAGGCCGCCGCCGAGCACGGGCTGGCCGCGCCGCACGGCACGTCGCCCACCGTCGGGGTGGTCGGGTACCTGCTGCGCGGCGGGATCAGCTTCTACGGCCGCCGGGCCGGGCTCGCCGTGAACAGCGTCCGGGCGATCGAACTCGTCACCCCGGACGGCGAGTTCCGCCGCGTCTCGGCGATCGCCGACCCGGAGCTGTTCTGGGCCCTGCGCGGCGGCGGGGGAGGGCTGGGCGTCGTCACCGCGGTCGAGCTCGCGCTCTTCCCGGCGGCCCGGGTGGTCACCGGCGCGGCCTTCTGGCCGGCCGCGTACGGCCCCGAGCTGCTGTCCCGCTGGCTGCGCTGGACCGGGGACGCGCCCGAGACCGTCACCACAGCGTTCCGGGTGATGAACCTGCCGGCCGTGCCGGAGATCCCGCCGGTCCTGACCGGCGGCCCGGTGATCTGCCTGGCCGGCGTGGTGCTCAGCCCGACCGAGGACGGCCTGGCGACCGCCGAGCGCCAGGCCGCGGACCTGCTCGGGCCGCTGCGGGCCGTCTGCGAGCCGGTGCTGGACACCTGGTGCACCACCACCCCGCCGGCCGTGGTCCGCACGCACATGGACCCGACCGACCCGGTGCCGGTGCTCGGGGACCACCTGCTGCTCTCCGAACTCGGCCCGGACGGCGCCGAGACCTTCCTCAAGGTGCTCGGCGAGGGCTCGGGATCCCCGCTGGTCAACGCCGAACTCCGGCAGCTCGGCGGCGCCCTGGCGGTGCCCGACCCGAACGGCGGGGCGCTCAGCCACCTCGACGGGGCCTTCGCGTTCACGGCCGGCGGGCTGGCCGTCGACCAGGTCACCACGGCGGCGGTCCGGGCGCACTGCGCCGAGGTCCGTTCCGCCCTGACGCCCTGGGACACCGGCCGGACCGCGCCGACCCTGGTCGAGCGGCTGGAGCAGCCGCAGGGGCACCTGTCCGCGGCCGCCGTCGCGCGGCTGGACCGGGTGCGCCACCGGGTGGACCCCGCCGGGTGGCTGCGCCACGACGTCCCGCCCGGGTCCTCCAACCGCTACTGACCCGCCCCCGCCGCCGCCCGGCGGCACCGCACCGCACGCACCCGCCGAAGCGCCCTCCGGAGCACCTCCGGAGGGCGCTTCGGCGTTTCCCCGGCCCGCCGTGACGGAATGCGGCCGGCCGGCGGGAAGTCGCGCCTCCCGATTTCCGGCGCCGCCGGGATTCCCCCGCTCGGAAAAGTCTCGGCAAAGCCGGTATGGGTTCGGTGAGCAATGTGAGAGATGCCCCTGCGGGCGGCCGACGTCCATGCTCGTGGGGTAGACCTGCGAGTGAAGTGTGATTCACCGTCGCAATTCGGGAACGCGGATCCAGGACCCCGGGACTTCTTCCTCCCGCCGGAGTCGGCCGCGTCAGTGCACTCGATGCGAAAAGCAGGGCCGTACACGATCTGCCGAGAGGGGAATTCGGTGACATACGGTGAACGATTCCGCAGACTGGTACCTGGCCTGGTGGTGATCTTGGTGGCCACCTCGCTGTTCTTCGCGGCACGGAGCTCGGTCGCGGTGGCCGGGGCGGAACAGGTCGCGAAGCAGTACGGCTTCAAGGAGATGCCCATCGCGATGCCGCCCGGCTACGACCAGCGGCCGATGAGGACCGTGCGGAACGTCAACCCGGCCTACCAGAAGATCCGTTCGTGGATCTCCTCGGTCGGGGCCAGCATCGCGATCAACGACCTCACCGGGCACGGCGTGGCCGACAGCATGTGCATCGTCGACACCAGGACCGACAGCGTGGTCGTCACCTACACGCCGACCGCCCGGCCGGCCGACCGCTTCACGCCCTTCGTGCTGGACGGCAAGCCGCTGCCGATGGACGACACCATGGCGCCCACCGGCTGCACGCCCGGCGACTTCAACGGCGACGGCCGGATGGACCTCCTGGTGACGTACTGGGGCCGCACGCCGATCCTGTTCATGGCCAGGTCGGACGCCACGACCCCGGCCGCGAGCTCCTACGTGCCGCGCGAGCTGGTGCCCTCGGAGTCGCTGGACGGGAAGTACCACGGCCCGCGCTGGAACACCGACGCGGACTACGTCGCCGACCTCGACGGCAGCGGACGCCCGTCGATCGTGATCGGCAACTACTTCCCCGACTCCGACGTGCTCGACCCGAACGGCCTGAAGAACGTCGTGATGAACGAATCGCTGTCCAGCGCCAGGAACGCCGGCGGCGACCACGTCCTGCGCTGGCAGCAGAGCACCTCGGGCCCCGAGCCCACGGTGTCGTACGTGGAGGAGAAGGGCGCGATCCCCTTCGACGCCTCGACCGGCTGGACGCTGGCGATCTCCGGCGCCGACCTGACCGGCGACGGACTGCCCGAGATGTACATCGCCAACGACTTCGGCCACGGGCACCTGATGTACAACAGGTCGACGCCCGGGCACATCCGGTTCACCGAGGCCACGGGCGAGCGCACACCGAGCACCCCCAAGTCCTTCGTGCTGGGCAACGGCTCCTTCAAGGGCATGGGCGTCGACTTCGGCGACCTCGGCCGCAACGGCAACTTCGACATGATGGTCAGCAACATCGCCGTCGCCTGGGGCCTGGAGGAGAGCAACTTCGTCTGGATCAACAAGGCGAAGGACGAGGCCGACATGAAGGCCAAACTCGCCGACGGCGTCGCGCCGTTCACCCAGGAGGCCCAGGAGCACGGCATGGCCTGGAGCGGCTGGGGCTGGGACGCCAAGATGGGCGACTTCCTCAACAGCGGAGACCTCAACGTCCTCCAGGCGACCGGCTTCGTGAAGGGGAACATCAACCGCTGGCCGTGGCTGCAGGAGATGGCCATGACCAACGACGACCTGCTCTCCAACCCCGCGATGTGGCCCAACGTCCAGCCGGGCGACGACATCGCCGGGGACGAGGCCGTCGCCTTCTACGCCAAGACCCCCGACGGCCCGTACGTGAACATCAGCTCCGAGCTGGGCATCGCCGTGCCGACGCCCACCCGCGGTCTCGCCACCGGCGACACCACCGGGACCGGCCGGCTGGACTTCGCCGTCGCCCGCCAGTGGGGGCCGCCCGCCTTCTACGCCAACACCGCGCCCAGCGTGGGCAACCAGCTGAACCTGCGGCTCTACCGGCCGACCGCCGAGGGCGGGGCGGGCCAGGGCCTGGTGAACAGCGGAGCGCCCGCGTACAACGCCACCGTGTGCGTCATGACCCCGGACGGCCGCACCCAGATCTCCCAGCTCGACGGCGGCGGCGGCCACGGCGGCTACCGCAGCTTCGACGTGCGCTTCGGCCTCGGCTCCCAGCAGGGCCCGGTCACCGTCAAGCTGATGTGGCGGGACGCGAGCGGCGGGCTGCACGAGAAGACCGAGCAGATCGACACCGGTACCCACACCCTCATGCTGACCAGCGACGTCCAGGAGGTCCCGAACCGATGAGCGCGACCGCGCAACCCGTTCCCGGCGGCGCCCCGGCGGCCGCGCCGGCCGCCCCCGCGAAACCGAAGGACCCGCGCTACCTGGCGCTGCGGAACTTCGCCATCTCCATCAGCGTGTTCAACATCTTCGGCTACACCCTGCTCGGCTTCGAACAGCCCTGGCTCTGGCCGTTCATCGCGGTGGTCACCGCCTACACCTGCGAGATCTGCTTCGAGCTGATCAGCGCCTGGGCGCAGCGGCGCGCGCCGCGCTTCCGCGGCCGCGGGGCACGCGGGCTCTACGAGTTCCTGCTGCCGGCCCACATCACGGCGCTGGCGGTCAACATGCTGACGTACGGCAACAACCAGCTGCTGCCGTTGTTCTTCGGGGTGGTCATCGGCGTCGGCGGCAAGCACGCCCTGCAGGCGCCGATCGCGGGCCGGATGCGGCACTACATGAACCCGTCCAACTTCGGGATCACGATGTCGCTGCTGTGCTTCGGCACCTGGTTCAGCATCTCGCCGCCGTACCAGTTCACCGAGAACGCGAACACCTTCTTCCGCGTGATGATCCCGCTGATCATCGCCACCGCGGGAACGGTGATCAACGCCCTGCTCACCAAGCGCACGCCGCTGATCGTCGGCTGGCTCGGCGCGTTCGCCATCCAGGCGTTCGTCCGGCACTGGATCTGGGACGTCGCGCTGTACTCCGCGCTCGGCGCGATGACCGGCGTCGCCTTCGTGCTGTTCACCAACTACATGATCAGCGACCCGGGCACCACGCCGATGAAGGCCAAGGCCCAGTTCATGTTCGGCTCCTCGGTCGCCATGGTCTACGGGGTGCTGATGGTGTTCAACGTGGTCTACACCCTGTTCTACGCCACCACCATCGTCTGCGCCCTGCGCGGCATCGGGTGGTGGGTCGCGCACCTGATCCAGAAGTCCCGGCAGGCCAAGGCCGCCGGGGCGGGCGCCCCGGAGGGGACGGCCGCGCAGCCGCAGCAGGTCGGTGCGGTCGCGGCCTGAGGCACCGAGGGTGGCACCACGACGGCGCTGTGGCGCTGCCCGGACCGGGCAGCGCCACAGCGCCGTCGGGCCGGTTCTAGCGTTCGGCCGCCGCCTCGACGGGCCGCGCCGGCGGCCGGAACGGGCCCCAGGTGAACGCGGGCAGCCAGGCCTGCGGCGCGTCGCTCCACGCCAGTTCGGCGATCTGGTCGAGCGAGCGCCGGCCGGTGAGCGAACGCAGCAGGTCGTGCCGGTGCCCGCGCAGGACGGCGGCCGGCTCGCCGTCGCCGGCCAGCCACTCGGCCCCCGGCGCCTCGATCCGCAGCGCCGGAAGCCCCAGCGTGCGCACCGCGTTGGCGAAGCCCCGGACGACCAGGTCCAGCGACGAGGGGTAGGACGGGTGGTCCGGGAGCACCTCCGCCCCCAGCGCGGCCCGCAGGTCCATCTCGTGGGTGAACGCGTCCATCATCAGCATGGTGTGCCGCAGTTGGGGGGACTCGGTGAGCACCCGCTCCACCGGGGCGTCCAGCCGCGCCCACTCGGCGAGCAGGCCGTCCAGGCCGTCGCCGGAGTCGGCGTGCGGGACCTCCCACAGGTTGCCCGGCGCGTCGGCGGCCACCGTCCGGCAGACCTCCAGCAGGTGGCCGACCAGGTCCAGCACGGTCCAGTCCGGACAGGCGGGCACCGCGACCCCGGCCACCCCGGGCCGGTCGCCCAGCAGCGCCGTGATGTTCTCCCGGGAACCGCGGTAGGCGAGGTGGTCGGGCGCCCGGTCCCAGAGCGACCCGGGCGTGGCCTCGGCGTTCCGCTGATACGTGCTCATACGGCTCTCCTTCGGTGGGACGACCTTGACGGGGACGGACCGACGACGCCGGGAACCCGGTCTCGTACGGGCCGGTTCCATTGTGGCGCCCGGGATCCGGGCCGGGGCCGAACGGACGGAACGCGGAGCACTCCCGAAGACGCGGGTCCGAAGACGGCCCCGGAAACGCAACCGTGGAGATGCGGGCGGTGACGTGGCGTCAGGAGCATGGAGGAGCCGTCAATTCCCGATGTGAGCCTGGGAGGGATCGTGCCGACGACCTTGGGATCGCTGCGCCGACTGGTACTGACACCGTCACTGGCCTCGGTGACCTTCGCCGGGCGCGGGTTCCCGGTGACACCCACGGAGTCCACCGAACGGCTGGAGGCGGTGCCCCGCGCGGTGGTCTGCGGCTTCGAGTGGGGGATCGACGCCCGCAGCCAGTGGGAGGTCGAGCGCCGCCTCGCCCTGGTCGAGCCCGAACAGCGCGGATTCGCCTACGAGGGCGCCACCATGGCCTTCACCGTCCTGGACGCGATGGGCCGGGGCCACCGCACCAGGGACCTGCTGGCCGGTCCGGGACAGCCGCACATCTTCCTGGCGTACATCGGCATCGGCTTCGCCATGGCGCGGCTGCCGCGGCCGCTGTGGCGCAAGGTGCTGCCGGACCTCGCCGGGACGCCCTACCACCCGACGATGAGCTGGCTGGCCGTCGACGGCTACGGCTTCGACCTCGCCTACTTCCACACCCGGCGCTGGGTGGACGAGCAGCGCCGGCCGAAGCCGTACCCGTGGCAGGACGCGCCCGAGTACTTCCCGCGGGCGTTCGACCAGGGCGTCGGACGGGCCCTGTGGTTCATCCACGGCGGCTCGCCGGCGCAGGTCGCCGACGCGGTGCGGCGGTTCGACGCCGACCGGCAGGGCGACCTGTGGAGCGGCGTGGGACTGGCCGCGACCTTCGCCGGCGGCGGCACGGCCGACGGCCTGGCCGGGCTGTGCGACGCGGCGGGCCCGCACCGGGCGCAGCTCGCCCAGGGCTCGGTGTTCGCCTCCAAGGCGCGCGCGTACGCCGGGTTCGTCCCCGCGCACTGCGAGACCGCCTCGACGAGCCTGACCGGCCTGTCGGTCGAGGCGGCCGCGAAGGTGGCCGACGACTGCGCGGTGGACGACCGCGCCCCGGGCGCCGCCGGCGGTCCGCCCCCGTACGAACGGTGGCGGGCGAACGTGCGCGCCCACTTCGGCGACTAGGGCCCAGGCGTGTGCGAAGCAGCCGCGGGGCGGATCGGCCGCCCCGCGGAAGACCTGAGAGGAGTAAGGCGTGTCCACTGCATGGCGGACGCTCCGACGTCGAATTCTCACTCCGAGCACCTCTGAGACGCTCATGGAAACACGTGGTTTCCACCGGAAGTCGCCGGCCGCCCAGGACCTCCTGGAGACGGTCGGCGCGCGCTTCCTGGAGGGCTACGCGCACGCCGTGGAGGCCCGCAACCCGGCGGAGGCGGAATACCCGCTGGAGGAGATCCCGGACCGGTTCCGCGGATTCGCCTACGAGGGCGCCGGAATGGGCTTCGCCATGCTCGACGGGCTGCGGCTGTCCGGCGGCGGCTCGGTGGCCCGCTGCCTCCAGGGCCGCGGCGCCGACCACGTCTACATGGTGTACGTCGGGATCGGCTGGGCGATGGCCCGGCTGCCGAGGTTCTGCTGGCCCGACGTCGACGCGCTCGACCCGCTGCTGCGCTGGCTGGTGCTCGACGGGTACGGCTTCCACCAGGCGTACTTCCGCACCGACCGGTACGTCCACCGGCAGTACCGGGACCCGGCGTTCCCCTGGCCGGCCCATGACGCCCCGTCGTACGCCGGCCGCGCGATCGACCAGGGCATCGGCCGGGCCCTGTGGTTCGTCGGCGGCACCGACCCGGACCTGGTCGCGACCATGATCGAGAAGTTCCCGGAGTCCAGGCGCTCCGACCTCTACGGCGGGGCCGGACTGGCGGCCACCTACGCCGGGGGCGTGGACGAGGCCGAACTGTGCGCGTTCCGGGACCGGGCCGGCGAGCACCGGGCGATCGTCGCGCAGGGCAGCGCGTTCGCGGCCGAGGCCCGGATCCGGGCCGGACTGCTGGTGCCGCACACGGAGTTGGCCACCCGGGTGTTCTGCGGCATGGGGCCCGTCGAGGCGGCCGCGGTGACCCAGGAGCTGCGGCCGACCGAGCCGGTGCCGGGCCCGGTGCCCGCGTTCGAGCTGTGGCGCCAGGCCATCGCCGACCGCTTCCGGAACGTCGGGGGGTGCTAGCCGTGGCCGCCACCCGCAAGGTCCCGCCGGGCCCGCCGCGCCGGGCCGCCCCCGTCCTGCTGCGCAGGCTGGTGGGGGACCGGCTGGAGATGATGCGCGCCGCCGCGGCGGAGTACGGCGACGCGGTCCGGATCTCCATGGGCCCCAAGACGCTCTACTTCTTCAACCACCCCGACCACGCCAAGCACGTGCTCGCGGACAACGCGGCCAACTACCACAAGGGGATCGGCCTGGCCCAGGCCCGACGCGCCCTCGGCAACGGCCTGTTGACCAGCGAGGGGGAGCTCTGGCGCAAGCAGCGCCGGCAGATCCAGCCCGCCTTCCAGCACAAGCGGATCGTCCAGCAGGCCGGTGCCGTCGCGGAGGAGGCGGCCAAGCTGGTCGGCCGGCTGCGGGCGCACGAGGGCGGCGGACCGGTCGACGTGGTCAAGGAGATGACGGCGCTCACCCTCGGGGTGCTCGGCCGCACGCTGCTCGACGTCGACCTCAGCGCCTTCGAGGCGGTCGGGCACGACTTCGAGGCCGTGCAGGACCAGGCGATGTTCGACATGGTCACCATGGGCATGGTGCCCGGCTGGGTGCCGCTGTCCAAGCAGCTCCGCTTCCGCCGCGCCCGGCAGGACCTGCAGGGGGTGGTCGACCGGCTGGTGGCGGAGCGGGTCTCCCGCGACGGCGCCCGGATCGAGGGGGAGGACGCGCTGTCCCGCCTGATCGTCGCCACCCGGCAGGAGCCCGACCGAGCCGTCGCCCGGCAGCGGATGCGCGACGAGCTGGTCACGCTGCTGCTGGCCGGCCACGAGACCACGGCGAGCACCCTCGGCTGGACCTTCTACCTGGCCGACCGGCACCCCGAGGTGATGGACCGGCTGCACGCCGAGGCCGTCGAGGTGCTGGGCGACCGCCTGCCCGAGTTCGAGGACCTGCACCGCCTGCGGTACACCTCGATGGTGGTGGAGGAGGTCATGCGGCTCTACCCGCCGGTGTGGATCCTGCCGCGGCAGGCCCAGGCGGACGACGAGGTCGGCGGGTACCACGTCCCGGCCGGCGCCGACGTGCTGATCTGCCCGTACACCCTGCACCGCCACCCCCGGTTCTGGGACGCCCCGGAGCAGTTCGACCCGGAGCGCTTCGACCGGGACCGGGCGGTCGACCGGCCGCGCTACGCCTACATCCCGTTCGGGGCGGGGCCGCGCTTCTGCATCGGCAACCATCTCGGGCTGCTGGAGGCGACGTTCACGATCGCCATGGTCGCTCGGGAGCTGCGGCTGAGGAAGGTGCCGGGCCACCGGGTGGTGGCCGAGCCGATGCTGTCGCTGCGGGTGGGCGGCGGCCTGCCGATGACGGTGCACCCGGCCGGCTGACCGGGCCCCGGGGCCGCACGGCGAAGCCCCCGCGACCGTCCCTCCGGGGATCGTCGCGGGGGCTCCTGTGTGGGCTTCGGGCCCGGCTCCGAACGCTCCGCGGACGCGGGTTCGAAGCCGGGCCCGGGGCCGCGGGATCAGGCGGTGTCGGTGATCGGGGCGGCCCGCGCGGTCAGTGCCACCGCCCGGGCGTCCAGCAGGGCCAGCAGCACCGGCGGGTCGAGGACCCGGGCCTGGCGCAGGCGGAGCTCGATCGGCAGCAGCGGCACGTCCGGCCGCACCTCGATCGGTCCGACCGATCCCACCGAGACCGGGCGGTCGCCCGTCAGTACCTCGTCGAACGCGGCCGGGACGGAGTGCGCCAGCAGGAACCAGGTGCCGGCCGGCACCTGGTCGAATAAGAAGACGCCGGGGCGGGGGAGGACGGTACACGCGGCGGGTCGCCCTTCGGGGACGCGGGTCGGGAACAGCCCGACGTACACCCGGCCGAGGTCCCCCGCGATGGGGGCCCGGATCTCGCCGCGGAAGGTCGAGAGTTCCGTGCTCCGGGACAGGCCGCGCGGGTCGACCTCGATCCGGGGAGTGAAACCCCCGAGCTGGCGGTAGACGGTGGGGGGGACGCCGACGCTGCTGGCGAACCGTGAGCTGAAGGTACCGACGCTGTTGTACCCGACGCGGTGGCTGATCTCGGTCACCGTGAACGACGTTTCGATGAGGAGGCGCTTGGCCGTTTCGAGGCGGATGGCGGAGAGGAATCGCCTCGGCGAAACCCCGGTCATTCGCTGGAATTCACGGGAGAAGTGGAATTTGCTGTACATGGCGGCCTGCGCCATGTCGTCTATGGTCAGCAGCTCGCCGATGTTCTCGTGCATGGTCTCGATGGCCCGGGAAACAGCTTGCTCGATGGCAGTTGTCATGATTGACTCCAGCTTCTCCGCCGCACCTGCGGATGAACAGAGATTCCACCCTTGCGATGATCGGGAACGAAAGTCGCGGCCGCGCTGACAGGCCGACTGTCGAGGTGCCAGGCAAGCGAAGGGAGGCCCCCTTCGGAAAAGGCGAAGCTGAAAAGTGTCGCCGGCCATAGCAAGTGACGACCGTAGCAGCAGGCACATGACAGACGCAATGGTCCGGTGGCACGTGCCCTCGGCATGACCGTCCGGTGAGTTGTCCCGGAATTCATGTTTGAACGGCCCCGGAGGCCATCAGCAACACAGGAGATGCTTGCGGGGGCGTATTGCGCGCACGATGCCACTGTCGCGTATGCGAATCGGGATCGGCCGGTGCGTGCCGGGCCCGCTTTTCGACAAGCCCCTGAGGAGATGCCGGTGGGCTCGCCTACCTCGGATCGACACGATTACCGGACCATGACGCTCGAAGCGTTCGCGGACACGATCGTCCCGGGCGAGAAGCGTTCCCCCGACGACCGGGCGGTGGCCGGCGCCTCGACCGGCGGCGGCGCCGTCCAGGCGGGCGCCATCGAGCTGCTGGAGACGCCGGCGACCGGACTGTCGGACGCCCTGGACGACTACGAGCAGGCCCTGAACCGCCACGCGAGCGCGTACGCGGACGACCACGGCCTGCGGCTCGACGACTCGGTGCCGCCGTTCGTCGCGCTGCCGTTCGCGGACCGGACCAGCCTGGTGCAGGAACTGACCGGGACGGAACACCAGGAACGTGAACTGTGGGTCCTGCTGGCGCTGTTCGCCAACATGGCCTTCGACACCGCCGCCCACATGCCCACCGCGGACGCGCTCGCGGCGGGCCACCCGGGCCTCACGGCGATGGGGTTCATGAAGCCGGACGAGGACGGCCTGTGGCGGTTCCCCGACTTCTCGTACGGCAAGCAGCTGGCCGAACCCCACCCGGACACCACGTCTTCAGGGAGTCCCGCATGACAAGCACCGAGAGCACCGACGTCCTGATCGTGGGCAGCGGCTTCGGCGGCGCGATCGCGGCGTACCACCTGGCGGCCGGCGGCGCCAAGGTCACCATCCTGGAGCGCGGCCCCTGGCTGAAGGCCGACGACTTCGACCACGACTTCCAGCTCGGCTCCTCGTACACCCGGATCTTCGACTTCGTGGTCGGCGACGGGATGAGCCTGCTCGGCGGCAACTGCGTCGGGGGCGGCAGCGTGGTGTACTTCGCCGCGATGCCGCGCGCGCCGCGGTTCGTCTTCGAGCGCCGCGGCAGCATCGGCCGGCGGATGTGGCCGGCCGCCATCGACCGGGACGTCCTCGACCCCTGGTACGACCGGGTGGCCGAGGCGCTGCCCATCACGCAGCAGGACTGGAACGACGTCACCTACTCGGGCGGGCTGTTCGCCGCGGCCTGCGAGCACGCGGGGCGCACCGCCAACCCCGTCCCGGCCGCCATCGACCGGGCGAAGTGCACCAACTGCAACTGGATGATGTCCGGTTGCCGCTTCGACGCCAAGCGCTCCCTGCTGCTGAACTACCTGCCGGCGGCCCTCGCGCACGGCGCCGAGATCCGGCCGCTGCACGAGGTGCAGCAGCTGACCCGGACGGACGACGGCGGCTACCGGGTGCACTACAGCGTCGTCGACGACGAGGACTACCGGGTGCACGTCGGCAGCGGCACGATCGACGCGAAGATCGTCGTGCTCGCCGCCGGCGCCGGCGCCACCCCGGTGATCCTCCAGCGCTCCGAGGCGGCCCTGGGCGAGATGCCGCACGCCGTGGGCCGTTACTTCTCCGGCAACGGGGAGCGCCTCAACACGGCCATCGTCGACGAGGACAAGGCCCGCGACCTGCTGGGGCTCAAGCGCTCCGACGGCCCGGCGTTCCGGGCCAACCAGATCGGCAAGGGCCCGGTCGTGGCGAGCTGGGACAACCTCGACGGCTCGCTGCCGGAGCACTCCCGGTTCTCCCTGGAACAGCTCTACTTCCCGCCGGGGTTCGGCACCATCCTGGCGCAGGTGCCCGACGCGAGCGGGCCCAGCTGGTTCGGTGTGGAGAAGAAGGAACTGGTCCGGCAGTGGCAGTCCTGGCTGACAATCTTCACCATGATCGAGGACGACAACGAGGGCGTCTTCGGCCCGCCGCCGCCCACCGGCAACGCGCAGCGGATCTCCCAGCAGATGCTCGGGCGCGGGTCGATCTCGTACCGGCCGACCGCCAACACCCTGCGCGCCTGGGCCGATTCGGACGCCGTGGTGAAGGACATCCTGGAGCGCGACGGACTCGCCCGCGTCATGCCGTGGACCAACGACCTGGTGGGCGCCTACACGGTGCACCCGCTGGCGTCCTGCCGGATCGGTGACGACCCGCAGACCTCGGCGCTCGACGACCGGCAGGAACTGCGCAACCACCCGGGCATCTTCGTCACCGACGGCTCCGCCGTCCCGGGGGCGCTCACGGTCAACCCCGCGCTGACCATCTCGGCGCTCGCCGAGCGCGCGATCCCGGGCATCGTGGCCGCCGCGCAGCAGCGCGGCGTGAACGTCAAGTACGGCGCGCCCGCGCCGGACGGCGCCACCAACGGCCGGCGCGGCGTGCAGGTGCAGCTGCCCGGCCTGATGCGCCGGTAGCGCCAGGCGCCCGACCGGGCTTCCGGACCGGGCTTCCAGACCGAGCTTGGAGGAGGACGCACATGACGACGCCGTTCCTGCGGCCGGCCCTGCGCAGGTCCATGGCGCAGGTCCACCGGGTCGCCCCGGTGCGGCCGGCCGACGCGGGGAAGGAGGTGGCCGGCGTCTTCGCCGAGGTCGAGCGGGAGTTCGGCATGCTGGCACCGCCGATCGGCCTGCACGCCGCCTCGCCGGCGGTGCTCGCCGCCTCCTGGGTGATGCTGCGGGAGACCCTGGTCGCCGGCGGACGGGCCGACCGCGCGACCAAGGAGGCGGTGGCCGCGGCGGTCTCGGCCGCCAACTCCTGCCCGTACTGCGTGGAGGTGCACGGGACGACGCTGGCCGCGCTGCTGCCCGGGGCGTCCGCCCCGGGCAGCGCCCGGGCGGCCGTCGAGGCGTCGGCGGACTGGTTCCGGGCGGACCGGGACCAGGGCGCGCCGCCGCCGTTCTCCGCCCAGGCGGCGCCCGAACTGGTCGGGGTGGCGGTCACCTTCCACTACCTCAACCGCATGGTCAACCTGTTCCTCGCGCCGAGCCCGCTGCCGACCGGACTCCCGGCGGCCGCGAGATCGGCGGCGAGGGCGGTCCTCGGCCGACTGATGCGCCGCAGCGCGCGCGTCGCCCCGCCGGCCGGGACCTCGCTCGACCTGCTGCCCTCCGCGCCGCTGCCGCAGGACCTGCGCTGGGCGGC
Organism: Kitasatospora sp. NPDC048286; assembly: GCF_043201735.1. NCBI lineage: Bacteria > Bacillati > Actinomycetota > Actinomycetes > Kitasatosporales > Streptomycetaceae > Kitasatospora > Kitasatospora sp. NPDC048286. The sequence continues at coordinate 241,016 of NZ_JBICZE010000003.1, forward strand.
GGGCACCCCCAGCGTGGCCGGCGCCTTCGCCCGGGCGGCCGCCGCGATCGACGCGGCGGGGGCCAGGTCGGTGCCGGACGGCGTCCGCGCCCTGCTGGCCGACCGGCTGGCCGACTGGGACGGCCGGCCGCCGGGGATCAGCCGCGGCTGGGTCGAGGACGCCGTGGCGGCCCTGCCCGGGGACGAGCGTCCGGCGGGCCGGCTGGCCCTGCTGACCGCCGAGGCCTCGTACCAGGTCGACGACGGCCTGGTCGCCGAGTTCCGGCGCGGCCGGCCCGGCGACGCCGCGCTGATCGAGCTCACCTCCTGGGCCGCCCTGACGGCGGCCCGGGAGCTGGGCGCCCGGCTCGCCGACCGCGTTCCCACGGCCGCCGGCTGACGCCGCGCACGGCCCGCACACCCGAGGCTCCCGCCGACCGGCGGGAGCCTCGGCGCGTTCCCGGCCAAGGCCCCGGCCGGCCCCCGGGGAAGCCCCCGGCCGGCCCCCGGAAAATGACGCCGTTATCGAATAGCGGCGGCGTGGAATCACACCGTTATGGAAAAGCACCGCCCCCCACCAGGCGGAAAGCAAACTCGGAGAAGACAGCCGGACGGTCGCCGCCGCACTATTGACGACAGTGCAGGCGTGTCGAGTCGGCAACAGATTTGCCGTCAATTCATCTCCATGGGTGGTGAATACGTGAGCAGTGAGCGGATCGCTATCGTGGGAATTGGCCTCCGTTACCCGGACGCCAATTCGGCGAGCGAACTGTGGGAGAACGTACTGGGTGGTCGGCGGGCCTTCCGGCAGCTGCCGGACGAGCGCATGAACCAGGCGGACTACTGGTCGGAGGACCGTAGCGCGCCCGACCGGCACTACACGAAAAAAGCCGCGGTCCTGCGGGACTACGCCTTCGACCGCATCAAATACAGCGTCGCCGGAAGCACGTACCGGGCGACCGACCTGACGCACTGGCTGGCCCTCGACGTGGCCGCCGAAGCGCTCGCCGACGCCGGATTCCCGGACGGTTCCGGACTTCCCCACCAGAGCACCGGGGTGGTCGTCGGAAACAGCCTCACCGGGGAATTCTCGCGGGCCAACATCATGCGACTGCGGTGGCCGTACGTGCGCCGCACGGTGGCCGCCGCGCTGACCGGCCAGGGCTGGTCCGAAGGGGACGTGGCGAAGTTCCTCCAGGACCTGGAACCGCAGTACAAGGCGCCGTTCCCCGCCATCGACGAGGACTCGCTGGCCGGCGGCCTCGCCAACACCATCGCCGGCCGGATCTGCAACCACTTCGACCTGCGCGGCGGCGGCTACACGGTCGACGGGGCCTGCTCCTCCTCCCTGCTGTCCGTCGTCACCGCGGCGAAGGCCCTGGCCGACGGCGAACTGGACGTGGCGGTCGCCGGCGGGGTCGACCTCTCCATCGACCCGTTCGAGGTGATCGGCTTCGCCAAGACCGGCGCCCTCGCCACCGGCGAGATGAAGGTCTACGACCGGGACTCCAACGGCTTCTGGCCCGGCGAGGGCTCCGGCATGCTCGTCCTGATGCGCGAGCGCGACGCGCTGGCGCAGGGCCGGCGGATCTACGCCAGCATCAGCGGCTGGGGCGTCTCCTCCGACGGCAAGGGCGGCATCACCCGGCCCGAGGCGAGCGGGCACCGGCTGGCGCTGACCCGCGCCTACCACCGGGCCGGCTACGGCGTCGAGACGGTCTCGTACTTCGAGGGCCACGGCACCGGCACCGCCCTCGGCGACGCGACCGAGATCGAGGCGCTGTCCTCCGCGCGCCGCACCGCCGACCCGACGGCCCGTCCGGCCGCGCTCGGCACGGTCAAGGGGAACTTCGGGCACACCAAGGCCGCCGCCGGCGTGGCCGGCCTGATCAAGGCGACCCTCGCCGTGCACCACCAGGTGATCCCCCCGGGCACCGGCCACCTCGACCCGCACCCGGGCCTGCTCGGCGACGAGGCGGCCATGTACGTCCCGCGCCAGGCCGAACTCTGGCCGGCCGACCAGCCGGTCAGGGCCGGGGTGTCGGCCATGGGCTTCGGCGGCATCAACACCCACGTCGCCGTCACCCAGGCCCCCGGCAGCACCCGGCGCGAGGCGCTCGACGAGCACACCACCCGGCTGGTCGCCGGCCGCCAGGACGCCGAACTGCTGCTGCTGGACGGCCCGGACGCGGCCGCGCTGCGCACCGAGCTGACCGGGCTGCTCGACCTGGTGCCGAAGCTGGCCCAGGCCGAACTGGCGGACCTGGCCGGCACACTGGCCGACCGGCTGTCCGGCGGCCCGGTGCGCGCCGCCGTCGTCGCGACCACCCCGGACGACGCCGTGCGCGGCCTGGAGCGGCTGCTCGCCCTGCTCGACTCCGGTGCGCGGGAGGCCTTCTCGGCCGGCGAGGGAGTCTTCCTCGGCCGCGCCAGGACCGCCCCCCGGATCGCCTACCTCTTCCCGGGCCAGGGCTCGGGCCGTGGCGCCGTCGGCGCGATCCGGCGCCGGTTCGCCACGGCGGAGGAGGTGTTCCGCTCCTCGGCCCTGCCCACCGGCGCCGACCAGGTCGCCACCCAGGTGGCCCAGCCGCGCATCGTCACCGGTTCGCTGGCCGCCCTGCGGGTGCTGGACGCGCTCGGCATCCGGGCCGACACCGCCGTCGGCCACAGCCTCGGCGAGCTGACCGCCCTGCACTGGGCGGGCACGCTGGACGAGGAGCAGGTGGTGCGCCTGGCCACGATCCGCGGCCAGGTGATGGCCCGGGCCAGCCACGGCGGCGGCGCGATGGCCGGCCTGGCGGCCACCCCGGAGCAGGCGGCCGCCCTGTCCGCCGGACTGGACGTGGTCGTCGCGGGCTACAACGGGCCCCGGCAGACCGTGCTCTCCGGCCCCGCCGAGGCGGTCGACGAGGTCTGCCGCCGGGCCGCGGCCGAGGGCGTCACGGCGACCCGGCTGAACGTCTCGCACGCCTTCCACTCGCCCCTGGTCGAGCCGGCCGCGGTCGCGATGGCGGCCGAACTGGCGGAGTTCGACTTCGGCGAGCCGGTCCGCCCGATCGCCTCCACCGTCACCGGCCGGCTCCTGGACCCGTCCGCCGACCTGCGCGAGGTGCTGCGAGAGCAGGTCCTGCTCCCGGTCCGCTTCCAGGAGGCCGCCACCGTGGCGGTCGACGGCGCCGACCTGGTCGTCGAGGTCGGCCCGGGCCGGGTGCTGTCCGGCCTGCTGGCGGAGATCGCACCGGACCGCGCCACCCTGGCGGTCGACACCGACAGCGCCTCGCTCGGCCCGCTGCTGCGGATCGCCGGCGCCGCGTACGTGCTCGGCGTGCCCGTCCGGACCCAGGCGCTGTTCGGCGACCGCCTGCTCCGGCCGCTGCCGGCCGACGGCGCGATGACCTTCCTGGCCAACCCCTGCGAGGCGGCCCCGGCCATCGACGCGGAGCTGGCCGCGCAGGACGGCGGCCAGGCCGCGGACGCGCCCGCCGGACAGCCCGGCGCCGCGGACACCGGCGCGGACTCCACCCTGGAGCTGCTGCGCAGGCTCGCCGCCGAGCGGGTCGAGCTGCCGCTGGACTCCGTCACCGCGCAGACCCACCCGATGGACGACCTGCACCTGAGCTCCATCACCATCGGCCAGATCGTCAACGACGTCACCCGGGCGCTCGGCCGGCCGGTGCTCGCCGCGACCCCCAACTACGCGACCGTCAACCTCGGCGGGATCGCGGAGCTGATCGACCAGCTGGCGGACACCGCGCAGGACGGCGGCGAGTCGGCGGCCGAGGTCGCTGGCGTGGCCCCGTGGGTGCGGCCCTTCGCGGTCGAGCACCTGGAGGCCGCCCGGCCCGCCCTGCCGACCCCGGCGGCCTGGCCGCAGTCCGGCCCCCAGGACTCCGCCGGAGCCTGGACGGCGTACAGCACGCCCGGCCACCCGCTCGCCGAGCCGCTGCGCACCGCGCTCGCGGCGGCGGGCCTCGGCGACGGCGTGCTGCTCTGCCTCCCGGACGCGTGCGGACCGGACGAGGCGGAACTCTTCCTGACCGCGGGTCGGGCCGTGCTGGCCGCCCCCGAGGGTACCCGGCTGGTCGTGGTCCAGCGCCGGCTCGGGGCCGCCGGGCTGGCAAAGACCCTGCACCTGGAGCACCCGTCCGTCCCGACCACGGTGGTCGAACTGCCCGACACCGCCCCCGAGGGCGCGGCCCGCGAGGAGGCGGTGGCCCGGGTGGTCGCCGAGACCGCCGCCACGGCCGGCTTCGCGGAGGTCCGGTACCAGCCGGACGGCCGCCGCACCGTCCCGGTGCTCCGGCCGCTGCAGCTGCGTCCGGCGGCCGAGGGCGGGTCCCCGCTCGACGTCCGGGACGTCCTGCTGGTCACCGGCGGCGGCAAGGGCATCACCGCGGAGTGCGCCATCGCGATGGCCCAGGACTCCGGTGCGGCCCTGGCCCTGATCGGCCGCGCCGATCCGGCCGCCGACCGCGAACTCGCCGGGAACCTCGCCCGGATGGACGCCGCCGGCCTGCGCTACCGGTACGCCCGCGCCGACGTGACCTCGCCCGAGGAGATCGCCGCCGCGGTGGCCCTGCTGGAGAGCGGGCTCGGCCCGGTCACCGCGGTGCTGCACGGCGCCGGACGCAACCAGCCGGCCGCCCTGGACGCGCTCACCGTCGAGGACTTCCACCGGACCCTGGCGCCCAAGACCGACGGACTGGAGGCGGTCCTGGCGGCCGTCGAACCGGACCGCCTGAAGCTGCTGATCACCTTCGGCTCGATCATCGGCCGGGCCGGACTGCGCGGCGAGGCGCACTACGCCACCGCCAACGACTGGATGACCGAGCTGACGCTCCGGTTCCAGGAGCGCCACCCGAAGGCCAGGGCGATCGCCCTGGAGTGGTCCGTCTGGTCGGGCGCCGGTATGGGCGAACGGCTCGGCGTCGTCGAGGCGCTGATCCGCGAGGGCATCACGCCGATCTCCACCGAGAACGGCATCCAGGTGCTGCGCGAGGTGCTCGCGGACCCGTCGGCCGGCCCCGTCCTGGTGGTCAGCGGCCGGGCCGGCGGCCTGCCGACCCTCACCACCGCCCGGCGCGAGCTGCCGCTGACCAGGTTCGTGGAGCGGGTGGTCGCACACCACCCGGACATCGAGCTGATCACCGAGACCGAGCTGACCGAGGGCGGCGACCCGTACCTGAGCGACCACCGGCTCCAGGACGACCTGCTCTTCCCGGCCGTGCTCGGCATGGAGGCGATGGCCCAGGTCGCCGCCGCGGTGAGCGGCCACCAGGGCCCGCCGCTGCTGGAGGACGTCGAGTTCCGCCGCCCTGTGGTGGTCCGGCCGGGCGGCTCGACCACCATCCGGATCGCGGCCCTGGTCCGGGACCCCGAAACGGTCGACGTGGTGCTGCGCAGCGAGGGCACCGACTTCGCCGCCGACCACTTCCGGGCCCGGCTGCGCTACCCCAGGACCGAGGTGCCCGGCACCCCGGTGCCGGACGGGTTCGGCCTGCCGGCGGTGCCGGTGGACCCGGTGACCGAGCTGTACGGCAGCGTGCTCTTCCAGGGCAAGCGGTTCCAGCGCCTGCTGGAGTACCGGCGGGCCAGCGCCCGGCACGCGCTGGCGGAGATCTCCACCACCGCCCAGGCGCCGTGGTTCGCGGCCTACCTGCCGCAGGACCAGCTGCTCGCCGACCCCGGCACCCGGGACGCGATGATGCACGCCATCCAGTGCTGCGTGCCGGACGCCACCCTGCTGCCGCAGGGCATCGAGCGGCTCTGGCTGGCCGATCCGGCCGACCAGGACACCGAGTACGTGGTGCTCGACGCCAGGGAGCGCTCGCAGGACGGTGACAGCTACGTCTACGACGTCGACGTGCGGACCCCGTCCGGGAAGGTCGTCGAGCGCTGGGAGGGGCTGACCCTGGTCGCCGTCCGCAAGCGCGACGGCGCCGGCCCGTGGGTGCCCGCGATGCTCGGCTCGTACCTGGAGCGCGGCCTGGAACGGGTGCTGGGCGGCAGCCGCGCGGTCGTCGTCGAACCCGCGGCGGACGCCGCGGCGGAGACCGGCGCCGCGGACGGCGACCGCAGGGCCCGCACCGAGACCGCCCTCGGCCGGGCGCTGGGCCGGCCGGTGGAACTGCGCCACCGCCCGGACGGCAAGCCCGAACTCGCCGGCGCGCCCGGGCTGGAGGGGGTCACCGTGTCGGCCTCGCACGGTCCCGGACTCACCCTGGCGGTGGCCGGGCGGGGGCGGCTGGCGTGTGACGTCGAGACCGTCCTGGAGCGGACCGCCGAGGACTGGGACGCGCTGCTGGGCGCCGGCCAACTCGCCCTGCGGGACCTGCTGGTGGCCGAGGTGGGCTGCAGCCCGGCGGTGGCCGGCACCAGGGTCTGGAGCGCGCTGGAGTGCCTGCGCAAGTCCGGTGCGACCACCCAGGCGCTGACGCTCGACCGCGTCCACTCCGGCGGCTGGGTCGTGCTGTCCGCCGGTGACGCGGCCGTCGCCACCTGGGTGACCACCGTCAACGACCGCACGGAGCCGGTGCTCTTCGCGGTCCTCGTCGGGAAGGAGAACTGATGTCGTCCTACTACGAGATCCGGCACACCGTCGGATTCGAGGAGACCAACCTCGTCGGCAACGTCTACTACGTGAACTACCTGCGCTGGCAGGGGCGTTGCCGGGAGATGTTCCTCAAGGACAAGGCGCCGGGAGTGCTCGCCGAACTGCAGGACGACCTCAAGCTGTTCACCCTCAAGGTGGAGTGCGACTTCTTCGCCGAGATCACCTCCTTCGACGAGCTGTCCGTCCGGATGCGCCTGGAGGAACTGACCCAGACCCAGATCCAGTTCACCTTCGACTACCTGCGGATCGACGGCGAACAGGAGAACCTGGTCGCCCGCGGCCGGCAGCGGATCGCGTGCATGCGCGGGCCGAACACGGCCACCGTCCCCGCCCGGGTGCCCGAGGAACTGCGCCTGGCGCTGGCCCCGTACGCCGAGGGGCCGGCCGTCGCGCGGGCCCTCGCGGCGCAGGCCGCGCCCGGCGGGCCGGTGGAGACGGGGCGGGCGCTGTGATCGGCAACGGCCGGCTGCCGGTCAACACCCGGCCGACGGACGTACGGACGCCGGCCACCGAGAACCGGGCCGTCCTGCCCGGCGCCCTGCGCGAGACGATGGCCAGGTTCGCCACCGGGATCACGGTGATGACCACCGGCGGCGAGTACGTCCACGGGATGACCGCCAACGCGTTCAGCTCGGTCTCCCTGGAACCGCCGATGGTGCTCTGCTGCGTGGCCCGCTCCGCGACCATGCACGAGGCGATCACCGTCACCAGGTCCTTCGCGGTCTCCGTCCTCGGCGCCGAACAGGAGCCGCTGGCACGGTACTTCGCGAACAAGAGCAGGCCGCGCGGGGCCGAGCAGTTCCACGGCCTCGACTGGCAGCCGGGACCGTTCACCGGCGCCCCGCTGCTGGCCGGCTCGCTGGCCTGGCTGGAGTGCAAGCTGGCCGAGCAGTACGACGGCGGCGACCACTCCATCTTCCTCGGCGAGGTGCTGGCCGCGGACTGGGCCGACGACCGGCAGGCGCTGCTGTTCTACCGCGGCGCCTTCCACCGGGGCATCGGCGCGAACCCGGACGGGATCGGCTGAGCGGGGGATGGGCTCGATGTTGGTGAGCGTGACCGGCGGCACCGGGTTCGTCGGCATCCACTCCGTCGCGGCGATGGTCCGCGACGGACACCGGGTGCGGATGCTGGTCCGCGACCCGGCCGCGGCGGAGCGGGCCCTCGGCCTGCTGGAGGTGGATCCGGGCGCCGTCGACCTGGTCGTCGGGGACGTGACCGACGAGGGCGGCGCGGCCCGCGCGGTGCGCGGCGCCGACGCCGTGCTCCACGCGGCCGCCGTGTACTCCTTCGACAGCCGGCACAACGCGCGGATGCGCCGGACCAACGAACGGGGGACGGAGCTGGTGCTGGCCGCCGCCCGCCGGGCGGGCGCCGACCCGGTCGTCCACGTCTCCAGCATCGTCGCCCTGCTGCCGTCCCCCGGACGGCCGCTCGGGGAGCACTCCCCGGTCGGCCGTCCCCGGGACACGTACATGGCGACCAAGGCCGCGGCCGAGCGGATCGCCCGGGCCCACCAGCGGGACGGCGCGCCGGTGGTCATCAGCTACCCGCCCGCACTGCTCGGCCCGCGGGACCCGGGGCTGGGCGACCAGAACGCCCGGCTGCGCAACGCCCTGCGCGGGCTGATGCCGATCTGGCCGCTCGGCGGCTTCCCGGTCGGCGACGTCCGCGACACCGCGCGGCTGCACGCCAGGCTGCTGACCGCGCCGCGGGCGGGCTCCGACCGGCACTTCGGGCCCGGCCACCACCTGCCCACCCGGCAGTACGTGCGGACCCTGCGGGAGGTCACCGGGCGGCGCCTGCCCGCGGCCTTCCTCCCCGCCCGGGCCATGCTGCCGGTCGGTGCCCTGGCCACCCTGCTCCAGCGCGGCTGGCCCTGGCACATCCCCGCCGAGTACGGCGCCGTCTACACCTGCGCCTGCGCGACCCCGGTCGACCCCGCCGCCAGCACCGGCGGGCTGACCCCGAGGCCGACCGCCGAGACCATGGCGGACACGGTGCGCTGGCTGCACGCCCAGGGCCGGCTGACCGCCGCCCAGGCCGGCCTGCTCGGTGGGGAGGGGAAGGACTGAGACACCTCTGACGGCCATCCGACGGCCGGCCGCGGCGGACCCGAGTCCGCCGCGGCCGGCCGTCGGCCTGCTCGACGCCCCACCGTTTCCGTAGCACCCTGACGGGACCCGGCAGTCCCGGCGTCACCAGTGCAACGGAGAACACCCATGCGCACCCTCAGGCTCGGCCTGTTCGACAACGCCCAGACCAACGCGAGCGGCACCGCCACCTGGCGTCACCCCGACAGCCGCCGGCACCTGTTCGACACCCTCGGGTACTGGCGCGGGATCGCGCGGCTCTGCGAGGACGCCAAGCTCGACTTCCTCTTCCTGGCCGACGCCTGGGGCTGGTCGGAGATCGACGGGGTGCGCCCGCCGATCGCCACCGAGGAGGCCCTCGACCTGCCGCGCCTGGACCCGTTCGTGATCGCCTCGGCGCTGCTGGCGAGCACCACCGACCTGGGTCTGGTGGTGACCGGCTCGGTGCTGGTCGAGCCGCCGTACGCGTTCGCCCGCCGGCTGGCCACCCTGGACCAGCTGTCCGGCGGCCGGATCGGCTGGAACATCGTCACCACCGGCACCGCCGACACCGCGGTCAAGGCCTTCGGCATGGACATGGTGGCGCACGACGACCGGTACCGGATGGCCGAGGACTTCCTCGACCTCGTCTACAAGTACTGGGAGGGCGCCTGGGAACCCGGCGCCCTGGAGAAGGACAAGGCCGGCCGCTTCGCCGACCCGGCCAAGGTGCACCCGGTCGAGCACGAGGGCCCGTACTTCCGCTCGCACGGCTACGGCAACACCGCCCGCTCCCCGCAGGGCACCCCGGTGCTGTTCCAGGCCGGCGCCTCCCCGGCCGGGCGGCGGGTCGGCGGGCGGCACGGGGAGTGCATGTTCGTCGGCAGCGGCACGGTCGAGCAGCTCGCCGGGCACACCGCGGCGATCCGCGAGGAGGCCGTACGGGCGGGCCGGCGCGCCGACGAGGTCAAGGTGATGTCGGCGTTCTCCTGTGTGCTCGGCGCCACCACCGCCGACGCCGAACGCCGCTGGCAGCGCGTCCTGGACGCCCAGCGCCCGGAGGTCGCCGTCGCCAGCTACGCCATGTTCACCGGCCTCGACCTGTCCTCGTACCCGCCGGACACCCCGATGTCCGAGCTGTCCACCGAGCTGTCGCGGACCCAGGTCGCCCGGTTCGCGGACCGGACCGTCGGCGAGGTGCTCGCCGACTGGCACACCCACGGCGTCGGCGCCCGCCCGGTGGTCGGCACCGCCGAGGAGATCGCCGACGAGATCTGCGCCCTGGCGGAGGGCGCCGACCTGGACGGCTTCCTGCTCTCGCCGACCGTGCAGCCCGCCTCCACCACGGAGTTCGTCGAGTCGGTGCTGCCGGTCCTGCGCGCCCGCGGCGTCCTCCGCGGCGAGTACACCGAGGGCGAGTCGCTGCGCGAGCGGCTGACCGGCGCGTCCGACCGGGCGCTGCCGGCGAGCCACCCGGCCGCGCGGTACCGGCACTGATGGTTGACGGACCGTCAGATATCCTGCGCCGAGGGCCGGACCCCGTTCCCCGGGGTCCGGCCCTCGGTCGTCAGGAGGCGGGGACGGAGTCGGTGAAGGAGGTCCCGGCGGCGCGGTAGGCGGCGACGGCGCCGTTCACCTGGGCGGGGCTCAGCACCTGGTCCTTGACGTGCAGGACGTAGTCCACCTGTTCCTCGTAGGCGCGCTCCTCGGTGCCGGCGTGGCCGGCCAGGTCGGTGAGCCACTGGTTGAAGGCGATCACCATCGGCCGCTCCGGAAGGTACCGGGCGTCGTGGCGGGCGAACTCGACGCCGTCGACGTGGTAGACGATGCCGCCGGCGTCGATGGTCAGGACGAGGTCGTGCCAGCCGGCGAACGAACTCCGGGACGTGGTGTACACGTTGTCGGAGCGTTCGGGGCCGTACGTCTCCCACGAGGTGGCGAAGAAGATGTTCGACGGCTCGCCCCAGCCGCCGTTGGGCAGGTACTCGAAGTCGTACTCGGAGTAGTCGTCGGCCATCGGGGCCCTGAGGTCGTTGATCGCGAAGAAGCTCTGCACGAGGTGGTCGCCGTCCGGGCCGGTCACCGGGGCGTCGGCGAAGCGGACCCGGGCGGCGTACGTGCCGTACCGGAACTTCGTCGCCCGGCTGTGGAACTCGCTCTGCCGGGTGGACTCCGCCGTCCCGGCGGTGGTGGTCCGCAGGGTCATCACCGAGTTCCCGGCCTGCCGGGCGAAGGTGACGTTCTCGGCCGCCCAGCTCGCCCCGCCCACGCCCGGTCCGCCGCCGCCGGAGCGCGCGTTCCAGCCGTGGGCGGCGAGCGCCGGGTCGTCGTGGCCGGTGTAGTCGAGGTCGTCGAAGAGCACCTGGCCGGCCGGGACGCCGGGACCGCCGGGGGCGGTGCCCCAGACCTGGACGCCGGCGACGCTCGCGGTGACCCTGGCCCAGTCCGCGTACCCGGTCTGCTCGGCGCCGAAGGAGTAGTCGTCGCCCTGCTCCACCGGCTGCCAGTCGGAGCGGTGGAAGCGCAGCTGCAGGTCCCCGCTGTCCGCCCCGGGGGCCAGCGTCCCGGCGCCGGCGGTGAAACCGATCTCCAGGTAGCGGTCGGCGGCCGCGCCGGGGGTGGTGACGGTGCCGAAGGTGCCGGTGACGTTGGCGCAGCCCCGGACGGCCCAGTCGCAGGCGAAGCGGTAGCCGGCGGGCGGGGCGTCGGCCGTGAAGTAGTAGCGCAGCTTGACCTGGCTCAGCGCGACCGGCGCGGAGCCGGTGTTGACGACCTTGAGCCACGGCGAGGCCTGGGCGTTGCCGCTGCCGCCGTTGCGGTACCGCACGGTGAGCGGTTCGCCGGCGGCCGCGGCCGGCAGGGCGCCGAGGAGGCTCGCGCCGAGCCCGGCGGCGACGGCGGCGGCGAGCGCCGCGCGGACGCGGGGGCGCCGGCGGCTGCTTCGGGTGTCCATGGGGGTTCCTCTCCTGACGTGGGGGTCGGCGCGCGGCTCCGGCGGAGGGGAGCCCGGTCCCACCTCGGCGGTGGGGGAGGAGGTGGCGGGCCGCGCGATCAGAAAGTGGCATAGACCAATGTGGCCGTCAACCCCGCCCCGGCGGATCGGCCGGAACCCGGCCGTGCGCCGCCGGGAGCGGCCGACGGCAGTGGCCGACGGCGGGGCTGCCACGGCGTCTCCCCGGAAGGACACCGCCGGATTGACACCGCCGTCAGGGGGCCACAGCGTGGCAGGTAGCACTTCTCCCGCCCTGGTCGGTCCCGGTTCCGCCGTGTCGACGACACCGACGCGGACGGGGACGGCACGGCGGGCCTCGTGATGCCCGCCGGACCCGAGAGGAACCGGTACGGACGATGTCGGACGGAAAGACGGCCAGGCGCATCGCGAAGTTCATCAAGCCGCTGCGGGTGAAGCCGGGTTCGCGGGTGGACCTCGTGGAGGACTTCGACCCCCGGTACAAGGCGGGCATGCGCAAGCGCGACGGCGTCGAGCTGCTGCGCACCGGCGTGTCGCTGCTCTCGGAGTACCAGGCGCGGCTGGCGGCCCAGGACACCTACGGGGTGCTGCTCTGCCTCCAGGCACTCGACGCCGGCGGGAAGGACGGAACGATCCGTCACGTCATGAGCGGGGTGAACCCGCAGGGCGTGCACGTGAGCAGCTTCAAGGTGCCCTCCACGGAGGAGCTCGACCACGACTTCCTGTGGCGGTACGCCCAGCGGCTCCCGGCGCGCGGGGACATCGGGATCTTCAACCGGTCGCACTACGAGGAGGTCCTCGTGGTGCGGGTCCACCCGGAGAACCTCGACCGGCAGAAGCTGCCGCAGGACGCGAAGGGCCCGGGTGTCTGGCACCGCCGCTACCGGGAGATCAACGACTGGGAGCGCTACCTCACCGACAACGGGTTCAAGGTGGTGAAGATCTTCCTGAACCTCTCCAAGGAGGAGCAGCGCCGCCGCTTCCTGGCGCGGATCGACCTGCCCGAGAAGAACTGGAAGTTCTCCGAGGCCGACCTCCGCGAGCGCGAGTACTGGGACGCCTACCAGGAGGCGTTCTCCGACATGCTGTCGGCCACCAGCACGCCGTGGGCCCCCTGGTACGTCGTGCCGGCCGACCGCAAGTGGTTCGCCCGCATCTGCGCGGCGGCGGTGCTCGCGCACACCCTGATCGGGATCGATCCGCAGTTCCCCACGCTCGACGAGCAGGCCCGGAAGGGACTGGGCGCGGCCAAGCGCCGGCTGGAGGCGGAGGCCCCCGGGAACGCCCGCGGGTGACCCGTACGCGCGGACCCCGACATCCACGGACCTTGCCGTTCCCGGACCCTGAGGAGTGAAGAATGGCGGATCAGGCTGGGCCGTCCGGCCCGCAGGAGGCCCCGGCCCCCTGGTACGCGCGGCCGCCCCGGGAGGTCGCGGCCTCGCTCGGGGTGGACCCGGCGGCCGGGCTCACCGCCGCCCGGGCGGCCGAACTGCTCGCCGCCGACGGGCCGAACGCGCTGCCCGAGGAGAAGACGAGGCCGGACTGGCTGCGCTTCCTCGACCAGTACCGCAGCTACATGCAGATCATCCTGCTGGCGGCGGCGGTGGTCTCGTTGGCGATCAAGGAGTGGAGCACCGGGGTCCTGCTGATCGTCCTGACGCTGTTCAACGCGGTGGTCGGCCTGCGCCAGGAGGGCAAGGCCGAGAGCGCGATGAACGCGCTGAGATCGATGATGAAGGCCACCGCGCGGGTGCGGCGGGACGGCACGGAGGCGGAGATCCCGGCCGAGCAGCTGGTCGTGGGCGACGTGGTGCTCGTCAGGGCGGGCGACGAGGTCCCGGCGGACGGACGGATCGTCGAGGCCAGCGCGCTGCAGATCGACGAGTCGGCGCTGACCGGCGAGAGCGTCCCCGCCGCCAAGGACGCCGGCACCCTGCCGGCCGAGCCGCTGGGTCCGGGCGACCAGACCAACATGGCGTTCATGAACACCCCGGTCACCCACGGCAGCGGGCTGCTCGTCATCACCGCGACGGGCGCCGGCACCGAACTGGGCAAGATCTCCGGGATGCTGTCGGCGACCGAGAAGGAGCAGTCGCCGCTCACCAGGCAACTCGACACGCTGACGCTGTGGATCGCGGCGGCGGCCGGTCTGACCATGGTCGTGATGTTCGTGCTCGGCCGCAGCCGCGACCAGGCGTGGGACGCCCTCTTCGTCAGCGCGGTCTCGCTGGCCATCGCGGCCATCCCGGAGGCGCTGCCGACGGTCAGCCAGGTCATCCTCTCCGTCGGCAGCCTCAACCTGGCCAAGCGCAACGCGATCGTGAAGGAGCTGCCGTCCGTCGAGACCCTCGGCTTCACCTCGGCCATCAACTCCGACAAGACCGGCACCCTGACGATGAACCAGATGACGGTCGTGGAGGTGCTCAGCCCCACCGACCGCTACACCGTCTCCGGCACCGGCTACCGCCTCGACGGGCGGATCCAGCACGCGGCGGGCTCCGCCCCGAGCATCGAGGAGGCCGTGCTGCCCTACCTGGTCGCCAACGACGCGAAACTGGTCGAGGGCGAGGTCGTCGGCGACCCGACCGAGGGCGCCCTGCTCGTCCTCTGCCACAAGGCCGGGCTGGACATCGAGGGCACCCGGGAGCGCTTCCTCCGGCTCGCCACGCTGCCGTTCGACCCGAGCTACAAGCTGATGGCCAGCTTCAACGAGGCGAAGGACGCGGACGGCCGGGCGGTGGTGCGGTGCTTCGTGAAGGGCGCGGCCCCCGCGGTCACGGCCCGCGCCTCCTCGGCCGTCTCGGACGGCGTGGTCGTCCCCTGGGACGCGGACCTCGGCGGACGCGCCCTGGCGCAGACCGAGCGGATGGGCGGCGAGGGGCTGCGGGTGATGGCCGGGGCCGTCCGCGACCTGGAACCGGCGGACTTCGACCCGGACGGCGACCTGCTGGCGTACGTCCGGGACCTGCGGATGACCAGCCTGGTGGCCATGGTCGACCCGCCGCGCGAGGAGTCCCGGGCCGCGGTCGCCAGCGCGCAGGCCGCCCACATCCGGGTCCGGATGGTGACCGGCGACGACGTCACCACCGGCGCGGCCATCGCCCGCAAGCTCGGCATCGAGGGGGAGGCCGTCCTCGGCGCCGACTTCGCCGCCCTGCCGGAGCGCGAGCGACTGGCCCGGATCGACGGCATCGGCGTCGTCGGCCGGGTCGCGCCCGAGCACAAGGTGCTGCTCGCCGCCACGCTCAAACAGAAGGGCGACGTGGTCGCGATGACCGGCGACGGCGTCAACGACGCGCCGGCGATCAAGGCCGCCGACATCGGCATCGCCATGGGCAGCGGCACCGACGCGGCGAAGAACGCGAGCCGCATGGTCCTCGCCGACGACAACTTCGCCACCATCGTCTACGCCGTGGCGGAGGGCCGGAAGCTCTACGACAACCTCACCAAGTACATCCGGTTCGTCCTGGTGCTGCTGGTGACGTTCGTGCTGACCTTCCTCGGCGCCACGATCCTGAACATCGCCGCGGGCGAGCCGTTCACCCCGGCGCAGGTCCTGTGGGTCCACTTCGTGGTCAACGCCCCGTTCGGCTTCGCCCTGGGCTTCGACCAGGAGAGCCCCGGCCTGATGCGGCGCACCCCGCGCCCGCGCGGCGAGACGGTGCTGACCAGGCCCGTGATGGTCACCGTCGGACTCGCCGGGCTGGCGATCACGGTGGCCCTGCTCGGACTGATCAAGCTGGGCGAGGTGCGCTACCACAGCGCGCACGTCGGCAACTCGATCGCGTTCACCGCCTTCGCGCTCTGCCTGATCGTGGCGGCCTACGAGTGCCGCAGCGAGCGCGCCACCGCGCTGACCGTCCACACCTTCGACAGCAGGCAGATGAACCTGGCGGCCCTGGGCGAGTTCGTCCTGGCGGTGCTGGTCACCCAGATGGACGCCTTCCACCGCATCCTCGGGACCACCGACATCGACGCCCGGCAGTTCGGCTGGGCCCTGCTGGCCGCCGTCGCCCTCCTGCTGCTGTGGGAACTGGGCAAGTTCGCGGCCCGCGGAACGCCGGCCGCCCGCGCCGCGGTGCCCGACCCCCGGCCGTGACGGCGTTCCGGAGCCCCTGAGGAGACGCATGGCTGCCGGTGCCCCCGACCGAGGCCCGCGCCGCGTCGTGCCGGCCCTGCCGGGACTCGCGGTGCTCCGCCGCTACCGGCGCGCCTGGCTGCGGGGCGACCTGGTGGCCGGTGCCACGGTGGTGGCCTACCTGGTGCCCCAGGTGATGGCGTACGGGAGTGTGGCGGGCCTGCCGCCGGTCACCGGGCTGTGGGCCATCCTGCCCGCGATCGTGCTGTACGCCCTCGTCGGCTCGTCCCGGCTGCTGTCGGTCGGGCCCGAGTCGACCACGGCGCTGATGACCGCCACCGTGGTCGGCCCGATGGCCGGCGGCGACACCGCCCGGTACGCCGTCCTGGCCGCGAGCCTGGCCGTCGTGGTCGGCCTGCTGTGCGTGGTGGCCTGGCTGGCCAGGCTCGGCTTCGTCGCCGACCTGCTCTCCCGGCCGGTGCTGATCGGCTACCTCGCGGGCGTGGCACTGACCATGATCGTGGACCAGCTGTCCAAGCTCACCGGGATCGACGTGCGCGGGGAGGGGTTCTTCCCGCAGCTGACGTCCTTCGCGTCGAACATCACCGAGGCCCACCTGCCGACGGTCGCCTTCAGCGCCGCCACCCTGCTCTTCCTGCTCCTGGTGGCCCGCCTCCTCCCGCGTCTGCCGGGACCGCTGCTGGCCGTCGTGCTCGGCACCGCGATCTCGGCGGCGTTCTCGCTGAAGGACCACGGCCTCGCGGTGATCGGCGAGATCCCGGCCGGGCTGCCCCGCCCGGCGCTGCCGGACCTGAGCGAGCTGAACCGGCTGCTGCTGCCCGCGCTGGGCATCCTGCTGGTCGGCTACACCGACTTCATCCTCACCGCGCGGGCCTTCGAGAAGCCCGGGCAGGAGCGGCGGCTGGACGCCAACCAGGAACTGCTGGGCCTCGGTACGGTCAACCTCGGCGCCGGGTTCTTCCAGGGCTTCCCGGTGAGCAGCAGCGCCAGCCGCACCGCCCTGGCCGAGTCGGCCGGAGGCCGCAGCCAGCTGTACGCGCTCACCGCCGGCGTCGGCGTGGTCGCGGTGCTGCTGTTCCTCAGCCCGCTGCTGCACGACACGCCGGACGCCGTCCTGGGGGCCCTGGTCGTGTTCGCCGCACTGCGGATGATCGACCTCGCCGGGTTCCGCAGGCTGGCCTCGTTCCGGCGCCGTGAGCTGCTGCTGGCGCTCGGGTGCATGGTCGGCGTGCTGACCCTGGACATCCTCTACGGCGTCCTGGTCGCGGTCGGGCTGTCGGTGACCGAGCTGCTCAGCCGGGTCGCGAGACCGCACGACGCGGTGCTCGGCCTGGTGCCGGGCGTGGCCGGGATGCACGACGTCGACGACTACCCCGAGGCCCGGACCGTCCCCGGCCTGCTCGTCTACCGCTACGACTCCCCGCTGTTCTTCGCCAACGCGGAGGACCTCCACCGGCGGGCGCTCGCCGCCCTGGCCGAACAGCCGGAGCCGGTACGGTGGTTCGTCCTCAACACCGAGGCGAACGTCGAGGTGGACATCACCGCGCTGGACGCGTTGGACGCCCTGCGGCTGGAACTCGCCGAGCGCGGAATCGTCTTCGCCCTCGCCCGGGTCAAGCGGGACCTGCGCGACGAACTCGACGCGTACGGCCTGAGCGAGTCCGTCGGCGCCGACCGGATCTTCCCCACCCTGCCCACCGCGGTGGCCGCCTACCGCGCCTGGGCGGGCGACGGCGGATGAGGGCGGGATTCCGGGAGCGGTGAACCGGACGGGCGCGCCGTCCGTGTTCGAGGGAGAGAGCCGCGTCGTACCGCCCCTCCCTCGCCGCCGCCACGGCGGGCGGGGGCGGTCCGGGCTCACCGCCTCGCGCGTTCCCGTCTCCCCCCCTCGGGGGCGCGCGAGGCGATACCCGCACCACGAACTCCCTGGGAGAGAAGCACAGATGAAGCACGTACGCCGGGCTGCAGCGGTCACCGGAGGCGCGGTCGCCGCGCTCGCCCTGGCCGGGACCGGGACCGCCTTCGCCTGGAAGCCCAGCGACGCCTCGCTGGAGATCGGCTGCCGGGCGGACGCCGGCCACGTCGAGCTCGTCCTCGGCAACCACTACAAGGCCGCCGGCGACTACACCCTGAGCCTGGTCGGCGGCACCGAGCAGTACCACGGGCGGATCGAGGCGAACGCCACCGTCAAGGTGACCGTCGGCTACTCGGGCAAGGGCGACACCTGGCGCTACACCCTGGCGGACACCCACGTGGACAAGAAGGTCGCGGACGTCCCGCTCTGCCCCTCCGCCACCCCGACCCCGAGCACCACGCCCTCCGTCCCGGCCACCCCGGCCCCGACCACCCCGGCGCCGACGCCGACCAAGTCGGTCCCCGCCTCGCCGAGCGCCACGCCTCCGGCGACCACCCCGGCCGCGCCCGCCGCCACGCCGAGCGCCACGCCCGGTGCCGGGACGAGCAGCGCGCCGGCCCTGGCCCAGACCGGTGGCGGGGACAACACCCCGCTCGCCGTGGCCGGCGGCGCCGTCCTGGCCGCCGGTGCGGGCCTGGTCTTCGCCGCGCGCAGGATCGGCGCCAGGAAGCGCGCCTGACGCATCGTCATGAAGTGACCCGGGGCGCCGGGCCGGGTACCCACCCGGTCCGGCGCCCCGCGGTTCAGGGCCCGTACTCGGATTGGGGAGCGAGATGTTCGTCGACGGATCCTGGCGGATCACGGTGGCCGGCAAGGACGCCGACTTCGACCAGCGGGCGGTGGTGGTCGCCCCGTACGGCACCCTGGTGCTGCCCGGCAGGGTGGGGGAGTCGCTCGTGGTCGACGCCGACACCTGGGAACTGCGGCTGGAGCACCTCTGGCCGGGCGGCGGATGGCGGCCGGACGTCCAGGTGGTGCCCGGCCCGGTGACCGTCACCGGCGGCCTGCGCAGCCGGGAGGTCCGCGCCCGGGACTGCCACTGGCCGGGCGTCCCGGCCGACGACCTGCCGCGCAACCTGGTGCTGCGCCTCGACGCGCTCGGTGCCGAGGCACCGGCCCCGCGGCGGGAGCGGGCCGGGGCGATCGGCCCGGCCTCGACGCCGCTGGTCAGGACCAGCTCGGATCCCGGGTCCGACGGCCGGTGGGCGGCGCCGCGGCGGGAGACGCCGGCCGAGCGGACGGTTCCGTACGAGCCGGGGAGGGCCACCACCGGCTGGTGACGGCGGAGTCGGCGACGGGGGCGGCCGCGCGTGCGGCCGCCCCCGTGCCCGTCAGCTGTCGATCCTGAACGACTCGCCGTAGACCTTCCACGCCAGCGGGGGCTTGAGGTCGAGGTTGCCCGCCTTGAGGAAGACCAGCTGCTCGGTGTCCACCCGGTCGGTCTCCTCGTGGGCGGCCTCGGTCTTCATGGCGGCCCGGCGGGCGTCGAGGAACGCGGCCAGGTAGGCCTTCTCGTCGCCGCCCTGGGCAGGGGTTCTGGCCTTCTTCATGGCGGCGGCCCGGATGCCGCCGAAGCTGACCGGCTCGTTGCCGGGGCCGTGCATGACGATGGCGTCGTAGTAGATCAGCTGCCCGAGGGCGTGCAGCCCGTCGGTCTGGGCCTGCATCACGGACGGGTTGAAGTAGACGCGGTCCCGCTCGTCCGTCTGGGCCTGCTGGAACACCGGGTCCTGGGCCGCCTTCTTCCACTCCCCGACGAAGTCCGGGTCGAGGCCGGCGTGCGAGGAGGAGTTGTTCACCTTGCGCAGCGCCGGGAGGTACTTGCCGAGCGGGTTCCCGGGCTTGAGCTTCTCGTAGTGCTCGACGAGGTCGAGCATGTCGCCGGTGCCCGAGCAGAAGCCGATGATGCCGGCCGTGTAGCCGCGGCCGTCCTTGATGTCCTCGATGTAGGCGAACTGGGCCTTCCAGTCCAGCGAGGAGTTCTCCGCGCTGGAGACGATCTGCTGGGCGATGTCCTTCAGGTGGGGGTCGTTGAGGCCGTTCCCGGTGTCGGACTTGGCGGAGGCGGAGGAGGTGGCCCCGGGCGCGGGCGGCTGGGTGGTGCGGTGCGGACGGGCGTTGGCGACCGTGGCGGTGACGGCGGTGATCAGCACCGCGGCCATGGCGATGTGCAGGGCCCGGGGCCGGGTCGGACGGGCGTGTGCGGGTGGCATGCGTTCTCCGGTTTCGGTGGGCTGGGCGGGGCCGGTGTCCGGCGGATTCCGGCCCGGCCCTAAGCGGGATCGGGCGCCGTGGGATCGGGCGCCGCGGGGGCGGGCGGCTCCGGGAGGAGCGCGCCCGGGGTGAGGCGGAAGCGTTCGGGGCGGGGGACCGTCCGGCGGTCGGCCGGCGCCACCTTGTCCCGGCGCTCCAGCCAGGTGCGCAGCCTGTCCCGTGCGCTGCGGTCACGTTCGGCGTCCGGGCCGGCCGCCGGGCCGGCGGCCTCGCGCAGCAGCACCCGGGCCGGGCGGGCCACGCCGTCCCCGGGGGCGACGTCGACCACCACGAAGCCGGTCCCCGGCGGGAAGGAGACCTGGGGCACCTCCCGGTCGTCGCCGAAGGCGGCGGTCCGCCGGCCGGTGGTGGACCAGACGACGAACTCGACCGGGGCGCCCAGCTCGGCCGAGGGCGAGGCCAGGCCGGCGACCGGCCCCGGCTCGAGGAGCGCCAGGCCGACCGGGAACGCCTCCAGCGCCTCCGGCGCCAGGTCGGCACCCAGCAGCACCGCGCCGTGGTGGCTCGGCAGTCGGCGCAGGCCCGACCCCAGGCAGGCGAGGTACGGGCGCAGCGGGCCGGCGGCGCCGCCGCGGGCCTCGGCGAGCAGGGCGGCCCGGTCGGCGGGGACGCCGGAGTCCTCGTGGTGCAGCAGTACGGCCACCAGGTCGGACTTGAAGTCGTCCTGGCCGGTCGACCGCAGGCCCGGCAGCCGGGTGACGGCCGGCTCCACCCGCCCGGCGCAGCGGTGGTAGTGCTCGCCGAGCAGCAGCCGGAGGGCGTCCCGGTCCTCCGCGGCGCTGACCGGGGGCAGCGGCAGGACGTCCGCGGGGGTGAAGTACCGGGCGGCGACGGCGGCGGATACGGGCTTGGGCTCGGGGGCTGGCGTGGGCTCGGCCTCGGGTTCGGATGCGGGCTCGGGCTCGGGTTCCGGGGTGGCGGGGGCGACCGGAGGCGAGGGCGCCGGCGGCGGGACGGGCTCCGCCGCCCGCGGCTCCGGCCGCTCGGCGGCCGTCGCCGTGGTCGGCACGCTCCGCGTCGCCGCCTCGACGGTGAACTCCCGTCCCGGGGAGTCCGGTTGGGGGGTCCCGTCGGTGGCGGGGCGGCGGGTGGGCGGCTCGGTGCCGAGTCCGGCGGACACCGGCCCGCCGGGGGCCGTGGCGGTGGACTCCCCGCCGGTGGAGGCGGGTTCGGGTGTTCCGCCGGTGGTGGGCCGGCGGGCCTCGCCCGCACCGCCGGCCGGCATGCCACCGCTGGTGGCCAGGCCCACGGGCGCGGTCGGCAGCCCGACCGGCGGTTCGGCGGGGAGGGCCGCCTCGGTGGCGGGCCCGGGGTCCGTGCCCGTCGTGGTACCCGTCGCGGCGGCCGCCGGGGCGGTGAACCCGGGCGCCGCACCGGCCTGCGTCGGCTGGGGTGCCGGCTGCGGCGTCGGCTGCGGCGTCGGCGGCGCCTGCACCGGCTGGGGCATGGGCGCGGACAGGGCGAACCGCTCGGCCGTCGGCACCGGGACGGCCCCGGTCCAGGAGCCGTCCAGCGCGTAGGGCGCGTGGGCCGCGCCGCCGGCGCCGAGCGGTCCGGCCGGGTCCCCGGCGGCGGGCCGGGTCGGCGGGTTGAGCCACACCAGGCCGTGCATCCGGGCGAAGAACCGGGCGCTGCTCGCCGACGCGGCGTCGAGCAGCCCGTGCAGCAGCAGCCCGTACCCCCGGGCGCCGGGGGCCGGCAGTTCGTCGAGGATGGCCCCGAGTTCCTCCCAGACGTGGTGCGGGATCAGCCTGGCCTGCTCGCCGACGATGATCGTCGGGCGGGCCGGGTCCGGGCGCAGGTAGCGCGGCGCCCAGGCGTAGGGCGGCTCCGGGCGCAGCCACAGCCCGGCCGGTACGGCCTCCAGGCACCAGAATGGGAAGGCCCGGAACAGCCCGGGCCCGACCGTCTCCCAGCCGGCGGCGCCCTTGCGCCACGCGGAGCTGACGGCCTCGTGCCGGCCGGAGGAGCTGAGGCGCAGCAGGTACGGCTCCCAGGAGGCGGCGCCCCGGTGGTCGAGCACGGCGGTGGTGTAGCCGCTGCCGCCCGCGACCGGCAGGCCGACCGCGGTGTGGACCGGGCGCCCCAGCCGCTCGGCGAGGCTGCCGGACAGCAGGGCGGCCGCGCCCGGGTCGGCCCACGGCGCGCTGACCATGAGCTGCTCGGAGCCGACCGGCAGGGACAGCGCGGCCTCGGTGAACTCCTGCGGGTCCAGCACGGGCGCCGCGGGCGTGCCGACCAGCAGGGGGGTCGTCCCGGGGGGTGTCGCGAGCTGCTGCAGGAAGGGCATCGGGCCCTCGGGCCGGGCCGTGACGTGGTTGAGCCAGAAGCCGGTGGCCAGTCGGTGGACCGACACCGAGGCGGGCAGGGTGCCCGTCCCGGCGGGGGTGACGGCCCGTCCGGCGCCCGCCGCGGCCAGCGGGCCGTGGTCGGACGGCGGGCTGGGCGCGGGGAGCGCGGGCCCGGGGTCGACCGGGGCGGTGGCGGCGACGGTCTCGCGCAGCCGGCGGGCCCGGCCTCCCGGCGGGCAGCTCCACCAGGTGGCGGGCTCGGCGGAGCCGTCCGGGGCGGTCACCTTGAGGGTGCCGTCGGGCTGGACGGCGACCATCCCGTCCGGGGCGACGACCGTGATGCCCGCCTTGTCGGCCACCACCTCGGCGGGGCGGCGGCCGCCGGGGCCGACGGCGGCCAGCCCGGAGGCGGCCAGGATCAGGCTGGACGCGCCGCGGGCCCGGGCGATCATCCCGAGCTCGGCCATCTGCTCGCGCAGGACGGGCGCCGCGTCCGTCGCCGCCGCCACCACGACCAGCGCGTTCGGGACCGGCCGCAGGGCGCCGATGGCCGCCGACAGCTCGTCGTCGCTCACCTCGGGCGGGGCGATGACGAAGTGCGGGCCGAGCACGCGCAGGATCGAGCGGCCGGCGCCACGGCGGGCGGGGGCGGCGGCGGGCGCGGTGGCGCGGCGGCCGAACCAGCGCCGCGGGGCCGGTGCGTCCCCGTCCGCCGCGGCGCCCTCGGCGCTCCCGGCCGCGCTCATCGCGGCCTCCGGACGGCTCCGGCGGATGTCCGGCGAGGCTCCCCCTCGGCCATTGGCGTCTGCCTCCCTGGTCGGTCGTCAGGGCCCGCACGGGCGGACCTCGCCCAGCTACACGGGATTGCCGGGCACCCGGTTCACCGGGCACCCGGCAATCCCCGCCGAGGTGGGCTCAGGCGCCCGCCGCCTCCTCCGGCTCGGGGACCCGGGCGGTCTGCAGCTGGACGGTGCGCCGCCGGCTGATGTGCAGCGCCCGGCCGGGCGGCAGCTCGCGGGGCTTGACGCTGCCGAACAGCACGCCCTCGCTGGGCGGGCAGGACAGCAGCACCGCCGGGGTGTTGACGTCCAGCAGCCGGCGCAACAGCGGGTCGCCCATGGCGCGGCCGGCGCCGTTGGCGCTGCGCGCCACGATCAGGTGCAGGCCGAGTTCGGTGCCCTGGGCGAGGTGGTCGAGCAGCGGCGCGAAGGGGTGGCCGGTGATCGGGGCGGTGATCAGGTCGTAGTCGTCGACCACGATGAACAGCTCGGGTCCGGTCCACCAGTCGCGCAGCTTCAGCCGGGCGGGGGTGATGTCCTCGCCGGGCACCCGGCCCTCCATGGCCCGGGCCGCGCCCTGGACGACCTGCTTGAGGACGTCCACCGCGACGGCGTGGCCGAGCCGGTACTCCTCGGGGACGAAGTCGAACAGGCCGCGCCGGAAGTCGATCAGCATGATCCGGGCCTCGGCCGGGGTGTAGGCGGAGGTGATGCCGTCGACCAGCAGGCGCAGCAGGTTGGTCTTCCCGGACTCGCTGTCGCCGATCACCACGAGGTGCGGGGTCTCCTCGAAGTCGTGCCACAGCGGCGCGATCTGGCGGTCCTCCAGGCCGAGCGGCACCTTCAGCCGGCCTTCGGCGGCGGGCAGCTCGGCGGCCTCCAGCAGCAGCGGCAGCATCCGGACCTGCGGGGCGCGCGGGCCGCTCCAGTGCTCGTTGACGGCCTCCACCAGGTCGGCCACGGCGTCGGCGAGATCGCCGGTGTCGCCGACGCCGTCCATCCGGGGCAGCGCGGTGAGGAAGTGCAGCTCCTCGTCGGTGAGGCCGCGGCCCGGGATCCGGGGGACGGTGGCGGCCGCCCGCATGTTGATCATGGAGTCCACGTTGTCGCCCAGCCGCAGCTCGAACTTGGTGCCGAGCTGGTCGCGCAGCGCGCTGGTCACCTCGGCCCAGCGGGTCGCGGTGACGACCAGGTGGACGCCGTAGTTGAGGCCGCGTCCGGCGACCAGGCCGAGGATCTGCACCAGCTCGCCGAACTCCTGGCGCACGGTGTTCCAGCCGTCCACGACCAGGAAGACGTCGCCGTGCGGGTCGTCGGCCAGTTCGGGGTCCCCGGCCGCCCGGCGGCGGCGGAAGGTGGCGGCCGAGTCGATGCCCAGCCGGGCGAAGCTCTGCTCCCGGCGGGCGATGATGCCGTTGATCTCGGCGATGGTGCGCCCGACCCGCTCCGGGTCGTGCCGGCCGGTCACCCCGCCCACGTGCGGCAGGTCGCGCAGCGCCGACAGGCCGCCGCCGCCGAAGTCCAGGCAGTAGAACTGCACCTCGCGCGGGGAGTGGGTGAGCGCCAGGCCGGTGAGCAGGGTGCGCAGAAGGGTGCTCTTGCCGCTCTGCGGGCCGCCGGCGATGCCGACGTGCCCGCCGGCCCCGGACAGGTCGGCGGTCAGCAGGTCGCGCAGCTGCTGGAAGGGGCGGTCGACGACGCCGACCGGCACCGACAGCCCGCCGCGCAGCTGCCACCCGTCCGTGGTCAGCCCGTGCTCGGGGTGCGGGGACAGCGGCGGCAGCAGCTCGTCCAGGGTCGGCGGGACGTCCAGCGGCGGCAGCCAGACCCGGTAGGCCGGCGGGCCCGCGTCGGTGAGGCGCTCGGCGGCGAGGTCCAGCAGGGTACGGGCGGCCGACTCCGACTCGGTCTCCTCCGCGGGCTCCGGCTCCTCCACCACCGGCTGGTGGCGGGGCGCCACGTACTCGGTGCCGAACGGGACGATCTGCCCGGCCACCGCCGCCTGCCGCTCGGTGCTGGGCTTCTGCTGGCGGTACGGCCCGGAGACGTAGGCGGCCTTGAACCGGCTGAGGGTGGCGATGTCGCTGCGCAGGATGCCGTTGCCGGGCTGCGAGGGCAGGTGGAAGGCGTCCGGGACGCCGAGCACGCCGCGGCTCTCCATCGCGGAGAAGGTACGCAGGCCGATCCGGTACGACAGATGGGACTCCAGGGCGTGCATCCGGCCCTCGTCCAGGCGCTGCGAGGCCAGCAGCAGGTGCACGCCGAGGGAGCGGCCGAGACGGCCGATCATGATGAAAAGGTCCATGAAGTCCCGGTGGGCGGCGAGCAGTTCGGAGAACTCGTCGACCACCACGAACAGCGTGGGCAGCGGGTCCAGCTTGACGCCGGAGGACCGGGCCGCCTCGTAGTCCACCAGCGAGGTGTAGTTGCCCGCGGAGCGCAGCAGCTCCTGGCGGCGCATCATCTCGCCGTGCAGGGCGTCGCGCATCCGGTCCACCAGGGCGGCCTCGTCGGCCAGGTTGGTGATCACCGCCGAGGTGTGCGGGAGGCGGTCCAGGCCCAGGAAGGTCGCGCCGCCCTTGAAGTCGACCAGCACGAAGTTGAGCGTCTCCGAGGAGTGGGTCAGCGCCAGGGCCAGCACCAGGGTGCGCAGCAGCTCGGACTTGCCGGAGCCGGTGGCGCCGATCAGCAGGCCGTGCGGGCCCATGCCGCCCTGCGCGGACTCCTTGATGTCCAGGTCCACCGGGGTGCCGTCGGAGCCCAGGCCGAGCGGCACCCGCAGGCGCTGCTCGCGGGGCCGCTCGGCCCACGCCCGGCCGACGTCGTGCCGGTGCAGGTCCTTGATCCCCAGCAGCGAGGTCAGGTCGAAGTCGGTGGCCAGCGGCTCGGCGCCGTCGGAGGAGTCGCCGAGCCGGTGCGGCGCGAGGACGGTGGCGTAGCGCCGGGCGGCCGCCGCGGCGAGCGCGTCGGGGCGGCCGAGCACGGTGACGCTGTCCCTGCGGTCGCGGTCCGTGCCGACCATCTCCAGCACGCCGTCCGCGGTGATCCGCAGCCGCAGCCGGTGCTTGCCGTGCTTCCACTCCAGCGCGTCGTCCACGTCCAGCACGGTGGCGTTGCGGTAGCCGGCGAGCGCGGCCCGGCCGGAGGCGGGCAGCCGCACCCCGTCGACCACGATCACGGTGTACGGCTCCTCGCGGCCGGGCTGGGCGTCCGGCTCCCACGGGCCGCGCGCGGCGAACTCGGTGCCGAGCAGCTGCTCCAGCTCCACCATCGACGAGGCCACCAGCCGCACGGGGCCGGCCCCGTCGGTCTCGTTCGGGTGCACGGCGTGCGGCAGCCACTTCAGCCAGTCCCAGTCGGCGCGCCGCTCCGCCGAAGCCACCACGGCGATCCGCAGTTCGTCGGGGGCGTGGAAGAACGCCAGCTGGGCCACCATCGCCCGGGCCAGCGCCCGCGCGGCCCCGGTGGCGTCCACGGCCCCGGCCTCGCCCTCGGCCTCCTCGCCCGCGTCGACCCGCAGCAGCACGTGGGCGTACCCGCGCACGTGCACCGCGATCGGCTGCTCGGGCAGCGTGCCGTAGGCGTGGATGAACCGCCGCAGCGCGTGCGCGCTCAGCGGCTCCAGGTCCTCGACCGGCTTGGTGGCCAGCGGGGCGAGCCGTACGGCCAGCCGCTGCGCGCCCACCGCGATCCGCACGTCGCCGAAGTCGGGGTGGGCGGCCCGGCGCTCCCACAGCCGCGAGGTGCGCACCATCGAGGCCAGCGCCGCGGGCTCCGGGTGCCGCCAGGCCAGCGCCCGCTGCTGCTTGACGGTGTGCCGCCGGACCTGCCGGCGGATCTGCGACAGGTAGCGCAGGTAGTCCCGGCGCTCGCCGCGCAGCTGGCGCTTGCGGTCGCTCTCGCCCCGGATCATCTGGGTGACCAGCATGCCGACGGCGGACAGGGCCATCATGCCGATCGCCACGTACGTCAGCGGGCCGCCCGCGGAGTTCGGGTTGAGGAAGATGAACACCATCGACAGCGAACTCAGCGCCATCGGCGCCATGGTGAGCATGGTGGACAGCCCGCTCTGCGACTCGGGCAGACCGGGCGGCTCCTGCAACTGGATGTCGCCGTCCGGCATCTCCGGCCCGGAGCGCCTGGGCGGACGCTCAACCACGACCTGACTCAACGGGCCTCTCCTCACACGTGCGCGGACCTCGTCCGCCCCCTGACACGGAGCGCGCCGCCGGAAGGTTCACCGAATCCGTGCCGATCCCGGTGAACCGCGGGCCCCGGTGATTCCGTGCAGCCGGGCGACGAGGGCGTGATCCGCAGGCCCTGACCCGCACACCGGAGGAGGGAACGCATGAGCGGCGGTGCCGTGGCCGGCCTGTGCAGACTGAGGTTCCGTGCGCCCGAGTCGGCGTTCGAGCTGGTCGTGCCGTCCGACGTGGTCCTGGCGGACCTCGTGCCGGCCGTGCTCGCGCACGCCGGCGCCGAGACCGAGGAGGCCGGCGCCGAGCACTCCGGGTGGGTCCTGCAGCGGGTCGGCGAGGAGCCGCTCGACGAGGAGCTGACGCTGGACGCGCTCGGACTGCGCGACGGCCAGGAGCTCTTCCTGCGCCCGCGCACCGCCGAACTCCCGCCCGTCCACTTCGACGACCTGGTCGACGGGGTGCGCAGCGGCATGCTGGAGCGCCGCGACTCCTGGCGCCCGGCGCTCACCCACCACCTCGCGGTGGCCGCCGCCCTGGTCGCCCTGGCCGGCGGCCTGGCCCTGCTGTTCCTGCCCGGCCCCGCCGAACTGCGCTGCGCGGCGGCCGCGGTGGTCGCCGTGCTGCTCCTGGTCGGGGCCGGCGGCGCCACCCGGACGGTCGGCGACGGCGCCGCCGGTACCGCTCTGGGCGCCGCCGCGATCGGCTACGCCGTCACCGCCGCCGCCCTGGTGCCCGGCCTCGACGGCGCCGACCGGCTGCTGTCCGGCGGGGCCGCCGCCACCGGCGCCACCGTGCTCGCCCTCGCCGTGGCCGGCGCCTCGGCGCCGTTCTTCCTCTCCGTCCTGTTCGCCGCCCTGGTCACCCTGGCGGCGGGCGTGCTCGCCCTGCGGGAGGTGCCGCCGGGGCACTCCGCGGCGATCCTGGCCTGCGTCGCGGTGCTCTCCGGGGCGTTCGCCCCCGGCCTCGCCTTCAAGATCGCGGGGCTCCGGGTGCCCGCGCTGCCGCGCAACGCCGAGGAGCTCCAGGAGGACATCGAGCCGTTCCCGGCCGCCGAGGTCCTCGCCCGCGGCGACGTCGCGGACGGCTACCTGACGGGCTTCCTCGCCAGCATCGGCCTGGTCTGCGCCGCCTGCCTGACCCTGCTGTCGGACGCCGACGGCTGGGGCCCGGCCGCCACCGCCGCCGACCTCTCCGTGCTGCTCCTGCTGCACGCCCGGGAGATCGGCAGCCTCTGGCAGCGCCTCGCCGTGCTGCTGCCCGGCCTGTACGGGCTGGTGCTGCTGGCCGGCGGGCTCGGCCTGCGGGGCGGCTGGCAGGACCGGCTCACCCTGGTCGCGGTGCTGCTCGGCGTCGCCGCGGTGCTGCTGGTCGTCGCCTGGACGGTGCCCGGGCGCCGGCTGCTGCCCTACTGGGGGCGCGCCGCCGACCTGCTGCACTCCCTGGCGGCCTTCGCCCTGCTGCCGCTGGCCCTGCAGACGCTGGGCTTCTACCACCTGATGCGGGGCCTGGCCGGCTGACCCCCGGCCCGCGCACCGCCCCGCCCGCCGCCCGTCCGCACCACCGACCCCGGGAGAGCTCCCATGCAGTCCAGACGCGACCAGGTGCAGGCCCACCTGTTCGTGATGAGCCGGGTCGCCTCCGGGATGCTGCGCGCCGAGCCGGACGCCCCCGACACCCCCGTCGCCCGGACCACCCGTGGCGCCGCGGTCGGGCTCGCCATCGGCCTGCTGATCGGGGTCGGCGCCGGCGTCTACGGCCTCGTCAAACCCGGCGGGGCGACCGGCTGGAAGAAGCCCGGCACCCTGGTGGTGGTCGAGGAGAGCGGCGCCCGCTACCTGTACGCCGGCGGGCAGCTGCGCCCGGTGCTCAACCAGGCCAGCGCCCGGCTGCTCGCCGGGGACCAGTTCCGCTCGGTGACGGTCAGCTCGGCCTCGCTCGACGGCGTCGCGCGCGGGGCGGTGGTCGGCCTCGTCGGCGCCCCCGACGGCCTGCCGTCCGACCGGGACCTGGGCCAGGGCGCCGACTGGTCGGCCTGCGCGGTCCAGGCCGGCGGACCGACCGGCGGACCGACCGGGGGCCAGACCGGGGGCCAGGCCGCGCCGGGTGCGCGGGCCGTGCCGCAGCTGTCCCTGGCGATCGGCCTGCGCCAGGGCGGCCGGCCGCTCGGCGACGAGCAGGCCGTGCTGCTGGCCGGACCGGACGGCGTGCCCCAACTCGTCTGGCGCGGACGGCGGTTGCGCGTGGACACCGGCAACGGCGGGCTGCGCGCCCTCGGGTACGGCGGTGCCACGCCGTACCCGGTGACCGCCGGCTTCCTGGACACCCTCCCGGTCGGCCCCGACCTCAGGGCCCCCGAACTGCCCGGGCGCGGCACGGCCGGCCCCGCGCTGGCCGGCCGGACCACCCGAATCGGCCAGCTGTTCACCGGCCCCGGCGGTGAGCGCTACCTGCTCGCCGGGGACGGGCTCGTCCCGCTCGCGGAGACGCTGTTCCAGCTCGTCCAGGGCGATCCGCGGATCCAGCAGGAGGCGTACGGCGGGGCACCCGTCACCCCCGGGCCGGTCGGCCCGGCCGACCTCGCGGCGCACCTCGCCCCCGCCCCCGCCGCCGCCCCCTGGGCGGGCAGCGAACTGCCGCCCCGGCCACCGCAGTTGGCGGCGGTGGGGCAGGGGCAGGTGCCCTGCGCCGAACTGCGGCCGGGCGCCGGGCCGGCCGCGGTGGCGGTCGGCCTGCTGGACGCCGCCGCCGTCGCCGGACAGCCCCCGGCCGCCCAGCCCGGGGTCGCCCCGGCCTGCAACGGGGCCGACCGGATCGTGGTCCGGCCGGGCGGCGGCTCGCTGGCGCGGGCCGTCACCGGGGCGGGCACCGGATCGACCCTCTACCTGGTCACGGACACCGGGGTGAAGTACCCGCTGCCCTCGCCCGCGACCGCCAGGCTCCTGGGCTACACCAAGGCCGCCCCGGCGGCCGTCCCCACCAGGCTGCTCGGTTTGCTGCCCACCGGGCCGAGCCTCGACCCGGCCGCCCTTACCGGCGGCGGCGTGGTCGACAACCCCGCCGCGAACCCCGTGAACACGAACCCCTGCGGGGGTTGAACCCCGGGGCATCGCGCGTCCGTTCAGTGTGCCGGGCCGCGGACCCCGACCCACCCGGAGGCGCCGGCGACCGGCCGGCGCCCGCCCCAGAGAAGGGAACTCGCATGGCCGGCAACAGCATGCTCAATGACCCGGTGGTCGTCCAGCAGGTGCTGACCACCGTGGAGTCGCAGGACGCCCACATGCAGGAGACCCAGCGTCAGATCAACGCCATCGTCGACGAGATCAAGACGCACTTCGACGCTGCGGCCAGCAGGGTCTTCTGCGACAAGATGCAGGACTGGCAGGTCAGGTACGACCAGGTGCGCCAGAAGTACCTCACCTTCCACGGCCTGCTCAGCAGCGGTTCGGGCCTGATCCAGCAGGAGGGCCAGGCCTCCGTCCAGATCGTCTCGGGCCTCGGCGCGGGCGAGGACGTCCTCAAGGGCCTGAGCTGACACCGGCGCAGGACTGACACCGGCGCAGGACTGACACCGGTGCAGGACTGACACCGGCCCAGGACCGACACCGGTCCGGAGCCGACACCAGTGCGGCTGACGCCGGCCGGCGGGCGAGACCGCCGGCACACCCGCCGGTCCGGGTCAGGACCGGGACCACCAAGCCGATCGAAGGAGACCAGCGATGTCAGACGGCAGGATCGAACTCCACCACCAGCAGATCGACGAGGCCGCGGCGATGCTGCGCCAGCAGGGCGCCCTCATGCACGAGATGATGGAGCAGACCCGCACCTTCCTCACCCAGGGCCTCGGCCACGAGCTCCACGGCGAGTACGCCGACCAGGGCAAGGGCTACGCCGACATCCTGTCGTCCGCGGACACGGCCATGACCGACGACATCGCCAAGGCCGCCGCCGCCCTGGACGAGGTGCACGGCCTGATCCGCGACGGTGACCGCACCGCCGGCTCCAAGTTCCAGCTCCACTAGGCGCGGTGAGTCGCGGTGACCGAGGACGAGAAGGCCGAAGCGGAATGGAAGAAGCAGGAGGAGGAGAAGCGCAAGCAGAAGGAGAAGGAGCGTAGGGAGAAGCAGCAGCAGAAGGAGAAGGACGACGCCAACAGCTTCAAGGTCACCGAGAACTACCTGCTCGACTTCGCCCACACCAAGCTGGCCAAGATGCTGGAGGACCTGAAGACCCACCCCACGCGGGTGGCGCTCAAGGAGTTCGTCCTCGGCATCGGCGGCGGCAAGTTCTCCGGCGACTACGCGAAGCTCCTGCCCGGCGGCGGCCCCGCGGTGCTGCCGAGCACCAAGGCGCTCCAGGAAGCCTTCACCAAGTACTGCTCCGCCCTGGAAACCCAGTTCAAGACGCTGGAGGACCAGGTCCAGGCCATGATCGACGACCTGGAGTCGGCCCAGACCGCCCTCAAGCACGGTGGGGACGACGCCCTCGCGGCCGCCGAGATGATCTACCTGGTCAGTGACGTCCTCGGTGGCGGCGGCGTCCGCTAGCCCGCGACCGGGTGCTCCGCACCGACCCCACGCCCGACGGCGCCCCCGCCGTCACCCGTGACCGCGGGGCGGGCCGAAACCCCGCCTCCGGCCCGCCCCGCGCACACCCGAGCCCCTGGAGCTGTGACACCGATGGCCACCACCAACTGGGAATCCGTCCTGCTGGTGTTCGCGTCCTCCGACCGGACGCAGTTCACCCAGCGCAGTGCCGTCAGCGGTGACGACAAGGTCCAGTGGATCGCCGGCCACAAGTACGAGACCCTCAACTACTTCAAGCAGACCGGGGGCAACGAGGGCTACGACTGCTGGTGGTCGTACAACTACACGGACAGCTCCGGCCACCCCTGGAGCCACGTGATCGGCTGCAACCTCAACTGGAAGCAGTTCACGGACGAGACCACCGAGCTGGGCAAGTGGATCCGGCAGGGCTACGACGTGCTCATGCCGCTCGCCCACTCGCCGTACGAGAACGACGTGATGAGCCCCTGGAGCTTCGACACCGCCGTGTCGACGCTGACCGGCGCCCGGCAACTGCTGCAGACCTGGGCACCGACCGTCCGGGGCTGGGCCGGCGACATCAACGCGCCGGGGGCGGACTGGCAGGGCACCGCGGCGGGCGTGTTCAAGACCATGCTCAGCCAGTTCGGCGACAAGGTCGAGGGGCTCGCCAAGGCCCTGGCCGACAAGCACGTCGACACCCTGCTCAAGACCGGCCGGGACGCGACCCAGCAGGCGATCGGCACCATGTGGAACGGCCAGGAGACCTACCGCAACAGCCGCAACGCCTGGCCGGTCAACCCGCTCCTCGACGCCCTGCTCGAGGGGATGTCCACGGCGAAGGTCACCGTCTCCGAGGGCCTCATCACCACCAGCGACGGCAGCGCGGTGGCCGGCACCGACGTCTCCTTCTCGGTCATGACGGCCTGGGGCGACCCGCACGGCGACGACTTCTGGAAGAAGGCGGAGAAGCGGGCCAAGGAGGTCTGGCTCAAGAACGTCGCCGACATCCTCGACAAGGCCGCCGCCGACGCCGTCAGGATCCTCGACGCCGCCTACGTCCCCGCGATCCAGGGCCTGGGCGACGGCATCCACGTGAAGACGCCCAAGGCGCCCTACCGTGCCCCGCAGGACGACCCGCTGGGCGGCAACAGCGACCCGTACACCGAGCTCAGCAAGAACCTGAGCGACATGAACAAGAACATGAACGACTCGCTGACCGACATGAACAAGGGGATGAGCGACAACTTCAAGGGGATGAGCGACAACTTCAAGAACCTCACCAGCGGCCCCGGCTCCGGCCCCAGCATCGGCCCCGGCTCGGGCCCCGGCCCGGTGACGGGAGGGCCGGGCGGCATCGGCGGCGGCAGCTCGGGCCTTCCCGGGGGCGGCAGCTCCGGCCTCCCCGGGATCGGCGGTGGCGGTTCGGGCTTCCCCAGCGGCGGCGGCTCCGGCGTCCCGGTGCTGGACCAGAACGGCAAGCAGGTCTTCGACAGCCACGGCAACCCGGTCACCGTGCCGCCCGGCAGCCACATCGACCCGACCACCCACCAGGTGATCGGCCCGGACGGCAAGCCGGTGCTCGGCCCCGACGGCAAGCCCATCACCGTCCCCGACGGGGCGACCGTCGGCACCGGCCCGGGCGACCACATGAAGGTGCCGCCCGGCTCGCACGTCGACGACAAGGGCCGGGTGATCGGCCCGGACGGCCAGCCGGTGCTGGACCGCAACGGCAACCCGATCGTCGTCGAGCCCGGCTCCCGGATCGACGCCGACGGCACCCTGCTCGACCCGGACGGCCGGCCGGTCTCCGAGGTCACCCAGCTGCTGGCCGACCAGCGGCACGCCTTCGAGAACGGCTTCGGCGGTGGTGGCGGTGACGGACTGCTCGGCGGCGGCGGGTTCGGCTCCGGCAGCTACTCCTACCACCCCGGCAGCACGTCCTTCGGCGGCTCCGGCGACTCCGACGGCCTCGGCGGCTACTCCGGCACCGGGCTGATGCCCGGCGGCCGCAGCGGCCTCAGCGCGAAGGCCCTCGCCAACGGCGGCGACCCGAACACCGCCCAGGCCAGGGCGGCGACGGAGGCGGCCGAGGCCGCCGAGAAGGCCGCCGCGGCCAGGGCCGCCGCCGAGGCCGAGAAGAACGCGCTGACCGGCAAGGGCATGTCCACCAGCGGCGGCATGCCGCCGATGATGCCGCCCGGCGCGGGCGCCGGCGCCGCGCCCAACCAGAAGGACAAGGACCGCCAGCGCACCACCTGGCTGGCGGAGGACGAGGAGGTGTGGGGCACCGAGAGCACCGCGGTCGCCGGCGTCATCGGCCGCTGACCCGTCCCCGCACCACCCGCCGTCACCGCACCCGCCCCGCCCCGCACCGCCCGCGCACCGCCCCGGACACCCCGGCGTACCGCCCCGCGACACCCCGGCCCGCCGGAGACAAGGAACGACGATGCCCACGACCGCCGACCCGTTCGGCCCCGACGGCCTGTTCGGCTCGATGAGCGAGGAGATCGAGCAGGCCATGGAGGCGATGCGGGCCCACCGGCTGAAGGCCGAGGAGGTCCAGGCCGAGCTCGCCCGCTCCTCCGCCACCGTCACCTCCAAGGACCGCATGGTGACCGTCAAGGTCGGCCCCCAGGGGCAGGTCCTCGCGCTCACCTTCCACACCACCGGCTACCAGGAGATGGCCCCCGCCCAGCTCGGCAGGCTGCTCACCGACCTCCTCAACGAGGCCCGGGCGCAGATGGGCGATCAGGTCATCCAGGCGATGAAGCAGTTCGAGGGCGTGGGCGACATGCTGCGGCTGGGACTCAGCGGCGGCAGCAACCTGGACCAGCTGCTGGAGCCGCTGCGCTCGATGCGGCCCGGCCACGACGCCGACGAGGAGGCGCAGCGCCGCCGGGCCGGCCGCCAGGAGGAGTTCCGTGAATAGCGAGAACGTCTTCGCGAAGACCCAGGAACTCAAGAAGCGGTTCGCCGAGTTCGGCGAGCTGTCCTCCCTGATCGACAAGGTGATCTCCGACGTCAAGATCGTCAACGACCTCAACAAGAAGGTCGGCGGCGACGACGAGATCGGCAAGCAGTACCACGAGCAGGTGGACAAGGCCACCAAGGACCTGGAGACCCTGATGTCCAACATCAAGGACACGGTCAGACAGGCGGGCGAGAACGGCATCAACCTGGTCGCCGACCTCGACTACGCGGAGGACACCGCCCAGGACATCATGAGCAGCATGTAGGAGAGAGCACCCCGTGTCGTACCCGTCCCTCGACCCCGGCGACTTCCTGGCCAACCTCTTCGGCGCGCTGGCCGGCATGCCCTGGCCCCAGGTCAAGGAAGGCGAACTGCGCGACGTCCGGGACGCGTACGAGGTACTCGCCAAGGAGATCCCGCAACTCCACGAGCTGATCGCGACGGTGGCGATCAAGGCCCGCCAGGAGTTCGAGGGCGAGGCCGCCCGGTCGTTCAGCGACGCGATGAACGCCTACATCGGCATCGGGGGCGGCAAGGACGGCACGGACCAGGTCAAGGAGGCCGCGGACACCGCCCAGGCGCTCGCCGACTGCGCGGGCGACGTGGCCAACTCGGTCGAGTACACCAAGTGGATGGCGATCGCCCAGCTCATCCAGCTGGTCTTCGAGATCACCATGGCGACCCTGTGGGCGCCCTTCACCTTCGGCGAGAGCTTCGCCGGCCTGTCGCTGGCGTACTTCTTCACCCGGCAGGCGCTGTGGATGCTGCTGAAGTTCCTGATCAAGTCGATCCTGATGCACACCTTCACGGGCATCGTGACCGGCATGCTGATGGACTCGATCATCCAGGGCATCCAGATGTCCCACGGCGACCGCAAGAAGTTCGACCTCGACGGCTCCTTCAAGCAGAGCGTGCTGAACGGCGTCATCGGCGGCGCGCTGGCCGGGCCGATCAACCTGCTCGGCATGGGCCTGGGCAAGCTGATCGGCAACCTGATCGGGAAGAACGCGGGCAAGGTCCTCTCCAAGGAACTGACCAACGTCATGAAGGGCGGCGACAAGGAGGCGCTCAAGCACCTCCTGGACACCGTCACCAAGGAGGTCGGCGGCTCGGCGCTGGACAACCTGGAGAAGGCCGGCGCCAAGTCCATCGGCAAGGCCGGGGGTTCGGCCCTGGAGAGCGCCGGGAAGGGCGGCGGCGGAGCGGTCCGCAAACTGCTCACCGACGAGGAGGCCAAGGCCTTCTCGGAGTCGCTCGGGCGGCAGATGCAGCGCGTCGAGCCGTGGCTGAAGCAGGGCTTCGGCAAGGCCGGCGCCGGCAGCGTCGCCGAGCGCTTCACCGAGAACCTCGCGGGCTCCTTCGAGAAGCACCTCGGCACCCAGCTGGGCAAGGACGCCGCCAGGAAGCTCGGCCAGGAGTACGCCGAGGCCTTCGTCGCCGGCTGGACCAAGCACGGCGCCGGCAACGAGTCGCTCGGGACCGTGCTGCGCTCCGTCCTGGAACACGGCGGCTCCGAGCTCGGCGAACACGGGATCTCCGCCCTCGCCGAGCACCTGCCCAAGCTCGCCGCCGCCATGGGCGAGGGCAACAAGCTCTACCGCCTGGGCTTCGCCATCGGCTCCCAGCTGATGGAGGGCGTGCAGGGCAACCTCTCCGAGGGCTTCTACAACCTCATCTTCGACGACAGCCACAAGTTCACCACCAGCGCGGCCACCTTCGGCGCCGGCATGGGCATGGGCCTGCTCGGCAAGGGCCTGCACGCCGCCTTCCACAAGCTCGGCGTCGGCGACAAGTGGGTCTCGTACGTCCAGAACGTCCAGTTCAAGGAGATCGAGGCCGGCAAGGGCGCCTACTTCCCGCCCCTGCACCCGATGACCGTCCTCTCGCTGTTCAGCAACCTCGCCGGCCACCCGGCGCCGTTCCCGGTGCCCCGACTCGGGCCGCACCACGAGGAGGTGACGGCCGGTCACGTCCTCGGCTACTCGCGCGGGACGGGCGAGGCGCCGGACGTCGAGTACGCGGCGCTGTTCGCCAAGGCCTTCGGCCGGGCGGACCTGGAGACCCTGTTCGCCGACCCGGCGCCCAAGCCGGTGACGACCACGTCCGGCGCCGGTGCCGGCGGTACGACTTCCGGTACGACCTCAGGCACGACCTCAGGCAAGTCCGACCCCGTCACGGGCTCCGGGAAGACGGACACCTCCGACGGCGGCAAGGTCGGCCGTCCGAGCCCGGTGCAGACCGAGGGCGGCGCCAGGCCCGCCCCGGAGCGCCCCGCGCCCGTCCGGACCGACACCGGCGGCACCACCCTCGTCGACGAGCCGGTGCGGCCCGCCCGCCCGGGCCGGACCGTCGGCGGGGGGCAGCAGACGGACCACGCCGTCGCCACCGGCTCGGCCGGCGGCCCGGACCCCAAGCCGCCGACCCCGCCCCGCACTTCGGGCGGCACCCCGGACCAGCAGCCCGCGCCCCGGCCCGAGCCGGGCCGGCCGGAGCCCGCCCGCCCCGAGCCTGCCCGCCCCGAGGGCTTCGACCCCGACCGGACGGAGGAGTGGCTGGCGCCCTGGTGGATCAAGACGGACTTCCCCGAGGGCGCGCTGCCGCACTGGACGGACACCGACTTCGCCGCCGCCGCCCACCACGTACTCCAGCACCCCGACCGCAGCTACCCCGACCCGGAACGCCCCAGCGGCGCCCTGATCCTGCACGAGGGCACCGTCGACGGCGTCCGGCTGGCGATCGGCGTCGAGGACGGCCGGGTCTGGCAGATCCGCCACCTCGGCGGAGCCGACACCCCCCGCCCCGAGCACGGCACCCCGTCGGCCGGGCACCAGGACACCCCGTCCACCCAGCACCAGGACCCGCCGCCCGTCCGGCACCAGGACGACCACGCCGCCCCGCAGCCGCCGTCCCGACGCCGCGGCCGGGACGAGTACGAGAGCGAGAGCGCGAGCGACCACGGCGACCCCGGCCGGTCCGCCCCGAACACCCCGAACACCCCGGACAGCACGGACATCCCGGAACCGGCCGCCAAGCGCCCTCGGCCCGAACAGCAGCAGACCCCCGACGG
Source organism: Kitasatospora sp. NPDC048286 (assembly GCF_043201735.1). NCBI lineage: Bacteria > Bacillati > Actinomycetota > Actinomycetes > Kitasatosporales > Streptomycetaceae > Kitasatospora > Kitasatospora sp. NPDC048286. Next base: position 278,790 of record NZ_JBICZE010000003.1, read on the forward strand.
CCGCCCGCCCTTCGACCCGGACCGCGACGCCCCGCACCCGCTGCGCCCGCTGGACTCCTTCCTCCACGAGTTCTCCGACGGCGGCTACGGCACGGCCCACCCGGCGGCCCGGCACGCCCTGGAGCAGGCACTGGCCGGCCCGGACGGCCCGAAGAAGTTCGCCCACCCCGAGGAGTTCGTCCGACTCGTCAACCCCAAGGACGGCGAGGGCAGCCTGCTCGGCGACGTCAACTGCGTGGCGGCCGCGATGGCCTTCCACGCCACCTTCCACGGCGACCCGCAGACGGCCCTCACCCTGTCGCAGCGCCACCTCGGCGCCGTCACCGACGCCCAGAACTGGACCGGCCACCCCGCCGAGTACCTCGGCCTCGGCGGCACCGGCCTGAACGAGGTCGCCCGCAGGGTCACCGAGGGCGGCCCCGGTTCGGCCGCGCTGGTCTTCGCCTGGACCGAGGACGGCCGGGGCCACGCCTGGAACCTCGCCAACGTCCCCGGCAAGGGCCTGGTCTGGGTCGACGCCCAGCAGGGCCTGCACTCCCCGGGCGACCGCCCGCTCCCGCAGGACGTCACCCGGGTCTGGGCGATCACCCTCGACCCGGAGAACCGGCCGGTCCGCGGCGAGGGCGGCTTCAACGCGGCCGCACTGCACCCGGACGAGCGGTCGGCCCGGCCGACCCCCGCCGAGGCGTTCACCGGCACGGACGGTCCGGCGCACCCGGCCCCGCACACCCCCGAGTCCGTTGCCGAGCACGTCACCGACCATGTCACCGAGCCCGTTGCCGAGCACAGCACCGAGTCCGGCACCGGGCCCGTCGAAGCCTTCCCGCCGCCCGGCGAGCGGGTCCGGGTGGACGGCGACGGCCTCTGCCTGCTCAACTCCGTCGCCACCAGCCGGCCCGACGCCGTGCCCTCGACGCCCGAGGCGATGAAGCGGGCGGTCGGCGAGCACCTGCTCAAGCAGGGCCCGGAGAAGCTGCCGCCGGAGGTCACCCGCGGCTACCGCAAGATCGTCACCCAGGAGCTCGGCAGGCAGCTCGCCAAGCAGACCCGCCCCGAGCTGCTCAACGGCCTGCTGGACCTCGGCGTCGCCGGCGTCACCACCCACGAGGTCGTCCCCGCGCCGCTGCTGCGCGAGCGCTACGTGACCGCCCTCGCCCACGAACTCGCCGGCCCCGGCGGGGACCCGGCCGCCGCCCGGGCACAGGCCGAACGGAACGTCAGCTGGAAGTTCAAGAGCCCCGAGGAGCAGCGGGCCGCCGAGAAGTACCTGCGCGACCACGGACTCGAACCCGCGACCTCACCGCACGAGCTGCGCCGGCAGTACGTCGACGAGCGGGTCGCCCGGGGCGAGGACCGCGACACCGTCGAGCACCAGGTCGGCTGGAACTTTGCCGACGGCTCCGTCGGCCCCGAGGAGCAGTTCGAGTTCCTGCTGGGCCGCCCCGAGCAGATCGGTCTGCACGACCTCTCCGACGCGGGCCTGGCCGACCTCCAGGTCTGGCACCGGACCATCTCGGACACGCCGCTCTCGCCCGCGGAGTTCGCCGGCCTCCAGGACGCCGTCAAGAACTGGGAGCACTCCTGGTGGCAGGGGTACGGCGAGTCCTTCCCGCCGCTGCTGGCCGACGCCCTCGGCCTGCGCCTGCGCATCCTCGGCCCGGACGGCCTCGGCGGCCACACCGAGTACCTGCGGTACGGCCCCCAGGACGGCCACCAGGTGACGGTGTACTACAACGGCTCCAACCACTACGACGCCAGCCGTCCGCCCGTGGCGGCGCCGCCGGTGACCACCGCGCCCCCGGTCCACCCGGCCGGGCACGACGGCCCGGTACTCCCGCCCGCCCCGCACAGCGTGCCCACCGTCAGCGGCCACGACCGGCCCCGCCCGTCGGCGGAGACGCCGAAGCCGGAGGCCGTGGCGGAGCCGCTGCCCGCGCCCAAGCCCGCGCCCAAGCCCGAGGCCGGGCCCGGGGTCAGGACGGAGTCGGCCCCGGCCCCGAAGCCCGTGTCCGAGCCCGAAGCCGAGGTCAAGCCCGAGGCCAAGGCCAAGCCCGTGTCCGAGCCCGAAGCCGAGGTCAAGCCCGAAGCCGAGGTCAAGCCCGAAGCCGAGGTCAAGCCCGAGGCCAAGGCCAAGCCCGTGTCCGAGCCCGAAGCCGAGGTCAAGCCCGAGGCCAAGGCCAAGCCCGAGGCCGAGGCGAAGACGGAGTCGGCCCCGGCGCCGAAGCCCGTGACCGAACCCAAGCCTGAGCCCGCGCCGAAGCCCGAGCCCAAGCCTGATCCCGAACCCAAGCCCGAACCCAAGCCCGAACCCAAGCCCACACCCCACCGCCCCGAGGTGCCGACCATCGTCGTCACCGAGCCGGCGCACGATCCGCTGCTCCACCCCGCGCCCGACTCTCCGCCGCCGTCCCCGCCGGCCTCCGTCCTCGCCATGTCCGTGTTCTCGACGGAGTCCACCGGCCCCCACCTCCAGGACCCGGCGTTCACGCCGAAGAAGCCGCTCGGCCCGGACGAGCTGCGCCTGCCGCCCGCCCGTGTCACCAACCACCGCAGGCTGTCCGCCTCCGACCTCGTGGTCGGCCTGCACCAGGACGACACGACCGTCTTCCAGCACATCACCAAGCTCTTCGAGGACAGGTTCAAGGACGACCTGCCCGCCGCCCGGACGATGGCGAAGGACTTCTTCGACCCCGCGACCCTGCGCCCCAAGCTGGCCGCGCTCTCCCGCGGCGACGTCTGGGAGGCGAAGTTCGAGACCAACGGCTGGTCCGGGAAGATCTCCGTCCGGGTCGACGTCGAGGACCTGCACCACCAGGAGACCGCCCCCGGCGTCGAGTTCGAGAACGGCTCCGACCGGCACGCCTCGATCGGCCTCCAGGACGACAGCCTGAACCGCTTCAACGCCGGTCTGCAGGCCAAGGCCAAGATCGGCAAGGTCGACGTCACCGGGACCTTCGGCTACCAGCACGACGAGATGCACGGCAACGTGTCGGCCGAGGTCGGCCGCTCCATCGCCCGCGGCAAGACCGTCGAGCCCGGCGCCCTGTTCGCCGGCAAGCTGCGCCTGGCCCTGGACTTCACCGAGCTCAACCACCGTGGCCGGCCCGTCGTCCCCGAGGGCGGGGAGCGGGTCCAGCGGCTCGACATCGGCGCCACCATCGGCATCCCCGTCCGCGACACCCTGGACTCCCACGGAGCGCCGGTGCCGCTGGACCACGAGAAGCTCTTCGCCCCGCCGCAGCGCGTCGTGGACGGCCACCGGCTCGGCGGCTCCGACATCGTCCTCGACGTCTCCACCCACCGGCACGGCCGCCCCGACTCCGACCGGCCGATGCAGGAGGTCTTCGACGGCGTCGAGGACAAGGCGGCGGAGGTGCTCGGCGGCATCTGGCCGAAGCTGCGCGAGAAGATGGCCGCCGAACTCGACCTCACCCGCCTTCAGCAGGACCTCAAGAGCATGATGTCCGGCGAGCCGACCCGGATCGAGGTCGTCGACGACACCGGCCTGGTGACCGGCTCGGTCGAGATCACCGCCTCCGTCCAGGCGATGCGGCAGGTCGGCGGGACCGCGCAGACCGAGTTCAACGTCGGCACCGGCGTCCAGCGCGTCCGCAGCGTCCAGGACACCAGCAGCGACGGCCTCCAACTGCCGCTGCCCGGCGTCGTGTCCGGCAGCGGGGCCGACAAGTCGATCGGCGCCGGCGGCGGTGGCCTCCAGCTCATCCGGGACAAGGTGCAGATCTCCGGCAACAGCCAGGAGGTCCTGCTCACCACCAAGACCAAGGGCCCCGGCGTGGTCTACGAGGGGCGCAGCGAGCTCACCCTCACCTTCGAACGGAAGTCGCCGCTCGGGACGGCCACCGACACCGCGAAGACCGCGGTCGACTTCCGGGCCCTGATCGAGCAGAGCGAGACCCGCCCGGTCAAGCACGAGGACACCGGCGACCCGACCCTCTTCGTCGCCACCGAGGCGCCCGGCCCGGGCAGGCCGAAGACCTTCGAGCCCGGCACCGAGGTCCCCAGCCCGCCCGACGGCCTCTGGCAGCGCCCGGACAGGACCGGCGGCGGCTTCAGCGACACCACCACCGTGCGCGACCTGCCCACCGTGCAGCCGCTGCACCAGGGCGTCGACGAGCTGGGCAAGCAGGTGCTCGGCGGCTCCTGGAAGGACGTCAAGGACGGCGTCCAGCAGCTCTTCAGCCACCCGATGGTCGCCTCCCACCTGACCTCGATGACCCGCGGCGTCCCGCTGGAGGCCCCCGAGCGGCTGGCCGCCACCCTGCTCAAGCACGGCGTCAAGGTCTCCGCCACCGCCCACATCACGGAACTGGACTACAAGCGGCCCAACGCCAAGGCGGAGCTCAACCCGGTCGACGAGACCACCTCCTTCAAGGCCGGCCGCCGGCTGATCTCCGACACCAAGTCCGTCCAGGGCTCGGGCGGCGGGACCGTCGGCCTCGGCGGGAAGAACACCGCCGAGATCAGCGGCGGCTACTCGCGACAGGTCCGCGACCGCGACGGCTGGCGCGACGGCAACTCACAGAAGGTGTACGCCAACGGCAAGTACGCCCGCCCGCAGGAGATCTACGACGCCGGGCTCGCCGTTCGGGTGAAGCTCACCGTCGACGGCAAGGACCACGAGGTCACCGTCCCGATCAGGGCCGAGGTCAGCCTGGACGGCAAGGAGACCGGGAAGTACACCGTCGGCGCCGACGGCCGCGCCCACTTCACCGGCCCCGGCACCGGTACCCCGGTCACCCACAAGGGCCCCGGCGAGCAGCACGACCCGCCGCACCGCATCACCGACCGCGGCGCCATGAGCGCCTCCGACGTGGTGCACAGCCTCGGCCGCGGCGACATCGAGGTGCTCAAGAACATCGAGAACACCCTCAAGCGCGAGTTCGGCTCCGTGCCCGACGACGTGCTGATGAAGGTGAAGAACCGCTTCGACCCGTTCGCGCTGAAGCCGCAGCTGTCCAAGCTCACCCGCGGCGCCAAGCTCACCGAGCACCTGTCCGTCCACGGTTGGGACACCACCGTCACGGTCAGGGCGGGCCTCGACAAGGACTTCAAGCACACCGACACCGTCGACAAGTTCGAGTTCGAGCTGGGCACCCAGACCCGGGTCACCTCGGGCGTCAGCAAGGACCGGCGCATCCGTGACGCGCTCTCCCTGCCCACCCGCTTCAAGCTCCCGTTCGTCGACCTCGGCCTCAACCTCGCCCGCCGCAACGACTTCGCCCACGGCTCGACGGTGGACACCACCGGTGCCACCGTCAGCAAGGGCAAGACCGTCGAACCGGCCGGCCTGTTCAGCGGCACCGCCAACTTCACCGTCCACATCGAGGCGAAGCGGCTGGGCCAGAAGGTCACCGCACCGGACGTCCACGTGCCGGTGGACACCACCGTCGCCGTTCCGCTGCGTGACGCCCCGCTGCACGGCAGCACCGAGACGGCGCCGCTGAAGAAGCCGCTCGACCCGCCCGCCCGCGTCGAGAAGACCCACCGCCTCGGCTCCTCGGACGTCGTCACCGACGTCTACCCGCTGCGCCCCCGCGACGGCGGCACCGGCGGCGGTACCGGCACCGGCTCGCACCCGGCGGGCGCCGGGGACCACCGGTCCGTCGGTGACAGCGCGGTCGAGCGGATCGGCGGGCGGGGTGCCAAGGCGCTCGGCTCGGACTGGGGCGGGATGCGGGAGAAGCTCCTCGCCGAGCTCGATGTCACCAAGCTCCAGCCGCAGCTCAAGTCGATGATGTCCGGGCACGAGATCGTGGTGAAGCACGGTCGCAGCACGGTGCGGATCACGGCGGGTGTCTCCCGGCTGGAGCACACGGGGGAGACCTCGCAGACCGAGTTCAACACCGGCACCCAGGTCCAGCGGACCTTCGCCAGCTCCGACGGCGTCACCAGCTACGGCGCCGGGCGCGGCAACACCGTCACCGCCTCGCTCCAGGGGACGAGCAACCCGCTGCCCGTGGGCCCCGCGGTCACGGCCGGTGGTTCCGTCACCCATTCCTGGGGCCATGACCAGCTGGATGTCCAGGCGCAGCGCACCACGGCGGGTGCGGCGACCAAGGCCAAGCTGCCCGGCAGTGTCTACACCGGTGAGGCGACGCTCTACTTCCGGATGGAGCGGCGTCCGCTGGTCCCCCTCGGGGACCCGAACCGGCTGGTCGAGCCGGGCGGGAACCACGTGCCCGGGACGGCGTTCGAGCACGTCAAGTCGGCCGCCGGCCAGGCCTGGCGGGAGGTGCGCAAGCTCGGTACCACCGTCCACAGCGTCGACACGGCGAAGATCGGCTTCGAGGCAGCAGTCGAGGCGGGGGAGGGACGCGGAGCCAAGAACGGCAAGCCCACGGCGTTCGAGGCGCCCGAGCACCGCACCGGCCAGGCCCCCGCCCCGGCTCCCACCGAGCCGCCGGTGGAGAAGGTGGTCAAGGCACCGCCCGCCCGGGTCTGGAGCGAGGGCCTGCGCGACATCGACGTGATGCGCTGGCTGGGCGACTCCTCCGGTGTGCAGGACATCCTGCGACTGCGCGGCCGTGAGTTCTTCGGGTCCCGTACCTGGGACCGGATGGAGAGCCTGGCCCGCAACACCACCGACCACGCCCAGCTCTCCAGCCACTTCGGTACGGCGACCCGGGGTGAGGAGATCACCACGCCTTCGCCGGGGCGGCGCCTGCTGGTGTCGGACGGCGGGGTGAAGGTGAACCTCAAGGTCCTGCAGCTGGAGTACGACCGCACCGACGGCAAGGTCGAACTCAGCCCCTCCAACGCCACCTCGACCAGCGCCACCAAGACCAGGCTCGACTGGTCGATGTGGGGTGGGCAGGTCCAGGGCGGCGTCAAGGCCGAACTTGGCCCCGTTGAGGGGACGTTCCAGGGCATCGCCGGCGGATCGCACCGCAGCCGCGACGGCCTGTCGCTCGGCAACACGGGCCAGGTCGTCTCGCACGCGAAGTTCAACACGCCGATGGCGCGCTACGACGGCTTCGCGGAGGTCGAGGTTGTCTTCTTCAAGGGGGACAAGGAGGTGGTGGAGAAGGGTGTCATCCCGATCACCATCGACATCCCCGAGCGGGAGACCGCCGACGCGAAGGTGATGAGCGACCACGTCCTGACGTTCAGCGAGGACAGCCCGAACGGCCTCTCCACGCCGAAGCACCCGGCCCCGAAGCCCGCCGCCGCCACTCCGGACACGGACACGGAGACGAGCACGAAGCCGGAGGCGGCTCCGAAGCCGGAGAAGGCTCCTGAGCCCAAGCCGGAGGCTGCTCCGAAGCCGGAGGCGGCCCCCGCCCCGAAGCCGGAGCCGGCTCCCAAGCCGGAGGCGGCCCCTGAACCGAAGCCGGAGTCCGCCCCGAAGCCCGAGCCGGAGGCTGCCCCGAAGCCCGAGCCCGAGACGGCCGCGAAGCCCGAGCCGGAGGCGCGTCCGAAGCCGGCCTCGGCGGAGGAGGACATCTTCCGTTCCCTCACGAGCACCCCCCGCCCGACCGTCTCCCCCGACGGGGACCCGGGCAGCCTCCCGAAGGCCCCCGACACGTCGAAGTCCGACACGTCGAAGCCCGGCGCGGAGAAGCCGAACCTGCCGCCGCGCGACCCCGAACCGGGCCCGGAGCAGCCGCAGCGGCCGTCCCGCCGCCGGGGCCGCGACGAGTTCGAGGCCTCGCACGCCGACACCGACACCGACCCCTCGAAGCCGTCGGCCCCGGAGCAGCCCGCGAAGCGTCCTCGGCTGGACGGCGACGCGGAGGCCGGCGGTCCGCGCCCGCTGCGTCCGTTGGACTCGTTCCTCAAGGAGTTCTCGGACGGCGGGTACGGCACGCCCGGTCCGGAGGCTCGGCGTGCGCTGGAGCAGGTGGTGAACGGCCCGGACGGGCCGCGGAAGTTCACACCTCCCTCGGAGATCGTCAAGCTGGTGAACCCGGGTGAGGGTGCCGGCGGTCTGCTGTCGGACGTGAACTGCGTGGCGGCCGCGATGGCGTTCCACGCGACCTTCCACGGGGACCCGCAGGTCGCGCCGTCGTTGACGGAACGCCACGCGGGTGCACACGGCGATGTACAGGAGTGGACGGGGCAGCCGGCGGAGTACGTCGGTCTCGGTCGTGCGGGCCTGGACGAGGTGGCGCGCCGGGTGACGGCGGGCGGTCCGGGGTCGGACGCGATCGTGCTGGCGTGGACGGCCGACGGCAAGGGCCACGCGTGGAACCTGGCGAACGTACCGGGTGAGGGCCTGGTCTGGGTGGATGCGCAGCAGGGCCTGCACTCGCCGGGTGACAACCCGCTGCCGCAGGACGTCACCCGGGTCTGGGCGATCGTGCTCGACCACGAGAACCGGCCGGTCGCCGGCGAGGGCGGCTTCAACGCGGCCGCGACCCACCCGGACGAGCAGACGGTCCGTCTGGCCGTTCCCGACGCCTTCACCGGCACCGACGGCACCGGCCCCACCGGCACGACGCAGGCCCACGAGTCCACCACCGGCCCTGCGCCGCAGACTCCGGTCCACACCCCCGAGGACGTCGTCGAGCACTTCCCGGCCCCCGGCGAGCGCGTCCAGGTCTCCGGCGACGGCCTCTGCCTGCTCAACTCGGTGGCCACCAGCCGTCCGGACGCCGTGCACCAGGCACTCGCCGAGCACGGCGCCACCGGCCCGACCTCGCGCGGCCCGGCACCCACCACGGCCGAGGCGATGAAGCGCGCCGTCTCCGACCACCTGACCGCCCAGGGGCCGGACAAGCTGCCGATCGAGGTCACCCACAACTACCGCAAGGCCGCCACCCGGGACCTCGCCGACCGCCTGGGCCGGCAGGAACGCCCCCAGCTGCTCAACGGCCTGCTGGACCTGGGCGTCGCCGGGGTCGCCACCCACGAGGTGGTCCCCAGCACGCTGCTGCGCGACCGCTACGTCACCGCGCTCACCCGCGAGTTGACGTCCACCGGCGCCGACCACGCGTCGGCCCGGGAGCAGGCCGAACGGACCGTCCCGTGGAAGTTCAAGAGCCCGGCCGAGCAGGCCAGGGCCGAGGACTGGCTGCGCGGGCTCGGGAAGGAGCCCGCGAGCGACCCGCACGAGCTGCGCCGCCAGTACGTCGACGAGCGGGTGGCCCAGGGCGAGGACCGGCGTACGGTCGAGGAGGAGGTCGGCTGGAACCTCGCCGACGGCGCCACCGGCCCGCAGCGGCAGTTCGAGTACCTGCTCGGCACACCCGAGCAGATCGAGCTGCACGACCTGCCCGACGCCCAGCTCGTCGATCTCCAGGTCTGGCACCGCACCGCCTCCGACCTTCCGCTCTCCCCGGAGGAGTTCGCCGGTCTCCAGCACGCGGTGGAGAACTGGGAGCACTCCTGGTGGCAGGGGTTCGGCGACACCTTCCCGCCGCTGCTCGCCGACGCCCTCGGCATCCGGCTGCGCATCCTCGGCCCCGGCGAGGACGGCAGCCACGCCGAGTACGCCCGCTACGGCCGCCCGGACGGCCACCAGGTGACGGTGTACTACAACGGCACCAACCACTACGACGCCAGCCGTCCGCCCGTGCCGGAGCCCAAGGCCGAGCCCAAGGTCGAGCCCAAGGCCGAGGTCAAGCCCGAGCCCGGGCCTGAGATCAAGCCCGAAGTGAAGACGGAGTCGGCCCCTGCGCCGAAGCCCGTGACCGAGCCCGTGATCGAGCCCGCGCCGAAGCCTGAGCCCGCGCTGAAGCCCGAACCCGAGGCCAAGCCCGAGCCCAAGCCCGCACCCCACCGCCCCGAGGCGCCGACCATCGTCGTCACCGCGCCGGAGCACGACCCGCTGCTCCACCCCGCGCCCGACTCTCCGCCGCCGTCCCCGCCGGCCTCGGTGTTCGCCATGTCCGTGTTCTCGACGGAGTCCGGCGACGGCCACGGGTCGCACGACCCCGCGTTCACGCCCAAGACGCCGCTCGGCCCGGACGAGCTGCGCCTGCCGCCCACCCGCATCACCAACCACCGCAGGCTCTCCGCCTCCGACCTCGTGGTCGGCCTGCACCACGGTGACACCGCCGTCCACGAGCAGATCGTCAAACTCTTCGAGTCCGCCTTCCCGAACGACCTGCCCGCCGGCCGTACGCTCGCCAGGGACTTCTTCGACCCGAACGCGCTGCGTCCCCGGCTGACCGCCCTGTCCCGGGGCGATGTCTGGGAGGCGCCGTTCGACACGAACGGCTGGTCCGGCAAGATCTCCGTCCGGGTGGACGTGGACGGTCTGGTGCACCAGGACACCGCACCGAGCGTCGAGTTCGAGAACGGCTCCGACCGACACGCCTCCGTCGGTCTCCAGTCCGACAGCCTGAACCGCTTCAACGCCTCCGCGCAGGCCAAGTTCAAGGCCGGCAAGACCGAGTTCACCGAGACCTTCGGCTACCAGCACGACTCGTTGAAGGGCGGCACCTCGGTCGAGGTCGGCCGGTCCATCGCCCGTGGGAAGACCGTCGAGCCGGGCGCCCTGTTCGCCGGGAAGCTCCACCTCGCCGTCGACTTCACCGAACTCACCCACCGTGGCGAGCCGGTGGCCGTCAAGCCGGAGGACCGGGTGAAGCGGCTGGACATCGGTGCCACGGTCGGCATCCCCGTCCGCGACACCCTGGACTCCCACGGCGCCGTGACGCCGCTGCCCAAGGACAAGCTCTTCGCCCCGCCCCAGCGCGTGGTCGAGGGCGGGCGGCTGGGCGGCTCCGACATCGTGCTCGACGTCTCCACCCACCGGCACGGCCGGCCGGACGCCGACCACCCGATGCAGGAGATCCTCGACGGCGTCGAGGACAAGGCGGCGGAGGTGCTCGGCGGCGTGTGGCCGACCCTGCGGGAGAAGCTGACCGCCGAACTCGACCTCACCCGGCTCCAGCAGGACCTCAAGGGCATGATGTCCGGCGAGCCGACCCGGATCGAGGTGGCCGACAAGTCCGGCCTGGTGACCGGCTCGGTGGAGGTCACCGCCTCCGTCAAGGCGATGCGGCAGGTCGGCGGGACCGCGCAGACCGAGTTCAACGTCGGCACCGGCGTCCAGCGCGTGCGCACCGAGCAGCACAGCGGCAGCGACGGCGTCCAACTCCCGCTGCCCGGCGTGGTCTCGGGCTCGGCCGTCGACAAGTCGACCGGCTCCGGTGGCGGTGGCCTCCAGCTCATCCGGGACACGGTGCAGATCTCCGGCAGCAGCCAGGAGGTCCTGCTCACCACCAAGACCAAGGGCCCCGGCGTGGTCTTCGACGGGCGGGCCGAGCTCACCCTGAAGTTCGAGAAGGACTCGCCGCTGGGCAAGTCCGTCGACACCGCGAAGACCGCGGTCGACTTCCGGGCCCTGATCGAGCAGGCCGAGGCCCGCAGCGTCCAGGACACCGGCGCGGGCGACCCGACCCTCTACGTCGCGACCGAGTCCGTACCCCCGCGCCAGCCCAGGACCTTCGAGCCCGGCAGCACGGTGCCCAGCCCGCCCGACAGCGTCTGGCGCAAGCCCGACGGCACCGGCGGCGGCTTCGGCGACACCACCACCGTGCGCGACCTGCCCACCGTGCAGCCGCTGCACCAGGGGATCGAGCAACTGGGCACGGAGGTGCTCGGCGGCTCCTGGAAGGACGTCAAGCGCGACGTCCAGCAGCTCTTCAGCCACCCGATGGTCGCGTCCCACCTGACCTCGATGACCCGCGGCACCCGGCTGGAGCTGCCCGAGCAGACCACCAACGCCCTGCTCAAGCACGGCGTCAAGGTCTCCGCCACCGCCCACATCACCGAGCTGGAGTACAAGCGGCCCAACGCCAAGGCGGAGCTCAACCCGGTCGACGAGACCACCTCCTTCAAGGCCGGCCGCCGGCTGATCTCCGACACCAAGTCCGTCCAGGGCGCGGGCGGCGGGACCGTCCCGCTGCCCGACAAGACGGGCATGGACGTCAGCGGCGGCTACGCGCGCCAGGTCCGCGACCGCGACGGCTGGCGGGACGGCAACTCGCAGAAGGTGTACGCCAACGGCAAGTACGCCCGCCCGCAGGAGATCTACGACGCCGGGATCGGCGTCGAGATCAAGCTCACCGTGGACGGCAAGGACCACACCGTCACCGTCCCGATCCGGGCCGAGGTCAGCCTGGACGGCAAGGAGACCGGCAAGTACACCGTCGGCGCCGACGGCCGCGCGCTGTTCACCGGCCCCGGCACGGGCACCCCGGTCGCCCACAAGGGCCCCGGCGAGCAGCACGACCCGCCGCACCGCATCACCGACCGCGGCGCCATGAGCGCCTCCGACGTGGTGCACAGCCTCGGCAACGGCGACACCGCGGTCCTGGACGGCATCGAGAAGACGTTGCACAAGGAGTTCGGCAGCGTCCCCGACGACGTGCTGAGCAAGATCAAGAGCAGCTTCGACCCGTTCGCGCTGAAGCCGCAGCTGTCCAAGCTCACCCGCGGCGCCAAGCTCACCGAGCACCTGTCCGTCCACGGCTGGGACACCACCGTCACGGTCAAGGCCGGTCTGCGGAAGGACTTCGCGCACACCGACACCGTCGACAAGTTCGAGTTCGAACTGGGCAGCCAGACCCGGGTGTCGACCGGCACCAGCAAGGACCGGCGGGTCCGCGACGTCTTCTCGGCCCCCTTCCGCTTCAAGCTCCCGCACGTCGACCTCGGACTCAACCTCTCCCGCCGCAACGACTTCGCGCACGGCTCGACCGTGGACACCACCGGTGCCACCGTCAGCAAGGGCAAGACCGTCGAACCGGCCGGCCTGTTCAGCGGCACCGCCGAGTTCACCGTCCACATCGAGGCGAAGCGGCTCGGCCAGAAGGTCACCGCCCCCGACCTCACCGTCCCCGTCCACACCACCGTCGCCGTGCCTTTGCGTGACGCCCCGCTGCACGGCAGCACCGAGACGGCGCCGCTGAAGAAGCCGCTCGACCCGCCCGCCCGCGTCGAGAAGACCCACCGCCTCGGCTCCTCCGACGTCGTCACCGACGTCTACCCGCTGCGCCCGCGCGACGGCGGCGGCACCGAGGATCGCCGCTCCGTCGGTGACAGCGCGGTCGAGCGGATCAGCGGGCGGGGTGCCAAGGCGCTCGGTTCGGACTGGGGCGGGATGCGGGAGAAGCTCCTCGCCGAGCTCGATGTCACCAAGTTGCAGCCGCAGTTGAAGTCGATGATGTCCGGGCACGAGATCGTGGTGAAGCACGGTCGCAGCACGGTGCGGATCACGGCGGGTGTCTCCCGGCTGGAGCACACGGGGGAGACCTCGCAGACCGAGTTCAACACCGGCACCCAGGTGCAGAAGTCCATGGCCAGCTCGGACGGTGTCACCAGCTACGGCGCGGGCCGGGGCAACAGCGTCACCGTCTCCGTCCAGGGGACGAGCAATCCGCTTCCGGTGGGCCCGGCGGTGACCGCCGGTGGTTCCGTGACTCACTCCTGGGGCCATGACCAGCTGGATGTCCAGGCGCAGCGCACCACGGCGGGTGCGGCGACCAAGGCCAAGCTGCCCGGCAGTGTCTACACGGGTGAGGCGACGCTCTTCTTCCGGATGGAGCGGCGTCCGCTGGTCTCCCTCGGGGATCCGAACCGGCTGGTCGAGCCGGGCGGGAACCACGTGCCCGGGACGGCCTTCGAGCACGTCAAGTCGGCCGCCGGGCAGGCCTGGCGGGAGGTGCGCAAGCTCGGCACGACCGTCCACAGCGTCGACACGGCGAAGATCGGCTTCGAGACGGCGATCGAGGCGGGCGAGGGCCGACCCTCCACCGGGCCGAGTCCCAAGCCCTTCGAGGCGCCCGAGCACCGCACCGCACCGGCTCCCCATTCCGCGCCTACCGAGCCGCCGGTGGAGAAGGTGGTCAAGGCGCCGCCGGCCCGGGTGTGGAGCGAGGGTCTGCGTGACATCGACGTGATGCGCTGGCTCGGCGATTCGTCCGGTGTGCAGGACATCCTGCGGCTGCGTGGCCGTGAGTTCTTCGGGTCGCGTACGTGGGACCGGATGGAGAGTCTGGCCCGTAACACCACCGATCACGCGCAGTTGTCCAGCCACTTCGGTACGGCGACCCGGGGTGAGGAGATCACCACGCCTTCGCCGGGGCGGCGGTTGCTGGTGTCGGACGGCGGGGTGAAGGTGAACCTGAAGGTCCTGCAGCTGGAGTACGACCGTACGGACGGCAAGGTCGAACTCAGCCCCTCCAATGCCACCTCGACCAGCGCCACCAAGACCAGGCTCGACTGGTCGATGTGGGGTGGGCAGGTCCAGGGCGGGGTAAAGACCGAACTGGGTCCCGTCGAGGGGACGTTCCAGGGGATCGTCGGCGGATCGCACCGCAGTCGTGAGGGTCTGTCGGTCGGCAATGCGGGGCAGGTGGTCTCGCACGCGAAGTTCAACACGCCGATGGCGCGTTACGACGGGTTCGCGGAGGTCGAGGTCGTCTTCTTCAAGGGTGACAAGGAGGTGGTGGAGAAGGGTGTCATCCCGATCACCATCGACATCCCCGAGCGGGAGACCGCTGACGCGAAGGTGATGAGCGACCACGTCCTGACGTTCAGCGAGGACAGCCCGAACGGTCTCTCCACGCCGAAGCACCCGGCCCCGAAGCCCGCCGCCGCCACTCCGGACACGGACACGAGCACGAAGCCGGAGGCGGCTCCTGAGCCCAAGCCGGAGAAGACCCCCGCCTCGAAGCCGGAGCCCGCGCCGGAGCCGAAGCCCGTGCCCGAGCCGAAGCCGGACGCCACCGGCAAGCCGGCCGAGGAGGTGTCCGACTCCCTCCACGCCGAGCCGAAGCCGGACGCCACCGGCAAGCCGGCCGAGGAGGTGTCCGACTCCCTCCACGCCGAGCCGAACTCCGAGCCGAACTCCGAGCCGAACTCCGAGCCGAACTCCGAGCCGAACTCCGAGCCGAGTCCCGCACCCGATCCGGCCCCCGCCGGCCCGAAGCTGTCCGACTTCATGCCCGAGTCCTCCTGGTGGCGGCTGTTCACCGATGCCAACGTCCACGGGGAGGCGCTGACCGAATCGGGCGGTGACGCCGCGAGCCACCTGGACCGGACCAAGTACCCGGGCTTCCGCCAGGGCATGACGGAGCTCTTCCGCGAGGTGCTGGACGGCCGGTCCGGTACCCGTGACTGGTCGCGGATCGACAAGCGCTCCTACGAGCAGCTGCACGACCTCGCGACCCGTCACCTGGTCGAGGGCTCCGGCAAGAACGTCGCCACCATCTGGTCCGGCACCAAGGACGGAACGTTCACCACCATGCGCGGCACCGGCCGCACCACCCTGGCCTCCGACCTCGCCGACGAGCGCTTCGGCGGCCACAAGCTGGTGGCCGACTTCACGAGCGGCGTCCCCGCGTACGAGGAGAAGGTGCCGCTGGTGCTGTTCACCCGGGGGAAGGCCCGCGAAGGCATGATCTCGATCAACTACCCGCACGGCACCGCGCCCGACCACGTCCAGTCCGTACTGGACCACTACTACGCCGAGGTCGCGGCGGCCGGCGACGACCACGGCAAGCTGGTCGCGATCGGCCGGGTGACCCGTGCGCTGCAGATGGTCCAGCCGTTCTCCGACGCCAACAGCCGGGTGAACGTCAGCGTCCTGATGCAGAAGTTCCTGATCGAGCAGGGCTTCAAGCCCGCCGTGCTGACCAACTCCTTCGAGCTGTTCCTCGGCGGCTACACCGCCCACGAGATCGCCGACCACCTGGTCGAGGGCATGGCGAGGTTCGACCGGCTCGTCGCCGGAGCGGACGGGGACCTCTTCAACACCCCCGCCGGCCCGGGCGACCAGGTGATCGCCCAGTTCGCGGACGCCCTCGGCCTGACGTCGGGCGACCTGCCCGGGGACGCCGCCGTGCTGCACCACAAGGTGCTCGACGTGGTCCGGCTGGACCGCTCCATCCACGGCTCCGGCGCCCCCACCCTGGACGCGCCCGGCGTGCGGCAGCTCCACGCGGTCCGGCAGCTGGCCGACCTCGCGAACGGGATGTTCCCCGGACTGCCGACGGTCACGGCGGTCACGAACTACGCCGACCACCTGTACGGCGGCGTCGACCTCGTGACGACCGAGCACCTGAAGTCGGTGGCCGACGCCGTCGGGGACGTCCTCAAGGAGGGGCTGCCGCTCACCGAGGAGAACCTCGCGTCCAAGCTCCGCCCGGTCGAGTCGTCCCTCCTCAGCGACGCGCAGCTGCGGGACTTCTACGGGATCGACTCCGACAAGTCGGCTCCCGCGCGCACCCCGGCCGACGGCGACGGGAACACGGTGCCCTGGGACTCGGTGCGCTACGAGGCTCCCGGGGACGGGCGTGACCCGCAGCGGTTCGACGTTCGTGAGTTGTCCGATGGCGGGCCGCTGACGTCGGACGACTTGCTGCAGAAGCTGGCGCCGAAGTTGTCGGAGCTTGACCCGAGGTCGCTGCGGGTGGTGCTTCGGGCGGAGCACGGCTCGCTCGGGGACGATCCGGTCTGGGTCGCCCAGCAGACGGCGGACATGCTGATGGCGCCGGTCGACCTGCTGCTGGCCGATCGGGACGGGACGGTACGGCTGGAGAGCTTCGACGACTACGGGCGGCACACCGGCACCAAGCAGCTGGAGACGGACCGCCAGAACACCGGGACGCAGCCAGCGGCGAAGCCCTCGGCGACGGACGAGCCCGCCGACGCCCGGCCGGAGCCGCAGCCCGCGCCGGAACCTGAGCCTGAGCCGCAGCCGCAGCCGCAGCCGGAACCTGAGCGTGAGCCGGAGCCGGGACCTGAGCCCGCGCCGCAGCCGCAGCCCGCGCCGGAACCTGAGCCGCAGCCGCAGCCGCAGCCCGAGCCCGAGCCGCAACCCCCGCTCGTCGACGCCCGACCCGGGGGCGGGCTGGCCGACCTGATCTTCCAGGAGCTGACGAAATGAGAACGGCCCCCGGCCGGTGGGGATCCACCGCCCGGGGGCCGTCGGCCGTGCCGTGCCGGGGTCAGCCGGTGTGCCGGCCGCGGCGGCGCTCGCGGGCCATGCCGACCGCGAGGCCGCCCGCGAGCAGCGCGCCGCCGGCGACGGTCAGCGCGGTGGAGAGGTCGCCGGAGCCGGTCGCGGCCAGGCTGCTGCCGGGCGGCTGGGCGGCGGCCACGACGGCGGCCGCCGAGGTGCTGCTGCCGCCGGCGGACGGCGTGGCGGTGCCGCCGGGGGTGGTCGCCGGGGCGGTGGTCGGGCCGGGGGTGGTGCCGGAGGTCGGCCTGGCCGTCGGGCTGCCGCTCGGGGCCGCCGCCGGGGTGGTGGCCGGGGCCGAGGTCGGCGCCGGCTTGGGGGCGGGGGCCGCGCCGCCGCGCTCCGCGAGCTGCTGGGCGTACAGGCTCTCGGGCTGCACCGGGGTGCCGGTGGAGACCAGGACGCCGCTCTGCCGGCCCTCCACCGGGGTGCCGCGGGTGCCGAACGCCCAGTTGTGCGCCGTGGGCGGGTTCTCCACGCCGTAGTAGCCGACGTTGGCGTTCCACATGACCTGGTTGGCGCCGGCCCAGCCCTGCCCGGAGCCCGCGTTGCCGCGGTTGGTCAGGGCGAGGTCGTCGTTGGGGCCCCGCGAGTGGAGCATGGTGATGTTGTCGTACAGGGTGCCGGTGGCCCAGCGCTGGTGCGGGCCGGCGTCCAGGCGGAAGCCGCCGACGTTGTCCGAGGTGCAGTGCGAGAACACGTTCGGCCCGGCCACCCGGGGGCCGGTCAGCCAGGCGTGCAGATTGCTGCCGCTCACCTTGCAGTTGACCACCAGGCTCTGCTGCCCGTCGATGCTGTAGGCGCCGGGCTGGGCGAAGGGCGCGCGCTGGGGGATCGCCTTCTCCATGCCCGTCGCGGAGGTGTCGGTGACGGTGACCCGGGAGGCGGTGGAACCGATCGAGCCGATGCCCGCGCCGAAGCGGTCGGCGGCGATGTCCCGGGCCCAGGCGTCCTGGACGGCCGCGAAGTGGACGAACCGGGAGGCGGAGTAGCCGTGTTCGTCGTACCCCGGGGTCTGGACGAAGGCCGAACCGTCGGCGCTGAAGCCCTCGACGCCGACCTGGCCGATCCGGCCGGGGAAGTCGTATGCCCACACCTTGGCGTGGGTGTACTCCTTCTCCAGGGCGTTGGTCAGCGGGATGTCCAGGGTGATCCGGTTGCCGTCGACCGCGGTGACGGTGCGCTGGAACTGCAGGCCGTCGTTGGGGGTCCAGGGCTTCGAGGCGGTGCCGTTGTCTCGGTCGGGGATGCGGTCCATGCCGATCGCCTTGATCCAGGCGTCCTCCTGCGGCCGCTGGACCACGATGCTCTGCCCGACCTTCAGCCCGGCGGCCGAGTCGAGGGTCAGCGTGGTCGCGCCCACCGGGACGTAGGCGTCGGTGACGGCGTGCTCGGCGCCGCTCTTCTGCGGCGCGCCCTCGCCGGACAGCTCCACCAGCGGGCGCGGCTGGCCGGAGGCCACCAGCCTGGTGCCGCCCGTGCCGCTGCCCGCGCCGCGCAGCACCACCCCGGAGGCCTTGATCCGCAGCGGCTTGCCCACCCGGTACGTCCCGGCGGTCAGCAGGACGGCCCCGCGCAGCCCGTCCTGGCCCTGCGGCAGGGCGGCGACCTTGTCGAGGGCCTGCTGGATGCGGTCGCTGTCGTCGCCGTTCGGGGCCGGGTCCAGGGTGACGGCGACCTTGGCGGTCGGCAGCGGCTGGGTGCCGTTGCGGTAGCCGGCGTAGCTGAAGTCGGGGATCCGGTTGCCCTGGGCGTCCTGGCCGTAGACCAGGCGCCCGCCGGCGAGCTTCAGCCAGTCCGTCGCGTCGGGGGCGGCCTTGCCGGGGTTGGGCCGCGGGTCGGCGGCGAGGGCCGCCGGTGCCGCCCAGGCGGCGCCGAGTCCGGCCAGCGCGGACACGGCGACGGCGGCTCGCAGGGCGGTGCGCCGACGGGCGCGGTGTTGGGGCATGGGCTCTCCTCGGTCGGGACCTGAAAAAGGTCGACAGTGTGAACGCCCCGGCCCGGCCCGGCGGTTCACCTCCGAGGAGCCCGGGAGCACGGTGGCGGGTGCCCGCCGTCCGAAGGAATCGGCCGGGGCGGTGAACCCTGGGCGCGTGGTGTCCGTGCTGTGTGCGGGTGGATTCGGTGGAGTCCCGTCGGACACCCGGTGGAAGCGGAAACCTCAACGGAACCCAGGGAGCTGTGGTGGGCACGGGCCAGAACGTGAACGGCGGCGGATCGGCCGGGTACCAGCTGCCGGCGGTCGCCTGGCTGATGGAGGACGGCGATGAGGCGGCCACTGCGGCGCCCGTTGCGGCCGCGGCGCCTGCTGCCGTGCCCGGGCCGGCGGGGCGCAGCCGCTTCCCGTCCGCGCCGTCCGCGGTCGGGGCCGCCGAGGGCGCCGAGCCCGAGCCCGCCGGTGCTGCCCCCGCCGCTCCCGCTGCGCCCACGACGCCCGCCGCCTCCGCCGCGGTCGGCGGGGCCGCCGGGTTCGGCGCGGCGGGATTCGGTCCGGCGCCCACCGCCGCATCCGCCGCCCCGGCGGGCGGCCCCGCCGCCACGGCGCGGCCGCGTTTCGCGCAGTCCACCGCCGCACCGCAGCCCGCTGCCGCACCCCGGCCCCCCGCCGCACCCCGGCCCCCCGCCGCACCCCAGTCCCCCGCTGCGCCCCGGCCCGCCGCCGGGGCGGCGTCCCGGCCCGGCACCCCCAAGCCCGAGGACGCGCCCAAGCCCGAGCCGTCGCCCGCCCCGTCGTCCGCGCCCGGTGCCCCCGAGGCCACGGCGGAGACCGAGCAGCCGGCGGGCCGCACCGGGGCCGTCGGCGCCGCCCGGCTGAACGCCCTGCGGCGGGCCTTCGTCCAGGCCCCCGCCCGTGCGGCGCGCACCCTGGCCTCGGCCGTCCCCGTCGGCGCCGCCGCCGCGCCCGGTCCCGAGGCCGTCGACACGGCCGGGCCGGCCGAGCCCGCCGCCGAGGAGCGCGGCGGCCGCCTGCGCGGTCTGCCCCGTCCGGCGGTCGCGGCCGCCGCCGTGGGCGTGGTGCTGATGAGCCTGCCGCTGGTGCTCGGCCGGGGAGACGGCGGGGCCGATCCGGTCGAGTCGCTCGGCGCCCCCGGGACGAGCCGACCCGACGCGGGGGTGCCGGAGCCGGACGCCGCCGTCCCGTCGGCCGAGAGCCCCGCCGGGACGCCGTCGGCCGGTGCCGCCCCCACCGAGGTTCCCGCCGGTGCGCCGGCCGACCCGGCCGCCGCCGGTCTTCCGGCCGCGGGCGCGCCCGCCCCCGGCACGCCCGACCAGCCGCTCGCGGCGCCCGCCCAGGCCGGTGCGGCGCCCGCCGCCCAGCCCGCCGGCCAGGCGCCCGTCGCCCGTTCCGGTGCGGGGGCGGCCGCCGCCCTGCCCGCCGCCGGCGGCGCGCCGCAGGCCCCGGCGCAGCCCGGTGCCCCTGCCCCGGCGCCCGCCCCGGCCCAGCCGGGGGCTCCCCAGCCGAAGCCGCCCGCGGTGGTGGCCCCGCCGGCCCCGCCGTCCTACTCCGCGGTCGCCGGCCCCGGCTGCTCCTCGGCCGGTACGGGCTACGCGGAGAAGGGCCGGTCCTCCGGCTCCAAGGACTGGGTCACCCGTTCCGACGGCGGCGGTGGCTGCGGCGGCCAGTTCACCTCGGTGCCGATGTCCGGGGACCGCAACAAGGACGACGAGAACTCGGTGGTGTGGACGTTCAGCACCGGCCAGGTCTCCGCCGGCAGCTGTCGGCTGTCCGTCTACATCCCGAACAACGGCGACCTGAAGGCGGTCGGCGGCGTCCCCGCCTACTACACCGTGCAGCAGGGCGACGGCGGCGCCACCCTCGGCTCGTTCTCGGTCAACCAGCCGCAGAACCTCGGCCGGTGGGTGAGCGCAGGCACCTTCCCGGTGAGCGGCGGCCGGATCGCGGTCGTGCTCCACACCCGGGGCATCGACTGGGGCAGCACGGCCGGTGCCCACCTGGCCGCCTCGACCGTCAAGGCCGACTGCACCGGATGACCCGCCCCCCCCCGGCGGACGGGCCCCGAACGCACCGCTCAGAGCGGACGCCCGGGGCGGACCGCCGCCGAGCGGACCGGGCACCGAGTGACAGACCAGCAGAACGAAAGGGAAGAACCCGAGCCATGTCGCGCCACGTGTTGACGGTGTGTCAGGACCAGCGGGTGGGCGGCAGCTACCGCACCATCGGCGAGGCCCTGGAGGCGGCCCGCGCCGGGGCGGTGATCTCCGTGCGCCCCGGGCGGTACGAGGAGAACCTGGTGATCACCAAGATGGTCACCATCGCCGCCGAGGAGGCCCGTGGCACGGTGAAGATCACCCCGCGGCGCGGCTGCGTGGTCCAGGTGGTCGCGGAGGCCGTCCAGCTCACCGGCCTGGTCCTGCACGGACAGGACGAGGAGCTGCCCGCCGTGGACGTCCCCCGCGGCCAGGCCGCCCTGCAGGACTGCGAGGTGGTCGGCAACTCCTGGACGGCCGTGCTGACCCGCCAGCAGGGGGCGCTGGCGATGCGCGGCTGCCGCGTCGTCAACTCCGCCGGCGCCGGCATCGTGGAGACCTCCACCGGCGCCAGCGTCATCGAGGACTGCGTCATCGAGCACCTCGGCACCTCCGCCCTGGTGATCGGCGAGAGCGCCAACCCGGTCGTGCGCAACTGCGTGATGCGCGACGCCCGGGGCAACGGCGTGTGCGCCAACGGCGAGGCCAGGGGCACCGTCGAGGGCTGCGAGATCTCCACCACCGACAAGCCCGCGATCGCCCTGGAGGAGCACAGCACCACCCGGGTGCTGCGCACCGCCGTCCGGGACGCCCCCGTCGGTGCCTACATCAGCTCCGCCTCCCGGGTCACGCTGGAGGACTGCACCTTCACCGCCACCGCCGGCCACGGCATCGTGCTGGGCGGCGGCACCGACCCGCTGCTGCGCCGCTGCCGCACCGTCCGTACCCGCGGCCACGGCATCCACGTCACCGCGCGCTCGCGCGGCACCTTCGAGGAGTGCGAGGTCAGCGGCGCCGAGACGGTCGGCGTGCGGGTCGAGGACTCCGCCGGCCCGGTGATGACCAGGCTGGCCGTGCGCGACTGCGGCGACACCGGGGTCGAGCTGACGGGGGAGGCCACCCCCGAGCTCGACCGGCTGGAGGTCCGCGACGTCGGCGGCGCCGGGGTGCGGATCGGCGAGGGCGCCAACCCGCTGCTGCGCCGGGCCGTCGTCACCGACGCCCGGGGCAACGGCGTGGAGGTGGTCCGGGACGGCCGGGGGAGACTGGAGAACTCCGAGGTGCTGGCCGCGGGCCGGGCCGGCGTCCTGATCGCGGACGGCGCCAACACCTTCGTCGGCGGCACCACCGTACGGGACGCCCAGGGCTCCGGCATCCACGTCGCCGAGGCCGGGGTGGCCGTACTGCGGGACTGCGAGGTGGTCGACTCCGCCGCGGACGGCGTGGCCATCGACGACGGCGGCGACCTGACCTGCACCCGGGTGCGGGCGCGCGGCAACCGCCGGCACGGGGCCCGGATCGGCGCCGGCGCCCGCGCCGTCCTGACCCAGCTGGAGGCGCTGGACAACACCGGCGACGGGATCCGCGTGGACTCCGCCGACGCGGTGCGGGTCACCGGCTGCACCGTCACCGGCAACCGCGGCTCCGGCCTGCGCCAGACCGTCCCCAGCACCCGGCTCTCGGTGGAGAACCTGCACAGCGCGGAGAACCACAGCCCCGACGCCCACGGCTCGGCGAGCGCCGACGCCGGCGCCCCGTCCACGGGCGCCGCCGCGGCCCGGCCGGGTGAGCCCGGCGAGCCCGCCGAGCACCCCGCACCGGTCGAGCCCGCGGTGCAGGGGCCGCTGGAGGTGCTGGGGTCGCTGGTCGGCCTCACCGCCGTCAAGGAGCAGGTCGCCACCCTGGTCAACCTCAACAAGCTGGCCCGGCGCCGCGAACTGGCCGGCATGCCCGCCCTTCCGATGAGCCGCCACCTGATCTTCGCCGGGCCGCCCGGCACCGGCAAGACCACCGTCGCCCGGCTCTACGGCAGCATCCTGGCCGAACTCGGGGTGCTGCGCAGCGGCCACCTGACCGAGGTGGCCCGGGCCGACCTGGTCGCCTCCATCATCGGCGGCACCGCGATCAAGACCACCGAGGTGTTCACCGAGGCGCTCGGCGGCGTCCTCTTCGTCGACGAGGCCTACACCCTCTCCGCCGGATCCGGCGGCAGCGGCCCGGACTTCGGCCGTGAGGCGATCGACACCCTGGTCAAGCTGATGGAGGACCACCGCGACGACATCGTCGTCATCGTGGCCGGCTACTCCGCCGAGATGACCGACTTCCTGGCCTCCAACCCCGGCCTGGCCTCCCGGTTCAGCCGGACCGTCGAGTTCGCCAACTACGAGGTCGACGAACTGGTCACCATCGTCGAGCGGGCCGCCGTCGGCCACGGCTACGAGCTGGCCGACGGCACCCGGGAGGCGCTCACCGAGCTGTTCGACCGGATGCCCAAGGGCGCCGACTTCGGCAACGGCCGCGCCGCCCGCAAGGTCTTCGAGGAGATGGTGGACCGTCAGGCCACCCGGCTGGCCCGGCTGCCCGAGATCACCGACGCCGACCTCGCGGTGCTGGTCGCCGAGGACACCGGGCAGGAGGCCGCCGGGCCCCGGGCGGCCGCGGACAGCGCCGTCATCCTGGACGAGCTGCGTGCCATGGTCGGCCTGCCCGCCGCCAAGGAGCAGGTCGAGGACCTCGTCAACCTGATCACCCAGGTGCGCCGCCGCGAGGAGGCCGGGCTGCCGACCGCCGCCATCAGCCACCACCTGGTCTTCGCCGGCCCGCCCGGCACCGGCAAGACCACCGTCGCCCGGCTGTACGGGCGGCTGCTGGCCGAACTGGGCGTGCTGCCCGGCGGCCAGCTGGTCGAGACCGCCCGCGCCGACCTGGTCGGCCGGTACGTCGGCCACACCGCGCAGCTCACCAAGGAGGCCTTCGAGCGGGCCCGCGGCGGCGTGCTCTTCGTCGACGAGGCGTACACCCTCACCCCCCGGGGCGGCGCCGGCAACGACTTCGGCCAGGAGGCCGTGGACACCCTGATGAAGCTGATGGAGGACCACCGCGACGAGGTGGTGGTGATCGTGGCCGGCTACGAGGAGGAGATGCGCGGCTTCCTCGCCTCCAACCCGGGCCTGGCCTCGCGCTTCTCCCGGCAGGTCGAGTTCGAGCACTACACGGACGAGGAACTGGTCACCATCGTCGGGCTGCACGCCGAGAAGGCCGGCTACGTCCTCGCCCCGGAGACCGTCGACGCCCTCGGCACGGCCTTCGCCGGGATGCCCCGCGACCGCACCTTCGGCAACGGCCGCACCGCCCGGCAGACCCTGGAGGGCATGATCACCCGGCAGGCCGGCCGACTCAGCCGGCTCGACGTCTCCGACCTGGCCGAGCTCAGCCTGCTCCTGCCGCAGGACCTCGCCCCGGCGCGGTCGGGCAGCGCGGTATGACCGGGCGTCGCTGGGCGGGGGCCGCGCTGGCCGGCGCGCTGCTGGCCTGCGCCGCCCCGCCCGCCGGGGCGGCCACCCCGGCGCCGGGCGCCCCGGCGCCCGGTGCCCCGCCGGCCGCTGCCCCGGTGCCCGGCGCCCCGGCGGCGCCCGCTGCGGAGCCGCCGCCGCTGCTCGCCCAGACCCGCCAGGACGTCCAGAAGAACGGCTGCCTGAAGCCCTCCGAGCGCCCCGCCGACACGGCCGGCTGGGCCCAGGCCGCGCTGCGCCCGGAGGACGCCTGGCCGCTCAGCCGGGGCGCCGGCGTCACGGTCGCGGTGGTCGGCTCCGGGGTGGACGCGGCGCTGCCCGCCCTGGCCGGGCGGCTGCAGCTCGGGCCCCGGCTCTACGGCACCGGCGACGCGGGCCGCGACTGCGTCGGCTACGGCACCTTCGCTGCCGCCCTGGTGGCGGGCCGCCGCACCGCCGACACGGGCCCCTCCGGCCTCGCCCCCGAGGCCCGCGTCCTGGCGGTCGCGGTCACCGACGACGCCGGCGCCACCACCCCCGACCTGCTGGGCGGCGGGATCCGCGCCGCCGTCGACAAGGGCGCCCGGGTGATCGCCGTCGAGGTGCCCGTCCCGGGGCCCGGCGACGCCCTCGGCGAGGCGGTCAAGTACGCGGCGGCGCACGGCGCCCTGGTCGTCGCCCCCGCGGCCCCGGACGGCCGCAGCACCAGCTCGCCGGTGTTCCCCGCCTCCTACCCGGGGGTGCTCGCGGTGGCCTCCACCGGCCCGAACGGCCCGTCCGGCGGCGGCCTGGAGGGGCGCGTCGACCTGGCCGCCCCCGGCGAGGGCGTGACCGCCACCGGGCCCGGCGGCGGCCTGTTCACCGCCTCCGGCCCCGGCTGCGCCACCGCCCACGTGGCCGGGGCGGCGGCCCTGGTGCTGGCACTGCGGCCCGAGCTGACCCCGGAGCAGCTGACCCGGCGCCTGGAGGCGACCGCCTACCACCCCGGCACCCGGCTGCCGGACGCCGCGGTGGGGTACGGGGTGGTCGACCCGGTCGCCGCCGTCACCGCCTCCTGGCCCGCCGGCGCCCGGGCGGCCGACCCCGGCTCCCCGGTGCGGGTCGATCCGGGGCCGGACCGCTCCAGGGCCTGGCGGGCCCTCGCGGTGGCGGGCGGCAGCACCGGCGTGGTCCTGCTGGTGGCCTTCGGCGGCCTGACCGCGCGGCTCGGCCGCCGCCGGGCGGGCCGCGCCGCCGGCTGACGGCCCGCCGCGGGCGTACGCCGCCCGGCCCGCAGGACGTCCCGTAAGGGAATGTGTCGCCGGGTTGAACATCTGCGAGCACGTTTTCCGTTCAACCACACGACAGGTGAGCGGCCCGGGTCCAGGACCCGGGCGGACGGGTGAGGTGGACTCCGATGGCAACCACGCTGGTGGACCGCGATGGTGAGAGACTCCGGGCCATGACGGACGGTCGGGACGGGTACGGACGAGGCGGGCACGGGCAGGACGGACAGGACGGGCAGGGGCGGGACGACGAGGCGACGGCCCGTCGGCTGATCGCCTCCTGGCTGGCCGACGAGGCCGAGCCGGCGCCCGTCCCGTCCACCGGCGCCCAGCGCCCCGTCGCGGCCCTCCCGGCCGCGTGGGTCGTCCCCGAGGCCGCCGCCCGGGAGGTCGTCGCCACCGCCCGACGGCTGGCCCTGCGCGGACTGGCCGGGGCCCGGCCGACGCCCGGCGCCGACCACCTGGTGCTGGCCCGCGTCCTGGTGGTCGACGAGCACCCCTCGGCCCCGACCTGGTCCGAGCGGGAGCGCGCCGAACTGGCCGAGTGGGTCGCGATCCTGGTGCTGCGGTTCGGCGAGGAGGGCGTCGAGCGGCTCACCGCGGCACTCGCGGCCCGGGCCTGAACCACCCGCGCTCTCCGACGCCAACGGGACCCAACGGGTACCAACGACCGCCAACGCGGGAGCCGCCGCGGCCGTTGGGCGGACGTTGGCGGCGGCTGGGACGGTTCTCCCGTCAGGGCGGGGCACCGGGGCCCACCACGAAGAAGTCCCCGCGGCTGCCCGCCGATGCCGTCGTACCGGAGCGAAGGACAGCGCCGTGGCCGAGGATGCCGCCGCTTCACCCGAAGGCGCCCAGCAGCGCGCCGAACACCCCGTCCAGGGCCGCCCGACCCTGGACCAGGACACCCTGGCGGAGCTGTACCGCGTGCACGGGCCGGGCCTGCTGCGCGCCATGCTCCGGGTCACCAGCGGTGACCGGGGCAAGGCCGAGGACATCCTGCAGGAGACCTTCCTGCGGGCCTGGCAGAACCCGGCCGCGATCGAACGCGGCGTCGAGGAGAGCCGCCCGTGGCTGTTCACGGTGGCCCGGCGGATCGCCATCGACCACTTCAGGACCGCCTCCGCGCGGGCCCGCGAGGTCGGGACCGGCTCCGTCGAGGAGTACGCCGGGACCCACGACCCGTACGAGGACGTGATCGCGGCCCGCGACCTGGCGACGGCCATGGCGGAGCTGCAGCCGCACCACCGCGACGTGCTGGTGGAACTGCACCTGAACGGCCGTTCGACGGCCGAGGTCGCGTCGGCGTTCGGCGTGCCGGTGGGGACGGTGAAGTCCCGCAACTTCTACGCGGTGCGGGCGCTGCGGCCGATCCTGGCGGCCCGGGGGATCCTCCCGGTCGCGGTCTGAGCCGGGAACTCCCCCTCGGGCGCGCTCCGGGGCGGGAGTTCCCCGTCGGGCCCGTCCCGCGGCGGCAGCTCCGCCTCGATCACGCGGACCCGCGCCCCGAGCTCGGCGACGCTCCCGGTGTCGCCGAGCTCCCCGTACAGCGCCACGGCCGTGCGCAGCCGCGCCGCCGCCTCGGCCGGCCGTCCGGTGGACAGCAGGAAGTCGGCGCAGCGCTGTTCGACGGCCGCCTCCAGGTGGCGGGCCGCACTGGCCCGGCAGCGGGCCGCCGCCTCCTTCCAGGCCTGCTCCGACTCCTCGACCAGGCCGAGCAGCCGCAGCGCCTGCGCCTCCTCGACGAGGGCGAGCAGGTGGAAGGTGGCGTGCGGGTGCGGGGCCAGCAGCCGACGGGCCTCGCGGGCGTGGCGCAGCGCCGTCCGCCCGTCGCCGCCGAGGTTCGCCAGGGTCGCCGCGTTGCTCAGCACCGTGGCGCCGGCCTGGTCCAGGCCCAGCTCGCCCATCCGGCGCACGGTCGCCTCGGAGAGCCACCGGGCGTCGGCCAGGTCGCCGTGGTCGGCGAGCGCCACCACCAGCACGCCCATGGTGTAGATCTGCGCGGCCCCGTCGTGGTCGCGGGTGCGGTCGTGCGCCCGGCGGGCGAGGACCAGCGCCTCCGCCGGGCGCCGCTTGCCGCTGAGCGCCCGCGCGGTGGCGGCCTCCAGCAGGGCCGTCGCCACCGGGTCCCCGGTCAGGGTGGCCGCGGACAGCCCGTGCCGCAGGCAGTCGAGCCGGTCGGTGAGCCGGCCCGACCCGAAGTAGAGGCAGTTGGCGAGGAAGGCCAGCTGCCAGGCCCGTTCGTCCTCGCCGGCCCCGGTGGCGGCGGCCACCAGTGCGCGGACGGCGGGCTCCTCGGCGCGGAACCACTCCAGGGCCGAGCGCACGTCCGGCAGGTCGGGCAGCACCGGCGGCGGGAACCCGACCGGCCGCTCGAACTCGGTCAGGTGCGGCTGGAGCAGACAGGCACCGGCCATGGCGGCGGCCAGGTAGTAGTCGAGCAGCCGGACCAGCGCCCGGTGACGGTTCGCCGGCGGATCGGCGTCCAGCAGCTCCCGGCCGTAGAGCCGGATCAGGTCGTGGCGGCCGTAGCGGCCCGGGGCCGTCTCGGTGAGCAGGTGATGGGCGGTCAGGGTGCCGAGCGCCCGGCGGGCCTCGCCCGGCGGCGCGGCGAGAAGCGCGGCCGCGGTCGGTACGTCGATCTCCGGCCCGGGCGCCACGGCCAGCAGGGCGACCAGCCGCACCGCGGCCGGCGGCAGCAGGCGCAGCGTCAGGTTGAGCGCCGAGCGCACGCTCACACCGCCGTGGGCGTCCAGGGCCGGCAGCCGGGTGCGCTCGTCCTCGACCTCGGCGACCAGGTGGCCGACGGTCCAGGCCGGTTGGGCGGCCAGCCGGGCCGCGGCGATCCGCAGCGCGAGCGGCAGGTGGTCGCACAGCTCGGCCAGCCGGCGGGCGGCGGCCGGCTCCTCGGCGAGCCGCCGCTCGCCGAGGACCTGGGCGAGCAGGTCGAGGGCGTCGGTCTCGGGCAGCGCCTCCAGCCGCAGCAGGGCCGCCCCCTCGGAGACGACCAGGTCCTCCAGGGTGTTGCGGCTGGTCACCACCGTCGCGCTGCGCGGCCCGGCGGGCAGCAGTTCGGTGACGTCGGCGGCGCTGCGCACGTTGTCGAGCAGCACCAGCAGCTCGCGGTCGGCGGTGAGCGCCCGGTAGAGCGCGCCGCGCCGGGCGCGGTCCTCGGGGATCTCGGCCTCGGCCAGCCCGAGCGCCCGCAGGAAGCGGCCCAGCACCTCGGCCGGGTCGCTGGGGCAGGCCGGGTCGAAGCCCCGCAGGTCGTGGTGGAGGTGGCCGTCGCGGAAGCCTGTGGCGGTGGTGTGGGCCCAGCGCACCACGGTGGCGGTCTTGCCGGCGCCGGCCGCGCCCACCACCACGGCCAGCGCGTGGTCGGGGCGTTCGGTGCCGCAGGCCTGGTCGAGCCAGTCCAACTCGGCGGCCCGGCCGACGAATCCGGGCGTGCGGCGGGGCAGCGGGCTCACGGCGGGGCGGGCGGCGGTGGGGGTGTCCGTGTCGGCGTCGGTGTCGGTGTCGGCGCTGACGGCCGGGGCGGGCGGGGCCGGTGGCCGGTCCTGGCGGCGGGTGGGCTCCAGGCGGTCCGGGGCGTGGCCGTGCTCGGGGGTGCGGCCCTGCTCGGGGACGCGGCCGGGCTCCGTGGCGCGGCCGGGGCCCGCCGTGGCGCGTTCGTCGGCGAGCACCGTGGCCAGGGCGGCCTGCAGCGCCGGGCCGGGACGCAGGCCGAGTTCGGCGGCGAGCCCGCTGCGCGCCCGGTGGTAGAGCCGCAGGGCCTCGGCCGGGCGCCCGGCCTGGTGCAGGCAGCGGACCAGCAGGGCGGCGGTCGGCTCCTGGAGCCATTCGGTGTGTAGCAGCTGTTCGAGCACCGGGAGGGCGGCGCTGCCCTGACCGATGCGCAGCAGCCGTTCGGCCCAGTCGTGCACGGCCTGCTCGTGGGCGCGGTCCAGCCGGTCCGCCAGGTCGCGCCGCAGTTCGGTGTCGGGCAGGTCGGCGAGCGCGTCGCCCTCCCAGAGGCGGAGGGCCTCGCCGAACAGGGCGGCCGCCGTCGCGCCGTCCGGCTCCTCGCCGGCCCGGGCGGTGAGCGCGCGGAAGCGGTGGACGTCGACCGCCTCCGGGTCGCCGTTGAGGAGGTAGCCGGAGGCCTGGGTCTCCAGGGTGAGGGAGGTGCCGTTCACGTGCTTGCGCAGCGCGGCGACGTGACCCTGGACCACGGCCTTGGCCTGGGCGGGCGGGGTCTCGTCCCAGAGCAGGTCGTAGAAGCGTTCGACGCGCACGACGCGGCCGAACTCCAGGGCCAGCAGGGCCAGTACGCCCCGGCGCTTGGCCCCCGACACGGGGATCGTCCGGCCGTCGGCGGCCCTGAGTTCGGTGGGCCCGAGCAGCCGGATGCGCATGTGCTCCCCATGGGTTCGACGACCGGCGGTTTCGCCGAGCGGCTATTTAATCATTCCTTACATACGGTAATTCTACGCGCGTCACTAGAGGTGTCCGGAGGCCTTCCGGGTCGCGGGGATGCCGTGTCCATGATGAGCAGTGGGTGAACTCCGCACGAAGCTTGGGTATTGCCCACCGGTGGTTCCGGTAGTCAATACCGAAGCGCGGCATGCTAGTTGGGTTTCCTTACCATTCCCTCCGGGGGCTTGGACGAAGATCGAACACCTTCATATCCTCGGCCAGTCCCACCCAGTCCGTCTGGTTCCGGCCAGCCCGTCCCGCCCCACCCAGTCCTCAGGCGGTCAGGAGAGAGTGTGCGCGTCCGGCTGCTCGGCCGAGTCGAAGTCCGCTGCGAACAAGGGCGCCCGGTCGTCGTGGCCGGCGCCCGCCGCCGGGCCGTACTCGCCCTGCTCGCGAGCGAGTTGAACCACCCCGTGGCCGTCGACCGGCTGCTCGACACGGTGTGGGACGGCGCACCGCCGCCGACCGCCCGGGCCGCGCTCCAGGGCCACGTCTCCGCCGTCCGGCGCGGACTCGGCGAAGGCCTCAGCCTGCTGACCCGGCCCCAGGGCTACGTCCTGGTCGGCGAGCCCGAATCGGTCGACGCCACCCACTTCGCACGCCTGACGGCCGCCGCCGAGGAGGCCGCCGACGCCGAGCGCGCCATCGGACTGCTGCGCGAGGCCCTCGACCTGTGGGACGGACCGGCGCTGACGGACTGCGGCTCGCGCACCCTCACCGAGACCACCGGCCGACGGCTCGACACCGCGCGGATCCGCGCCGCCGAAGCCCTCGCCGGGCGACTGCTGACCGCGGGCCGCGGCGCCGAAGCCCTCACCGACCTTCAGGCCGCCGTCACCGCCGACCCGCTGCGGGAGGAGGCCGCCGCCCTGCTGGTCCGCTGCCTCCACCAGGCCGGCCGCACCGCCGACGCCCGGCTCGCCCACCAGCGGGCCCTGGCCCGGCTCGCCGCCCACGGCCGTACCCCGGGCCGGCCGCTGCGCGAGGCGGGCGAAGCCCTGGACGCGGTGGCCGGCGGCGCCGACGACACTGGCGGCACCGGCGGCGCCGGCACGGTCTTGGCCGGCGCACCGCGGCACGGCGGTCCGCGGCGCGGCGCCCTGCCGCGCGGTGGCGCCCTGCCGCGGCTGGGCGTCGGCCTGGTCGGCCGCGCCGCGGAACTGCGGCAGCTGGACGAGGCGACGCTGCGCGCCGAGGGCCGGCCGGTGCTGGTCACCGGGGTCGCCGGAGCCGGAAAGAGCAGCCTGGTCCTGCACTGGGCGCACGCCCACGCCGACCGCTTCCCCGACGGCCGGATCCACCTGAACCTGCGGGGCTTCGGCGAGGAGGAGCCGCTCACCCCCGCCGAGGCGCTCGCCACCCTGCTCGGCGCGCTGGGCGTCCCGGCCGAGGAGGTGCCCGAGGACACCTCCAGGGCCGCCGAGCTCTTCCACACCCTGACGGAGGGGCGCAGGCTGCTGCTCGTCCTCGACGGCGCGCGCTCCGCCGAACAGGTCGAGCCGCTGCTGCCCGCGGCGCCCGAGCCGGTGGTCGTCGTCACCAGCCGCTCCCGGCTGACCGACCTGGTGGTGCGCGAGGCCGCCATCCCGCTGCCCCTCGCCGGCCTGCCGGAGGACGAGGCCGTCGACCTCCTCGCCCGGGTCGCCGGACCGCAGCGCGTCGCGGCCGAGCCGTGCGCCGCCCGGCGACTGGCCGCCCTGTGCGACCGGCTGCCGCTGGCCCTCCGGGTCGCCGGCGCCCGGCTGGCCTCCCGGCCCGCCTGGTCGCTGAACGACCTGGCCGAGGAGATGTCGGACCGGCACACCGGCCTCGCCGCACTCGCCACCGGCGGTGCGCTCGGCATGGCGACGGCCCTCGGCCGCAGCGTCCGCGTCCTGCCCGAGGACGCCCGGCGCCTGTTCGCCCTGTCCGGACTGCACCCCGGTGAGACCCTCGACAGCGGCGACGCCGCGGCGCTGACCGGCGCCTCGCCCGCCCGGGCCCGCGAACTGCTCGCCGAGCTGGACGCGGCGCACCTCGTCCTGGAGGCCCTGCCGGGGCTCTTCCAGGTCGATCGCCTCGCCCGCCTCTACGCCGTCGAACTGGCCGCCGAACTGCCCTGCCCGGAACGGATGGCCGCCACCCGGCGGCTGCTCGACCACGTGGTGCGGGCGGCGGGCGCGGCCCTGGACTGCGTGACGGTCGCCGTCCCGGTGCAGGGCGTCTCCGCCCGCGCGCTGGAGACCGCCGGGCAGGCACTGGAGCTGGCCCGCCGACTCGTCGACGAACTGGTCCGTCAGGTGCCCGAGCCGACCGTCCCCGAGCAGGGGGCGCACTCCGGGTCGGCGGGGCGGCTCGGGCTCTCCGGGCTCTCCGGGCTCTCGGGGCAGTCCGGGCAGTCCGTGGACGTCGAGCGGGCCGCGGACTCCGGGCGGGCCCGGCTGGTGGACCGGCTGAGCCGGACCCTCGAAGGCTTCCGGAACGAGGCCTCGGGCGAGGCCGCCGACCATGCCGCGGCAGAGCCCGCGGCAGGGGAACCGCCGGCCGCCGAGCCCGTGACGGCGGACCCCCTGGACCGGCTGCTGGAGGAACTGGTGCACGGCGCCCCCGCGGAGCCGCGCCCGGGCGTCCCCCGGCAGGGAACGGCCGCCGACGCCCGGACCGGGCGGCCGGGCATACCCAGGCAGGGGATCGCGGCGGACGCGTGAGCCGCGCCGCCCTTGTCCCTGGTCTCCGTAGGGGGCCCAGAGCTGCAGGGCGCCCGGCAGTTGACGGGACGCCGGACCGGTCGACGCCGCGGTGAACCGGGCGGGGGTGCCATTCCGTGTCCCTCGCCGAGGACCCCCTGCACGAGGCGGTGACCCTTGGGGCCCACGGGCCGTGTACCCGCCGCCGTACGCGGGGGCGCCTCGAACCGGCCCCGCACCCGCGGCCCCGGGCGGGACCGGGGCAACGGCGGCGGGGCCGGCCCCGTCCACTCTCGGCCCCGTCCGCTTCCCAGCCCAGGAGATCCCTGCCATGTCCAAACACCGGCTCAGCCGCCGTCGGCGGATCGCCGCCGCCGCCACCGCGCTCGCGGCCGGCGGTGTCCTGATCGTCGCCCAGAACGACGCCCCGGCCGCCGCCACCGACCCGGTCGGCCTCAACGCCGTCTACGAGTACCTGGGCTGGGGCGACTCGGGCGACGCCCAGGACCCCGTCGAGGTGATGAAGGCCACCGGCATCCGGCAGTTCACCCTGGCCTTCCTGCTCGCGGGCGAGGGCGGCTGCGAGCCCGCCTGGGACGGCAAACGCGCGCTGACCGGCAGCGACGAGGAGACGAAGATCCGCGCCATCCGCGCCGCCGGCGGCGACGTGGTCGCCTCCTTCGGCGGCTGGGACGGCGCCAAGCTCGGCGAGAAGTGCGCCGACGCGGCCCAACTCGCCGCGGCCTACCAGAAGGTGATCGACGCCTACCAGCTGAAGGCGATCGACGTCGACATCGAGAGCACCGAGCTGACCGGCGCCGAATCCCGGCAGCGGGTCGTCGACGCGCTCAAGACCGTCAAGACCAAGAACCCGGGCCTGAAGGTCTACGTCACCTTCAGTGCCGAGGAGAACGGCCCCGACGCCGACGGCACCGACCTCATCGCCAAGGCCGCCAAGGCCGGTCTGGAGGTGGACGGCTGGGTGGTCATGCCCTTCGACTTCGACCGCCACAACGGCACCATGGTCGACGCCACCAAGGCCGCCCTCACCGGGCTCCAGCAGACCCTCGTCAAGGCCTACGGCTACGACCAGGACACCGCCTGGCGGCACGCGGGGCTGTCCTCCATCAACGGGCACAGCGACTCCCCGGACGAGGTCGTCTCCCCGGCGGACTTCCAGGCCATGCGGGACTTCGCGGCCGCCCACCACCTCGCCCGCTTCACCTTCTGGGCCGTCAACCGGGACCGCGCCTGCGGCGGGGCGTTCTCCAAGGACGCCGCGTCCATGTGCGGCGGGATCCAGCAGAGCCCGTACGAGTTCACCAGGATCGTGGCCGGGTACCACCTCGACTCCAAGCCCTCGGACGGCGCCGCGCAGTGCCCGAGCCCGGTGCCCACGGCCACCGTCGTGGCCACGGCCACGGCCACCGCCTCGCCGTCGGCCAGCGCGCGGCGCGACG
Organism: Kitasatospora sp. NPDC048286; assembly: GCF_043201735.1. Lineage (NCBI taxonomy): Bacteria > Bacillati > Actinomycetota > Actinomycetes > Kitasatosporales > Streptomycetaceae > Kitasatospora > Kitasatospora sp. NPDC048286. Next base: position 313,056 of record NZ_JBICZE010000003.1, read on the forward strand.
CCGAGACGCGCACGCCCGCCTCCCCGGAGGCGAGCGCCTCGGAGAGCCGGCGCCAGACGGCGGTGGAGGCCAAGCACGCGACGGGCACGGCACCGGCGGACGGCTCCGACGGCTCGGACGACTCCGGCGACGACAGCCCGGCGCCGAAGGTCACCACCGCCCAGCCCGCCGACCCCACCGAGCACCCGTCACCCACCAAGTCGAAGACCAAGACCCCCAAGCCCACGACCCCGGCCGCCACCGGCACCCAGACCCCCACGGCGGACTGCTCCCCGACGGCCGCCCCGGTGGTCACGGCGACCACGACCACTCCGGCCGCGACCGGGACCTCGACCGCGACCGCGACCGCCACCTCGGCGCCGGCCGGCCAGCCGACCACGTCGCGCCCCACCCAACAGCCGACCCAGGCCCCGACGTCGGCCCCGCCCCAGACCCGCACCCCGGCACCGGTGGCGACCCCCACCACCCAGGCCCCGGCACCGGCGACCACCCCCACCACGGCGGACACGGCCCCCGCGTCGCCCGCCGACACCGCAGCACCGGCGGCGAGCCCCACCGCAGCACCGACCACCCCCGCGGCCGCAGCCGTGGCCGCCGCACCCGCGGCCACCCCCACCCCCAGCACGGACGCCCACGGCCAGCCCCTCGCCTCCACCGGCGGCGGCAGCGCCACCAGCGTGATCGTCGCCGGAGCCGGCGCGCTGCTGCTGATCGGCGGCGGCTTCGGCATGGTCGGCGGCCGTCGCCGCCGCACCACGGAGGAGTCGCAGTAACGCACGGCGGCCCCGTCCTGCGCATCGCAGGACGGGGCCGCCGATACCGGGGACGGGCGTGGGCTCCTCGGCGCGGCTACTCGTGCCCGGTCACCTGCCGCGGGGCTTCCCGTTTCCAGAGGCGGAAGAAGGCCGCGCGCTGCTCGTCGAGACTCACGACCTCCTCGGGCCGTGCCGGATCGAAGACGTCGACGGTCGCGAGGGCCTCGCCCCTGGCGTTTGGGTCATGGACGTACGCCTCCCGCCCGCCCGTGAACTGGCGCAGCTGCCCGGAAGCGTGGACGCCGGGACGGGCCCCCTGGCAGCACAGCAGCCGGCCGTCCTGTTCCAGCCGGCGGCGAATCCGGGTGAGGCAGTCGAGGTAGTCGGTCCCGCTGATCTCGGTCGGCGAGCCGTCGTCGAGAAGCGCGACGATGGTGGCGTCCGGCGGACCGAGGCGAATGACGATGGGCCGAAGGACGCCGTCCCGGTCCACGGTCCGGAGGCTCACCTCCTCGGTCCACCTCGGCGGGGAATCACCACTGTCCTTCTCGAACCGGTCGCTCATGCCGACCATGATCGCTGGAGCACCGGCAGCATCGGAAGGCCCCGTCCTGCGCATCGCAGGACGGGGCCGAAACCGTCAGGGGTGCTGCTCAGTCGAGGCAGAACTCGTTGCCCTCGATGTCCTGCATCCCCTGGCACGACTCGTTCTGGCCGTCGGCCAGCAGCAGGGTGCCGCGCACCGCGCCGAGGGAGACCAGCCGGGCGCACTCGGATTCGAGCGCGGCGAGCCGCTCCTCGCCCACGAGCCCGGTGCCCACCCGAACGTCGAGGTGGACCCGGTTCTTGACGACCTTGCCCTCGGGGACGCGCTGAAAGAGCAGTCGCGGTCCGACACCTGACGGATCGGTACAGGCGAACCAGTTCACCGGCTCCTCGGACTCCTCCGGCGGGGGCGGCGCGACGTACCCCAACACCTCGGCCCAGAAGTGGGCGAGGCGCACGGGGTCCGCGCAGTCGATGGTGACCTGGAAGTTCTTGACCGATGTCATCCGGTCACCGTAGCAAGGGGCACTGATGCTCGACTCGGGATATATGGCGGCAGGTTGGCGCGCAGAAGGGGACGAATGGAGCGGCCCCGTCCCGCGCGTCGCGGGACGGGGCCGAATGCAGGTTCCCTCGGGTCCGTCAGAAGGCGTCATCGGGCGCGTAGCGGAGGAACGCCTCGGCGGCGGCCTGGGTGTAGAAGCGCATGATCCGCTCCGACGAACGCGGCACATGAACGTGCTGGTGCCGGTCGCGGTCCCAGAGGGCCCAGCACTCCAACAGACGGAAGTGCGGGCTCTTGGCGTCGATCAGGTGGATCTCGTAGCGCTCCTGTCGGGGCGTCGGTTCGGTGCTCATCGGCGGGTCACCTGGACGAAGCCGCCGGCCCTCTCGACCTGCCTGGCGAACTCGCGGTACTCGCCGTCGATGGGGGAGACGGTCGCCTGGGACGCGATCAGGATCGCACCGGCGCTCTTGTCCTTGATCGTCTGCAGCGCGGCTTGGAGGAGGGGCCGCTGCTCCGGGCACTTCTCCAACTCGTCGTCCACGATGGTCACGGAGACCCGCCACCCGAAGGCGAGCGCGTAGTCCTCGCAGCTCCGCATCTCCAACTCGGGGAACGCGACACTCGTCTTGGCGAGGTAGATCACCACCGTGAAGCGCTCGGTGTCCTTGGGGGCGACCTCGACTTGGTTCCGGCGCGACATCAACGCCCGCTCCTCTCCGTAGTGAAACGGCTACCGTGAGCGCCAACTGTCCTCTAGGCTTGGGATCCCTTCAACCTGTCAGACGTGCTTGGAGAGGTGCCTGTGAACAAGGTTGAGCTGAGCCCTGACTCTGGCCCTTCGGCGAAGTTCGGCATCTTTCTTCGAGGCTTGCGCGAGGAGCGAGGCTGGACCCAGGACGACGTGGCACTTGCGATTGGTTATTCGCCAACGCATGTGTCAGCCGTGGAAACTGGTCGGCGCCCCCCAACCGCTCGCCTTGCACGCGAACTTGACAAGGCATTTGGGTTGGACCGGGTCTTTGCGCGGAAGGCGCTCGATTACAAGGACTCGGCGATTCTCGAAGGCTTCCCCGACTATGTCGCGCAGGAGTCAAAGGCCACCGAGGTGCGGTTGTTCACGCTCGGCATCGTGCCGGGCTTGCTCCAGACCATGGCCTATGCACGAGCCATCGCGACGGCTGCCGTTGAACGGGACAACATCACTCAGCAGCAGGCCGACGAGAGGGTGGCGTACTTGGCTCGGCGACAGGCAAACCTCCGCCGCGAACCCTCACCGGTGATTCATGCGGTGTTGGACGAGAGCTGTATCCGGCGTCCGGTAGGCGGCGCTGAAGTGATGGCCGCTCAACTGGACCACCTGGTGGAGTTCGCCAGGATGCCGCACACGGTGCTCCAGGTGGCTCCGTACGCCATAGGCGAAGCAAGGCCGTTCGACCTTCCGGTGAACATCCTCACTCTCGCCAACCGATCCCTGATGTCCTACGCGGAGTCTGCACAGCAGGGGCACTTGGAGCGGGACAGCGACGCGGTTCGGCCTACGCTCACGGCCTACTATCAGCTACAGGCCCTCGCACTCTCGCAGGCGGAGTCTGTGGCCCGGATCAGCCAGCTAAGAGAGGAACTGCCGTGATCGCCGAACCGAGTTGGTTCAAATCCTCGTACAGCAGCAACGGCGGCGATTGCGTCGAGGTTGCGGGCAACTTGGTCGATTCTGTCCGCGTTGTCCCTGTCCGTGACTCCAAGGATTCCGGGGGGCCGGCTCTGGTCTTCCCGGCTGAGGCCTGGGCGGCCTTCGTCGCCGCCGTTCGTAGCGGTGAGTTCGGCGCGGTGTGACTGCACGGGCCGCCCCGGCCGTTTCGCGGCCTGGGCGGCCTCTTCAGGTCACGGCCGGCAGGTGACGCGTACGGGGGCGGCGGCGATGTGGGCGTGGGTGGGTTGGCCGGAGCCGGCCCAGTCCTGGCCGCGGTTGTGGAGGTGGATGACCAGGGAGCCGCCGGTGGGGCGGAACGTTCCTGCCTCGACCCAGCTGCCGCGGTGGCCGATCTGGTCGACGGTGAAGGAGCCCAGGTCGGCCCCCGCCGTCCCGGCCACCGTGTAGTAGGCGGGGGCGCCGCCGACCTGCTGGATGGAGCCGGAGGCGGGGACGTACACCGAGACGCCGCAGCTCGTGGCCGCCGCGCCGACGTCGAAGGTCCACAGGGCGTAGGTGCTGTTGTCGTCCTTGTTCCTGTCACCGGACATCGGCACCGCCTCGTAGCGACCGTCGCAGGAGTCGCCCGTGAGGCCGCCGCTGTTGACGGTCACCCAGCCGTCCGTTCCCTGGCGGAACGCCCCGACCTCCTGGAAGTGGCCGCCGGGGCCTGAGCAGCCGAAGCCGGCGACGGCCTGGAAGGCGGGCTGCGGGGCCGGTGCGGCGGGTGCCGGCTGGGCGGGTGCGGCGGGTGGCGCGGCCGGGGCCGGTGGCGGGGCGGCCTGCGGGGCGGCGCTGGTGGTGGGTCGGGCGGCCGGGGGCGGCGGTGCCGTGGTGGGGTCGGCCGTCGGGGAGGGGGGTGTCGACTCGGTGGCCGTGGGGCTGGGGGTTTCCGTGGGCGTGGCGCCGGCCGTGGTGGGCGGGTCGGTGGGGGCGGGGCGGTGCCGGCCGTGGCTGCCCAGTGAGGAGCTGGCGTCGGGGGCGGTCGCGGCGGCCGGGTCGCCGGGGGTGGCGTCGGGTTTGAGGAAGGGGGCGAGCAGCAGCAGGACCGCCCCGCAGCCCATCGCCGCCACCATGGTGACGCGCCGGGCGTCCCAGGGCCTGCGGGCGCCCGGTCCGAGTGGGCGGCGGGCCGGGAATCGGAGCGCCGGCCGGGTGGCGATCCGGCGGGCGGCCGCGGTGCGGGCGGCCGTGCCGAGCCCGGCGGCGCGCTGCCTGGCCTGGCGCAGGGCGGTGCGCAGCCGTTCGGCGGCGCCCGGGCCCGAGGGGGCGACCGGTTCGGCGTTCACCCACGGCAGTTGCAGGCCGGTGGCGGGCGGTGGGGTGTCGGGCGAGCCGCTGTGCTGTTCGGTCACCGCGGGCCCTGCCCGTCCGCGAGGAGGGCCGTGTCGGCCGGGGCGCCCGCTCCGGGCAGCAGTGCCCGGACCCCGCTGCGTGAGGTGCCCGACGGCCGCAGCGCCGGGTCGTACGCCACCGCGGGTTCCGTCCGTTCCACCGGGTGCGCCTGGACGGGGCTGGGCGACGGCGGTGGGGCGAGTACCGCGAGGGCTCCGGCCACGGCGAGGCCGAGGGCCGCCGCGGTGCAGACCAGGGTGGTCCGCCGCCGTTTCACCGTACTGGTCACGTTCGTCACTCCCGTTCGGGCCGGATGCGGGCGGCCGCAGCGGTGTGCGGGCCGGGATTCGCCACGCTGAACGGAAGCCGTGGCCCGCCGGGTTCAGACCGGACGCGGGCGGGTCGAACCCGGGAGGGGGTGCCGTCCGTGGTACCGGCTGAGGCCGGTCGGCAGCCGGCTCGAAGGACGGACGAGGAAGAGGACAGCGATGGCCTGGTACCAGGGGTCGAGCCGGATCACGGTGACGGCGGTGGAGGGGCGGTTCCCGCAGCGGGCGGTGGTGACCGTCCGGGGTGCCGCTGCGGTGGAGATCCCCGGTGAGGTCGGTGCCGTCCACTTCGTCGAGGCGGACCGCTGGGAACTCGACCTGGAGCACCGGGACCAGGGCGGCTGGTGCCCCAACGTCCGTGCCGTCCAGGGTCGGTGGCAGGAGATCCGGGGCGTGCTGACGCAGGTCGTGCACAGTCGCAACCGCGACCAGGCCGGTGACCGCCAGGACCGCAACTTGGTACTGCGGATCGAGCGGGTCGAGCCGGACGGCGACGACCCCTCGGCGGTGCCGGGCGCCCCCGCCGTACGCCGGACCAGCGCCGCGCACAACGCTCCGGTGGTCTCGACGGCCCCGGGCGTGCGGACGACCACCTCGGGCTACGGGGCCGACTTCCTGCGGCCCGCCGCCCCGGGCGGCCGGGTCACCTCCACGGGCGGCACGACCCAGCCGGCCACCGCGCCCCGGACGACCGCCTCGACCACGTCGACCCCCTCGACGACGTCGACCGCCTCGACCACGCCCTGGGGCTGACCGGCCCCGACCCCGGTCACGGCCGCAGGCGCGCCAGCCTGGCCTGCACCAGCTCCACCTGACGGGTCATCCGCCCCTGCTCGGAGGCGAGTTCCAGGGCCCGCTCCCAGTGCCGGCGCGCCTCGGCGACCAGCCCCCGGTCGTCCATCACCTGCCCCATGAAGTCGGCGAAGTCGAACTCCGCGTGGGCCTGGTTGCCCTGCGCCCGGCCGAGTTCCAGCGCCCGGTGGATCTGCTCGACGGCCTCGTCGGTGCGGCCCAGGGCGCGCAGCACCTGGGCGTAGGTCTTGGTCGAGATCACCAGGTACGGGTCGGACTCGCGCCCGGCCAGCAGCTCCAGGGACTCCTCGATCGGCTCCAGCCCCTCGGCGGCCCGGCCCGCCCGGTACAGGGTGTGCGCCAGGTTGTTGAGCGCCTGGGAGAGCAGTCGGGGATCGCCCAACTCGCGTGCGTGGGCCACCGTCTCGGTGAAGCCCGGCAGGGCGGTGCCGGGCTCGCCGTGGTCGTCCGCGAAGCTCGTCCGCATGCTGAGGTAGCGGTGCCGCAGCACCGGCAGGCTCTGCGGGTCGGCGACGGCGACGGCGCGCGCGGACTGCTCCAGGGCCTCCGGTCTGCGGCCCAGCCAGCCCAGCGAGAGGCTGTGGTTGGAGTACAGGTGCGGCCAGTTCGCGGCGGTGCCGGCGCTCTCGGCCGCGGTCAGTGCCTGCCGGGCCGCCTCCTCCCAGGCGCGGAACAGGCCCGCGTCGAGGTAGAGGTAGCCGGCGTTCTCGACCATCCGGCAGGCGTGTTCGTGGGCGTCCCACCGGCAGGCCAGGGCGATCAGGGCGCGGACGGCCGGCTCCTCGGCCCGGAACCAGGCCAGGGCGTCCGCCGAGGTCGCGAACCGCGGGGCGCCGCCGGTCGGCGGGTGGGCCGGGAGGTGGTGGCGGGCGTCCGGCCGGGCGAGGACGAGTCCGGCGGCGGTGGCGGCCAGGTAGTGGTCGACCAGCCGGGCGAGGGCGGCCTCCCGGGTGGCGGCGGGCAGTTCCTCGGCGGCCTGCCGGGCGTGCAGCCGCACCAGGTCGTGGCGTTCGAAGCGTCCGGGCGCGCTCTCCTCGACCAGGTGGGCCTGGTGCAGCAGGTCCAGCGCGGCGGCGGCCGTCCGCCGGTCGGTGCCGGCCAGGGTGGCCGCCGCTGCGGTGTCGACCTGCTGGCCGGGGTGGACGCCGAGCAGCCGGAACAGCGCGACGGCCGGCTCGGGCAGCGTGCGGACCGTCAGTTCCAGGGCGGCCGCGACGCTCAGCGCGCCCTGGGTGGCCAGCGCCGCCAGCCGGGAGCGTTCGTCGGACAGTTCGCCCGCCAGGGTGGCGACCCGCCAGTGCGGCCGGGTCGCCAGCCGGGAGCCGGCGATCCGCAGCGCCAGCGGCAGCCCCTCGCACAGGCCGACCACCTGCTCCGCCGCCTCCGGTTCGGCCTCCAGTCTCGGCCGGCCGGCGACCCCGGCCAGGACCCCGAAGGCCTCCTCGGCCCGGAGCGACTCCAGGGACAGCGCCCGCGCGCCCTCGACGGCGAGCAGCCCGGTGAGCCGGTGGCGGCTGGTCACCACGATGACGCAGCCGGGCTCGGCCGGCAGCAGCGGGAGCACCTGCTCGGCGTCCCGGGCGTTCTCCAGCACGAGCAGCACCCGCCGGCCGGCCAGCAGCGTCCGGCAGGCGGCCAGCAGCTCCTCCCGGTCGGCCGGGAGGGCGCCGTCCTCGGCGCCGAGGCCCCGCAGCAGTTCGGTGAGCGCCTCCTCGGGGCTCAGCGGCGCGGTCTCGTCGAAGCCGCGGAGGTTGACGCCGATCCGGCCGTCCGGGAAGGCGGCGGCGTTGCGGTGCGCCCAGCGCAGGACCAGCGCCGTCTTGCCGACGCCCGCCGGGCCGGTCACCAGCAGCAGCCGCCGGCCGCCGTCCGCCGGTGTGGTCGGGCCGCCGTCCGCGCCGCTCTGGCGGCCCAGCCAGGCCAGTTCGGTGTCCCGTCCGACGAAGCGGCCGGGTTCGCGCGGCAGTCGGGCCGGTGCGGCGACGGGCCGCGGCCGCGGTGCGGGGCGGAGGTGGGCGAGGGCCTCCTGGAGTGCGGTGCCGGGGTCGATCCCGGCCTCCTCGGCCAGCCGCCGCGCGGTCGCCTCGTAGAGGGCGAGGGACTCCGCGGTCCGGCCCTCCCGGTGCAGGCAGAGCATGGTGAGGCGGACCAGCGACTCGCGCAGCGGGTGCCCGGCCAGTGCTTCGGTGAGTTCGCCGGTCAGGTCGGCGGCCCCGCCGGTGCGCAGCAGCCGTTCGGCGAGCTGTTCCAGGGCCTCGATCCTGAGCGTCTCCAGCCGGGCGGCCGCGCCCTCGCGCAGCGTGGTGGAGCCGCAGTCGGCCAGTGTCGGGCCGCGCCGCAGCGCGACCGCCTCGCGCAGCAGCGGTACGGCCGCCTCGTCGGCGGTTTCGGTGCGGGCGCGGTCGAGCAGCCGGTCCAGCCGGTGGGCGTCGATCAGGTCGGGGTCGGCGCGCAGCACGTATCCGGGGGCGCGGGTCTCCAGGTGCAGACCGTCGCCGAGCAGGGCGCGCAGTCTGGCGACGTGGCCCTGCAGTGCGGCGCGGGCGGTGGGGGGCGGGGTGTGGTCCCAGGCGAGGTCGAGCAGCCGCTCGACCGGGACGACGCGGTTGGCGTCCAGGGCGAGTGTGGCCAGCACGGCGCGGCGCCGGGCGCCTCCGACGTGGACGGCCGCGCCCTCGGGGGTCCGCAGCTCCAACGGTCCCAGCAGCAGAATCCGCACGTCGCACCTGTGGTCTTGTCGGTCCTCGGCCCCCCTCGGGCCTGCACCTTATCGGGCCGTTCACGGCGGCGGCGGAGGGAGGGCGGCGGCCGGCGCCCCCGCGGGGAGGGGCCGGCCGTCGCCGGGGGCCAACGGGCTTACGGCAGCCAGTAGTTGCCGGAGACCACGATCATCGACTGGAGCTGGACGCTGCTCCCGTAGTAGAGGGAGGAGTCGATCGGCGTCGAGACCAGCTTGCCCCACAGGGCGTCGAGCCAGGCCTGGGAGTTGGGGTCGGTCATGGCGGTGACGGCGAACGGCGCGGTGAACGCCATGTCCTTGCCGGTGTCGAAGGCCGAGCCGTTGAGGTGGTAGCCGGTGACGACGCTGCCCGCGTTGCCGCCGGTCTTGGTCCTGATCCAGGAGTTCAGCTTGCGCGCCGAGGCGAGCGAGGCGGGGTCGCCGCTGGTCACGGCGTCGGCGCCGATCCGCCACGGGTCGCGGCAGGCGTTCCAGCCGTAGTCGCCGTCGTTGGGGCTCTCCAGGACCTGCCCGGCGGCGGGCTTGGGGGTGGTGTTGGTGTTGACCACGAAGTCGGCCAGCAGGCCGGTGCCGGAGGCGTACGTGGACTGCTGGGAGGTGATCAGGTTCTGGTGGGCGGTGCGGATGGTGTCCCAGGCGCTGTCGCCCGTCGCGGTCCTGAAGGCGCGGAAGTGGTCGATCATCCAGTCGGAGGAGCGGGTGACGTAGTACAGCGAGTCGCCGGAGCCGGACCAGTCGCCGAGCCGGGTCAGGTGGGTGGTCGGGTTGATCTCGCTGGCCTTGATCGCGTTGATGTGCCTGACCGCGAGGTCCTTGTAGTCGTACGTCCCGGTGGAGCCCCACTGCCGGTCGGCGAGCAGCAGCCCGTAGGCGACGTCGAGGTCCCCGTCGGTCGCCGAGTCGGAGCCGTTGACGCTCTTGCAGGAGGCGTCCTGTTCGGCGGCCAGCAGGTTGGCGTTGTTGACCGACGGGTGGGCGAGCATGTACTTCACCAGGCCGTCGAAGGCGGTCTTCGCGTTGGCGTCGGCGCCGGCCATCAGGGCGGTGATCACCATGCCGTAGCCCTGCCCCTCGGCCACGTACGGGTGGTCGGCGTCGGGGGAGATGACCTGGTACCAGCCGTTGCCGCAGTTCTGCTTCAGGAAGGCGGACTTCCAGGCGTTGTACTTGTCGATCACCTGCTGGTCGATGGTCGCCTGGGCGCCGCTCGGGCGCAGCGTGCCCGCCGCGTACGGGAAGGTGTGGCTGCCGAAGGGGACGTTCGGCGCGGCGGCGGCCGTGGCGCTCGTGGCGGGCAGCAGGGCCAGGACGGTGGGGGCCAGCACGGCGGTGGCGAGGGCACTCTTGAGTCGACGCATGTCTGCTCGATTCTCTGGTCGTGCGGGGAGTGCGGTTCAGGATCGCGATCCGACGAGGGCGCGTCAAGAGTCATAGTTAGGCAGGTTTCCGAAAGTCGACGGTCCGTCGGGACGCGGCGTCACTGGCGTGCCACTGGTGCACCATTGGGAAACTTTCCTAACCAAACTCATTGACCCTGGCGCCCGGTGCCCCGATTCTGTGAGGCATCCGACGGATCGACGAAAGTGAGTTGGCGTGCGCACGACCATTGGAGTCCGTCTCACCGCCCCGCTGCTGGTCGCCGCCCTCGGCCCGGCCGCCCTCCTGCTGGCCCCCGCGAGCTCCGCGACGGCGGCCCCCTCGGCCTCCGCCGCGACGGAGGCCTCCGCCGCGGCGGCCGTGCCCGGGATGGCCGCCGCGCCGTACGAGTACCTCGGCTGGGGCAACCCGCAGAAGCCGACCGACGTGATGAAGGCGACCGGCGTCAAGTGGTTCACCCTGGCCTTCATCCTCTCCGACGGCGGGTGCAACCCGAAGTGGGACGGCAGCCGGGCGCTCACCGGGGGCTCCGACGAGGCCGCCATCAAGTCGATCCGAGCGGCCGGCGGTGACGTCGTGATCTCCGTCGGAGGGTGGAGCGGGAACAAGCTCGGCGAGAAGTGCTCCAGCGCGAGCGCGCTGGCCGGCGCCTACCAGAAGGTGATCGACGCCTACCAGCTGAAGGCGCTCGACATCGACATCGAGAACACCGAGTTCGGCAACGCGACGGTCCGTCAGCGGGTGGTCGACGCGCTGAAGATCGTCAAGACCAGGAACCCCGGCATCGTCACCTACGTCACCCTGGGCACCACGCCGACCGGCCCGGACGCCAACGGCAAGGACCTGATCAAGCGGGGGGCGGCCGCGGGCCTGGCGAACGACGGCTGGGTGGTGATGCCCTTCGACTTCGGCGGGCACAGCGGCACCATGGGCCAGGCCACGGTCAGCGCGCTCGACGGGCTCAAGGCGGCGGTCAAGAGCGCCTACGGCTACACCGACGACGTGGCGTACCGGCACATCGGCGTCTCCTCGATGAACGGGAAGACCGACGAGGCGGGGGAGACCGTCACCACCGGCGACTTCCGCACCATCCTCGGCTACGCCCAGCAGCACCACCTCGCCCGCTTCTCCTTCTGGTCCGTCAACCGCGACCGCGCCTGCGGCTCCGGCACGGACGCCGACGCGTGCAGCGGCGTCGCGCAGTCCCCGTACGACTTCACCAAGATCGTCGTCCAGTACCAGGGCTGAGCCCTCCGGCGGGGGCGGCCCGCCGGGAGGAGCCGCCGGATCGTCCTTTGCGCCACCACCTCCCAGGTCCGCCCCCACACCCCGGAGCCACCCGTGTCCTCAGGCTTGACCCGAAGAATCGGCCTGTTCCAGGCCACCGCGATCAACATGAGCCAGATGTGCGGCATCGGGCCCTTCGTGACGATCCCGCTGATGGTCGCCGCCTTCGGCGGTCCGCAGGCCGTCATAGGCTGGGTCGCCGGCGCGCTGCTCGCCCTGGTCGACGGCCTGGTCTGGGCCGAGCTCGGCGCCTCGCTGCCCGGCTCCGGCGGCACCTACGTCTACCTGCGGGAGGCCTTCCAGTACCGCACCGGGCGGCTGATGCCGTTCCTGTTCGTCTGGACGGCGATGCTCTTCATCCCGCTGATCATGTCCACCGGGGTGCAGGGCCTGGTGCAGTACCTCGCCTACCTGTGGCCGGACATGACGACCCTTCAGGGCGACGTCGTCGGTGTCGCGGTGCTCGCCCTGGTCGTGCTGCTGCTGTGGCGCCGGGTCGAGGACATCAGCAGGATCACGGTCGCCATGTGGGGCGTGATGATCGTCTCGGTCGGCGCGGTGATCCTCGCCTCCTTCACCGACTTCCACCCCTCGCTGGCCTTCACCTGGCCCGCCCACGCCGTCGAGCTGACCCACGGGCAGTTCTGGATCGGCTTCGCCGCCGGACTGACCATCGGCATCTACGACTACCTCGGCTACAACACGGCCTCCTACCTGGGCGCCGAGATCAGGAACCCCGGCCGGGTCATGCCGCGCGCCATCGTCTTCTCGATCCTCGCCATCATGGCCATCTACCTGCTGATGCAGATCGGTGTCCTCGGCGTGATCGACTGGCATTCGATGCTGGACCCGGACGACGTCGCCTCCACGTCGGTCGCCTCCGCCGTCCTGGAGCGGACCTGGGGCAAGGGCACCGCCGACACCGTGACGGTGCTGATCCTGGTCACCGCCTTCGCCTCCGTCTTCGCGGGCCTGCTCGGCGGCTCCCGGGTGCCGTACGACGCGGCCCGCGACGGGATGTTCTTCCGCTCCTTCGCCAGGCTGCACCCCCGGCACGGCTTCCCGGTCCTCGGCCTGGTCGCCATGGGCACCGTCACCGCCGCCGGCTTCCTGTTCGCGCGGCACGTCGGCAGCTCCGCCGCGCACCCGCCGCTCAGCGTCCTGATCGCCCTGCTGACCAGCGTCATGGTGATCGTCCAGGCGCTCGCCCAGATCGCCGCCGTCACGGTGCTCCGCAAGCGGCAGCCGGACCTCGCCCGCCCGTACAAGATGGTGCTCTACCCGCTGCCGAGCATCCTGGCCGCCGTCGGCTGGCTGGTCATCTACGGCTACGCGGACAAGGCCAACGACGGTGTCCACCCCATCGAGTGGTCGCTGGCCTGGGTCGGCCTCGGCGGCCTCGCCTACCTGGTCTGGTCGAAGGTCGAGGGCGCCTGGCCGTTCGGCCCCAGGGAGATCCGCGAGGAGTACCTGGAGGCCCAGCGCGTCGAGGCGCGCTAGCCGTGTCCAGGGGCCCGGCGAACAGGGGTTCCGGTGTCCAGGGGCCCGGTGTCCCGGGCCCCTGGAGCGGTGCGGCCGGTCAGCCGGCCTCGGCCATCGCGCGGACCAGGCTCGCGGGCCGCATGTCCGTCCAGTTGGCCTCGACGTGGTCCAGGCACGCCTGGCGGGTGTCGGGGCCGTGGGCGACGGTCCAGCCGGCCGGTACCTCGGCGAAGGCGGGCCACAGGGAGTGCTGGTTCTCGTCGTTGACCAGCACCAGGTAGGTGCCGTCCGCGTCCTCGAAGGGGTTCGCCATGGGGTGTCTTCCTTTTCTCTGGGTGTTCCGGTGTACGTACGGGCGGCGGGTGGTCAGCCGTTCACCGCGGCCGTGCCGCCGGGCGCGTCGCCGGCCGCGTCGAGGGCGGTCGCCACGGCCCGGCCGATGACGGCCAGGGGGGCGGGCAGGGTCATGCCGTGGTGGTCGGCGGCGACGGCCGTGTCGACCACCCGCCCGGTGCAGTGGTCCCGCCACACCTCGGCGGTGGGCGCGGTGTCCGACCGACCATGATCGGCGGTGAAGAACAGCAGGTCGCCGTGGAACGTCGCCGGGGTGAACTTGTCCAGCAGAATCGTGCTGCGGACGAAGGTCTCCACGACGGCGGCGGCCTCGCGCTCGTCCAGGGCCCGCTCGTCCGACGAACGCTCGTCCCGCACCTGCTCGCCCGCCGGGCCGTCGAGCGTCCGCAGCAGCGTGCCGAGCAGCTCCCGGCGCAGCTCGGCGGTGTCCGGCCGGGCCACCGGGGTGCCGGGGTAGCAGTCCAGCACGGCCAGCAGGTCGACCCGCTCGCCCGCCGCCTGCAGCCGCGTGGCCATCGCATGGGCGACCGCGCCGCCGAAGGACCAGCCGAGCAGGTGGTACGGGCCGCTCGGCTGCACCGCGCGGATCCGGGCGACGTACTCGGCGGCCATCTCCTCGACGCTCCCCGGCAGGCCGTCCGTCTCCCGCAGTCCGCGCGCCTGGAGGGCGTACAGCGGCCGCTCGGCCGGCAGGTGCCCGGCCAGTCCGCGGAAGGACCAGCCGAGGCCGAAGCCCGGGTGGACGCAGAACAGCGGCGGCAGCGTGCCGCCCGTGCGCAGCGGCAGCAGCACGTCGAAGGGGTCGGCGGACGGTGCCTGCGGCTCCTGCGCGCCCAGTCGGGCGGCCAGCGCGGCGGGCGTCGGCGCCTCGAACAGGTCGCGGACGCCGGCCCGGTGGCCGAGCGCGCGCAGCCGGCCCGCCAGGCGGGTGGCGAGCAGGGAGTCGCCGCCGAGGCCGAAGAAGTCCTCCTCGACCCCGACCTCCGGCCGGCCCAGCGCCTGCGCGAACAGCTCGCACAGCTGCCGCTCGACGCCCTCGGCGGGCTCGCGTCCGGCCGGGCGCGGGCCCTCCTCCGGGGCGGGCAGTGCCCGCCGGTCCACCTTGCCGTTCGGGGTCAGCGGCAGCGCGTCCAGCAGCACCAGCGCGCTCGGCACCAGGTAGCCGGGCAGGTCCTCGGCGAGCTGCTTGCGCAGCACCCCGGGGTCGGGCCGCTCCTGCTCGGCCGGCACCAGGTAGGCCACCAGGCGCCGGTCGCCGGGCCGGTCCTCGCGGACCACGGCGCAGGCCCCGGCCACCGCCGGATGGGCGGTCAACGCGGCCTCCACCTCGCCGAGTTCGATCCGGAAGCCGCGCAGCTTCACCTGCTGGTCGGCGCGGCCGGCGAACTGCAGCTCGCCCTGCCCGGTCCACCGGGCGAGGTCGCCGGTGCGGTACATCCGGGCGCCGGGCGGGCCGTACGGGTCGGCGACGAAGCGCTCGGCGGTCAGCTCGGCGCGCCCCAGGTAGCCCCGGGCCAGGCCGGTGCCGGCCACGTACAGCTCGCCGACCGTGCCGGGCGGCACCGGGCGCAGCGCGCCGTCGAGCACCCGGATCCGGGTGTTGTCCAGCGGGCGGCCGATCGGCAGCGCCGCGCCGGGGTCGGTGACGGGGGCCAGGGCGGCGCGGGTGGCGAAGGTGGTCGTCTCGGTCGGGCCGTAGCCGATCACCACCCGGGTGCCCGGGCAGGCCCGCTGGACGGCGGCCACCGCCGCCGGTGACACCACGTCACCGCCGGCCAGGACCTCGCGCACTCCGCGCAGGGCCTGCGGCCGCTCCTCGGCGATCAGCGCGAACAGCCCGGCCGTCGCCCACAGCGCCGTCACCCGGTGGGCGGCCAGCACCTCGGCCAGCTCGGCGGGAGTGCGTGCTTCCGGCGGCGCCACCACGACGGTGCCGCCGGACAGCAGCGGCACCCACAGTTCGTAGGTGGAGGCGTCGAACGCGGGGGAGGAGTGCAGCAGTACCCTCCGGTGCGCCCCGCCCTGCCAGCGCCGGTCGGCGGCCAGCTCGGCGACGTTGCGGTGGGTGACCGCCACGCCCTTGGGCCGGCCGGTGGAGCCGGAGGTGTACATCAGGTAGGCCAGTGCGTCCGGCGGCACCGGGGCGGCCGGGCGGGCGGCCGGGCCGTCCGGCACCTCGTCGGCGAGCAGCGTCGGCAGACCGAGCAGGTCGGCCTCGGCGCGCAGCGCCCGGTCGGTGAGGACGACCCCGGTGCCGGTGTCGTCGAGGATCAGCCGCCGGTGCGCCAGCGGGTAGCGGGCGTCCAGCGGGACGTAGCAGCCGCCCGCCTTGAGTACGGCGAGGACGGCCACCACCAGGTCGGCGGAGCGGTCCATCAGCACGGCGACGGCGCTCTCCGGGCCGACGCCGAGCAGCCGCAGCCGCTCGGCGAGCCGGTCCGCCCGCTCGTCCAGCTCCCGGTAGCCGAGTTCGACCTCGCCGCAGACCACGGCCGGGGCGAAGGGCGTGCGGGCGGCCTGCGCCGCGAACAGCTCGGGCAGGCTGCCGGTCGGGGTCTCGGCGGCGGTGTCGTTCCAGGCGGTGAGCACGGTACGGGTGGTCGCCTCGTCCAGCAGGGCCAGCCGGCCGACCGGGAGCAGCGGGTCGGCGGCGAGGGCGGTCAGCACCGCGCGCAGGCCGGTGAGGATCCGTTCGGCGGTGGTCCGGTCGACCAGCGACGGCCGGTGGTCCACCCGCAGCCCGAGCCGCTCGCCGGGCAGGACGGCCAGGGTGACGGGGTAGTGGGTGCCGTCCAGGCCGTCCGCGCCGGTGATCCGCAGGCCCCCGCCGGGGGCCTCGGCGAGCGCGGACGGGTCCACCGGGTAGTTCTCGAACACGTAGGTGGTGTCGAAGAGTTCGCCGACCCCGGCGAGGCGCTGCAGCTCCGCCAGGCCCAGGTGCTGGTGGGCGAGCAGCGCCGACTGCTCCCGCTGGAGCCGCGCCAACAGGGCGGCCAGCGGTTCCGCCGGGTCGAGCCGCAGGCGCACCGGCAGGGTGTTGATCAGCAGGCCCACCAGCCGTTCCACGCCGGGCAGTTCGGCCGGGCGGCCGGAGACCACGGCGCCGAAGACGATGTCCTCGCGGCCGGTCAGCTGGGCGAGCACCAGGGCCCAGGCGCTCTGGAGCACGGTGTTGACGGTCACGCCCAGGCGGCGGGCGGCGGCCTCCACGGCGGCGGTGAGCTGCGGCGACAGCCGCTCGTGCAGCTGCTCGGGCAGCTCCGCCCCGGTCGGGCGCCCGGCCCCGGCCAGCAGGGTGGGCTCCTCGACCCCGGTCAGCGAGACCTGCCAGGCCTCCCGGGCGGCCGCCCGGTCCTGCCCGGCCAGCCAGTCGAGGTAGTCGCGCAGCGGTGTCGGGCGGGGCAGCCCGGACCCGCCGGTGCCGGTCCGGTACAGCTCGGCCAGCTCGCCGATCAGGACCCCGATCGACCAGCCGTCCCAGAGGATGTGGTGGTTGGTCAGTACCAGTGCGTGCCGTTCGGCGGCCAGGCGCACCAGGGCCAGGCGCAGCAGCGGCGGCGCGGCGAGGTCGAAGCGGCGGGCCCGCTCCTCGGCCCGCAGCCCGTCCAGCGCGCTCCGCTGCTCGGACTCCGGCAGGCCGCTCAGGTCGAGTTCCCGCCAGGGGAGTTCGACCTCGCGCGGGATCACCTGGAGCAGCCGGCCCTGGGTGGACTGCCGGAAGCCCGCCCGCAGGTGCGGGTGCCGCTCCAGCAGGCCGGTGGCGGCCCGGTGCAGCGCCGCGGCGTCCAGCGGCCCGACCAGCCGGAGCGCCAGCTGGGCGGTGTAGACGTCCGGGCCGCGCTCCTCGTAGCGGGCGTGGAAGTACAGGCCCTCCTGGAGCGGCGCGGGCGGCAGCACCTCGGCGAGCGGTTCGACGGCGAGCGCGTCCAGTTCGGCCTGGGTCAGCCCGGCCAGGGGCACGTCGGACGGGGTGAGCGCGTTCGCGCCCGGCTGCTCGGCGTAGGCGACGAGGTCGCGCAGCGCCTGGAACCAGAGCGTGCCGAGCTCGCGGACCTCGGCCTCGTCCAGGACGCCGGTGGCCCAGGTCCAGGCCGCGACCAGGGTCGGGCCCTCGGGCCGGTCCTCGGTGCGGGCGTTGACGGTCAGCGCCTGGGCCAGCGGGGCGTGCCGGTCCAGGCCGCCGTGCTCGGTGCCGACCGGCAGGGCCGACCACGGCGCCGCCGGTCCGTCCGGGGCGTCGCCGAAGCGGCCGAGGTAGTTGAACCCGAGCTGGGGGGTGGGGAGTTCGGCCAGGACGGCGGCGGTCGACGGGTCGAGGTGACGCAGCAGGCCGTGGCCGAGACCGTGGTCCGGCGCGGAGCGCAGCTGCTCCTTGACGGCCTTCAGTGCCTCGCCGAGGCCGCCGGCCCCCGGGTCCAGCCGGACCGGGTGCGCGGTGGTGAACCAGCCGACCGTACGGGAGAGGTCGACGCCTCCGGTGAACTCCTGGCGGCCGTGGCCCTCCAGTTCCACCAGCAGGCCGCCGCCGTGGCCGCCCCGGCGCCGGACGGCGAGGGCGAGGGCGGTCAGCAGGACGTCGTTGACCTCGGCGTGGAAGCGGGCCGGGACGCGGGACAGCAGCGGGGCGGTGACCTCGGCGGGCAGCGCGAGGTCGAGGCGGCCCGCGGTGTCCGCGGTGTCCCGCTCCGGGTCGAGCGGGCGGCTTCCGAGCAGGGCGTCCGGTTCGGCCGAAACGGCCTGCCAGTAGGGGAGTTCGGCGGTGCGTTCGGCGGCCTCCCGCCGGAGGAGGTGGGCCCAGTGGCGGAAGGAGGTGCCGGTGGGCTGGAGGGTCTCGCCGTGCCAGGCGGCGGCGAGGTCGGGCAGCAGGATGCGCCAGGAGACGCCGTCCACGACCAGGTGGTGGATCATCACCAGCAGTCGGCCGGGGGTGTCGGGGCCGGCGTCGAACCAGACCAGCTGCACCATCTCGCCGGCCGCCGGGTCGAGCCGGCCCTGGGCGGCGAGCACCTCGCGCCGGAGCAGCCCCGGCTGGTCGGCGGCGTCCGGGCCGGTGGCGTCGACCCGGGTGATCCGGGGTTCGGCGCTGCCGCGCGGCGGGACGTGCAGGGTCCAGTCGCCGCCTTCGGTGGTGACCAGCCGGGCGCGCAGCGCGTCGTGGTGGTCCAGCAGGGTGCGCAGCGCGCCGGTCAGGCGGTCGAGGTCGGCGCCCGCCGGCAGCTGCACCAGCATGGCCTGCTGGAAGCCGTCGATCCGGCCGCCGTGTTCGCGCAGCCAGTGCATGATCGGGGTGGCGGGGAGGTCGCCGGTGCCGTCGTCCCCGGTGGTGGCGGAGTCCACCTCCCGGGCGGCGAGGGCGAGTTCGGCGACGGTCTGACGGGTGAAGACGTCCCGGGCGGAGAAGACCAGACCGGCGGCGCGGGCCCGGGCGACCAGCTGGATGGAGGTGATGGAGTCGCCGCCCAGCTCGAAGAAGCCGTCGTCGACGCCGACCCGCTCCAGGCCGAGCAGCTCCGCGAACAGCGCGGCCAGCAGCTCCTCCCGCTCGCTGCCGGGGGCGCGCCCGGAGGCGGCCGCGGCGAAGTCGGGCGCGGGCAGCGCCCGGCGGTCCACCTTGCCGTTCGGGGTCAGCGGCAGCGCCGCCAGCACCACCACCGCGGCGGGGACGAGGTGCTGCGGCAGCCGCTCGGCCAGAGCGGCGCGCAGCGCGGCCGGGTCGAGGGCCGCGCCCTCGGCCGGGACGGCGTACCCGGTCAGCCGGCCCTCGCGGACCGCCGCCGCCGACTGCCGGACGGCCGGCTGGTCGGCCAACGCGGCCTCCACCTCGCCGAGTTCGATCCGGAAGCCGCGCAGCTTGACCTGGTCGTCGGTGCGGCCCAGGTAGTCGAGCGCGCCGTCCGCCGTCCAGCGCACCAGGTCGCCGGTGCGGTACATCCGGCTGCCGGGGGCGCCGAACGGGTCGGCGAGGAAGCGCTCGGCCGTCAGGCCGGGCCGGCCCAGGTAGCCGCGGGCCAGACCGTCACCGGCCAGGTACAGCTCCCCGGGCACGCCCGCCGGCACCGGCCGCAGCCGCGCGTCCAGCACGTACACCCGGGTGCCCCGGATCGGGCGGCCGATCGGCGGGGCGCCGGCGCCGGTGAGCGGCTCGCTCATGGTGGCGCAGACGGTCGCCTCGGTCGGGCCGTACGCGTTGACCAGACGCCGGCCGCGGGACCAGCGCTCGGCCAGGCCCGCCGGGCAGGCCTCGCCGGCGGTGACCAGGGTGGTCACCGAGGGCAGGTCCGCCGGGTCCAGCGCGGCGAGGGCGGCCGGGGGCAGCGTGACATGGGTGATCCGCTGCTCGGCGGCCAGCTCCACCAGCGGGGCGCCCGGGGCGAGCCGCTCCTGCGGGGCGATCACGGCGGTGGCCCCGGACAGCAGCGCCATCGCCAGCTCGGAGACGGCCGCGTCGAAGCTGGTCGAGGCGAACTGCAGCACCCGGCTGCCGGCCGTCACCGCGAAGCGCTCGATCTGCGCGGCGGCCAGGCCCGCCAGACCGTGGTGGGGCACCACGACGCCCTTGGGGCGCCCGGTGGAGCCCGAGGTGTAGATCACGTAGGCGGGGTGCGCGGGGAGCAGCGGCGTGCGGCGCTCGGCGTCCGTCAGCCCGTGGGCCGGCACGTCCGCGAGGTCGAGCGCGTCCAGGTCGAGGACCGGGACGCCGTGCGCCGGCAGCGCGGTGGCGCCGTCGGTCAGCAGCAGGGCCGCGGCCGAGTCCGTCAGCAGGTAGGAGATCCGCTCCGCGGGGTACGCCGGGTCCACCGGGAGGTAGGCCGCGCCCGCCTTGAGCACGGCGAGCAGCGCCACCGGGAACCGCTCGGAGCGGGGCAGCGCGATGGCGACGCGCTGCTCGGGGCCGAGGCCGAGCCCGACCAGGTGGCGGGCGAGCCGGTTGGCGGCGGCGTCCAGCTCCCGGTACGTCAGCTCCCGGCCCTCGCAGGCGACGGCGACGGCGGACGGGGTGCGGGCGGCCTGCGCCGCGAAGAGCTCGGGCAGGGTGGCCGGGGCGAGCGGCGCGCCGCCGGTGCCCCAGCCGTCCAGCAGCCGGGCGCGCTCGGGCCCGTCCAGCAGCTCGATCGCGCCGATCGGGGTGTCCGGCGCCGCGGTGACGGCCGTGAGCAGCCGGCGGAAGCGCTCGGCGAGCAGCTCGACGCTCGCGCGGTCGAACAGGTCGGTCGCGTACTCGAAGCTGCCCTCCAGGCCGGCCGGGCTGCCGTCCTCGGCGGTGAGTTCGCCCAGGCTGACCGAGAGGTCGAAGCGGGCCGCCACCGCGCCGGTGGCCACCGCCTCGGCCCGCAGCCCGGGCAGCTCCAGCCGGGGCCCGGCGTTGTTCTGCCAGGCGATCATGGTCTGGACGAGCGGGTGCCGGCCCATCGAACGGGCCGGGTTGACCGCCTCGACCACCTGCTCGAACGGGACGTCCTGGTGGGCGTAGGCGCCCAGCACGGACTCCCGCACCCGGCCGATCAGCTCGGCGAAGCTCGGGTCGCCGCTCAGGTCGGTGCGCAGCACCAGGGTGTTGACGAAGAAGCCGACCAGCTCGTCCAGCGCCTCGTCGGTGCGCCCGGCGACCGGGGTGCCGAGCGGCACGTCCTCGCCCGCGCCGAGGCGGGAGAGCAGGGCGGCCAGCGCCGCCTGCACCACCATGAAGACGGTCGCGCCGTGCTCGGCGGCCAGTTCGGTGAGCGACCGGTGCAGCGCGGCGTCGGTGGCGAAGCCGATCCGCTCGCCGCGGTGGCTCGCCACGGCGGGACGCGGCCGGTCGGTGGGCAGCTCCAGCTCGTGCGGGGCGCCGGCCAGCGCCTGCCGCCAGTAGTCGAGCTGGCGGCTCTGCAGGCTCTCCCCGTCCCGCTCCGAGCCCAGCAGCTCGCGCTGCCACAGCGTGTAGTCGGCGTACTGGACGGGCAGTGGCGCCCAGGCCGGGGCCGTGCCGGCGAGCCGGGCGGCGTAGGCGGCGGAGAGGTCCCGGGCCAGCGGGCCCATCGACCAGCCGTCGCCGGCGATGTGGTGCACCGTCAGCAGCAGCACGTGCTCCCGCGGGCCGGTGGCGAGCAGGGTGGCGCGCAGCGGCAGCTCGCGGGCGAGGTCGAAGCCGCGCCCGGCCGCGTCGGCGAGCAGGCCCGGCAGCAGCTCCGCCGTGGTCTCCACCACCTCCAGCCCGACCGGGGCGTCCGTGACCAGCTGCTCCGGCGTGCCGTCGGCGCCCTGCGGGAAGACGGTGCGCAGCGCCTCGTGGCGGGCGAGCACGTCGTCGAGCGCCCGGCCCAGCGCCGCGCGGTCCAGCGGGCCGGTGAGCCGGACGGCCAGCGGGATGTTGTAGGCGGCGCTGACGCCTTCGAGCGCGCCGAGGAACCAGAGCCGCTGCTGGGCGAAGGACAGCGGCAGCCGCTCGGGCCGCGCGGCGCGGCGGACGGCCGGGCGGACGGCCTGGCCGGCCTGCGGCGGCTGCTGCGCGAGGCGCTCGGCCAGCGCGGCGACGGTCGGCGCCTCGAACAGGGTGCGGACGGCGAGTTCGGCGCCGAGCACCGAGCGGATCCGGCTGACCAGCCGGGTGGCGAGCAGCGAGTGCCCGCCGAGGGCGAAGAAGTCGCCGTCCACCCCGACCTCGGGCAGGCCCAGCACCTCGGCGAACAGGGTGCACAGCTCCCGCTCGCACTCGGTGCGCGGCGCACGGCCGGCCGGGCCGGCGGGCAGCTCGGGCGCGGGCAGGGCGCGGCGGTCCAGCTTGCCGTTGCCGGTCAGCGGCAGCGCGGCCAGCTCGACCAGGGCGGCGGGCACCATGTAGCCGGGCAGGGTGGCGGCCAGGTGCTTCCGGACGGACTGCTCGCGGGCGGACTGCTCCGGGGCGGACTGCTCGTGGACGGACCGCTCCCGGACGGACTGCTCCTGGGCGGACTGCTCGTGGACGGACGCCGGGTCGGCGCCCTCGGCCGGCACCAGGTAGCCGACCAGGCGCTTGTCCCCGGGGCGGTCCTCGCGGACCAGCACGGCGGCCTGGCGGACGGCCGGGTGGCGCAGCAGCGCCGCCTCGATCTCGCCGAGCTCGATCCGGAAGCCGCGGACCTTCACCTGCTCGTCGGCCCGGCCGAGGTACTCCAGGCCGCCGTCGGCGGTGCGCCGGACCACGTCGCCGGAGCGGTACATCCGGGTGCCGGGCGCGCCGAACGGGTCGGCGAGGAAGCGCTCGGCGGTCAGCCCGGGGCGGCCGCGGTAGCCGCGGGCCAGGCCGGGCCCGGCCACGTACAGCTCGCCCGGCACACCGGCCGGGACCGGCCGAAGGGCGCCGTCCAGCACGTACAGGTCGAGGTCGGGCAGGGCGCGGCCGATCGCGCTGACCGCGTCGGCGGCGGTGGCGCGGGCCGGGTCGAGCGGGTGGTGGGCGGCGTGCACGGTGGTCTCGGTGATGCCGTACATGTTGACCAGGCTCGGGCCGTCCGCCGGGTGCTCGCGGTACCAGTCCGCCAGGCGGCCCGGGTCGAGGGCCTCGCCGCCGAAGACGACGGTGCGCAGGCCGGCGATCGCGCCGGTGCGGTGCTCGCGCTCGGCGTCGAGCAGCTGGTAGAAGGCGGACGGGGTCTGGTTGAGCACCGTCACCCGCTCGCGCCGCAGCAGCTCCAGCACCTCGGCGGGGGAGCGGCTGACCAGGTGGGGCACGACGACCAGCCGGCCGCCGTGCAGCAGCGGGCCCCAGAGTTCCCAGACCGAGAAGTCGAAGGCGTAGGAGTGGAACAGCGTCCAGACGTCCTGCGGGCCGAAGCCGAACAGCGGCTCGGTGGTGGTGAGCAGCCGGACCACGTTGCGGTGCGGGACGGTGACGCCCTTGGGGCGGCCGGTGGAGCCGGAGGTGTAGATGACGTACGCCGGGTGCGCGGCCAGCAGCGGGGAGCGCAGCTCGGCGTCGGTCAGGTCGGCGTCGCCCGCGCGGCCCGGGCTGTCAGGGCTGTCCGGGCCGTCCGGGCCGTCCGCGTCGAGCAGGACGACGGGCACGGCGGACGCGGGCAGCCGTTCGGCGGTGGCCGCGTCGGTGAGCAGCAGGGCCGGGGCCGCGTCGGCGAGGATGTAGGCGGTCCGCTCGGCCGGGGAGTCCGGGTCCACCGGGACGTAGCCGGCGCCGGACTTGAGGACGGCGAGCAGCGCGACCACCAGGTCGGCGGAGCGCGGCAGGGCCAGTGCCACGGTCCGCTCGGGCCCGGCGCCGAGCGCGACCAGGCGGCGGGCGAGCCGGTTGGCGGCGGCGTTCAGCTCCCGGTAGGTCAGCTCGCGGCCCTCGCAGGTGACGGCGACGGCGGACGGGGTGCGGGCGGCCCGGGCCTCGAAGAGCCGCGGCAGGGTGGCCGGGTCCGGCGCGGCCTGCGGGCGGGTCGCCGGCAGGACGGCGGCGCGCTCGGTGGGGGTGAGCAACTCCAGACGACCGGTGGGCAGTTCGGCGTCGGTGACGAAGGCCGACAGCACCCGCTCGATCCGGGCCGACAGCTGTTCGGCGCCGGCCCGGTCGAAGAGGTCGGGCCGGTAGGCGAGCCGGAGGTCCAGGCGCGGGCCGGGGATCACCACCAGGGTGAGCGGGTAGTGGGTGGCGTCCTGGATGCCGGCCGAGGAGATCCGCAGCCCGTCGGCGGGGGCGGCCAGCGCCTGCGCGTCCACCGGGTAGTTCTCGAAGGCCAGGGCGGTGTCGAAGAGTTCACCGAGACCGGTCCAGCCGCTGATCTCGGCCAGGCCGACGTGCTGGTGCGCCAGCAGGACGGACTGCTCCTGCTGGAGCCGGTCGATCAGCCGCCCCAGCGGCTCGGCCGGGGTGGTGCGCAGCCGGACCGGCAGGGTGTTGATCAGCAGACCGACCATCCGCTCCACGCCGGGCAGTTCGGCCGGGCGGCCGGAGACCACCGCGCCGAAGACCACGTCCTCGCGGCCGGTGTGGTGGGCCAGCACCAGGCCCCAGGCGGCCTGCAGCACCGTGTTGACGGTGACGCCCCGGCGGCGGGCGGCGGCGGTCAGGCGCTCGGTGAGCTCGGCGGGCAGCAGGGTCCGCAGCCGCTCGGGCAGCACGGCCGGGCCGTGGTCGCCGCCCGCCACCAGGGTCGCCTCCTCGACCCCGGCGAGCGCGGTGCGCCAGGCGGCGCGGGCGGTGTCCGCGTCCTGGGCGGCGGCCCAGGCGAGGTAGTCGCGCAGCGGCGCGACCCGGGGCAGATCGGCGTCGCCGTCCGCCCGGTAGAGGGTGAACAGCTCCTCGACGAGGACGCCCACCGACCAGCCGTCCCACAGGATGTGATGGTTCGTCAGTACCAGGGCGTGCTGCTCCTCGGCCAGCCGGACCAGGACGACGCGCAGCAGCGGCGCCGTGGCGAGGTCGAAGCGGCGGCCGCGTTCCTCGGTGCGCAGCTCCTGGAGCGCGGCCTCCCGGGCCGGCTCGTCGAGGCGGGTGAGGTCCACCTCCCGCCAGGGCAGCTCGACCTCGCGCGGGATCACCTGTACCGCCCGGCCGTCCGGCAGGGTCCGTACGGCGGCGCGCAGTTGCGGGTGGCGCTCCAGCAGGGCGGCGGTCGCCGCGCGCAGCCGGGCGGCGTCCAGCGGGCCGTCCAGGCCGAGGGCCAGCTGGGTGGTGTAGACGTCCGGGCCCTCGGTGTCGTAGCGGGCGTGGAAGTAGAGGCCCTCCTGGAGCGGGGCCAGCGGCAGGACGTCGGCGAGCGGCTCGACGGCCGCCCGCCCGGTGGCGGGGTGCCCGGCGGCCAGGTGGTCGAGGTCGGCCTGGGTGACGCCGGCCAGCGGGACGTCCGAGGGCGTCAGCCCGCCCGCCCCCGGCTGTCGGGCGTGCTCCGCGAGCGCCGCCAGCGCGTCGAACCAGGCCCGGCCCAGCGCGCGGGCCTCGGTCTCGGTGAGCGCGCCCTCGGCCCAGGTCCAGGCGGCGGTCAGCCGCGGGCCGCTCTCGCAGTCCTGCGTCCAGGCGTTGACGGTGACGGCGTGGGCGGCGGCGCCCGGCTCGACGCCCTCGGCGGCGAGCTCGGGGGCCGGGGACCAGTCGGCGCCGGCGGGGTGGCCGGCGGAGATCCGGCCGAGGTAGTTGAACCCCAGCTGCGGCGTGGGCAGTTCGGCCAGGACCGGGGCGGTGGCGGGGTTGAGGTGGCGCAGCAGCCCGTAGCCGAGGCCGTGGTCCGGCAGGGCGCGCAGCTGTTCCTTGACGGCCTTCAGCGCGGCGCCCGGCTCGGTGGTGCCCGGCTCCAGCCGGACCGGGAAGGCGGTGGTGAACCAGCCGACTGTGCGGGAGAGGTCGACGTCCTCGGCGAACTCCTCGCGGCCGTGGCCCTCCAGCTCGATCAGCACCCCGCCGGTGCGCTCGCGCACCCGGTTGACGGCCAGCGCGAGGCCGGTCAGCAGTACGTCGTTGACCTCGGCGTGGAACAGTGCCGGCAGGGTGGTCAGCAGCGGCGTGGTGAGCTCGGCGGGCAGGGTCAGCTCCACCCGGCCGGCGGTGGCGGCACCCGGCGCCGGCTGGGCGAACAGCGGCTCCTCCGCGGCCGGTACGCCCTGCCAGTAGGGGAGTTCGGAGGTGCGGCGGTCGGCCTCGGCGGTCAGCAGCCGGGCCCAGCCGCGCAGCGAGGTGGCGACGGGCTGCAGCTCGCCGCCCTGCCAGGCGGTGGCCAGGTCGGGCAGCAGTACCCGCCAGGAGACGCCGTCCACCACCAGGTGGTTGGCCGTCACCAGCAGGCGGCCGGGGGTGTCGGGGCCGGCGTCGAACCAGACCACCTGCAGCATCACCCCGGCGCGCGGGGCCAGCCGGGCCCGGGCGGCCCGGGCCTGGGCCGTGACGGCGGCCCGCAGCTCCTCGGGCCCGGCGCCGGTCACCTCGACCCGGGTGACGCAGCCCGCGGCCCGCACCTCGCCGCTCGGCGGCACGTGCAGCGCCCAGGTGCCGTCGGCGGCGGTGACCAGTCGGGCGCGCAGGGCGTCGTGGTGGTCGAGCACGGTCTGGACGGCGGCGGTCAGCCGCTCCGGGCCGAGGTCGGCGGGCACCTGGAGCAGCACCGCCTGGTGGAAGCCGTCCACCTCGCCGCCGCGCTCGCGCAGGGCGTGCAGGATCGGCAGCGCGGGCGCCTCGCCCAGCGCGGCCTCGCCGTCGGCGGCCACCGCCTCCTCGGCGCCGCGCGCCACCTGGGCCAGCTCGGCGACCGTCTGCCGGGTGAAGACGTCCCGGGCGCTGAACACCAGCCCGGCCTTGCGGGCGCGGGCGACCAGCTGGATGGAGGTGATGGAGTCGCCGCCCAGCTCGAAGAAGCCGTCGTCGATGCCGACCTCGGCGCGGCCGAGCACCTGGCCGAACAGGCCGGCGAGCAGTTCCTCGCGGGCGGTGCGGGCGCCGCGGCCGGGGGCGGCGGGGCCGAAGTCGGGGGCGGGCAGGGCGCGGCGGTCGACCTTGTCGTTGGGGGTCAGTGGGAGGGTCTCCAGCAGCACGACCGCGCTCGGCACCATGTACTCGGGCAGCGCCTCGCCGAGGTGCGCGCGCAGTTCGGCCGCGTCCACGGCGGCTCCCGGCGCGGGCACCGCGTAGCCGACCAGGCGCTTGTCCCCGGGGCGGTCCTCGCGGACCACCACCACGGCCCGGGCCACCGCCGGGTGGGCGGCCAGGACGGCCTCGACGCCGCCCAGTTCGATCCGGAAGCCGCGGATCTTCACCTGCTCGTCGGCCCGGCCGACGAAGGCCAGCACGCCTCCCCCGGCCTCCGGCTGGGGGGACCCCAACGGCTCCCGGCGCACCAGGTCTCCGGTGCGGTACATCCGGGAGCCGGGCGGGCCGTACGGGTCGGCGACGAAGCGCTCGGCGCTCAGCGCGGGCCGGTTCAGGTAGCCCCGGGCGGTGCCGATGCCCGCGAGGTACAGCTCCCCGGTGACGCCGGCCGGGACCGGCCGCAGCGCCGCGTCCAGCACGTACGCCTGGGTGTTGTCGAGCGGGCGGCCGATCGGCATGGCGCCGGGCTCGGTGCCGTCCACCAGGTGGGTGGTGCCGAGCATGGTGACCTCGGTCGGGCCGTAGCCGATCACCACCGAGGTCTCCGGGCTCACCGCGCGGACCCGGGCGACGGCGGTCGGGGAGACCACGTCGCCACCGGTGAGGATCTCGCGCACGCCCCGGAAGCACTCCGGTCGCTCCTCGGCGACCAGCCCGAACAGGCCGGCGGTGACGAACACCCCGGTGACGCCGTACTCGCCGAGCAGGCGCTCCAGGTCCTGCGCGGACAGCAGGCCGTCCGGGGCGACGACCAGCCGGCCGCCGGCCAGCAGCGGCACCCACAGCTCGGCGGTGGAGGCGTCGAAGGAGTACGGGGCGTGCAGCAGCACGCGCTCGTAGGCGCCGCCGAGGAAGCGGCGGTCGGTGGCGAGGGCGACCACGCCCTCGTGGGTGGCGGCCACGCCCTTGGGGCGGCCGGTGGAGCCGGAGGTGTACATCACGTAGGCGAGCCGGTCCCCGGCGGCCGGGACGTCCGGGGCGCTCGCGTCGCCCTCGGCGGGCACCTCCTCGACCACCACGACGGGCAGCGCGCCGCTCTCGTCCAGGCCGCGGGCCTCCTCGGCGAGGGCGCGGTCGGTCAGCAGCACCCGGGCGGCGGTCTCGGCGAGGATGTGCCGGCGGTGGGCGAGCGGGTAGCGGGAGTCCAGCGGCACGTAGAAGCCGCCGGCCTTGACCACGGCGAGGATCGCCACCACCAGGTCGGGGGAGCGGCGCAGCAGCAGCGCGACGCCGGTCTCCGGGCGCACGCCCCGCTCGACCAGGTGGCGGGCCAGGCGGTTGGCCCGGGCGTCCAGCTCGCGGTAGCTGAGCTCGCCGCCGTCGAAGAGCAGGGCGACGGCGTCGGGCGTCTCGGCCACCCGGGCCTGGAACAGCTCGGCCAGGGTGCGGCCGGGCAGTTCGGCGGAGGTCTCGTTGCAGGCGACGACCAGGCGGTGCTCCTCCTCGGCGTCCAGCAGCCGCAGCCGGCCCACCGGCAGCTCCGGGTCCGCGGCGAAGTCGCCGAGCAGGTCCGCGAGTCGGGCGAGCAGCCGGCGGGCGGCCGGCTCGTCGAAGAGGTCCGGCCGGTGGTCCAGCCGCAGGCTGAGCCGGGCGCCGGGGACGACCGCGAGGTTGAGCGCGTAGTGGGTGGCCTCCCGGCTGTCCGCGGCGGTCACCCGCACCGCCGAGGAGGCCGTGGACAGCGACTGGGCGTCCAGCGGGTAGTTCTCGAACACCACGTTGGTGTCGAAGAGTTCGCCCAGCCCGCCCCAGCGCTGCACCTCGGACAGGCCGACGTGCTGGTGCGCCAGCAGCGCCGACTGCTCGGCCTGCAGCCGGGTGATCAGCGCGGCGACCGGCTCGGCCGCGGCGGTGGACACCCGCACCGGCAGGGTGTTGATGAACAGGCCGACCATCCGCTCCACGCCGGGCAGCTCCGGCGGGCGGCCGGAGACGGTCGCGCCGAACACCACGTCCGCGCGGCCGGTCAGCCGGGAGACCAGCAGGCCCCAGGCGGCCTGCACCACGGTGTTGACGGTCACGCCCAGGCGGCGGGCCAGCGCGCCCAGTTCGGCGGTGGTCGCCTCGGCGAGGTCGCGCTCCACACGCCCGGGCAGCACGGCGGCGCGCTCGTCCCGGTCCTGGGCGGGCGCCACCAGGCTCGGCTCCTCCAGCCCGGCGAGCGCCGAGCGCCAGGCTGTCTCGGCGGCGCCGCGGTCCTGGGCGGCCGCCCAGGCCAGGTAGCTCTTGTACGGGGCGACCCGCGGCAGCCCGGTGGCGTCCCCGCCGCTCTGGTAGAGCGCGAACAGCTCGCCCATCAGCAGGGCGTTGGACCAGCCGTCCCACAGGATGTGGTGGTGGTTGAGGATCAGCACGTGCCGTTCGGCGGCCAGCTTCAGCAGCAGGAAGCGCAGCGCGGGCGGCTTGGCCAGGTCGAAGCGGCGCTCGCGGTCCTCGGCGCGCAGCCGCTCGGCCTCGGCGGCCTGCTCGCCGGCGGGCAGGTGGGTGAGGTCGACCTCCTGCCAGGGCAGCTTGATCCGGCGCGGGATCACCTGCACCGCCTTGCCCGAATCCGCCTGGCGGAAGGCCGCCTTGAGGTTCGGGTGGCGCTCCAGCAGGGCGAGCCCGGCGGCCTGCAGCGCGGCCGCGTCCAGCGGGCCGTCCAGTTGCAGGGTGAGCTGGGAGGAGTAGACGTCGACGCCCTCCTCCTCGAACCGGCTGTGGAAGAACAGCCCTTCCTGGAGCCGCGAAAGCGGGAGGATGTCCTGGATACGTGCGTTAACCATGGTGCTTACAGGTCCCAATCCGCGAACTCGTCTTCGAACAGGTCGATCTCGTCCTGGCTCAGTTCGACCAGGGAGACGTCGGAGGTGCTCAGACCTCCGACGCCGTCGTTGCCGGCGTGCCGCACCAGGGCGGTCAGCGCCTCGAACCACGACTCGCCGATCCGGCGCACCTCCGGTTCGGAGAGCACCCCGGTGGCCCAGGACCAGGCGGCGACGAAGTGGGGGCCGTCGGCGCGGTCCTCGGTCCGCGCGTTGACGGTGGCGGTGTGTGCCAGCGGGGCCGCGTCGTCGGCGCCACCGAACATCGCGCCGAGCTCGGGCGCGGGGCCCCAGTCCTCGCCGCCGCCGGTGGCGGTGGCGAAGCGGCCGAGGTAGTTGAACCCGAGCTGCGGGGCCGGGAGTTCGGCCAGTACGGGGGCGGTCTCCGGGTTGAGATGGCGCAGCAGCCCGTAGCCGAGGCCGTGGTCCCGGATGGTGCGCAGCTGGTCCTTCACGGCCTTCAGCGCGCGGCCGAGGGCGGGCCCGGCCTCGGTGACCTCGGCCCAGTCCAGGGCGCCCGGGTCCAGCCGGACGGG
Organism: Kitasatospora sp. NPDC048286; assembly: GCF_043201735.1. Taxonomy (NCBI): domain Bacteria; kingdom Bacillati; phylum Actinomycetota; class Actinomycetes; order Kitasatosporales; family Streptomycetaceae; genus Kitasatospora; species Kitasatospora sp. NPDC048286. The sequence goes on from NZ_JBICZE010000003.1 coordinate 343,146, forward strand.
GTGGGCGACGGTGAACCAGCCGGCCGTCCGGGAGAGGTCCACGCCGTCGGTGAACTCCTCGCGGCCGTGCGCCTCCAGCTCGACCAGCACCCCGCCGGACTCCGCGCGCTGCCGCTGGACGGCCAGGGCGAGGGCGGTCAGCAGCACGTCGTTGACCTCGGCGTGGAACAGCGCGGGGACGGTGGTCAGCAGCGGCTCGGTCAGCTCGGGCGGCAGGGCCAGCTCCAGGTGGCCGACGGTGGCCCGGGTGTCCCGCCGCGGGTCGAGCGGGCGGCCGCCGAGCAGGGCGTCCGGGCCGGCCAGGGTGTCACGCCAGTACGGCAGTTCGGCGGCGCGCTCCCCGGCCTCCTGCCGGAGGAGGTGGGCCCAGTGGCGGAAGGAGGTGCCGGTGGGCTGGAGGGTCTCGCCGTGCCAGGCGGCGGCGAGGTCGGGCAGCAGGATGCGCCAGGAGACGCCGTCCACGACCAGGTGGTGGATCATCACCAGTAGTCGGCCGGGGGTGTCGGGGCCGGCGTCGAACCAGACCAGCTGCACCATCTCGCCGGCCGCCGGGTCGAGCCGGGCCTGGGCGGCCCTGGCCTGCTCCTCGAAGCGGGCGCGCAGTGCGGTGGCGTCCAGGCCGGTGGCGTCGACCCGGGCGATCCGGGGTTCGGCGCTGCCGCGCGGCGGGACGTGCAGGTTCCAGCCGCCGTCCTCGGCGACCACCAGCCGGGCGCGCAGCGCGTCGTGGTGGTCCAGCAGGGCGCGCAGCGCGCCGGTCAGGCGCTCCGGGCCCAGGTCGGCGGGCACCTGGAGCAGCATCGCCTGGTGGAAGCCGTCGACCGGGCCGCCGCGTTCGCGCAGCCAGTGCATGATCGGGGTGGCGGGGAGGTCGCCGGTGCCGTCGTCCTCGGTGACGGCCTGTCCGGCCTCCTCGGCGATCAGCGCGAGTTCGGCGACGGTCTGCCGCGTGAACACGTCCCGGGCGGTGAACACCAGACCGGCGGCGCGCGCCCGGGCGACCAGCTGGAGCGAGGTGATGGAGTCGCCGCCCAGCTCGAAGAAGCCGTCGTCGACGCCGACCCGCTCCAGGCCGAGCAGCTCCGCGAACAGCGCGGCCAGCAGCTCCTCGCGTCCGCCGACGGCGGCGCGCTCGGTGACCGCCGCCGAGTAGTCGGGCGCGGGCAGCGCCCGGCGGTCCAGCTTGCCGCTCGCGGTGAGCGGCAGCGCCGCCAGCACCACCAGGGCGCTCGGGACCATGTAGTCGGGCAGCGTGGCGCCGAGCCGCGCACGGACGTCCGCCTGGTCCAGCTCCCCGGTCCGGGTGACGGCGTAGCCGACGATCCTCTTGTCCCCGGGGCGGTCCTCGCGGACCACGACGGCGGCGTGCACGACGTCCGGGTGCGCGGCCAACGCGGCCTCGATCTCCCCGAGTTCGATCCGGAAGCCGCGGATCTTCACCTGGTCGTCGGCCCGGCCGAGGAAGACCAGCTCGCCCTCGGCCGTCCAGCGGACCACGTCGCCGGTGCGGTACATCCGGGCGCCGGCCGGGCCGTACGGGTCGGCGGTGAAGCGCTCGGCGGTCAGGCCAGGCCGGTTCAGGTAGCCGCGGGCCAGCTGGACGCCGGCCAGGTAGAGCTCCCCGGGCACCCCGGGGGCCACCGGCCGCAGCGCGCCGTCCAGCACGTACACCCGGGTGTTGGCCACCGGGCGGCCGATCGGCACCGCCGCCCCGTCCGCGCCCGGCTCGCAGCGCCAGGCGGTGACCTCCACGGACGCCTCGGTCGGCCCGTACAGGTTGTGCAGCGGCACGCCCGGCAGGACGCCGAAGAAGCGGTCCCGCAGCTCGGCCGGCAGGGCCTCGCCGGAGCAGAACACCCCGCGCAGGCCGGTGCAGGCGGCGGCGGTGGGCTCCTGGACGAAGGCCTGGAGCATCGAGGGCACGAAGTGGGTGACGGTGATCCGCTCGCGGCGGATCAGCTCGGCCAGGTAGGCCGGGTCCTTGTGCCCGCCGGGCTTGGCGAGCACCAGGGTGCCGCCGTTCAGCAGCGGCCAGAAGAACTCCCAGACGGAGACGTCGAAGCCGAACGGGGTCTTCTGCAGCACCCGGTCCGCCGGGCGCAGCACGTGGTCGGCCTGCATCCAGGCGAGCCGGTTGACCACCCCGCGGTGCGGGACGGCGACGCCCTTGGGGCGGCCGGTGGAGCCCGAGGTGTAGATGACGTACGCCGGGTGGTCGGGGCGGGCCCGGGGGGCCTGGTCGGTGGCCGGGTACTCGTCGAGCGCGGCCCGGTCGAGGGCCACGATCGGCACCTCGACACCGCCCGGCAGCACGCCGGCGGTCGCGGTGGTGGTGAGGGAGAGGACGGGGGCGCCGTCGGCCAGGACGTAGCCGATCCGGTCGGCGGGGTACTCCGGGTCGATCGGCAGGTAGGCCGCGCCGGACTTCAGCACGGCCAGCAGTGAGACGACCATGTCGATCGAGCGCTCCAGCACCAGGGCCACCGTCCGCTCCGGACCGGCGCCCTGCTCGACCAGCAGGTGGGCGAGGCGGTTGGCCCGGGCGTTGAGCTCGGCGTAGCTCAGCTCGACGCCCTCCACGACCAGCGCGGTCGCCTCCGGGGTGCGCGCGGCCTGGGCCTCGAACAGCGCCGGGAGGGTGGTGTCGGGCAGTTCGCCGGCGGTGTCGTTCCAGCCGGCGAGGATGCGCTCGCGCTCCTCCTCGGCGAGGACCTCCACCGCGCCGATCCGCTGCGCCGGGTCGGCCGCGACGGCGGCGAGCACCCGGACCAGGCGCTCGGCCAGCAGTTCGGCGCTCGCGTGGTCGAACAGGTCGGTGGCGTACTCCAGTTCGCCGCGCAGACCGGCCGGGGTGCGGTCCTCGCCCGGGCGCCCGGTGAACTCCCCGGTGAGCTCCTCGGTGAACTCGTCGGTGAACTCCTCGGTGAGGAAGAGCGAGAGGTCGAACTTGGCCGAACCGCCCTGGGGGGCCAGGGTGGTGGCGGTCAGGCCCGGCAGGGCGAGCTCCGCCTCGGCGTTGTTGCGCAGTGCCAGCATCACCTGGAACAGCGGGTGGCGGGCCAGCGAGCGGGTCGGGTTGAGCGCGTCCACCAGCTGCTCGAAGGGGACGTCCTGGTGGGCGAAGGCCGCGAGATCGGACTCCCGGACCCGGCCGAGGAGTTCGGCGAAGCTCGGGTCCCCGGAGAGATCGGTGCGCAGCACCAGGGTGTTGACGAAGAAGCCGACCAGCTCGTCCAGCGCCTGGTCCGTGCGCCCGGCGACGGGGGTGCCGAGCGGGATGTCCTCGCCCGCGCCGAGGCGGGAGAGCAGGGTGGCGAGAGCGGCCTGCAGGGCCATGAAGAGGGTGACCCCGTGGGCGCGGGACAGTTCGGCCAGGCCGCGGTGGACCTCGGCCGGCACGGTGAAGGCGACGGTGGCGCCGCGGTGGCTCGCCTCCAGCGGGCGCGGCCGGTCCGCGGGCAGCGCCAGCTCCTCCGGCAGTTCGGCCAGTGCCTCGCGCCAGTAGGTGATCTGACGTTCTGTCAGGTCACCTTCGAGCAGCTCGTGCTGCCAGAGCGCGTAGTCGGCGTACTGCACCGGCAGTGGCGCCCAGGCGGGTTCCGTGCCCTCGGCGCGGGCCGCGTAGGCGGTGGAGAGGTCCCGGGCGAGCGGTGCCATCGACCAGCCGTCGCCCGCGATGTGGTGCAGGGTGAGCAGCACCGCGTGGTCGCCCTCGCCGAGGGCGAACAGGGCGGCGCGCAGCGGCGGTTCGGCGGCCAGGTCGAAGGGGCGGGCGGCCTCGGCGGCGAGCGCGGCGGGCAGCTCCTCCTCCCGCACCCAGTGGACGGTCAGCGGGACGGCGGCCTCGGCGAGCACCCGCTGGTACGGGAGCCCGTCCGGGCCCTCGGCGAACACCGTGCGCAGCGCCTCGTGCCGGTCGGCCAGGTCGCCGACGGCGGCCGCCAGGGCGGCGACGTCCAGCGGCCCAGAGAGCCGGACGGCCATCGGCAGGTGGTAGGCGGCTCCGCCGTTCCCCAGCCGGTCCAGCAGCCAGAGCCGGCGCTGGGCGTACGAGGCGGGGAGGTCGGCCGGGCGCTCGCCCGCGAGGAGGGCGGGGCGGGCGGTGCCGGCGTGGTCGAGGCGGGTGGCGAGGGCGGCGACGGTGGGCGCCTCGAAGAGGTCGCGGATGGCGAGTTCGGCGCCCAGCACGGCCCGGACCCGGCTGACCAGGCGGGTGGCCAGCAGGGAGTGCCCGCCGAGGGCGAAGAAGTCGTCCTCCGCGGACACCTCGGACACCCCGAGCACCTCGGCGAACAGCGCGCAGAGCACCTCCTCGCGCGGGGTGCGCGGCGCCCGGCCGGCGGTGGCGCCGGCCGACCAGTCGGGAGCGGGCAGGGCGCGCCGGTCGAGCTTGCCGTTGCCGGTGGTCGGCAGGGCGTCCAGCACCACGATCGCGGCCGGCACCAGGTACTCCGGCAGTCCGGCGGCGAGGTCCCGGCGCAGCGCCGCCGGCTCGGGCCGCGGGCCCTCGGCCGGCACCACGTAGCCGACCAGGCGCTTGTCGCCCGGGCGGTCCTCGCGGACCACCACCGCGGCCCGGCGCACCTGCGGCAGGCGGCCCAACGCGGCCTCCACCTCGCCGAGTTCGATCCGGAAGCCGCGGATCTTCACCTGGTCGTCGGCCCGGCCGAGGAAGACCAGCTCGCCCCCGGCCGTCCAGCGGACCACGTCGCCGGTGCGGTACATCCGGGCGCCGGCCGGGCCGTACGGGTCGGCGGTGAAGCGCTCGGCGGTCAGCGAGCGCCGCTCCAGGTAGCCGCGGGCCAGCCCGGCCCCGGCGATGTACAGCTCGCCGGGCACACCGGCCGGGACGGGCCGCAGCCGGTCGTCCAGCACGTACAGCCGGGCGCCGGCGATCGGGCGGCCCAGCGGCACCGGGCCGGGCGGGAGCTCCCGGCCGGGGGCGATCCGCTTCTCGGTGCAGTGGACGGTCGCCTCGGTGGGCCCGTAGTGCTGCACCACCTCGGCCCGCGGGTGGAGCCGACGCCAGGCGGCCAGCGCCTCGGCGGTGAGCGCCTCGCCGCCGAGCAGCAGCTGCCCGGTCGGCGAGTACCCGGCCGGGAGGTCCTCCAGCATCGGCAGGTGGCTGGGGGTGCACTTCATGAAGGTGGTGGGGTGCGCGGTGACGGCGCGCAGGGTGGCCTCGTCCTCCTCCAGCGCCGCGAGGTGCACGGTGCCGCCGGTGGTGAGCGGGGTGTAGAGGCCGACCACCGTCAGGTCGAAGGAGACCGGCGAGTGCACCAGGGCGGTGCCCCGCGCGGCGGCGTAGGACGGGCCGCTCCAGCGCAGGTAGTTGACCAGTGAGCGGTGCTCGACCACGACGCCCTTGGGGCGGCCGGTGGAGCCCGAGGTGTGGATGACGTACACCGGGTGGCCGGGGCGCAGCGGCTCGGTGCGCTCCGCGTCGGCCGGGTCGGTGTCGGGCAGCGCGGCGAGCCGGTCGACGGTGGACGCGGAGTCCAGCAGCAGCCGCGGCACGGTGGCCCCGGCCGGGACGACGCAGGCGGTGGCCCGGTCGGTGAGCAGCAGCACCGGTGCGGCGTCGGTGAGCAGGTAGGCGATCCGCTCGGCCGGGTAGGACGGGTCCACCGGCTGGTAGGCGCCGCCGGCCTTGGCCACCGCGAGCAGCGCCACCACCAGGTCGGGGGTGCGCGGCAGGGCGAGGGCGACGATCCGCTCCGGGCCGACGCCGTGCGCGATCAGCAGCCGGGCCAGGCGGTTGGCGCGGGCGTTCAGCTCGGCGTAGCTCAGCTCCCGGCCGGCGGCGAGCAGGGCGGTCGCCTCCGGGGTGCGGGCGGCCTGCCGCTCGAACAGTTCGGCCAGGGTGCCGCCGGGGGCGGAGGCCGGGGCGCCGGTGCTCCACTCGGTGAGGATGCGGCGGCGCTCGGCGGCGTCCAGCAGCTCGACCTCGCCGATCCGCCGCGCGGGCTCGGCGGCGACGGCGGCCAGCAGCCGCAGCCAGCGCTCGGCCAGCCGCTCGACGGTCTCCCGGTCGAAGAGGTCGGCGGCGAACTCCAGCGCGCCCTCCAGGCCCTGGCCGCCGGGCAGTTCGGCGAGCCGCAGGGACAGGTCGAACTTGCTGTCCGGCGCGGGCATCGGCTCCACCGTGCCCCGCACGCCCGGCAGTTCCAGCACCGCCTCGGCGTTGTTCTGCAGGGTCAGCATGATCTGGAACAGCGGGTGGCGGGCCAGCGAGCGGGTCGGGTTGAGGGCGTCGACCAGCTGCTCGAAGGGCAGGTCCTGGTGGGCGAAGGCCGCGAGGTTGTTCTCCCGGACGCGGCCGAGGAGTTCGGTGAAGCTCGGGTCGCCGCCGGTGTCGGTGCGCAGCACGAGGGTGTTGACGAAGAAGCCGACCAGCTCGTCCAGCGCCTGGTCCGTGCGCCCGGCGACGGGCGTGCCGACGGGGATGTCCTCGCCCGCGCCGTGGCGGGTGAGCAGTGCGGCCAGCGCGGCCTGCAGGGTCATGAACAGGGTGACACCGTGGCTCCGGGACAACTCGGCCAGGGTGCGGTGCAGTTCGGCGGGCACGGTGAGCCGGACGGCGCCGCCGCGGTGGCTCGCCGCCGCCGGGCGCGGCCGGTCGGTGGGCAGGGCCAGCTCCTCCGGCAGGCCGGCCAGGGCCTGCCGCCAGTGGTCCAGCTGCCGTTCGGCGGTGCCGCCGTCCAGCAGGGCGCGCTGCCACAGCGCGTAGTCGGCGTACTGGGCGGGGAGTTGCATCCACGCCGGGGCCGCGCCGTCGAGCCGGGCCGCGTACGCGGTGGAGACGTCCCGGGCCAGCGGGGCCATCGACCAGCCGTCGGCGGCGATGTGGTGCACGGTCAGCAGCAGTACGTGCTCCTCCGTGCCGACGGTGAACAGAGCGGCCCGCAGCGGGAGTTCGGCGGCCAGGTCGAAGGGGTGGGCGGCCTCCGCGGCGAGCGCGGCGGGCAGCTCCTCCTCCGTCGCCGGGTGGACGGTCAGTGGGACGGCGGCCTCGGTGAGGACGCGCTGCAGCGGCTCCCCGTCCGGGCCCTCGGCGAAGACGGTGCGCAGCGCCTCGTGCCGGGCCACCACGTCGCCCAGCGCGGCCTCCAGGGCCCGTGCGTCCAGGCGACCGCGCAGCCGGACGGCCAGCGGCAGGTGGTAGGCCGTCCCGGCGGTGTCCAGCCGGTCGAGGAACCAGAGCCGGCGCTGGGCGTAGGAGACGGGGAGGTCGGCCGGGCGCTCGCCCGCGAGGAGGGCGGGGCGGGCGGTGCCGGCGTGGTCGAGGCGGGTGGCGAGGGCGGCGACGGTGGGTGCCTCGAAGAGGTCGCGGATGGCGAGTTCGGCGCCCAGGACGGCGCGGACCCGGCTGACCAGGCGGGTGGCCAGCAGGGAGTGCCCGCCGAGCTCGAAGAAGCCGTCGTCGATGCCGACCGAGGCCAGCCCGAGCACCTCGGCGAAGACCGCGCAGAGCAGCTCCTCGCGTTCGTTCCGGGGTGCCCGGCCGGTGGCGGCGGCGGTGGCGTCCGGGGCGGGCAGCGCCTTGCGGTCCAGCTTGCCGTTGGGCGTCAGCGGCATCGCGTCGACGGTCATCAGGACGCTCGGGACGAGGTGGGCGGGCAGCTGCCCGGCGAGGTGGTCGCGCAGCTCGCGGACCAGCGCCGCGAGGTCACGGGCGCCCGCCGGGACGTTGGTGAAGACGGCGGCGGCGGGGGCGGCCGCCCAGGCCGCGGCGGCCTCGGGGGCCGCGGAGGTTGCGGGAGCCTCGGGGGCCGCCCAGGCCTCGGGGGCCTCCGGGGTGACGCCCGGGGCGGAGAACACGACCTCCACGGCGCCCGGGTCCCCGGGCGCCCAGGTGACGGCGGTCCGGTAGCCGAGCCGCTCGCCGAGCGCGTGGAACTCCTCCGGATCCGGCGCGGACCCGGTGGCGGCCGCGGCCTTCGCGGCGGCGACGGATCCGCCGCCGTCCAGGACGCGCAGCGCCGCCAGCTCCGCCGCGATCCGCCCGTTGGGGACGCCGGTCACCCGCAGCCGCTCGGGCCGCTGCCCGTCCAACAGCGCGGCGATCCCGTCGAGTTCGCCCGCCCAGCGGTGGCGCAGGGTCGGGGCGGGGGATCCGCCCCCGGCCGGCCGTCGGCGCAGCACCGCGTCGTAGCGGTAGCGGCTCAGCTCGTTGTGGTGGCGTCCGCGCCGCAGCAGCACCTCGACGCCGGCCAGCTCGCGCAGCCGGCCGGCCAGGGCGGCGAACAGCGCCGGGTCGACCAGCAGTTCCTCCTCGCCGGCCACCGCCTGCTCCACCTCCCGGCGCAGCTGCGCCGGGTCGGCGTCGTCCGCCGCCCGGCCCAGCCGGACCGCGGTCTGGAAGCAGCGCTGCAGCCGCAGGTCCCGCAGGTCGCCCAGGAACACCGTGCCGCCGGGCACCACCAGCTCCAGCGCCTGCCGCAGGACGTCCACCAGGTAGTCGGCGCCGGGGAAGTACTGGGCGACGGAGTTGATCACGACGGTGTCGAAGCAGCCGGTCGGCAGGCCGTCCAGGACGTCCAGGACGTGCGCCGGCTGCGCCGTGAGCTCGACCTTCCCGGCCAGGGACGGCTCGGCCGCCACCTTGGCGCGCAGCGAGCCGATCACGCCGCCGGACACGTCGGTGCCCCAGTACGCCTCGCAGTGCGGCGCGAGCTGTGCCAGCAGCAGTCCGCTGCCGACGCCGATCTCCAGCACCCGGCGCGGCCGCAGCCCGAGGACGCGGGCGACGGTGGTGTCCCGCCACTCGGCCATCTGCTCGGCCGGGATCGGCAGGCCGTCGTAGCCGCTCTTCCAGAGCGCGAAGTCGGCGCCCAGCGCCTGCCCGGCGCTCTGCCGGTACTCGGCGTCGAAGACCTGCTGCCAGCCGCCGACCTGCTCGGCCTCCCGGCCCCGGTCGCGGTCGGCCGCACCGGCGGCGGGCACCACGTAGCCGACCAGCCGGACGTCTCCGGGCAGGTCCTCGCGGGCCACCACGGCGGCCTGGCCGACGGCGGGGTGGGCCAGCAGCGCGGCCTCGACCTCGCCGGGCTCGATCCGGTGGCCGCGGATCTTCACCTGGGCGTCGGCGCGGCCGAGGAAGACCAGCTCGTCGCGCTCGTTCCAGCGGGCCCGGTCGCCGGTGCGGTACATCCGGGAGCCGGCCGGGCCGTACGGGTCGGCGGTGAAGCGCTCGGCGGTCAGGGCCGGACGGTCGTGGTAGCCGCGGGCCAGGCCGTCACCGGCCAGGCAGAGTTCCCCGGCGACGCCCGGCGGGACGGGCCGCAGCCGGTCGTCCAGGACGTACGCCCGGGTGTTGGCGATCGGCCGGCCGATGGTCGGGTCCGTGCCCGGGGTGACGGGCGCGGTGGTGGACCAGACGGTGGTCTCGGTCGGGCCGTACAGGTTGACGGTCTCGCCGATCCGGCACAGCTCGGCGGCCAGCGGCGCGGGCAGCGCCTCGCCGCCCACCAGCACCCGCAGCGGCGGCAGTTCGCCCGCCCGCTCGGCCAGTGCCCGCCACAGCGACGGGGTGGCCTGCAGCACGGTGGCGCCCGAGCGGGTGAGCAGGGCAGCCAGCGCGCCCGGGTCGAGCACGGTGGCGCGCGGGACGAGCTCCACCCGGGCGCCGGAGATCAGCGGCAGGTACAGCTCCAGCGCGGCGATGTCGAAGGAGACCGTGGTGATGGCCGCCCAGCGGTCCCGCCCGGTGAGCGGGAAGCGCTCGGCCATGTCGGCGAGGAAGTTCGCCAGGTTGGCGTGCGAGAGCACCACGCCCTTGGGGCGGCCGGTGGAGCCCGAGGTGTAGATGACGTACGCCGGGTGCGCGGGCAGCGGCACGGGGAGTTCGGCCTCGACGGGCTCCTCGTCCGTGCGGTCCAGCAGCAGGACGGGGCAGGAGAGGCCGGCGGGCAGCCGGTCGGCGGTCCCGGCGGTGGCGAGGACCAGCACCGGGGCGGAGTCCTCCAGCACATGGGCGATCCGCTCGGCCGGGTACTCCGGGTCCACCGGGACGTACGCCGCACCGGACCTGAGCACCGCGAGCAGCGCCACCACCAGCTCGGCGGTGCGCGGCAGCGCGAGCGCGACCCGCCGCTCCGGCCCGGCGCCCCGGGCGGCCAGCAGCCGGGCGAGCCGCTCGACCCGGGCGTCCAGCTCGGCGTAGCTCAGCTCCGCGCCCTCGCAGGAGAGGGCGACGGCCTGCGGGGTGCGGGCGGCCTGCCACCGGAACAGCTCCGGCAGCGGGGTGGCCGGGACGGTGCGCCCGGTGGCGTTCCAGTCGGCGAGGACGCGGGAGCGCTCGGCGGCGGTCAGCAGCTCGGCCTCGCCGATCGGCCGCTGCGGCGCCTCGACCAGCGCGGTCAGCAGCCGGACCCAGCGGGCGGTCAGCGTCTCGACGGTGGCGCGGTCGTAGAGGTCGGTGGCGTACTCGACGGCGCCCCGGATGCCCTGCGGGCGGCCGTCGGGGCCGGTGTGCTCGGAGAGGTTGAGGAAGAGGTCGAACATCGCGGTGTCGGCCGCGACCGGCTGGACCTCGCACTCCAGGCCGGGCAGGTCGAGGACGGCCCGGGTGTTGTTCTGCAGCGCCAGCATGATCTGGAACAGCGGGTGGCGGGCCAGCGAGCGGGTCGGGTTGAGGGCGTCGACCAGCTGCTCGAAGGGGACGTCCTGGTGCTGGTGGGCGGCGAGGTTGGCCTCCCTTACGCGGCCGAGGAGTTCGGTGAAGCTCGGGTCGCCGCTGGTGTCGGTGCGCAGCACGAGGGTGTTGACGAAGAAGCCGACCAGTTCGTCGAGGGCCTCGTCGGTGCGCCCGGCGACGGGCGTGCCGAGCGGGATGTCCTCGCCCGCGCCGAGGCGGGTGAGCAGCGCGGCCAGGGCGGCCTGCAGCACCATGAACACGGTGACGCCGTGCTCCCGGGCCACCTCCACCAGCCGGGCGTGCACCTCGGCCGGGATCTCCACGGCGCTCGGCTCGCCCCGGTGGCTCGCCACCGGCGGGCGCAGCCGGTCGGTGGGCAGGGCCAGCTCCTCCGGCAGGCCGGCCAGGGCCTGCCGCCAGTGGTCCAGCTGCCGGGAGAGCAGGCTGTCGGCGTCCTCCTCGCGGCCGAGCAGCTCCTGTTGCCAGAGCGCGAAGTCGGCGTACTGCACGGGGAGTTCCTGCCACGCCGGGGCCGCGCCGGCGAGCCGGGCGGCGTACGCGGCGGAGACGTCGCGGGCCAGCGGCGCCAGCGACCAGCCGTCACCGGCGATGTGGTGCAGCGTCAGCAGCAGCACGTGCTGCTCCGCGCCGAGTGCGAACAGCGCGGCGCGCAGCGGCGGTTCGGCGGCCAGGTCGAAGGCGCGGGCGGCCTCGGCGCGCAGGGCGCCCGGCAGCTCCTTCTCCGTGGCCGGGTGGACGGCCAGCGGTACGGCGGCCTGCGCCGGCACCCGCTGGTACGGCGAGCCGTCCGGTCCCTCGACGAAGACGGTGCGCAGCGTCTCGTGGCGCCCGGCCACGTCGGCCAGCGCCGACTCCAGGGCCGCGGGGTCCAGCGGTCCGGTCAGGCGGACGGCCAGCGGCATGTGGTACGCGGCGCCCGCCTCCAGGCGGTTGAGGAACCAGAGCCGGCGCTGCGCGGAGGAGACCGGCACCAGCTGCGGCCGCTCGGCGCGCAGCAGCGGACGGCGCGCCGCCCGGGCGCGGTCCAGCCGCTCCGCCAGGGCGGCGACGGTCGGTGCCTCGAACAGCTCGCGGACGGGCAGTTCCACCCCGAGGACGGTCCTGATCCGGCTGACCAGGCGGGTGGCCAGCAGGGAGTGCCCGCCGAGGTCGAAGAAGCCGTCGTCGATGCCGATGCCGTCCACGCCGAGCAGCTCCGCGAACAGCGCCACCAGCAGGGCCTCGCGCTCGGTGCGCGGGGCGCGTCCGGCCGGGTCCGCGCTCAGGGCGGGGGCGGGCAGGGCCCGGCGGTCGAGCTTGCCGTTGGCGGTGACGGGCAGGGCGTCGAGGACGACCAGGGCGGCGGGGAGCATGTGCTCGGGCAGGGTGGTGGCGAGGTGCTTGCGGACGCCCGCGAGCTCGATCTCCCCGGCGCGGGTGACGAGGTAGCCGACGATCCTCCCCCAGCCTCCGGCCGGGGGGACCCCCAGGTCGCCCGGCTGGTCCTCGCGGACCACGACGGCGGCGTGCGCGACGTCCGGGTGGGCGGCCAACGCGGCCTCGATCTCGCCGAGTTCGATCCGGAAGCCGCGGATCTTCACCTGGTCGTCGGCCCGGCCGAGGAAGACCAGCGCGCCCTCCGCGGTCCACTTGGCGATGTCGCCGGTGCGGTACATCCGGGAGCCGGCAGGTCCGTACGGGTCGGCGGTGAAGCGTTCGGCGGTCAGGCCGGGGCGGCCCAGGTAGCCGCGGGCCAGCTGGACGCCGGCCAGGTAGAGCTCTCCCGGCACCCCGGGGGCCACCGGCCGCAGCGCGCCGTCCAGCACGTGGACCCGGGTGTTCCAGACCGGGCGTCCGATCGGCACGCCGGCGCCGGCCGCCGGGGTGCGGCAGTCCCAGGCGGTGACGTCCACCGAGGCCTCGGTCGGCCCGTAGAGGTTGTGCAGCGGCACGTCCGGCAGCAGGTCGAGGAAGCGGTCGCGCAGCTCGGCGGGCAGGGCCTCGCCGGAGCAGAGCACGGCGCGCAGGCCGGTGCAGGCGGCGGCGGAGGGCTCCTGGACGAAGGCCTGGAGCATGGAGGGCACGAAGTGGGTGACGGTGACGCGCTCGCGGCGGATCAGCTCGGCCAGGTGGGCCGGGTCCTTGTGCCCGCCCGGCTTGGCGACCACCAGGGTGGCGCCCTCCAGCAGCGGCCAGAAGAACTCCCACACGGAGACGTCGAAGCCGAACGGGGTCTTCTGCAGCACCCGGTCCTGCGGGCCGATCCGGTAGGCGTGCTGCATCCAGGCCAGGCGGTTGACGATGCCGCGGTGCGGGACGGCCACGCCCTTGGGGCGGCCGGTGGAGCCCGAGGTGAAGATCACGTACGCCGGGTTCTGCGGGTGCGGCGCGTGCGGCAGGGCGGTGGCGGGCAGCGCGGCGAGCCGGTCCAGGGTCTCCGGGGCGTCCAGCAGGACGGTGTCGGCGGATACGCCCGGCAGCGCGGCCCGGGTGGCCTCGGCCGCCAGGACGAGCGCGGGCGCGCCGTCCTCCAGCAGGAAGCCGATGCGCTCGGCGGGGAGGCCGGGGTCCACCGGCAGGTAGGCCGCGCCGGACTTCACCACCGCGAGCAGGGCGACGACCAGGTCGAGCGAGCGCTCCAGCACCACGGCGACGGTCCGCTCCGGGCCGGCGCCGTGGGCGGCCAGCAGGTGGGCCAACCGGTCGGCCCGGGCGTCGAGTTCGGCGTAGCTCAGCTCCGCGCCCTCGAAGACCACCGCGGTCGCCTCGGGCGTGCGGGCGGCCCGGGCGGCGAACAGCTCCGGCAGGGTGGCGTCGGGCACGGGGACGGCGGTGTCGTTCCAGGTGGTGAGGATGCGCTCCCGCTCCTGGGCGGAGAGGACCTCCGCCGCGCCGATCCGCTGCTCCGGGGCGGCGGTCAGCGCGTCCAGCAGCCGGACCCAGCGTTCGGCGAGCAGTTCGGCGCTCGCCCGGTCGAAGAGGTCGGCCGCGTACTCCAGGCTGCCCTCGATCCCGGCGAACCCTCCGTCCTCGGTGGACGCCGCTCCGTCGGTGAACTCCCCGCCGCTGGCGGGCACTTCGGTGAGGCTCAGGGCCAGGTCGAACTTGGCGGCGGGGGAGCCGGTGGGCTCCACCCGGGCCCGCACGCCCGGCAGGTCGAGGACGGCGGCGGCGTTGTTCTGCAGGGTGAGCATCACCTGGAACAGCGGGTGCCGGGCCAGCGAGCGGGTCGGGTTGAGCGCGTCCACCAGCTGCTCGAAGGGGACGTCCTGGTGGGCGAAGGCCGCGAGGTCCGACTCCCGGACCCGGCCGAGCAGTTCGCGGAAGCTCGGGTCGCCGGAGACGTCGGTGCGCAGCACCAGGGTGTTGACGAAGAAGCCGACCAGCTCCTCCAGCGCTGCCTCGCCGCGACCGGCCACCGGGGTGCCGAGCGGGATGTCGGTGCCCGCGCCGAGGCGGGAGAGCAGCGCGGCCAGCGAGGCCTGCAGTGCCATGAAGACGGTGGCACCCTCGGCCCGGGCCAGCTCGGCGAGCCGGCGGTGGGTGGCGGGGGAGACGGTGACGGGCACGCTGCCGCCCCGGTGGCCGGCCACGGTGGGGCGCGGCCGGTCGGTCGGCAGTTCCAGCTCCTCCGGCAGGCCGGCCAGGGCCTCGCGCCAGTGGCCGAGCTGGCGGGCCGCCAGGCTCGCCGGGTCCCCGGCCGAGCCGAGCAGCTCGCCCTGCCAGCGGGTGTAGTCGGCGTACCGCACCGGCAGTTCGGCCCACCGCGGGGCCTCGCCGGCCGCGCGGGCGGCGTAGGCGGTGGACAGGTCGCGGGCCAGCGGCGCCATCGAGCCGCCGTCGGCGGCGATGTGATGAACCGTCAGCTGAAGGACGTACTCCTCCGCGCCGAGCGCGAACAGGGCGGCGCGCAGCGGGAGTCCGGCCGCGAGGTCGAAGGCGGGCGCGGCCTCGGCGGCCAGCGCCGGGGCGAGCTGCGCCTCCTCGGCCAGGGCGGTGACGGTGAAGGGGACGGCGATCCCGGCGGCGTCCAGCACCCGCTGGCGGACCAGGCCCTCGGCGTCCTCGTCGAAGACCGTCCGCAGCGAATCGTGGCGGGCCACGACGTCGCCGAGCGCGGCCTCGAGGGCGGCGGTGTCGAGGGTGCCGGAGAGCCGTACGGCCAGTGGCAGGTGGTAGGCGGAGCCCGCCGTGCCCATCCGCTCCAGGAACCAGAGGCGCTGCTGGGCGTAGGAGAGCGGCGTGGCCTCCGACCGCTCGCGGGCCGTCAGCGTGGGCCGGGCGGCGGCGCCGGCACCGTCCTCGCGGCGCAGGCGGTCGGCGAGGGCGGCCGGCGTCGGGGCCTCGAAGAGGTCGCGCAGGCTCGCCTCGACGCCCAGCAGGGCCCGGACCCGGCCGAGCAGGCGGGTGGCCAGCAGCGAGTGCCCGCCGAGCGCGAAGAAGTCGTCCTCGACGCCGATCCCGGCCAGTCCGAGCACCTCGGCGAAGGCGCCGCAGAGCAGCGCCTCCCGCTCGTCGCGCGGGCCTCGCCCGCCGCCCGAGGTGGCGAACTCCGGTGCGGGCAGGGCGAGTCGGTCGATCTTGCCGCTCGGGGTGAGCGGGAGGGCGGGCAGCGCCACCAGGGCGCTCGGCACCATGTACTCGGGCAGGGTGCGGCGCAGGTGCGCCCGCAGCTCCTCGGCGGCGAAGGCGTCCGGTCCGGCCTCCTCCGGCACCACGTAGCCGACCAGCAGCTGCTCGCCCGCCCGGCCGTCGCGCACCAGGACCACGGCCCGGCGGACGGCCGGGTGCGCGGTGAGCGCGGCCTCCACCTCGCCGGGCTCGACCCGGTTGCCGCGGATCTTCACCTGGGCGTCGGCGCGGCCGAGCAGCTCGATCTCGCCGTGCCGGTTCCAGCGGGCGAGGTCGCCGGTGCGGTACATCCGGCTGCCCGGCCGGCCGTACGGGTCGGCGAGGAAACGTTCCGCCGTGAGCCCGGGGCGGCGCAGGTAGCCACGGGCCGGGGCCTCGCCGCCCACGTACAGCTCACCGGTGGCGCCGGCCGGCACCGGCCGCAGCGCGGCGTCCAGCACGTACGCGGTGGTGTTGTCGAAGGGCAGGCCGATCGGCTGGCGGTCGGGGCCGCAGTCGCCGGAGACGGAGTCGCCGCAGATCTCCGAGGAGCCGTAGAAGTTGACCAGCCGGGCGCCGGGCAGCAGTGCGCCGAAGCGGGCGGCGAGGTGGCCGGGGATGGTCTCGCCGGTGGTGATCCACAGCTCGCAGGAGGCGAGTTCGGCCGGGTCGGCGGTGTCCAGCATCGCCGCGAGCAGGCTGGGCACCACGATGATCCGGCCCACCCCGTGCTCGGCGATCAGCCGGGTGAGGGCGGCCGGGTCCTTGGCCTGCTCGCCGTCGGCGAGCACCAGGCCCTCGCCGTGCAGCAGCGCGCCCAGCAGCTCGCTGGACCCGTCGACGAAGCTCAGCGAGCTCTTGGCGAGCAGCGGCCGGCCGGGCACGTACGGGTGGCGGCGGGCGATCGCGGCCAGGTGGTTGACCTCGGCGGCGTGCACGCCGACCACGCCCTTGGGGCGGCCGGTGGAGCCGGAGGTGTAGACGACGTAGGCGGGGTGCTCGGGCAGCGGCGGCCGCAGCCGCTCGGCCTCGCCCGGGGCGGCGCCGTGCGCACCCGCGCCGTCCGCACCTGCGCCGTCGGCACGGACGCCGTCCGCGCCGGTGCCGTCCTCGGGCAGCAGCAGGACGGGCGCCGGGCAGCCGTCCAGCGCCGCCGTGGTCTCCTCCGCGGCGAGCGCCAGCACCGGGCCGGCGTCGGCGAGCATGTAGCGGATGCGCTCGGTCGGCCAGGTCGGGTCCACCGGCAGGTAGGCGGCGCCGCTCTTGAGCACGGCCAGCAGCGCGACCACCAGCTCCACCGAGCGGGGCAGCACGAGCGCGACCAGGTCCTCGGCGCCGACGCCCCGCCCGACCAGCACCCGGGCCAGCCGGTCGGCGCGGGCGTCGAGCTCGGCGTAGGAGACCCGCTCGTCGCGGCAGACGAGGGCGGTGGCCTCCGGGGTACGGGCGGCGCGGGCCTCGAACAGTGCGGTGAGCGTGGTGCGTTCGGTCTCCACCGCGGCACCGGTACCGGCCGCGGTGAGCCGCTCGGCCCCGGCGGCGTCGACCAGGGCGATCCGGCCGAGCGGCAGGTCCGGCCCGCTCGCGGCGAGGGTGTCGAGCAGCCGCAGGAAGCCGGCGGCGTGGTCGGCCAGCTGCCGCTCGTCGTACAGCGCGGGGTTGGCGTCCACGACCAGGCGCATGCCCTGGCCGGCCAGCCGGTCGTAGACCACGAACGCGAGGTCGTCCACCGGGCCGTTGCCGAGGTTGTGGAAGGTCGCGCGGTGGCCGCCGAAGGAGAGGTCGTAGTCGAAGGACATGATGTTGACCGTGGGGCCCACCAACGGGGCGCTGCCGCCGACCAGCCCGAGCTCCCGGCGGAGGTCCTCGTAGCGGTGGCGCTGGTGGCGCAGGGCCTCGCGGGCGGCCGCGCTGGTGTGGCGGACCAGCTCGCGGACGCTCTGCCCGGGGCGAGCGGAGATCCGCAGCGGCAGCACGTTGGTGAGCATGCCGGGCACGGCCCGGGCGGTGCGGCCGACCCGGGCGGGCACCGGCAGCCCGAGGACGACGTCCTCGGTGCCGGTCAGCCGCCCGGTGTACAGGGCCGCCGTGGCGAGGGTGAGTGCCGACCAGCCGACGCCGAGCCGCCGGGCCGCGCCGCGCAGGGCATCGGCGTGGGCGGGCGTCAGCTCGATCTCGTGCCGCAGGTGGTGGTGGGAGGCGGGGGCGGTGCGGCCGGCCGGGGTGGCGTGCTCGGGGCGGTCGGCGAGGCGCTCCAGCCAGTAGGCGCGGTCGGCCCGGTGGGCGTCGGAGGCGAGGTAGGCGGCCTCCTCCTCGACCAGGTGGCGGAAGGCCGGCGGCGCGGTGTCGGCGGCGGGCTCCCGGCCCTCGACCAGCGCGGTGTAGACCTCGGCGGTCCGGGCGGCGACCAGCGGGCCGCTGAAGCCGTCGACCAGGGCGTGGTGGGCGCGCTGGTACCAGAACCAGCGGTCGTCGGCGGCCTTGAACAGGATCCGGGTGGAGCCGGGGCCACGCGAGGGGTCCAGCGGGCGGGCGAGGTCGGCGCGCATGAGGGCGAGCGCGGCCGTCCACGGCTCCGGGGCGTCGCTGACGTCCACCAGCGGCATCGGCTCCTCGTCCTCGTCGAGCCGCTGCAGCGTCCCGCCGTCCGTCGCCTCGAAGCGCAGCCGCAGGGCCTCGCACTCGCGCAGCACCCACCGCACGGCCCGCGCGAACACCGCCTGGTCCAGCGCGCCGTGGATCTCGGTGCACTCGGCGACCTGGTAGGCGGGGGAGGCGGGGTCGAGCTGCTGGGCGAACCACAGACCGGCCTGCCCGGCGAGCAGCGGCCAGGTGGCGAGCGGGGAGTCCGACATCGTTGAGCGCTCCGGGGGTCGGTGTGGAACTGGTACGGGTGGAACGGGTACGGGTGTGGCGGGTGCGGGCATGGCGGGGTGGGCCGGTGGTCCGGCCGGGGCGTGCCCGGGGGGCCACGGGGCCGGGTGCTCGGGGAGAGGTGAGCACACCCGGTGACGGAAGGTCATGCCCCGTGGTGGCGATCAATGTAACCGCCGCTCGGCGGCCCATCGAGGGGTTCGGAGGTCATCCAGATGAAGATCATTTGAACACCAGTGGAATTCACCTGCGCTCGGACCTCATCTGTGATATAGCGACGCCTTCCAAATCCACCACACTGAACGGAAGTTGGACCCGATCCGGTTCACCCGCGCCCACGCGGACCGTTCAGCCGCCCCCGCTACTGTCCAGCTCACCAACGAGCACTCAGAGCGAGCAGAGGACATCAGCATGCGCTCCTTGCCCACCGAGGCCCCCGCCGCCTTCCCCGCGGACCTCGACCTCGACCACGTGGAGCTGCACGTCGCCGACGCCGAACGCGCCGCGGCCGAACTGTGCGAGCGCTACGGCTTCACCGTCGCGGGCACCACCGACCCGGCCGCCGCGGACGCCCGCGGCCTGGCCCTGACCCAGGGCCGGATCACCCTGGTGCTCACCCAGGCCCTCGTCGACGACCACCCGGCCGCCGCCTACGTGCTCGCCCACGGCGACGGCGTCGCCGGCATCGCGCTGCGCACCACCGACGCCGCCGCGGCCTTCGCCGAGGCGGTGCGTCGGGGCGGCCGCCCGATCGCCGGACCGCGCGAACTGCCCGGCGAGCACCGCACCGTCACCGCCACCATCGGCGGCTTCGGCGACGTGGTGCACACCTTCGTCCAGCGCGACGAGGCCGACCCCGGCCTGCTCCCGCCCGGCTTCACCGCCGTCGCCGACCCCGCGAGCCCCGGCGCGGAGCCCGAACCCGGCCTGCTGGACCTCGACCACTTCGCGGTCTGCGTCCCGGCCGGCGAGCTCGACGCCACCGTGGCCCACTACCGCACCGTCCTCGGCTTCGAGCAGACCTTCGAGGAGCGGATCGCCGTCGGAACCCAGGCGATGAACTCCAAGGTCGTCCAGAGCCCCGGCCGCGGCGTCACCTTCACCGTCATCGAGCCGGACACCTCCGCCGACCCCGGCCAGATCGACATGTTCCTCAAGAAGCACGGCGGCGCCGGCGTCCAGCACCTCGCCTTCGGCGCCGCCGACGCCGTCCGCTCCGTGCGCGCCCTCGCCGAGCGGGGCGTGCGGTTCCTCACCACCCCCGGCGCCTACTACGACGCCCTCGCCGCCCGCGTCACCCCGCGCACCCACACCATCGCCGACCTGCGGGAACTCGGCCTGCTGATCGACGAGGACCACGGCGGCCAGCTCTTCCAGATCTTCACCCGCTCCGGCCACGAGCGCCGCACCCTCTTCTACGAGGTCATCGAGCGCATCGGCGCCGAGACCTTCGGCAGCTCCAACATCAAGGCCCTGTACGAGGCCGTCGAGGTGGAGCGCCTCCGGCAGGAAGGCGGCCGGGCGTGACCGGGCCGCAGCCGCTCACCCTCCACGAGATCGAGCAGCGGGCCGCCGCCCTGCTGCCGCCCGCCGTCCACGACTTCATCGCCGGCGGCAGCGGCGCCGAGGCCAGCCTCGCCGCCAACCGCGCCGCCCTCGACGAGCTCTTCCTCGTCCCCCGCGTCCTGCGCGACGTCTCCGTCCGCAGCACCGCCTGCGAACTGCTCGGCACCCCGGCCGCCGCGCCCTACGCCGTCGCCCCCGTCGCCTACCACCGACTCGCCCACCCCGACGGCGAGTTGGCCGCCGCCCGGGCCGCCGCCAAGGCCGGCGTCCCGTTCACCGCCGCCACCCTCAGCAGCTACCCGATCGAGGAGATCACCGCGACCGGGGCCACCACCTGGTTCCAGCTGTACTGGCTGCGCGACCGCGGACAGCGCCTCGACCTGGTCCGCCGCGCCGAAGCGGCCGGCTGTACCGCCCTGGTGCTCACCGTCGACGTGCCCTGGATGGGCCGCCGGCTGCGCGACATCCGCAACGGCTTCGCCCTGCCGCCCGAGGTCACCGCCGCCAACCTCACCGAGGCCGCCCACTCGGCCGCCCACACCGCCGTCCCCGGCTCCGCCGTCGCCGTGCACACCGCGCTCTCCTTCGCCCCCACCCTCACCTGGGCGGACGTCGAGGAACTGCGCGGCCTCACCGACCTGCCGCTGGTCCTCAAGGGCGTCCTCGACCCCGAGGACGCCGCCCGCGCCGCCCGCAGCGGCGTCGACGCCGTGGTGGTCTCCAACCACGGCGGCCGCCAACTCGACGGCGCCGTCCCCGCCGTCCAGCTGCTCGGCGAGGTCCGCGCCGCCGTCGGCGACCACGACTGCCGGGTGCTGGTCGACGGCGGCATCCGCAGCGGCCTGGACGTCCTGCGCTGCCTCGCCCTCGGCGCCGACGCCGCGCTCGTCGGCCGCCCGGTCCTCTGGGGCCTCGCCACCGCCGGGGAGGCCGGCGTGAGCGCCGTCCTCAACCTGCTGGCCGCCGAACTCGACGACGCCCTCGGCCTGGCCGGCTGCGCCTCCGTCGCCGAGGCGCGTACCCTGCGCACCGTTGTCCGGCCTCACCGCACCCCCACTCCGCCTGCCAGGGAGCCCAGTTGACCACCACCTCCGCGCACTCGCGGACCCGCCTGGACCTCGCCGACCTGCACTCCTCGCTGGCCGATCCGGCCCTGGAGTCGATGAACTTCCTCAACGAGATCGCCGGCCGCCACCCCGACGCGATCTCCCTGGCCGCCGGCCGGCCCAGCGAGGAGTACTTCGCGATCGAGGACGTCCACCGCTACCTGCGCCGCTTCGAACGCCACCTCACCGAGGAACAGGGCCTCACCGCCGAACAGGCCGCCCGCACCTTCCTCCAGTACGGCCGCACCAAGGGCGTCATCCACGAGCTCGTCGCCCGCAACCTCGCCGTCGACGAGGGCATCACCGTCGACCCGGCCTCCGTCGTGGTCACCGTCGGCTGCCAGGAGGCCATGTTCCTGGTGCTGCGCGCGCTGCGCGGCGACGAGCGCGACGCCGTCCTCGCCGTCGCGCCCACCTACGTCGGCCTCACCGGCGCCGCCCGCCTGGTCGACATGCCCGTGCGCACCGTCCGCAGCGGCCCCGGCGGCGTGGACCTCGACGACCTCGCCGCCGTCCTGCGCCAGGCCCGCGCCGACGGGCTGCGCCCGCGCGCCTGCTACCTGCTGCCCGACCACTCCAACCCCTCCGGCCTCAGCCTCGACCTGGCCACCCGCCACGCCCTGCTGGACCTCGCCGAGCGCGAGGGCCTGCTGCTCCTGGAGGACAACCCGTACGGCCTGTTCACCGCCGGCGGCGAGCGGCCGCCCACCCTCAAGGCCCTGGACACCCGGGGCCGGGTGGTCTACCTCGGCTCCTACGCCAAGACCGGCCTGCCCGGCGCCCGGATCGGCTTCGTGGTGGCCGACCAGGAGGTGCACACCCCGGACGGGGCCACCGGCCTGTTCGCCGATGAACTCGCCAAGCTCAAGAGCATGGTGACGGTCAACACCTCGCCGATCGCCCAGGCTGTCATCGCCGGGAAACTGTTGGAGCACGAGGGCAGCCTGGTCCGCGCCAACGAGCGGGAGGCCGCCCGCTACCGCGAGAACCTCCAGCGCCTGCTGGCCGCCCTCGCCGCCCACTTCCCGCCCGGCGGCCCCGTCACCTGGAACACCCCCACCGGCGGCTTCTTCCTCGTCGTCACCGTCCCCTTCGAGGCCGACGACGCCCTCCTCGAAACCTCCGCCCAGGACTACGGCGTGCTCTGGACCCCGATGCGCCACTTCCACGACGCCCCGGAGGCCGCGAACCAACTCCGGCTCTCTGTCAGTGCTCTGACGCCAGACCAGGTGGAGGAAGGGGTGCGCCGGCTGGCCCGGCTGCTCACCGACCGGCTCGCCTGACCTTCCCGTTCGCGGCCCCCGCCCCACCCCGGGGCGGGGTCGCGGACGGGTCCACGCGGCCGCGCGCATGTCAACCATGGCGCGCCTGACCGTATGTCACAGTCCGGTCCCCGCCGTGTCCCGGCGATTGTGACGCCGTTCGTGGCACCGGAACCGGCCGGTCGGCCGTCCTGTGGTGTGTCCGTCGCCAACAGCACGCACCGCCATCGGGGAGCCACCATGACCGTCCGCCGCCACCGCCGCCCGCTGCTCGCCTCCGCCGCCCTCGTCGTCGGGGCGGGGCTCGCGCTGACCGCCTGCGGGCCGGAGAACACCGACGCGGCCGGCGGCTCGACGGCCTCCGCGGCCGCCCCGGTGGCCGCCACGCCCTCCGCGGCCGCCCCGGCCACCGGGGCGCCCACCGCGGGCGCACCCGCCACCGGGGCGCCGTCGCACTCCGCCCCGCCGAAGCCGTCCGGCGCGAGCCCGTCGGGCGGCACCAAGTCCGACGGGGGGAACGCCGGCGCCGCCGCCCGCCCGTGCGACATCCAGAACCTCTCGATCCAGGTGACGATCCGCTCCGGGGCGCCGAGCCAGCGGGTGATCGAGGTGCACAACACCGGTGCGAGCGCCTGCAGTCTGAGCTCCTCCCCGGCGGTCGACCTGGGCAACTCCACCTCGCAGGACCAGAGCGGGAACATCCGGCCGGTGCTCGCCAGCGGCACCTCGCGCTTCCCGGTCGCGGCCGGGCAGAAGGCCTACGCGGTGATCGACCTCGACCCGAGTGGCGCCACCACCGGCACCGCCCCCGGCATCAACGAACTCAACGTGCTGGTCGACCAGGACGGCACCAACATGCCCCTCGCGAACACCCGGAACTTCCCGCTCGACAACGGCGTGCACGTCCTGAACCCCAAGCTGGGCCTCTACCGCTCCACCGTGGCGGACGCGGTCGCCTCCATGACGGCCGCCCCCAAGTAGCCCGCCGGGTAGCCCCCCGAGCGGACCCCTGAGTAGGCCCCCGAGTGGCGCCCGGTATGACGGTGCGGTCGGTGTCGGACCCGCTCCAGGTGACCCCGGCACCGTGACCGGGTGATCGCGCACGACGGGAGGGCGGGCCGGGCGGCCCGCCCTCCCGCCTCTTCGCGGGGGCTTGTCGGAGGCGTGTGCTAAGACTTCGTCCACCAACCCTCAGAGGTGCACGATGCATGAGCTGATTCTCCGTCACGCCGCCGACCGCGAAGGCAGGACCGCCTTCTCCGATGCCGCCGACGCGGTGAGCTACGGCGAACTCGCCCGCCGTACCGCCCTGGTGGCCGGCAACCTGCGCGTCGACCGCGGCAGCCGGGTGGCGCTGCTTCTGTCCAGCGGGGTGCCCGCCGTCACGGCCACCCTCGGGGTGTGCCGCGCGGCCGCGGTCGGTGTCCCGCTCGACCCGCGCGGCGGCGACGACGAGCTCCGGCTCCGTCTGGAGGACAGCGGCGCCGGGCTGGTGGTCACCGACCGTGAACACCTGGCCCAGGTCCGGCGGGTGGCCGGCACTCGCGCGGTGACGGTGGACGAGCTGCTCGTGTCCACCCGGGCCCGGCCGCGGGACGACCTCGAAGCGGACGAGCCCGCCTGGCTCCACTACACCTCGGGGACCAGCGGGGAGCCGAAGGGCGTCCTGTCGACGCAAGGTGCCTGGCTCCGCTCGGCCGACCACGCCTACCGCGGGCTGCTGGGCATGTCCAGCAACGACCACCTGCTCTGGCCGCTGCCGCTGTTCCACGCGTTCGGGCACTCGATGTGCGTGGTGGGCGTCCTGGCCCTGGGTGCGAGCGCCCATGTGATGGACCGCTTCACCGCGGACGCGGCCGCCGCCCTGCTCCGCCGAACACCGTTCACGGCACTGGGCGGCGTGCCGACGGTCTTCGGTCAACTTCTGGACGCCGGGGCGCCGTTGCCCCCGCTCTGCCTGTCCGCCGGGGCCCCGCTGCCCGAGGAGCTGCGCGCCCGGTTCCGCCGCACGGTCGGCCGGGAACTGCACGACGGCTACGGCAGCACGGAGGCCTCCGGGAAGATCGCCGTCGACGGCGTCGTCCTGCCCGGGATCGACCTCCGCTTCGATGACGGCGAGATCCGGCTGAGGACGCCCGGGTCCGAGCGGTGGCACGCCACCGGAGACCTCGGGCACGAGGAGAACGGCCGACTGGTGGTGACCGGGCGGGCGAGTGAAGTGATCATCCGCGGCGGGGAGAACCTCCACCCGGCCGAGATCGAACAGGTCCTGGCCGGCCACCCCGGCGTCCGGGAGGCGGCCGTGGCGGGCGAGCCCGACGCGGTGCTCGGCGAGGTGCCGGTCGCCTACGTCGTGGGCGACGCGGACCCGGCGGCGCTGCTGGCCCTCTGCCGCCGCCGGCTGCCGGCGCACCGGGTGCCGGCCGGGATCCGCCCGGTCAGCCGGATCCCGCGGACCGCCACCGGCAAGCCGGTCCGGCGACGGCTCCGCTTCCAGTACGTGCTCGACGTGGTCCGACGGGAGACGGCGGGGATCACCGGCCGACCGCCCGAGGCGGACCAGCCGTTCGCCGAGGTCGGCCTGGACTCGCTCGGCACCGTCCGACTGCGGGACCGGCTGGCCGCCGAACTGGGCGTCGCACCGCCGCCCTCCCTGGTGTTCGACCACCCCACGCCCCGCGCCGTCGCCGACCACCTCACGGGCGCGGCCGCCGGCCCGCCGCCACCCGCCCGCCAGGCCACCGAGCCGATCGCGATCGTGGGCATGGCCTGCCGCTACCCCGGCGGGATCAGCAGCCCCGAGGACCTCTGGCGGGTGGTCGCCGCCGGCCGGGACACCATCACCGGATTCCCCACCGACCGGGGCTGGCCGCTGGACGAGCTGTACCACCCGGACCCGGACCACCTCGGCACCAGCTACGTCACCCGCGGCGGCTTCCTCGACGGCGCGGCCGACTTCGACGCGGCGTTCTTCCGGATGTCCCCGCGCGAGGCCCTGGCCACCGACCCCCAGCAGCGGCTGCTGCTGGAGACCTCCTGGGAGGCGTTCGAGCGGGCGGGCGTCGAGCCCGCCTCACTGCGGGGCAGCAACACCGGCGTGTTCGTCGGCCTGATGTACAACGACTACGCCGGCCGCTTCCGCGGCACCGCGCACCAGCTCGAATCCCAGCTCGCCCTGGGCGCGGCGGGCAGCGTGGCCTCCGGGCGGATCGCCTACGGCCTGGGCCTGCAGGGGCCGGCGCTCACCCTGGACACCGCCTGCTCCTCCTCGCTGGTCGCCCTGCACCTCGCGGCGGACGCCCTGCGCGACGGCCGGTGCGACCTGGCCCTGGCCGGCGGAGCGACCGTCATGGCCACACCGGACAGCTTCGTCGTGTTCAGCCGGCAGCGCGGCCTGGCCCCGGACGGCCGGGTGAAGCCGTTCTCCGCGGCCGCCGACGGCACCGCCTGGTCGGAGGGCGTGGGGCTGCTGGTCCTCGAGCGGGTCTCCGACGCGCTGCGCAACGGCCACCCGGTCCTGGCCCTGCTGCGCGGCTCCGCCGTCAACCAGGACGGGGCCTCCAACGGCCTCACGGCGCCCAGCGGCCCCGCGCAGGCGGCCGTGATCCAGCAGGCCCTGGCCGATGCCGGGCTGAGCGGCGCCGACGTGGACGTGGTCGAGGCCCACGGAACGGGCACCGCCCTGGGCGATCCGATCGAGGCGGCCGCGCTGCTCGCCACCTACGGCCAGGACCGGTCGACGCCGGTCCTGGTCGGCACCGTCAAGTCCAACCTCGGGCACACCCAGGCGGCCGCCGGGGTCGCCGGCGTGATCAAGACGGTGATGGCGATGCGGCACCGCACCGTGCCCGCCACGCTGAACGTCGGAGAGCCCACCCCACGCGTCGACTGGTCCGCCGGCGCGGTCCGGCTGGTCACCGAGCCGACGCCCTGGCCGGAGCCCGGGGCGTCGGCTGGTCCGGACTCCGAGCCGGATGTCGGGGCGTCGTCCGGACCGGCGTCAGGACCGGCGCCAGGACCGGCCCGGAACCGGCCGCGCCGTGCCGGGGTCTCCGCCTTCGGGATCTCCGGGACCAACGCGCACGTGATCGTCGAGGAGTACGAGCAGCTGCGGGTGGCGTTCCTGTTCCCGGGGGAGGGGGCGCGGACGCCCGGGCCGGACCTGGCCGACAGGCACCCGGTGTTCGCCGCGGCCTTCGAGGAGGTGCGCGCCCACCTGGAACCGGCGCCGGGCGAGGCGCTCGACACCGGCCCCGCGCGCCGGGCCGACCTCGACCGGGCGGCCCTCTTCGCCCACGAGGTGGCGCTGTTCCGCCTGTTGGAGTCCTGGGGGTACCGCCCGGACGCGCTGCTCGGGCACGGCACTGGGCAGATCGCGGCGGCCCACGTCGCGGGCGTGCTGTCGCTGCCCGACGCGGCGCGGCTGCTCACCGCCCACGGGCCGGCGGAGTTCGCGGAGGTGGCACGGAGCCTGACGTACCACCCGCCGCTCATCCCGCTTGTCGGCGCCCGCCCGGACGATCCGGACCACTGGGCGCGGCACCCGCACGAGCGGGACAGCCTCGCCGACCAGGTGGCGACGCTCGCCGGCGCCACCTTGGTCGACCTGGGCCCGGGTGACCCGCCCGCGGTGCCCGGCGAGGGCGTCATCCCCACCACCGACCCCGAGCGGGCGGCGGCCAGGCTGCGCGGCACCCGCACCTTCCAGCGCCGGCGCTACTGGCTCGACCGCGTCACCGAGCACCCGCTGATCGAGTCGACCGTCATCGTGCCGGGCTCCGGGGAGGTGGTCTGCACCGCCGACCTCACCTCCGGCTGGCTGCTCGACCACATCGTCGACGGGACGGCGATCGTGCCCGCCACGGCGATCCTGGAGGCGGTGCTGTACGCCGGTGAGCGGGCCGGCTGCGACACCGTCGACGAACTGGTCCTGCACACGGCGATGCCCCTGCCGCAGACCCGGCGCGCCGAGGTCGTCGTACGCCAGGAGGCCGACGGCGCAAGGCCGTTCGAGGTCTACGCGAACGGAGTCCGCTGCGCCGTCGGCCGACTGACCTCCGGCGGCCCCCGCGACCCCCGCCCCGCGCCGCCGCCGGACCTCGGCGCGTGGCCCCCGCCCGGCGCCGAGGAGGTCGAGGTCGACCACGCCGACTACGGACCGGCGTTCCGCGGGCTGCACCGGATGTGGCGCCGCGGCGACGAGCTCTTCGGCGAGGTGCGCGGGGAGTTCCCGGACGCGGGGCGGTTCGGGCTCCACCCCGCCCTGTTCGACGCGGCCCTGCACCTGGCGCGGCTGCTCTCCGACGGAGTGCCGTTCGCCCTGCGCGGAGTGCACGTGACGGCGCGGGGCGCCACGGGGCTGCGGGTCCGCATCCGCGAGGGGCGGATCGCCGTCGCCGACCTGGCGGGCCGACCGGTGGCGTCCGTCGACTCGCTCACCGTGCGGACGACCGCCAACGAGGCTTGGACCGGGGCGGGGGCCGGGACCGGCCGGGGCGCGCTGTTCCGCCCGGAGTGGCACCGGACACCGGGCCGGCCGCCAGGGCGGGTCCACGAGGTGCGGCCGGGCGACGCACCCGAGGCCCTGGCACTCGCCCTGCGGGAGCTGCAGACGGCCGGTGACGAGCACCTCACCGTCCAGGTGCGGCCGGGGGATCTCGCCGGAGCGGCGGTGGCCGGCCTGGTCAGGACGGCGCAGGCGGAGCACCCCGGCCGGTTCACCCTGGCCGAACTGCGCGACGGGCGGGCCGAGACGGTGTCCGAGCGCGCCGACCTGGTCCGGGTGGCGGGCGGGGCGGCCGGCTTCCCCTGGCGGGGAACCGTCCTGATCACCGGCGGCGGCGCGCTGGGCCGGGCGGTCGCCGACCACCTGCGGGGCCAGGGCGTGCGCGTCGTGGTCGCCAGCCGCAGCGGCGAGACGCGTCTGGACGTCACCGACCGGGCGGCACTGGCCGCGCTGGTCGACTCGATCGAGGACCTGCGGGCCGTCGTGCACACCGCCGGAGTGCTCGACGACGGGATCCTGGCCGCGATGACCCCGGAGCGGTTGGCGACGGTGTGGCGCCCCAAGGCCGAAGCGGCCTGGCACCTCCACGAGTTGACCGCACACCGCGACCTGGACGCCTTCGTGCTGTTCTCCTCGGCGGCCGGGGTGCTCGGCCACGCCGGGCAGGCCAACTACGCGGCGGCCAACTGCTACCTGGACGAACTCGCCCGCCACCGGCGGCGGTCGGGCCTTCCCGCGCTCTCCCTGGCCTGGGGCCCGTGGACGGTCGGGATGACGGCCGGACGGACGGCCGCCTCCGGCCTGCTGCCCCTCACGCCCGCCGAGGGCGTGGCGCTCCTGGAGGCCGCGCTCGGCGCCGACGAGCCGGTCCTGGTGCCGGTCGCCTTCGACCGCCCGCCCCGGCCGGAGACCGGGAGCACACCGCGACCGGCCACGCCGACCGACACCCTGGAGATGCCGACCGACACCCTGGAGATGGTGTGCGCCGAGGTCGCCGCCGTCCTCAGCTACCCGGACGTGCACCCGGACACCCCGATCCCCGACCTCGGCTTCGACTCGCTGACCTCGATCGAGCTGCGCAACCGGCTGGAGGAACGGACCGGCCTGCGCCTGTCCGCCACGGTGGTGTTCGACGCCGCCACCCCCAGGGCCCTCGCCGATCAGCTGCGCCCGCCGCCGGCCCCGGGGACGCTCGCCTTCCTCTACCGCAGGCTGTGCGAGCTGGGCCGGCCCCGGGAGGCGATGCACCTGCTCGTCTCGGCGTCGTGGGCGCTGCCGTCGTCGGCGACGCTCCCCTCCGTCGCTCCACAGCGGCTCAGCGGGAGCGGGAGCGAGGACGGCCGAGGCGGCGGCGCCGACGAGGGCCCGGCCATCGTCTGCTTCCCCGCCTTCGCCTCTCCCCCCGGGGAGTACAACGCACTCGCCCGGCACCTGCCGGGCCTGTGGGTGCTCCCGCACCCGGGGTACGACGGCGGCCCCGTCCCGGTGGACGTGGCGGCCCTGGTCCGGGCCCACGCCGCCTCGATCCGCCAACTCGGCCGACCGGTGGTGCTGTTGGGCCGCTCCACCGGCGGCCTGGTCGCGCAGGCCGTCGCGGAGGAGGCCGCGGCGGAGATCGGCGCCGAGGCGGTGGTACTGGTGGACACCCACCCCGTCCGGGACGAGCAGTGGCTCACCGAGCTGCCGGTCCGCAGCGCGCTCGGGCTGGACGAGCCCGGCCTCGCGGCGATGGGCGCGTACGCCCGCATCTTCCTGGACCGGCAGGGGGAGACGAGCGTCCCCACCCTGCACCTGCGCGTCGGTGACGTGCCGGGTGACCACCACTCGATCCTGGACGAGCACGTGGCCACGACGGCGGAGGCGATCCGGCAGTGGCTCTCCCGGACGCTGCCCGCGCCGTCCACGGCGGCGCCTTCCGGCCCGCCGTCCGAGGCCCCCTCCGGCCCGCCGTCCACGACGCCGTCCGGCCCGTCGTCTCCGGGGGCGGGCGGTCCGCCTCGCACCGGCATCACGGAGCGTGGCTCCGGTCACGGAGGGTGAGTCGGAACAAGGCCCCCAGCGACGGTGTTTCCCGGGTGAACGGGCACGGCTGCCCGACGGTGGTCCCGTGGCGCCGGGCACGGCTGCCCGGTGTCCGTGCCACTGCGGTCCCGTGCCACCGCGGTAGGAGGCCGGGATGACATTCGACGATGCCGGATTCGGGGGAGCGGACGGCTCGCGCTACCTGCCGATCGCCGAGCACGGTCTGATCGGCGATCTCAGGTCCGCCGCGCTGGTGGGGACGGACGGCACGATCGACTGGTACTGCTGCCCCCGTTTCGACGCTCCCAGCGTCTTCGCGTCCATCCTCGACGCCGACCGGGGCGGGTCGTTCGAGCTGGCCGCCGACGTGCCGACGCGCACCCGGCAGTTCTACTTCCCCGACACCAACGTGCTGATCACCCGGTTCTTCTCCACCGACGGGGTGGCGGAGATCCAGGACTTCATGCCGGTCGTGGACGAGTCGCGCGAGGCCGGCCGGCACCGGCTGATCCGGCGGGTGGTCTGCGCCCGGGGAACCCTTCCGTTCCGGGCCCGGGTGGCTCCCCGCTTCGGCTTCGGGTCCGAGCCGCACACCGTGCGCCTGCGGCCGCACGAGGCCGTCTTCGAGTCCCCGTCGATGGCGCTGGCGCTGACGGCCACGGTGCCGCTGGAACGCGACGGCGTGGACGTGTGGTCGCACTTCAAGCTCCTGGAGGGCGAGTCGGCGGTGTTCGCCCTCGACCGGGTCGGTGGTGACGTCACCCCGAGGTCGTGCCCCCGGGCCGAGGCGGAGGACCAGTTCGCGGCGACGGTGCGGTTCTGGCGCCACTGGCTGGCCGGCTCCCGGTACCACGGGCGGTGGCGCGAGATGGTGCACCGCTCCGCGCTGCTGCTGAAGCTGCTCACCTACGCGCCGACCGGTGCGATCGTGGCCGCGCCGACGACCAGCCTGCCCGAGCGGATCGGCGGCGAGCGCAACTGGGACTACCGCTACGTGTGGGTCCGTGACGCGGCCTTCTGCGTCTACGCGATGCTCCGGCTGGGTTTCACCGCGGAGGCCGAGGCCTTCATGGGCTTCCTCTCCGAGCGGGGCATCCTCCGCGGCGGCGGCGGTGCCGGCGGAGGTGCCGGCACCGGCGACACCGGGCCGCTGCAGATCATGTACGGGATCGACGGGCGCAGCGACCTGCCCGAGCGCGAACTGTCGCACCTGGAGGGCTACCTGGGGTCCGCTCCGGTGCGGGTGGGCAACGCCGCCACCGGCCAGCTCCAGCTGGACATCTACGGGGCGCTGATCGACTCCGTCTACCTGTACGACAAGTGGGGGCAGCCGATCAGCAGCGACCACTGGGAGGAGGTAGGCGCCGTGGTGGACTGGCTCTGCGACCACTGGGACCAGCCCGACGAGGGCGTCTGGGAGACCAGGGGCGGCCGCAAGGACTTCCTGTACTCGCGACTGATGTGCTGGGTGGCGATCGAGCGGGCGATCCGGATGGCGAACCGGCGCGGGCTGCCGGCGGACCTGACCCGCTGGCAGCGCAGCCGGGACGCGATCTACCGGCAGATCATGCGGTCCGGCTGGTCGGCCGAGCGCCGGGCGTTCACCCAGAGCCTGGGCGGCGACCTCCTGGACGCCTCCGTGCTGATGATGCCGCTGGCCAAGTTCATCTCGCCCAATGATCCCAAGTGGCTGTCGACCCTGGACGCGCTGGGCGCGGAACTCGTCTCCGACTCGCTGGTCTACCGCTACGACCCGGAGGCCAGCCCGGACGGCCTGCGCGGGGCCGAGGGCACCTTCTCGATCTGCTCGTTCTGGTACGTGGAGGCCCTGGCCCGCGCCGGACGGGTGGAGGAGGCCCGGCTGGCCTTCGAGAAGATGCTCACCTACGCCAACCACCTGGGCCTGTACGCCGAGGAGATCGGCCCGACCGGCGAGCAGCTCGGCAACTTCCCGCAGGCCTTCACCCACCTCGCGCTGATCAGCGCCGCGTTCAATCTCGACCGCACGCTCGGCTGACGCAGGGTCACCGCCACCGGTCCTCGCCTGGGGGTTTCCGGTCGGCGCGATCACGGAAGGTGATCTTCCGGTTGTGAATGGACGGACACGTTCCTCATCCGCCATCCTATGAATCGTCAGAGTCCGTGAAGAAGCCGTGACTTGACACCGCCCGGCCGGGGGGCCGGGTGGATCCACCCCGCAGAGAGGCTGAGTACATGGCATTGGTCCCCGAGAGCGGGGCAACCCGCCCGGGCCGTTGGCGAAGACTGCGGCGGGGCATATCGGCGGCGGTGACGGTTACGGCGCTGGGCACCCTGGGGGCGGTCGTCCCGGCCGGGACGGGGCACGCGGCGCCGTCGGCACAGCTGGTCTACATCGCCAACATGGGCGACAACACCGTCACCGCCTACGACCCGGAGACCGGTGAGGTGGCCGCCACCATCCCGGTCGGCGTCAAGCCGGAGGGCGTGGCCCTGTCGCCGGACGGCACGAAGGTGCTGGTCACCAACAACGGCGGCGCCTCCCTGTCGATGATCGACACCACGAGCAACACCGTCGTCACGACCGTCCCGGTCGGCCAGTCCCCGCTGCCGGTGGCCTTCTCCCCGGACGGCAGGCTCGCCTATGTGGGCTACGCCAGCTATGCCAGCCCGGGCAAGGTGGACGTGATCGACATGAGCACCCTGACGGTCGCCGCCAGCGTCGGTGTCGGCGCCTACGTGGACACGATTGCGCTGACCTCGGACGGCAAGCGGGCCTACGTCGCCTCCTTCGCCGGCAACTCGGTGTCCGTCGTCGACACCGCCGGCAACACCGTCACCGCCACCGTCCGCCCGTCCGGCGGTCCCCAGAGCCCGTCCGGTCTCGCGGTCACTCCCGACGGCAAGCACGTGTACGTCGGCCACTACAACGGCTCCGGCACCAGGAGGGTGTCGGTGATCGACACCGCCACCGACACGGTCACGGCCGACCTTCCGATCACCAACCAGCCGCAGGGCATGGCCGTCACCCCGGACGGGCGGTTCCTGTACGTCGCCAGCACCGGGGCCCACACGGTGACGGTCGTGGACACCGCGACCAACACGATCATCGCCACCGTGCCGGTCGGCATCCGG
Source organism: Kitasatospora sp. NPDC048286 (assembly GCF_043201735.1). Classification (NCBI taxonomy): domain Bacteria; kingdom Bacillati; phylum Actinomycetota; class Actinomycetes; order Kitasatosporales; family Streptomycetaceae; genus Kitasatospora; species Kitasatospora sp. NPDC048286. The sequence goes on from NZ_JBICZE010000003.1 coordinate 375,846, forward strand.
CCGATCGGGCTGGCGATCGACCCGGCCGGCACCGCCGTGTACGTCTCCAACAACAACTCGAAGAACGTGTCGGTGATCGACACCGCGACCAACACCGTCACGGCCACCGTCCCGACCGGCTCCGGCCCCTACGGCATCGCGATCGGCAAGCCCGTTCCGCCGGCGGTCACCGGCATCAGCCCCGACCACGGTCCGGCCGCGGGTGGCACGAGCGTCACGATCAGCGGCAGCCATCTGACCGGCACCAGCGCCGTCAGCTTCGGCGGCACCCCGGCGAGCGACGTGAAGGTCGTCGACCGCGGCACCGTCACCGCGACCGTCCCGGCGCACGCCGCCGGCGTCGTCGACGTGGCGCTGACCGTCTCGGGCCGCACCGTGGCCGCCGGGAAGTACACGTACGATGCCCCGGCGCCGGTGGTGACGGCCGTCGCGCCCGACCACGGCCCGCTGGCCGGCGGCACCACCGTCACCGTCACCGGCAGCAACCTGAGCGGGGCGAGCGCCGTCACGTTCGGCACCGTGCCCGCCACCGCGGTCACCGTCGAGAGCGACACCCGGATCACCGCCACCGCGCCCGCCGGGAGCGCCGTGGGGAAGGTCGACGTCACCGTCACGACCCCCGGTGGCACCAGCGCCGCCCAGTCGTACACCTACCAGGACCCGGCGGTGACCGGGGCCTACGTCTTCGCCAAGTCCTCGGACCCGAAGTCGGGTTCGACGGTGAAGACGGGCGACAAGGTGACGTACGGCGTCACCGTCACCCAGCAGGGGGCGGACGAGGTCAAGGGCGCCACGATCACGGACGACCTGTCGAAGGTGCTGGACGACGCCACCTACGGCGGCGACGTCAAGGCCACCTCCGGCACCGCTGAGGTCAAGGACGGGAAGCTCACCTGGACCGGCGACCTGCCGGTGGGCGGCACCGCGACGGTCACGTACTCCGTGACCGTCACCGGCAGCGGCGACGGCAAGCTGCACAGCGCCGTCACCACGACGGACGACAAGCGCGGCCGCTGCGACACGGAGAAGGGCTGCGAGAGCGACCTCACCGGCCCGGCCGGAAGCACCCCGTCGCCCACCCCGTCGCCCACGCCCACCGGCGACGGCCAGGCCCCCGGCGCCACCGACCCCGGTAGCACCGGCGGCACCGGCTCCGGTCAGTCGAACCAGGGTCAGTCGAACCCGGGCCGGTCGACCGCCGAGGACTCGTCGGCCCGGCAGTCCTCGGGCATCCTCGCCCACACCGGTGCCACCGTGTTCACCGCGGCGGCGATCAGCGGCCTCCTGCTGCTCCTCGGCGGCGTCACCATCGCCGTCAGCCGTCGCCGCGGCCACCAGGGCTGACCGGACGGACCCCCGAGGGGTGGTCGCGGCATCCGGCCGCGACCACCCCTCGCCGGGTTGATGTCCCCGGTTGATGTCGGGGTTCCGCGGGGAAGAAGAAGACAACCCGAAGCCGAATGAACAGGGATTTGCGTGCTTCGGGCGAATTGGGCGCTTATCATCTGAGGTCGTACAGGAATCAATACTTCCGGAAATGCTCGATCGCGTACCGAGCATCGACCGCCCCTGTTGTGACCTCTGCCACAATATGACGTGGCTTCGCGCTTTCCCTGACGGGACTCATATGGCCGAATCACTTCGTGATGGCCTGATGTCATATGACCGTTCGTCAAACGTTCATAATGAATGGCAGTGTGTAGGCGGTCGTACCCGACCCTTTCTGCACCATGTGTGTACCGATCGTGCACACGATGACGAATGGCTGAACTGTGCGCATGACCCGTTCGGATCGCAACGACGCGACCACGCGGCCCCGCCTCTTAGGCGCAGGCGAAAAGCTCACCCCTGAGGAGTTCTCCGGGCTGGCCGGCCAGGTCGGGGGCTATCCCTATGTGAAGATCGTGCTCGACCGTGACGAGTCGGTGCTCCACTTCATCGACAGTGCCGACGGCATGCTCCACGTCCGCTACATCGGGTGCGAGATCCTCGGCATGTCGATCGACGAACTGGCGGGGCAGCTCGATTCCTTCAATGACGGCGTCTACCGGAATCCCGACCGTCGTTTCTATCTCGGCACCCTCGCCCGCCACACCCGTCGCGCCACGGAAAGCGGCGACGAGGCCGAGACCTTCCTGTCGCTGGAGACGGTCGACGTCGACACCATGTCCCAGGACATGCTGCGGTTCTTCTACCACCGGGTGCGCGAGCACATCGACCCGTCGCTGCGGCTGGTCCTCAAGCCGGCCTGCCACCAGCAGGAGGTCTACCTCGCCGACATCCCGGAGAGCGAGATACCGCGCGTCCTGTCCCACGAGCTCTACTCCGCGGCCTCGTTCGTGCCGTTGAACCCCGGGACGGCCCACGGGCGGCTGCGGGTCTTCCGCTCGGAGGAGGAGTACCGGGCCGACCCCGAGCCGCTGGAGTGGCACGACATCGTGGTGATGCCCCGGGTGCCCGAGGACATCCCCCGGGTGTCCGGCATCATCCACACCGAGCACACCACGCCGCTCTCCCACATCAACGTGATGGCCGCGGGCTGGCGGATCCCCAACGCCGTCGGCATCGGAGCCGTCGACCGGATCGACCGCGCCGCTCTGGCCGGCCGGTGGGTGAACTACCGGGTCGAGGCCGATGGCGGGGACCTCCTGCTCGAGGCCGCCGAGCCGGGCGAGACCGGGGGAGCACGGCCGGCCCCGCCGGCCGACCGCGTCGCCGTGGACCGGCCCGACCTCGCGCCCACGCCCGTCACCACGCTGTCCGAACTGCGCGAGGGGGACCACGTACGGTTCGGCACCAAGGCCGCCAACCTCGGCGAACTCACCCACCTGCTGCAGCACGGCTCGCCCCGCTGGCTCGGCTTCTACCAGGTGCCCCGGCCGCCCCGGGCCGACCTGCTGCGCTACCTGGCCCGGCAGCTCGACCTCCCGGAGGACACGGACGAGGCCGAACTGCACGCCGCCGCAAAGCTCCTGGTGAAGGAGTACGCCCACGTGCCGCGCGGGATCGTGCTGCCGTTCTCCCTCCAGCAGCGCTTCCTCGACTCCTCCGAGCAGCTCCGGGAGGCCGTCGACCGGCTGGCCGCCGCGCTCGGGGACGAGACCCCGCGGATCGAGGAACTCTGCCTCGACGTCCAGCGGTTGATCCGAGACACCCCGCTGCCCGATCCGATCCGCACCGAGATCGACCGGGCGGTCGACCGCCACCTGTACGGCGCCCCCGTCCAGGTCGTCCGCAGCTCCTCCAACGCCGAGGACCTGGCCGGCTTCTCCGCCGCCGGACTCTACGAGTCGGTGGCCAACGTCAGCGGCACCGACGCGCTCCTCGACGCCGTCCGGGAGGTCTGGGCCTCGCTGTTCTCGCCCCGGGCGGTGCTGCTGCGGCGCCAGGCGGGCATCCCCCTGGACCACTGCCGGATGGCCGTGATCGTCCAGGAGCAGGTCGGCGCCACCGTCGGCGGCGTCCTGGTCACCTGCAACCCGCTGAGCCCGCAGGACTTCCGCGACGTCTACCTCAACATCTCGCCGCGCTCGGTGACCGACGTGGTGGACGGCCGGGGCGCCCCGCTCCAGTACCTGTACAACACCATGGAGGGCGGCAGCCGGACCATCTCGCTGGGCACCGCCGCCACCGACCTGGACGCCGCGACCAAGGACGTCGTGCGCCGACTGGCCCTGATCAGCCGGCTGTTGCAGTCGCACTTCTCGCCCGACGAGACGTACGCGGCCCCGGTCGACATCGAATGGGCGATCGAGGGCGACCAGATCGCCCTGTTGCAGCTGCGCCCCTTCCGCACCGCCGGCTGACGCGGCCGGAGGGCCGTACGGGCCGCCGCCGCTCCCCGGCATGCCACGGGCCGGAGCGATCCTCCGAGGCCGCGGGCGAGCCCACGTGGGCCCGCTCGTCGGCGTGCCCGTGGACGAGTGAACTTCCTTCAGGAGAAAGTACGTTGAACAAGATCCTCTACGTCTACGTCAAGGGCGGAGCCCCGCTGGAGTACGCGTTCCCGCGCATCGCCGCCTGCGGCGAACTGCACGTCCTCGCGCTGGCGCCGCTGCCCACGGCCGGGGAGGACGTGTGGCGCCCCAGCTGCACCAGCATCGAGCTGGTGCCCGAGGCGCCGCGCGGCGACGACCTGGTCGAGCTGATCGTGGAGTACGCGAAGGCCATCGGGGCCGACGCGCTGCTGACCCTCTCGGAGTTCGCGGTCCTGGCCGTCGCGCACGCCGCGAGTCGGCTCCACCTGGCCGGCCCGGGAGAGGGCATCATCCGCGCCCGGGACAAGCGGCTGATGCGCGAGGCGTGGGCGGCCGCCGGGGTGCCGATACCCGCGTTCCGCCGCGTCGACAGCCTCACCGACCTGACGACCGCGCTGGCCGAACTCACGCCCCCGCTGCTGCTCAAGCCGGCCTGGGGCGCCGGATCGGTCGCCCAGATCGTGCTGGACTCGGTCGAGGAGGCCGCCCCGGCGTGGGCCGGCATCGAGAGCGGGCTGCGGGCGGGCAGCCAGGTCGGCATGAACGAGCTCTACGCCGCGGACACCGACCGGGACCGCCTGGTCGAGTCGATCGCCCAGGGCTCCACCGAGGGCTGGTACCAGGAGCCCGGCTACGGCGACTACGTGAGCGTGGAGGGGATCGTCGCGGACGGCGTCTACCACCCCCTCGCCATCACCGCCAAGCTGCCGACCGTCCCGTCCTTCGTCGAGGTGGCCAGCACCTCGCCCTCCGTCCTCGCGGAGCCGCTGCAACGCCGGATCGAGGAGGTCTCGCGGCAGGCCGTCGACGCGCTCGGGCTGGAGAACTGCGGCACCCACACCGAGCTGAAGCTGATGGCGGACGGCGAGCTGGTGGTCATCGAGACCGCGGCCAGGTTCGGCGGCCTGCTGACGACCAGGCAGGTCCACGAGGTCTTCGGGCTCGACCCGATCGGCATGCTGGTCCGGCAACTGCTCGGCGAGCGGGTCGACTACCCCGCGGCCATGCCCCTCGACGGCGTCGGGGCCGCCGCCTCGCTGGCCGTCGTCCCGGCCGACGCGGCGGGCGTGCCCTGGCGGACCAGCCCGGTCTGGAACCCGCAGGCCGTCGACTGGCAGAGCCTGCTGTCGCCGGGCAGCACCATCGAGGCCGTACCCGCCTTCGCGATGCCCGCGGGCCGGACCGTCCCCGCCTTCGACCCGTCCGCGGGGTCGCGCAACTGGCTCGGCGTCTACCTGCTGAGCGCCGTCGACGCCGCCACCCTGCAGCGCGACTGCAACGCCGTGCTGAACGGCATGGAAGCCGCCCTGCACCGGGCCGCCTCCTGAGGCGCCGTACCCCGGCATCCCCCCAACCCCACGACCGAGGTTCCTCCATGCGTGTACTGTTCGCCGGCGTCCCCGGCATCGGCCACCTCTTCCCGCTGGTCCCGCTCGCCAGGGCGATGCGCGAACTCGGCCACGAGGTCGCGGTGGCCTCGATGGACGGTGGCGAGGCCGTCGCCGCGGCCGGGATGCCGTACCTGCCCATCGCGCCCGGGGTCGACTGGCGCAAGGTGATCAGGGAGGCCGGCCGCACCCGTCGGCCCGACCTGATGCAGCGGGTGGTCGAGAGCAACTCGGCCGACCGCGAGGCGTTCGTCCCCCTGGCCGCCCACGTCAACAGCGACGTGGCCGACGCGGTGGTCGAGCTCGCCACCCAGTGGCGACCGGACCTGGTGGTGTACGACTACCAGTTCCCGGTGGCCCTGCTCGCGGCGACCCGCCTCGGCGTGCCGGCCGTCCAGCACGACCTGGGGTTCGTCCGGACCCCGAAGCTGCGCGCGCTGATGCTGGCGGAGATGGCGGACACCTTCGCCCGGCACGGGATCGACCGGCTGCCCGAGCCCGCGGACATCATCGACCTCGCGCCCCCGAGCATGGCCGGGGACGAACGGTACGGCCGCTCGCTGCGGCCCGTCTCCTACAACGGCGAGGACGAACTCCCCGCCCACCTGGCCGCGCCCGCCGACCGCCCGCGCGTGGCGGTGACGCTGGGCACCGTCCCGCCCAAGACGGACGGCCTGACCAGGCTGGAGCGGGTGATCGCGGCGGCCGCCGACATCGACGCGGAGTTCGTGCTCGCCACCGGCGACCTCGACCTCGGCACGCTCGACACCCTGCCCGACAACGTCCGTGCCTGCGGCTGGGTCCCGTGGCGGGCACTGCTGGACACCTGCTCGGCCGCCATCCACCACGGCGGCGGCAGCACCGCCCTCGGCGCCCTGGACGCCGGCATCCCGCAACTCGTCCTCCCCGACGGCTCCGACCGCTTCATCAACGCCGACGCGGTCCGGGCCCGGGGCGCCGGCCTGCGCGCCGCCGCCGAGGACATCGGCCCGGCCCTCCTCGACCGGCTGCTCACCGACCCCGACCTGATCCGCGCCGCGCGCGAGGTCAGCACCGAGATCGCGGCCATGCCGTCACCGACGGCCGTCGCGGAACACCTCACCCGCCTCGCCGGCTGACGCGGCCCGGCGGTGGAGCCGTCCGCACGGTATGCACTGCCGTGCGGACGGCGACCGGCCGCTCAGGCCTCGCTCGCGGCGGTGGCCGTCAGCGGGTCGAAGGTCTGCCGGAGGTCGACGACCGTGGTCGGGCCCTTCACCCAGGCGAGCGGGGCGTGGTGCACCCGGACTCCGGCCAGGGGCTGGAGGAGGGCCTCGCCGGCCGTGTTCTGCGGCCACTCCACCGAGCCGGTGGCCGTCCGGGCCGGGACGAGCCAGTAGTCGCCGCGGGTGTACGCGCCGCCCGGCCGGAAGTACACCTGGGCGCCGTCCTCCAGGTCCAGCCAGGCGCCCTCCTGGATCCGCAGGGCGCCGCCGACGAGCGGCAGGGCGTCCCGGCCGCGGGCCGCCCGGTGGTCCCAGCGGCGCAGGAAGGGGTGGCGCTCGGCCAGCCGCCCGACCTCGGGCCCCGGTTCGGCGGACAGTCGTACCCGGCGGCCCGGCAGGTCGGTCTCCTCCACCTGGAGGAGGTCCGCCGGCTCGTCCCGGCTGACGTACGCGCTGTCCCCGACCTCGACCCAGTCGCCCACCGAGAGACCGAGCTTGTCGTCGTCGCCCAGCGTGGTGAGGTCGACCCAGACGCCCTCGATCGAGGCGACCGGAAGGACGACCGAGCCGTTCTCCCGGGACCACTTGAACGTGGCGCAGCCCTCGGCGGAGCCGCCCTGGTGGACCTCCACCCGGTACAGCTGGTTCTCCGGGCCCCGGTAGGCGTCGTCGGGGTGGGCCAGGCACGGGTCCTCGTTCGTCCGCTCCGGCCGCCGGGCGCGCGCGGCCAGCCAGGAGGCGGGCCGCTCGTGCGGTTCGGCCCACGCGTCGAAGGCCTCCCGGACCCGGGACACCCCGCCGTCCGGCACGTTCAACTCCGCGGCGGGCAGGGCGAGTACCTGCCAGACGACCTTGGCCCGGGCCGCCGTGTCGGGCATCGCCGCGCCGAGCGCGACCTCGCGGATCTCCGGGTCCTCGACCGCGGTGACGCTGCGCTCCCAGACCTTCAGGTAGACCAGGAACGGGAAGTCGCCGGGCAGCCGGTCGCCGGGGCGCTCCTCGTCCCGGTAGGCGTCCGGCTGGTCCCAGTACGTCCAGACGGCGGGTGCCTGCGCCTGCCGGGCCTCGCCGTCGCTGCCGCCGGTGCTGCCCCAGTCGCCGTCGTCGGGCACGGCGACGCCCTCCTCGGGGCGGTAGGACTCGCACAGGATGCCGTCCACGTAGTACCGGCCGCCGCCGATGGTGAGGTCGTCCACGTCGTGGTTGCCCGGCACGTAGCCGATCGCGAACCCGGCCGCCGCGGCCGGACCGCCGCGACGGCCGATCAGGTCGGCGGCGAGCGTGCGCAGCTGGTAGCGCTCGATCGCGGCCTGCTCGTTGGCGTCGGCGTCGAGCTGGACCCGGCCCTGCTGGGTCAGCACGGCGGAGTAGTGCTTGCCGGGCCGGAACGTCAGGCGCGAGAAGTCTGCGTGCACGGTTTCCCTCTCACAGTCATTGGTCGAGCGCATTCACTGGTCGGGCGGGAGCGGTCGGGCGTCAGGAGACGAAGAAGATCCCGGCGTCGGTGCCCGCCGGGGTGTACTCGGCCAGCCGCGCCCGCAGGTTGTCCTCGCGCTGGGGCTGGAACAGGTCGTGGAAGGCGCCGAGTTCGGAGCGGTCCTCGGCGCCGCGGGTGATCTCCGGCGCGCACCCGGCGGCAAGCCGGCCGTAGTCGGGTGTGCCGTAGCGGAGGCTGGTGAACAGCGGGCGGACCCGCTGGGCCTCCACGTCGCGCAGCCGGGCGGCCTGTGCCGGGTGCAGTTCGCCGCGCTCGACCAGCCCGGTCACCGCCGAGCGCACCAGGTCGGGCTGGCACTCGTACCGGCGCGGGGTGCGCGAGCCCGGGGGGACGTAGCAGAACCGCAGGCAGCCGAGCGAGCGGCGGGCCACCCGCAGCGGCCCGGTGAACACGCAGTCCTCGGCGAGCGGCACCGCGTGGGTGTGCACCTCGCCGACCACCGTGGAGCGGTGGGCGTGCAGCAGTGCGTGGGCGTGCTCGCAGTCGGGCCCGGAGAGCGCCGGCCGCCGGTGCCCGGTGGCGTCCAGGATGCTGTCGCTGAGGTGGATCTCCAGCGGGTCGTCGTCCACCTCGTCGCCGACGACCTGGATCGAGCCCAGGATGCTGCGCTCGATCCGCACGCAGGCCGTGGTGTGGTCCAGCACGAGGCTGGGCTCCTGCGGCGAGTGCGGTTCGCAGTGCGGCTCCAGCGACCAGCCCGGCACCAGGGTGCAGTGCCGCAGGGTGACGGAGGCGAGCGGCCCGGTGACGTTGACCCCGCGGCCGGTGACCAGCAGGCCGTCCAGGACCAGCCGCCCGCCCGGGCTGACGCCCCGGACGTTGAGCGCGTCCGGCCGGTTGCTGTACCAGTCGAGCAGCCGGATCACCGGCCGGGCGCCCTCGGCGGCGCGCAGTTCCAGGCGGTCGTCGGTCTCCAGGTCGAAGTCCAGCTGCTCCTGGTAGGCGCCGCTGTGGGTGATCTCGATGACGGCGGCGCCGCCCGCGTTGCCGTCCTGCTGGTCGGCGCGCCACTGCTGGTAGGCGTCGTTGATCCGCTCGTACGGCCCGCCGGGGCCGACCCGGTAGACCGTCCGTCCCGGGGTCTGCGGGCGGTCGCGCGGGTACTCCCCGCCGCCGGTGTCGTCGCCGAACGCGTAGTGGTAGTCGACCCAGACGCCGCGGCGCGGGGCGGATCGGGCGCCGAAGGCGATCCGGCCGAGCACCGGGTCGACGGCGACCTGGCCGCGCTTGGGCCGGTACGCCCAGTCGGTCAGGTCGGCCACCGTGATCTCGGCGGGCGGGACCGGCTCCTGGGCGCCGTCGCGCCGGATGGCGAAGCTCTTGCCGGGCCCGTAGTAGTCGGCCAGGCGCTCGGCCAGCTGCCGGCGCCGGATCGGTGCCGGCACGTTGTCGAGCGCCGCGAGGTGGGTGGCCGACGGCTCCGGCTCGGGCCGGGTGACCAGCGGGGCGTCGTTCCCGAGGACCGAGAACGTGAAGAGGTTCCTGGCCCGGTCGATGCAGTAGGCCGGCGCCCGGGTGACCGGGTACGGCTTCAGCCGCCACACGTACAGGGCGACACCGGCCGGCGTGCGGCCGCCCTGGCGGCGGGCGGAGGCGGCGCGGCGGACGTCGGCGGTGTGCGCCTGCCCGTCGAAGGGCCCGTCGAGCAGGTCCAGCTCGGCGCCGCGCCGCACGTCGACCAGTCGGCCCCGGCCCAGCCGCTGACGGTCGGCCGGCCCCTCGTCCGGGCGCAGCAGCCGCACCGGCTGGGTTTCGCCGAGCAGCCGGGAGAGTTCCACGGCCCGGGCCGGCCAGTCGGCGACCGAGGAGGACAGTTCCTCCAGCAGGGCCAGGGTGCCCTTGCGCCGGCGGTAGGCGACGGTGTTCGCGACGTCGCGCCGCGGCGCCAGCCGGGCGGCGAGCCGGTCGCGGGCCGCCGCCCGCTCGGGGGAGGCACCGCCGTGCAGCCCGGTGGCGAGCACCTCCTCGTAGCCGGGCAGGATCCGGTAGCCGACCAGGTCGCCGAGGTAGGCGACGGCCCAGTCGGCGGCGGTCTCCACGAACCAGTCCCGGTAGCCCTGTTCGATGCCGCCGCGGACGACGTCGACCTGCTCGGCGATGACGGCCAGCAGGGCGCGCAGCGGCTCGCCCGCGTCGGCGTCCCGCATCCGGTGCCACTGCGGCAGCAGCTCCAGCAGTGCGTCCGGGTCCCGCCCGCTCGGGTCGGTCATGAGCGGACCTCCTTGAGGATCAACGTGTCGGGCAGATTCGGCGACAGCATGGCGAGTTGGGCCGGGCGGATGCCGCGGAACACCGTCAGCACCCGGCCGGGCGGCAGCGGGCGGGTGTCGGTGACGTCCGGGTTGAGGCGCAGCAGCTCCGCGACGGGGATGCCGCCCCGGGCGGCGATGTCGGTGAGGGACTCCCCGGCGGGGTCCTTCACCCGGTAGCGCTGCTCCTCGAAGCGGGCGAGCCGGGCCGGGACGGTCGGCTGCGGTTGGGCGAGCAGGTCGGACAGCCGCTCCAGGCCCTCGGGGGTGAGGCTGCCGGGCACGCCCGTGAAGGCGTCGACGTCGACCCGGTCCACGCCGGGGACGGCCTGGGCGACGGCGAGGACCTCGGACTGGTGGGCGCTCTGGCCGAGTTGGCGTCCGGCGTAGCCGAGGCGGTCGAGCAGGGCGCGGCGCAGTGCCGGTTCGACGAGGTCCCAGGAGTGGTCCGGGTCGACCTTCACGCTCAGGGCGACGACCAGCAGGACGAGTTCGCGCAGCGCGACCTCGACCGGCAGCCTCGGGTCGCCGTAGGCGGTGAGCGAGGAGTGCAGGGTGCGGATCAGGTCGGAGTCGGCGGTGAGCGGGATGTCGTCCACCCCGGCCACCGTGACGTGGACGAGCTCCCGCCGGCCGTCCGAGAGCCGGGTGGCGCCGGCCCGCCCGATGCCGGCCCGGGAGCGGGTGAAGTCCTCGTAGTCGGTCACCGAGACCAGCCGGTCCAGGGCGGTGACGGCGAGCGGGATGTTGCGCCGGGCGAGGCCGGGGCCGTCCGGGCCGGCGCCGCCGGTGGCGGGCAGCGGGTTGACGACGGCGGAGACGCCGAGCGGGCGGGTGGTGAGCTGGGTGATCCGGCCGGCGCCGACGTTGCCCGACTCGCCGATGCCGATCCGGTAGCGGGCGCGGACGTTCTCCCGGCCGGTGGGCAGACGCGAACCGTGCACGCCGTCGCCGAAGGTGACGGTGGTGCGGCCGTCGCTCGCGGTCGCGGTGACGTAGACCCGTTCGTCCGGGCCGCGTCCGGCGAGGCTGTCGACCTCGTGCCAGCGCACCCCGTCGACCCGGACCTCCAGGGTGTTCTGCGCGCCCCTGGGGGTGTCGGCGGGCAGCCAGGTGAGCGGCGACTGCCAGAGGGCGAAGCGCTGGCCGGGGACGCCGGCGTCGCCGCTGCCGATGGCCTCGTCGCGGGTGGCGCCCTGGGTGGCGCGCACCACGTTGCCGAGGACCTGGACGGTGTCGCGCCGGTAGCGGTAGGCGAGGCGGGCGCTGAGCGTGATCGTGGTGCGGACGGTGTCCCCGGGCAGCCGCGGGTCGACGCCCTGCTCGACGCCGGCGATCATGGCCAGTTCGGTGCCCCGGACGCCGGTGGTGTTCGGGATGTCGGTCCGCTCGCCGCCGACCGCGATCCACCGCCCCGGGGTCAACCCGTCGTAGAGCCGGGCGAGTTCGATCCGGTCACCGTGGACCTCCTCGGTGACGGGCTCGTCGGCGAGCCGCAGCGACTCGCCGCGGGCGTAGACGGTGGCGTCCCTGATGTCCGAGAGCTGGGTATCCTTGTCGTCCAACCAGGGCTGTTGCAGGGAGAGTTCGGTCACCTTGCCGGTGATGCCGAAGTCGGCGCGGGAGATCACCCGCACGTCGGTCACCCGGGTGATGACCTCGGCGAGGTCGCGGCTGCCCGGGATGCCGCCGTCGAGGCCCTTGCGCGGGCGCTGGACGACCACCCAACTGCCGGGCGCGATCTGGTCGTACACGGCGTCGAGGGTGAGGACCGTGCCGGAGACCGGCTGCAGCTTGGTGGTGAACACGACCTCGACCGCGGGCGTCGACTGGTCGGTGCCGGGGTAGCGGTGCACCCGGACGTTCAGCTCGCCGGACTCGCCGGTCTTCTCCTGGCCCGGGTCGAGCCGGTAGTCGAGCGCGGCGCCGGGACCGCCGTCGACCGTCACGTGGACGCGGCCGTCGTCCTGCGGGCGGGAGACGAAGACCGTGCGTTCGGGCAGCTTCGCCAGGAACCGGGCGCTGACCCCGGGCTCCGCGTCCGGAGCGGGCACGGCGGCGCGCAGGTGCGGTGGCGGAGGCGGCGGCTCGGTGGTGACCACCTGGACCTGTCCGGGGCCGAACGGGAAGGTGTGGTCCCAGGGCAGCGAGATGCCGCTGTGCACCAGGCTGCCGGCCTCGACGTACGTGAAGTCGGCGGTCTTCGGGACGGTGCCGGTGGTGTCGAAGGTGACCCGGACGCCGATCAGCGTGCTGCCGGCGAGCGGCCAGTCCACGTAGCGGTCGATCCGGCCGTCGTCGCCGTAGACGGGCTTGAGCGGCGCGGTGGCGCCGAACGGGGTGGCGACCACCCGCATCGCCTGGATCTCGTGCACGGCGAGCGGCGCCGTCAGGTCGACCTGCCGCCAGGCGGGGTAGAGGCCGTCGCGCAGCCGGGGGTCGAGCGCGGACAGCAGTTGGGCGCCGAGGTCCGAGCCGGGCGCGAAGAGGCGCTGGGGGTCGCGGGCGAGGTCCCGGGCGCTGAGCGGGGGCCTGGTGGGGGCGGTGCGCAGCGCCGCCAGCAGCGAGCCGAGTCCGCGGACGGCCGGGTCGGCGGCTCCGGGGCCGCCCGGGCCGGGCGCGGGCCGCTCGGGGGCCTGCGGCGGTTCCAGCTGGTGGGCGCGGTCCCGCAGGTTGGTCAGTTCGTCGCCGAGACGCCCGAACCAGTCGGCCACCGGCTGCTGGGAGCGGGCCAGTTCGGCCGCCTCGGCCGCCCGGGCGGTCACCGGGACGAGCCGGTCGGCGAAGTCCGCCGGGGTGCTCAGCGGACCGGACGGCAGGTCGAGGTCGGCGCGCAGCGGGGCCAGCACCTGCTCGTCGAAGTCCCGGACGATCCGGCTGCGCCCGGGCCGGGGGTTGGGGGCGTTCTCGGAGACGGTGATCCAGTCCGCCAGTTCGGCGCGCAGGTCCTTGAGGGTGCGCAGGTCCCGGGGCAGGCCGATCACCGTGACGTCGTTCTCGCGGTCGATCCGCACCTCGGGCACCAGCCGCAGCACCCGGTGGACCGGGTCGGCGGCCCGGTCGGCGCTGAAGACGAACAGCAGCCGGTCGCCGGGCCTGATGTTGTTGGCGGTGCCGGCGGCGAACAGCTCGGCGCGCCCGCCGGGGTTCAGCTGGCCGGGCGTCAGCTGGTACGGGCGGCGGCGCAGCACGGTCAGCTCGTTCCAGGCGGAGCGGGCGGGGAGGTCCTCGGCGGTCTCGAAGGACTGCGGGTCCTCGCCGGGGCCGGGGACGCTCTGGCTGCGGGCGCCGCGCGGCACGACCACGGTCGGGTCCTCGACGGCCCGCGGGTCGTGGTCGAGCGTGTAGGCGAGGTAGGTGTCGGCGGCCACCCCGGGCCGGGGCCGGTGGCCGACCAGTCGGCCGAGCAGGGTGAGCGAGTCCTCCTCGGTGGCGGTGCGCAGGTAGCCCTCGTTGGCGATCCGCTCCGAGTAGAAGGTGAGCACGTCGGCGAGCACGGCCCAGGAGTCCAGCAGGGCGATCGCCGGGTCGTCCGGGGTGCGGACGGTCAGGTCGCGCAGCGCCGGGTAGGCGGGGCCGGACAGCCGCGCGAGCAGGCTGTCGAGGAACTCCCCGTAGCGGCCGACGCGGTAGCCGACGGCGTCCAGCCCGGGCGGGTTGAACAGCGGGGCCGGGGTCGCGGTGGCGGTGCCCGAGCAGCCGCAGGTGCACTGGCCGGTCATCGGCCACCTCCGATCACGATCGAGAGCCGGCCGTTCTCCGGCCGGTCGGGGTCGTTGTCGCAAGCGGCGACCTCCAGCGCGCCGAGCCGTAGCAGCCCGTCCGCCAGCTCGCCGTCGTCCCGCCCGAACTGCCGCCGCAACCTGGTGACTTGGGCACTGACCACGCCCGGTACGGCGGCGGCCGCGGCCACCAGCCGGGAGACCCGCACCGGGTCGCCGAAGCCCAGCGCGTCCGGGTGGAAGAAGCCGACGCGGCCGTCCGGCAGGGCGCGGCTGCCCAGTACCCGGCGCAACTCGGCCAGGACGTGGCCGCGTTGGTGGCCGGCGGCGGCGCAGATCCGCAGTTCGAGGTCGAGCGGCACCAGCACGGCCGGGCGGACCACCAGGTCGTGGCCGATCCGCCGGTACGCCTCCAGGCCGTCCCCGACCGCCTCCAGCAGCGCGGGGTCGGCCGTGGCCTGCCCGTACGGCTCCACGGCGACGTGGACCTCCTGGACGCTGCCGGTCCAGCGCAGTTCGGCGGCGGCCCGCCGGACGCCCGGCAGGGCGGCGGCCAGCTCCGCGTAGTCGGCGGCCGTGACGGCGCGCAGCCGGGTGCGGCTCAGCGCGAGCGGGGCCGACTGCCGTACCTGGTCGAGCGGTTCGGGCTCGACACCGCCGGTCGCGGGCAGCGGGTTGCGGACCCGCAGCACCGCGTCCCCCGGCCGGGTGGCGGGGCCGCGCCCCGTCGGGCAGGGCGGCTCGTCCTGGCAGACCACCAGGCGGTTGATGGCCTCCGCGCCCACGTTCCCGGCCGTGCCGTTGCCGATCCGGTACGCGACCCGCAGCAGCGCGCCGGGCGCGGGCGGCAGGCCGTGGCGGCCGTCGCCGAAGCGCAGCGCGAGACGGCCGTCGTCCTCGGACTCGCCCACGAAGTGCCGCTCCCGCGGGCCGTCGGCGAGCAGGTCCCGGCGGGGCGTCCACTCCTGGCCGTCGACGGCGGCCCGGACGGCGGGCAGCGCGGCGCGCGGGTCCTGGACGGCGACGCCGCTCGCCGGGCCGGCCAGCGCGGGGGAGTCGGCGGCGAGCCCGGAGGCGTACCGGGCGCCCCAGCTCTGGGCGACCTCCCAGACGCCGGAGCGCCGCAGCATCCCGCCGGCGCGGGCGCGCGCGGTGAGCACCTCCAGGCGGCGCAGCTTGGCGACGAGCAGCCGGCCGCGGCGGGCCAGCAGCTCGCGCAGCCCGGCGGCGGGCCGGTCGGCGAGGCGCAGCGCGTGCACCACCTGGGCGCCGAACAGCACGGTCAGCTCGGCGAGTTCGGCGCGGGAGAGGTCGTGGCCGCGGCTCGCCCGGTGCCACAGCTCCTCCAGCCGCTGCCGGACCCGTTCGGGGATGCCGGCGAGCAGGGCGGCCTGCCGGGCGCAGACGTGCGCCAGGTCCGGGTAGGCGGCCGCCTGGGTGACCGGGGCGTGGCGCAGCAGCGGGCGGAAGGGCTGCGGCAGGACGGGGTAGCGGGTCTGGTCGAGCAGCGTCTCCAGTGCCGCCGCCTGGGCGTCGGCGGTGGGCGGCTCGACCTCCGCCCCCTGGCCGTCCTCGCCCTCCGCGCTCGCGCCCGGCGCCAGCTGGATGCCCAGCCCGGCCCGCCGCACCGCCGGCTCGCCGAGCAGCGCGTACAGCTCGCGGACCTGCTCCGGGCCGAGCTGGCGGCCGGCCCGGGTCCGGTCGAGCAGCCCGTGGACGGCCTCCGCCGCGGGGCTGCCCTCGGTGCGGTCCGCACAGCCGCAGCCGCAGCCGTCCGGTTCGCAGGGCGCGACCCGGACCGGCTCCGGCGGCACCGTGAAGGTCTCCGGGGCGCCGCCGCAGAACGTGAGGGAGCGGCCGTGGTCGACCAGGGCGACGTTGCCGCGGGCGACGCTCACGTCGGCGATCGGGCCGCAGTCGCTCCCGCCGTGGGTGGACAGGCAGACCGGGAAGGAGAGCGCGTCCTCCGGCGCCCAGGTGACCTCGACGACGGGCTGCTCGTACAGCTCGTCGACCAGGGGGGTGACGGAGGTGAGGCGGACGGCCTGGCGGTGCGCGGGGTCGGCGTCGGCGGCGGCGCCGGTGCGCGGGCCGAGCACCTCCTCGACGACCAGCAGGTCGCCGGGGCGCAGCGCCAGGTGCCGGGTGCGGTGCCGCGAGCGGCCGGCCTCGGGGTGGTCGGCTTCGTGCCGGTCGGCCTCGGGGCGGTCGCGGTGCCGTTCGACCTCGGGGTGGTGGCCGTACCGGTCGTCGTGCCAGTCGTCGCGCAGGGTGGCGGAGGTCGCGCCCGCGGGCAGGACGCAGTCCTGGTCGCCCCAGGTCCAGAACCGGATGGTGTTGTGCGCGGGGTACAGCACCAGGTCCGCCCCGCCGAGCGGTTCGAACACCTCGACGGCGGCGGTCCGGGCGAGCGTGTCCAGCTCCTCGTCCGGGATCACCGTGGACGGCTGCGGGCGTTCCTGCGGGCCGAGCCGGCTGACGTCGACGGCGGCGAAGCGGAAGGTGCCCCGCGGCAGGGTGAGCCGGCGGTCCGTCTCCAGCGCGACGAACGCCCGGGCGTTGCAGCCGTCGTGCACGGCGTAGTCGATCAGCCGGACGTGCCGGCGCACCGACACCCGGCGGCGGGCGGTGTCGAGGTAGGCCTCGGTGGCCACCGCGTCCTGCTGGTAGGAGAGTTGGTCGGCGGTGTAGGCGAGCAGCTCGACCAGCGTGACGCCGAGGTCCGGCAGGTGCCGCTCGGTCCAGCCGGTGGTGGTGAGGCTCATCCGGTCCAGCACGAGCCGCCGCATGCTCTCGTAGTCGCGGGCGGTGTAGTCGATGACCGGGGCCGGCCGCAGGGAGGGCGGGCAGCTCTCCTCGGTGCGGCAGTCGTAGGGCGAGGGGCAGTCGGCGCCGAAGGAGAAGTCGGTGCTCGCGTACCTCGGGTCGAAGCCCGGGTACGGGCGGGTGCCCGGGCGGCCGTAGGCGTCCGCCTCGACCACGGTCAGCCGGTAGCGGGAGGTGTCGCCGGCCCGGTCGAGGGTGACGAGCATCCGGTCGTCCAGCTCCGGGTCGTCCGCGCGCTCGATGTCGACCGCGAGGGCGCGCAGGCCGGTGATCCGCCGGCCGCCGTCGACGCGGATGTTCTCCGGGCCGAGTTCGTCCGGCGCCCGGCCGAGGAAGGTCACGCTCAGGGTGCGCCTGTCGTCGTCCGGCTCGGCGCCGTCCAGGCCCAGCAGCCGGGCCGCGCGCACGTCGGCGCGACGCAGTTCGGTCCCGCACCGGACCGCGGGCTGCCCGGTCGTCTCGGATCGGCCGGTCACTTCGGATTGGCCGGTCATGCCGCCACCCCGCCCTCGAACACGTCCTGCCGCTGCGAACCGGTCAGGCGCACGACGTACGCCAGCTCGACCCGCACCACGTTGTCCTCGCTCTCCACGTCGAGCGAGACGACCTCGATCACGTCGCCGAGCCACCGCTGCAGCGCCGCCTGGACGGACATCTGCAGGGTGGCCGCCAGCTCCGGGCTGTTCGGCGCGAAGACCAGGTCGAGCAGCCCGCAGCCGAAGTCGGGGTGCATGACCCGCTCGCCGGGGCTGGTGAACAGCAACTGCTCGATCAGGTCCCGCACGTGGTCGTCGTACCCGGCCTCGGCGGTGCGCCCGCGGCTGTCGATCCGGAACGGGAACGCGAGGTCCGTCCGGGCGGGGCCGGGCGGCGGACTCGCCGGCTCGACGGCGTGGCCCGCGTTCCCGGTGTTCCCGTCGTACCCGGAGTGCGTGGCGTGCTGTGTGGTGCTCATACCCCCTCCGCCCGCTGTTGGACGACGGTCACGATCGGCGGCCCTTGCGGGACCTGCTCGGCGCTCTGGCACAGCCCGACGGCGGACCGCGGCAGCGCGGGGGAGCCGTTCACCCGGATCCGGGCGGACGGCACCACCCAGTGGATCGTGACGCAGGGCTGCGGTTTGCCGGCCACGGTGAACGGACAGCCGGTCACGGTGTACGGGTCGGCCGTACTGGTGACGGCCTGGCCGGCGACCAGCACCCGGGCCTGGGCGGGCCGGGCCGTCGCCTGGGCGCCGTGCGGGCAGGTCACCGTCGCATTGACGTGCAGCAGATTTCCGGGCACGAGTCTCTCCCCCGTCAGGTCACGCTCAGGGCGTCCTGGTTGATGGAAACGGTGGCGCCGACGAGCGAGATCGAGGCGCCCTGGCCGTTGCTGATCTGGATGCCCGAGTCGTTGATCACGATCGAGGCCCCGCTCGGCGTGCGAAGGGTGATCCCCGTGGTCGGATCGTCGGACAGGATGATCACCCGCCGCCCCGAGGTCTCCAGCACCGCGTTCGGCGCTCCCGGCGGGCCCGTCCTCGCCTCCACCGGGACCTCCGAGGCGGAGCCGTACCAGCAGCCCGTCCAGATCGGGTAGCTCTGGTCGCCCTGCTCGAACTCCAGCCACACGCCCGCCCCGACCGGCGGAACGGCGTAGTGCCCCATGCCCGGGCCGGCCACCGGGAAGCACGGCATCGCCCAGGTCGACACGGCGTCGCCCAGCACGTCGGGCACCTGCGCCTGGATGCGGCCGATCCCGAGCGGGTCGACGTTGTTCACCACCGTTCCCCGGAACTTGCCGAGGTAGCGGGTCGGTTCGGCCATGCTGGCAACTCCTGGCAGTCGATCGGGACGGCTGTGGGGCGGCTGTGGTGTGGCTGTGGGGTGGCTAGGGGACGGCTACGGGACGACGGTCGGCTGGAGGGCGATCAGGCCCTCGCGGGCCAGCGTGAAGTTCTGGGTGTACGAGCCGCGCTTGAGGTTGTGGGTGACGCTCTTGACGAAGTACAGGCCGTCATAGGTGAGCCCGGCGCCGCGCACTCCGACCAGCTCGCGCGGCCGCAGGACGTGGCTGTACCGCACGACGTCGAGCTGGCCGGAGCCCGAGACGGCGTCCGCCGACTGCATCGCCTGGGCGATGGTCTCGGCGACGGCCTGGGAGGTGTCCTTCTTGGCGGTGTCGGCGATGACCTTCTTCTTCAGCGCCGGCGCGGGCCTGAGCGCGAGCGGCGGGCGCAGGATGCTGACCTCCGGCACCGGCAGGATCGCGGAGACCTTGGTCGCGGGCAGCTGGATGCGGGCCTCCGGCTCCTCGCGGGCGGTCCCGTCGAGGGCGAAGGTGAGCTGGTCGACGTTGGACAGCCCGTCCATGTTCACGTTCAGCGCGTGCTGCGGGACGCCGAGCCGGTTCTCCGGCCCCCAGTAGGCGCGGCTCGTCCCGGGGACCGGGCCGGGGTCGAGGTAGAACACGTAGCCGTTGGCCTTCGCCAGCTCGTTGACGTACCCGAGGTCGGTGCCCTTCTGGAAGTCGATCCGCCGGGTGGGCATCGGCGTCTGCGGCACCAGCTCCGGGATGACCAGTGGCACGATCCCGTACTGCCCGTACTTTCCGATGATCGCGGCGACCCGGGCCGCCGGGGACATCGCCGGGAAGGGCACGCCGGCCTGCTCCTCCAGGTCCATCAGCACCGTCAGGTCCTCGCCGGTGACGGTGAGCGTGGACTGGCCGGGCTGGTTGCTGATGCCGACCTCCTGACGGATGATCACACCGTCCATCAGCACGCTCGGGGTGCCCGAGACGACCACCATCAGCACCACCCTGATCTTCGGATCGAAGAAGCCGCCCGGCAGCAGCGCGGTGTTGATCAGCCCCCGCTTCGACAGGTCGAAGGCCAGCTGGAACCCGCTGCGCTGCCCGGACGCCACCGTGACCTGCGCCGACAGCAGGGCGTCGGTCACCGGCTGCGGCACCGGCACCGGGATCTGCGGGCCCATCAGCAGGGTGAGGTGGATCGACCCGACCGACCCGCCCCCCGTGACGGCCGAGGCCTCAGACACTCCCCACCCCCGGCACCCCGCCCGGCAGCGCCACGGTGATCCGCCTGCCCGGCGTCGCGGTCAACTCCCGTGGATCGAGCACCGGGTTGGCGTCGGCGATCCGCCACCACTGGTCGGCGCTGCCGAGGTAGCGGTACGCGAGCAGATCGGGGCGGTCGCCCGCACCGACGACGTGCTCGGCGAGCGGGGTCAGGCCGTCCGGGCTCGGCAGCAACCGCCGCCTCAGGTACGGCACCTGCCGCCCGTCCGGCTCCGTGTACAACGCGACCGGGACGTCGTGGTACCGGCTGGTCGGCGGGTACGGCGAGGGCGCGGGCAGCGCGTTCAACGGCTGGTCGACGGTCACCGCAGCCCCCCACCCAGGCCGAGCGCGCTCAGCCGCCCGTCGGCCGCGGTGCCCACCAGCCGCTCCTTCTGCACCAGGTGCGCCAGGTAGAGCTCGGCCCCGCGGTGCCCGGCCGGCAGGTCGTTGACGGTCAGGACGCGCAGGCCGATGGCGACGGTGGCCCTGATCGGGTTCAGATCGATGTCGAACGCCTCCTCGGTGATGGTGAGTTCGGTCAACCGCACGGGCAGGATCCGCTTGCCGCCCCAGGTGAACAGCGTGAGCGGCGCCTCGACCGGCGTGATCTCCAGCGTCCCCACCGCCGCCAGCGCCTGGTTCGCCCGCAACTGCGAACTGGCCGGCTGCGCCAGCAACTCCAGCGCGGCCAACTGCGGATGGATGCCGTTCGGCGCCGGCACCTCCAACTGGTCCGTCGCGTCCAGCTCCGCGGTGAACTTCCACGTCTCCACCGCCGGCCCCTTCAACCGCAACGCCTCCGTCCGGTCCCCACTCCCGTCCGCCCCCGCCACCTGCGGAGCCAACGACCGCTCCAGACTGTCCGGATTGAACTGCAGCACGACCACCCGCTGCGGCGTCCCCCGCAACGCGTCGACGATGACCAGCCCGGCCCTGATCGGCCTGGGGGCGTCCGCGTACCCGGTCATCAGGAGCCGTCCTCCGGTCGGGCCAGCCCCTCCAACAGGACCTGGGCGTTGTGCCGGACGTGGTCCACCGGATCCGTCCGGCTCAGCTGCTCCACCAGGGCCACCAGGCCGGGCCAGGGGAGGTACCCCGTCGCGAGCACCACTGCCTGCCGGACTCCCGGATCGTCGTCCCGGGCGGCGTCGGCCAAGGCCTCGACCACCGACGGGTCCTCCGGTCCTTCGGCGGTGAGCGCGGCGGCGTAGAGCGCGACGAGCCGGTCGTTCCGGTCGGATGCCCGGCGCAGCGCGGTGAGGGCCTCGTCGAGTGTCCACACCCGGCAGCGGGGCCGGAGTTCGGCCTCCGCGTCGGCCGTGCCGTCGCCCCGGATCGTGGCGTACCGCATGCCGATGTTCCCGTCGTCGACGTAGTGCACCTCGGCGCTGCCGTCCGGGGTGAGCCAGCTGGCGATGACGGCGCCGTCCTCCTTTCGTCCGAGGTCGAGGAGGGTCCAGTACAGGTCCCAGATGACCAGCTTGAAGTCGTGCTCGGTGAATTCGGGCCGGAGAACCAGACGGGTGAACGATCGGGTCATTGCAGCTTTCCTCTTATTTCAGACCGTAGAACTTCAGCAGGAATTCTCGGACCAGCTTGTCGCCGGCTTCCAGGGTCTTCTCCTCGTTCTCGCCGAGGATCCCCTGGCCGCCGTTCTGGAGGAGTGCCCAGGCCTCGCCGAGCTGGATCTCGCGGAACCGAAGCTCCTCGCGAGTGGCCCCGGTGCCCTGGAGCCTGGTGCGTTGGCCCTCGTCTTCCTGCGTGAGACCGCGGGCCGCGGCTGCCGCGCGCATCATCGACATCGGGAACCGGCCCCGCTGGCCCAGCCGCCGGTCCTGGTTCTCCTCCCCGTTCTCGTTCGTGTTCTCGTACTCGGCGAACGCCTGATGCAGGTCCAGCCCGCCGTTCTTCCGCCCGCGCGCCAGCAGATCGGTCGTCACGGCCGCGAATCCGAGGTTGGCGGGGCTTCTGGCGGACTCCCGGACGAACATCAGCCAGTGCGCGTTGCGCACGAGCTCCTGTTGGGCCGGCGTGAACGAAGGGGGCAGATGGGCGTTCGTGCTGTACGCCCTCAGCGCCGTGGCGAAGTCGATCTCGGACAGACCGAGCCGGGTCAGATCGGCCGCGATCTCCGGGTACGCGCCGACTCCCTGGGTGATCGCGTTGGTGCTGCCCCGCTTCTTCTGTTCCTTGACCGGTTCGCCGTTCGGCCCGACCAGGTAGTGCTCCATCTTCCCGGTCGTGACGGCGTACGGAGGGATGACGACGCGAGAGCCGCGCTGCGCGGTCGAGAGTTCGAGGCTCGTGCCGCGGTTCCTGAGGTACCTGACGACGCCGGGTATGTCCTGTGAACCCTGCGTTCGGAGCGGCTGGTTCACGGCGTCGGCACCGGCTTGGTGCTTGAGGATCCGCATGTGCGTCGCGACGGCGATGACGTCGGCCCGTTCCAGCAGGGCAGTCGCCTCCTTGCGGATGATCCCGCGGACCTCCTCCGGCGTCAGCTCGAAGCCGCCCCCGGCCACGGCCCTCGGGTTGAGCAGGGCCTCGATGCTGAAGGCCGGACTCCCCACCTCCGCCAGCGAGGTGAGCCGGTACCAGGCCCGCAGCCCGGCCAGGACGGGCCGGAGCACCACCTGCCGGAGGCCCCGGGCCAGCAGGCGCTGGATCCTCGGCCGGATGCGGGCCACGATCAGGTCCAGCCGCTGCTGCTTCGCCTGGGGCGAGTTCTCGTGGGCGCGGCGCTCGGCGCGCTGTTGCCGGCGCTTCTGCTGCCAGGCGCGGAGGCGGTCGCGCTGCCTGCGGTAGGCGTCGCGGATCCTGTGGGCGCCGTTGGTGAGGGCGCGGCCGAGCTTGCTGTGGAGGAGCTTGCGGCCGAGGGTGCGGGCGGCGGTGCGGACGCGGTTGAGGGCGGCCTTGACGGTCTGGCGGGAGGCGTTGAGGGCGCGGCCGACGGGGGAGGTGGGGCGGCGGCGGGGGGTGGGCTTCGGGCGGGTGACCTCGCGGCGGGGGCGTCCGGGGGTGGGTGCCGGGCGCTTCGCGTGTTCGACGGTGTGCCGGGCGGGCCCGGTGCGGGCGGGGCGAGTGGGACGGGAGGGGCGCCGGCGGAGCGTCTGGGTGGCCCGGCGCAGGCTCGCCCGGGCCTTGTCGACGGCCCGGCCGGCCGCCTTGCGCGCGCCCCGGCCGGCCCTGGCGAGGCCCTTCAGGATCCGCTGGGCGATCCCCTTGAGCTTGGTGCCGACGGCCTTCCCGGCTCCCTTGAGCTTGCTGAGCAGGAAGTTGGAGATGAAGTCGAGCAGTGCGACCACGCCCGCCGCGACCGCGTCGGCGAACAGGCAGGCGGCCGATCCGGACTTGACGGCCTTGAGGAAGGCGACGAACTTCCCGATCGCGGCGACGATCTTGCTGATGGTGTTCCACGCCGCGACCAGGCCCTGGATGATGGCCATGATCGCACCGGCCGCCGGCACGATCATCGACACCAGCTTCTCGACGACGATCGAGACGATCATTCCGGGCAGCGCCGCCACGATCGCCTGCCAGGCCATCCGTCCGATCTGGGCCATCGAGATGCAGCCCTTGACCAGGACGTTGACGATGGTGGAGGTCAGGCCGACGACCGACTCCACCTTGTCGTTGAACCACTGCTTCACCGCGCTCTTGATCGCGCCCCACAGGTAGTGCTGGATGCCGTCGATCGCCGCGGTGCCGAGCTTCTTCAGCCACCCGCCCGGGTCGGGGGCGATGTCGCCGATCAGGGCCGCGAACTCGCCGAAGACCGCGATCGCCTTCTGCACGAAGTCGATGGCGTCCATCACCGCCTTGCGGACGGCCTCGATGGCGGCCTTCAGCCCCGCCTCCAGCGCGTCCAGCAGCGCGTTCAGCCCGGCCGCCAGCGCGTCGAGTAGCTTGTTGACGGCGTTCTTCAGCTTGTCGGCCCACTCGTTGACCTTGGCGACGGCCTTGTCGCGCCACTCCTCGATCTTCCTGCGGAACTTGTCCCGCAGTTCGGGGAAGGCCGCCAGCAGCACGTCGCAGATCTTGATCAGCGCGTCCGCGAGCTTGTCGATCAGGTCGACGGCGAACTTCCGCGCCTGGTCGATCGCCCAGTTCGCGAACTTCCGGAAGCCGTCGATGATGTCGTTGATCAGACCGCGGAAGTAGTCGAAGACCTTGGTGACCGCCTCGACCAGCGCGTCGAAGGCCGCCTTGACCTTGGACTTGACCCAGCCCCACCAGCCCTCGGACTCCTCCTTCTTGCGGTCCTTCTCCTTCTGCGCCTTCTCCTCGGCCTCCTTCCGCTTGTCCTGGATCTTCTGGTTGTCCTGCTGCTGACGGTCCTGGACGTCCTTGTCGGCCTCGGTCCGCTTCCCGTCGATCTGCCCGGTCTTGTCCTTGTGCTCGGCGTCGGCGTCCTGGTCCGCGCCGGAGACCTTCTGGTCCTGCTCGGTGCGCCACTGCTCGCGCTCGGCCCTGACCTTCTCCGCGGCGTCGCCCCGCTCGCCGGCCTGGGCCTGGGCGTCGTCGGCCACCGCCTGGTCGATCTCGGCCTGGTTCTGCCGGCGCGCGTCGGCCTCGCCCTGCTTCTGCTTGGCCTGTTCGGAGCCCAGCCGGCCCTGGCCCTCACCGACGGCGGCCTGGATCTGCGGCCCGCGCTCCTGCTGGGTGACGATGCCGATGCCCGGTTTGGTGTCGGCCGCGCGTCCGGCGCCGGCGCCCCCGCGCCTGCGGCCGCCGCCCGGTACGGAGGCGGTGAGGGTCTCCTTCGGCACGTCCGGGTAGATCCGGTCCTCGCCCATCGGCTTGGCGGCGTCGTCCCGGCCGACGCCGAGGATCCTGGCGGAGCTGTCCTTGAGCTTCGCCGCCTGGCGGTCGGTGCGCGCCGGGTCGCTCTCGCCGGTCAGTTCGACCCTGGGGGCCGGGCCGACGGTGGTGTTCAGCGCGGGGTCGGTCGAGGGCACCCCGTCGACCGCCCCCTGGACCTGCTGCACCTCCTGCGCCGAGACCTGGCCGCTCGCGTCGTCGGCGACGTGGGGATCGGCGACCCGGTCGGCGGGGTTGCCGCCCTCGACCTTCTTCTGCTCGGCCTGCTGCTGCCCGCCGTCCGCGCCCTCCGGACCGACCCGCTCCAGCCGCTCCGTCACCGCCTCGGCCGGCGGCGCGGCCTCGGGCGGGCCGGGCTGGGTCTGCGGGGCCCCGGACGGGCGCTGGACGGCGGGCGGGGCCGCCTGCAACCGGGCGTGCTGCTCGCCGACCGTACGGTCCACCGAACCGTCCACGCCGTCCAGCGTGGCGGCCATCTGATCGGGCGGCAGGCTCGCGGCGGTGGCGAGTGCGCCCTGGGGGTCCTGGCCGGAGACGTCGGGCGGGGCCGGTTTCTCCTGCTGCTCGGCGGGGGCTCCGGCCGCGCTCCCGGCCCCGGCCGCGCAGCCGCCTCCGGCGCCACCGGCGGCACCGTCCGGCTCCGCCTCGGTGGTGGGCTGCTGGGGGCCCGCGCAGGAGCCGCCGCCGGACTCCAGGGAGGCGTCCGGGGCGGGCTGGGCGGTGAGTCCGCCCGGTGCGTCGGACTGCTCGGCCGCCGGACCGGCGGAGGTGTCGGACGGCGCGGAGGTGTCGGACGGTACAGCGGTAGTCGGCGCGGCGTCGGGCTCGGCCCCGGGCGCGCTCTCTGGGCCGTCGGCGCCGACCGGCCCTGCTCCGGTGGGGGCGGCGGTGTGCTCCCGGGCGCTCGGCGTCCCGGACTCCCGCGCCTCGGCGGCGGGCTCTTCCGGCTGCTGCTCCTGCGGCTCGTGCTGCGGCTCCGGAACCGGCTCCGGCTCCGGGGCCGCAGCCGCAGCAGGGGCGGCGGCCTGGCCCTGGGCCGGATCGGGGCCCACCTCCTGCTCGACCGGCTGTTCCGGCTGGAGGTCACGGCTGCCGCGGTCCTCGGCCTCCGCAGCCTGCCCGGCGGGCCCGGCCGTCCCGGCCTCCGCGGCGGGGGCAGGCTCGGGTGAGGCCGCCGGCTCCTCGTCGCTCTCCGGCCGGCTCGCCCTCTCCTCCTGGACCGCCTCGGCCCTGGTCGCGGGCGGCTCGGGGAACGCCGGCGCCTCGGCGTTCGCGGCGGGCGCGCCGTCCGCCGACTGCGGGATCCGGTCGACGGTCGGGACGGCGGACACGTCGAGGTCCGACGTGGGCAGGAAGTCGGAGGGCCCCAGCTCCGGCTCGGCGGCGGCCGACTGCGGCGGCTGCTCCCGGTCCGCGCCGGGGGTGTCGTGGACCTCGGCCTCCGCGTCGGGCTCCATGCCCAACGGCCGTTCCTCGTCCCGGGTTTCGCCCTGCGCTTGGTCGTCCTTGAGCAGTCCGTGCCGGGCGAGCGGGCTGTCCGGGGCCTGCGCGATCGCGTCCAGGCGCTCGGGTTTGACGGGCGCGGGCTGCGGCGGCGGGACGGCGGCCGGCTCCTTCGGGGTCGTACCGGCCGAGGGCTGGGCGGCGGCGTCCGGCTGCCCGGCTTCGGGCGCCCCGGTCACGGGGGCGGTGGCCGCCTCGTTCGCCTCCTCAGCGGTGGCGGGTGCCTCCGATGCCGCCCCGGGGGCCGCTGCGGACGCCTCCGGGGCGGCATCGGGCTGCCCCGTCGGTGGTGCACTCTGTGGCGTGCTCTGCGGTGAACTCTGCGGCGCCTGCCCGTCCTTGCCGTCCGTGGGCGGTGCTTGCTGCTCCTCCTGCTGCTTCGGGCCCTGCTCGGCGCCGGCCTCGCCGTCCCGGTCCTTGTTGTCCTGGTCCTTGCCGTCCTGGCCCTTGGGGTGCTTGCGCCGTCCCTTCGGGCCGTCCGGCTGGTCCGCGTCCTGGTCCGGCTGCCGGTCCTGCGCCTGCCCCGGCTCGTCGGCCCTCCCGTCGCCGGCCCGCTCCTCGTCGCCGGTCCGTTCGTCGCCGGTCCGCTCGGCGGCCCCGGTGACCGGCTCGGGCGTCTGGGCGCCGTCGATGTCGGCCGGGCGGTGCTCGGCGGCCTCGACCAGCTCCAGCACCCGGGTGTAGTCCGAGGAGGGCATCCGGTCCGCCAGGCGTGCGAGCACGGATTCCTGCAACTCGGGTGCGAAGCGCGCGAGTTGCAGGCGTACCCTGCCGGAGGAGTCGGTCGGGTCGCCGCGCAGCGAGCGCAGGATGCCGGCCGCCAGCCGCTCGACCAGGGTGGCCGGGTCGAGCCGCTCGGTGCGGAACCGGTCGGCGTCGACGGTCGCGTAGCGGAGCCAGCCCGGCGTGGCACCCGGTGTGGCACCCGGCGCCGCCGCCGCCGTCGGCCGGTCGGTGCGCGCGCCGTGCTCCGCCTCCCGTTCGATCGCGTCCAGCGGCAGGCTGACCGCGCCCAGGTCACGGCCGGCCCGCAGCGCGCCGAGCGGGTTCGGTGCCTGGACGGTGTGCAGCAGCTCGTGGGTGAGCAGCCGTCGGCCGTCCTCGGCGGCCGGCCGGTACTTGCCCTCGCCGAAGAAGAGGTCCGGGCCGACGGCGACGGCGTCCGCGCCGATCAGCTCGGTCAGCGCGGCGGAGTCCCGGTCGGTGTGCACCCGGACCCGGCTGAGGTCGTGTCCGAGCCGCGCCTCCAGCTCCCGGCGCACGCCCGGGTCGAGCGGCTGGCCGGCGCCGGAGACGATCTCCTTCGGCTCGGGCGTACGGGCCTTCGGCGTCCGCGTCCTGCGCCGGGCCGCGCCCTGCTTGGCGTCCGGCGCGGAGTCCTTCGCGGTGGCGGTGGGTCGCGTCATGTCCGCCCCCGTCCCGGCGGCCGGGCACCGCCGGATCGCCCTGACAGTCCGGACAGCCCGGACAGCCCGCTGTGCACGGCGCGGGCGAGGGCCTCGCCGAGCCGCTGCGGTGAGGCGCCGGCCGGCAGCGGCGGCAGCCCGGAGAGCACGTCCAGCGTGCGGTCGCCGCCGACCGCGAGCGGCACACCACGCGCCTCGACCAGGCGGGTCAGTTCGCTCCGGAACGCCGCCGCCAGCCGGTCGTGGTCGATCCGCGTGAAGCCGTCGAGGACCAGCTCGCCGATCTCGACCTCGATCCGCCCGACGCCCCCGCGCTCGGCCCGCCCGGCGCCCTCACGCCCGGTGCCGTGCCGCCCCGTCTCCGCCCCCTCGGTCAGATCCATCCGCCGACCTCCGAGGGCGTCAGCGAGCGCTCCAGCTTCAGGTACTCGGTGCGCGCGGCGGCCAGCAGGTGCCGCATCTGCATCGGGCAGCCCTCGTCGGCGGCCTGGAAGGCGGCGGACAGCGCGATGTTGCGGATGGAGCCGCCGGCCACCGTGAGCTGGGCGAGCCGCTGCGGATCGATGCCCTCGCTGGGGGTCTGCTTGGGGATGACCCGCCGCCAGATCTCGGCGCGCTCCGGCACCCCGGGGAACGGGAAGTCGACCACGAACCTGATCCGCCGCATGAACGCCGGGTCCAGCGCCTTCTTCATGTTGGTGGTGAGCACGGCCAGGCCCCGGTAGGCCTCCATCCTCATCAGCAGGTAGCTGACCTCGAGGTTGGCGTAGCGGTCGTGGCTGTCCTTGATCTCGCTGCGCTTGCCGAACAGCGCGTCGGCCTCGTCGAACAGCAGCAGCGCGCCGCCGCGTTCGGCCGCGTCGAAGACCCGTCGGAGGTTCTTCTCGGTCTCGCCGATGTACTTGCTGACGACCTGGGAGAGGTCGATGACGAACAGGTCCACGCCGAGCTGCCCGGCGACGACCTCGGCCGCCAGCGTCTTCCCGGTGCCCGACCCGCCGGCGAACAGCGCGGTGACGCCGAGGCCCCGGCGCAGCACGGACTCGAACCCCCACTCCTGGTAGACCGTGCCGCGGCGGCGGACGTGGGCGACGATCTCGCGCAGCGTCGCGCGCTGGCGCTCCTCCAGCACCAGGTCCTCCCAGTCGGCGCGCGGCTCGACCCGCCGGCCCAGCTCGTCCAGGGACATCCGGGCCTCCGCCAGTCCGGCCTGCCACGCCAGTGGGCTGACGTCCCGGCCGTCCTCGGCCGCCCGCCGGGCCGTCGCCGCGGCCGAACGGATCACATGGCCGGGCAGGGAGAACTGCGCTGCCAGCGACCGGAGTTCGCCCTCCGTGACGCCCGGTGCACCGTCCAGCGCCGCGCCCCAGATCGCCAGCTGCTCCTCGGGGCCGAGCGGGGGCACCGTCAGCCGGGCGCGGTCCGACACCCCCGCCGGCGGTGGCTCGTCGCCGGACACCACCAGCGGCACCCCCAGGCTCGCCAGGAAGGCCTCCGTACCGTTCGGGGCCGGCCGGCGCTCCCCGCCCGGCTCCCCGCCCTCGACCAGCAGCGCGGCCGGGATCAGGATCGCCTCCCGCTGCCACAGCCGGGCGAGTTGCTCGCGCTCGGCGGGCTCGGTGGGCAGGTCCTCGCGGTGCGCGGCGTAGAGGCCGAGCCCGGCGCGGTGGGCCGCCGCCGCCGCGATCTCCCAGCGGGTACGGCGGTCGGCGCCGGTCAGTTCGGTGTGCGGCGGGCCGGACAGCCCGGCCGCGGTCCACCCGTGTGCCAGCTCGGCCGCGCACCGCTCGTGCGGGTCGGGCAGTTCGCCGGGCGGCCCGACCCGGGTGAGCAAACCGTGCAGCCGCACGTCGAGGTACGGCACGCCGACCAGGAAGTGCAGCACCCGCTCGTCGATCCGCAGCCGGGAGGCGGTGAGCGCCGTCTCGTCGTCCAGTTCGACCAGCCGGAAGCGGCGCAGCGGGGCCACCGGGGTGAGCGCGCTCCAGTGCGGCTGGTCCAGGGCGGCGAGGGCGAGCGAGAAGGTCGGGTACGCGCGCCCCGGGTCGCCGCCCGCCGCGGCGCAGCGGGCGGCGGCGGTGGGGTCGATCACGGGCGCGGCGGCCAGCACGAGGACGTCGCGCTCGAACGGGGTGAGCCCGAAGGAGGCGCTGAGCGCGTCCAGGGCGGTGGCGGTCGGTCGGCGCCCACCCCGGCGGCCGGCAGCGGTGGACGGCGTGGGTTTGTCGGCCGCCGCGGGTTTGTCGGCTGCCGCGGGCTCGCCGGACGGCGCGGGCCCGGATCCGCCGGACGGCGCCCGGTCGGTGCGGCCCGCCGCGTGCGCGTCGAGCCGTTCGAGGACGGCGGCGACCGCGGCCGACAGCGACCGCAGGTGCGCATCGTCCGCCGGGCCGTCGCGGCCCTGCCTCCGGCGCGTGCTCATCTCTCCCCCCGTCCTGCGGTCAGTGCGTCAGGTCCACGACGGGCCCGGCGAAGGACCCGTCGCCGGACACCGTCAACTCGCTCGGCACGCCGTCCACTTGGACCCGGGCCAGGTACGTCGTCGGGCGCACGCCGACGACCGGCACCCGGACCGTGAACGGGTCGGTGCGCGGCGGCGGCGGCGCGGGCGCGCGGAACTGGTGGCTGGCCCCCGGCCGTCCGGCGGGCGGGTGCAACTCGTCCAGCAGCAGCAGGACCTGCTGGTCGTCCCGGAGCGGCAGGTCCAGTCGGACGTCCAGCCGGGCCGATACCCCGGCCGGTCCGTCCGTGCGGCCCGCGGTGCCGATCGGTGCGACGATCCGCGGCTGCCGGGCGAAGGTCTGCGCGTTGGACTCCACGGCGAGGTGGTCGGCGGCGGGCCGGCCGTCCAGCGCCAGTCCGTGCAGCACCTGCACCTGGTACACCCCGGGCGGCAGGTCCTCCGGTACGGCGACGACCAGCCGGTCGTCCCGGACACCGCCGGGGCCGACCGTCACCCGCCGCTCGCCGATCCTGGCCACGACCAGGTCCGCGCGCAGGCCGGAGCCCTCCACCACCAGCTCCCGGTCCTTGGTCACCGGCCCGTCCTCGGGGGCGCCCGCGGACCCGGCTGGCCGGGAGAGCACCTGCTCGACGACCGGACCGCGGGACGGCACGGCCCGCACCGTACGGCGCAGCACCGGCTTGCCGGCCACCGGGTCGGTCCTGCCCTCCACGAGGACGGCGGTGGCCTGGTAGACCACGGACAGCGCGTACGGCGTCTGGAGCAGGGTGCTCCACAGCTTGGACAGCTCCTCGAGGTCCATCGTGGTGGGGGTGAAGCGCACACGCTGCGGCGAGGCGGCCAGGTCCGCCCCGACCAGGTACGGCTGGGCGGCCGCCTCGTCGATCAACTGCCGTGACAGCACCGGCTGTTCGGTCAGCGCCCGGACCACACAGCCGAGCAGTCGCTGCCCGACCAGCTGGGTCTCCTCGCCGTAGCAGCTGATCAGGTAGTGCAGGTCGAGGGCGGCGGTCGGGCGGGCGAGCACGGTGCCGTCCGTCGCGCGGGTGGGCGCGTCGCGGTTGCGCAGCGCGGCGTTGGGCGTGACCTGGTACAGGAAGACGGTGATGGTCGGGTCGGCGGGCGGCTCGGTGAGCGGCCTGCGGGCGCCGACCTCGACCGCGAAGGGGATGTCGGGCGAGAGCGCGCGGGTGATGAGCAGCCGCAGCGCCTCGCTCACGGTCGCGATCGCGAGGTGGTTGCTCATGGGGTCCGCTCCCTCGACGCGCCCACCCGCCCGGTCATGACGGCTCCCGGTTGAGGTACCTGTCCAGGTCGAGGGCCGGTGCCGGGCGGGCCGCCGCCGGCCTGCGCGGTCCGACCGGGGTGCGCTCGGCGGCCCTGACCTCGACCCGCCCGATCTGGACCCGCACCACCCGCTCGACGGGTCGCTGCCGCCCGCGGTCTCCGCTCCCGGGCGCGTGGCCCAGGGTGGCCGCCAGGGCGGCCCGCCGTCCGGACGCCGGTGCGACGGCGGGCCGCACCGGTACGGGCGGTGCCCCGGCAGCCCGGGGGACCGCCTGCCGGGACGGTGCGGTGCCGGGCGTTGCGGTGCCGGCCGGCGGGGCCGCCGGGCGGGCGGCCCCCGCCCGCACCACCGGCTCGACGGTCGGCGCGGCGGCAGGGGCGATCGACGGCGCGACCAGCAGCGGCGTGCGCGGCAGCGGAAGGACGGGGGTGGCCGCCGGCCGGCCGTCGTGGGCCGCCGTCCGGGGCGCTCCCTCGGCCGGGCCCGGACGTGATGCCGCCGTCGGCCAGGGGAGCGGTGCGGCAGCCGGCCGCACGTCCGGCCGGCCCGGTGCGGCCGACTCCCCGTCGACGTCCGGCCGGACCGGACCGAGACCGTCGATCCGTTCGAACGGCCCCGGCAGGCGCGGCCGCACGCGCACCACGGCCTCGGACCCGGCGTCGGACCCGGACCCGGAACCGGCCCGGTCCCGGCCCCGGGCGCCCTTCGCGACCAGGCGGTCGAAGTGGTCAGGCATCTGCACACAGCTCCAGGTAGTAGCGGCGCCGCAGCGGACTGAGCGCCAGGATCTCCGCCTCGCTCCAGCCGTAGGCGGTGGCCAGGAGATGGACGTCGAGCAGGGTCGCCCGGGCCCAGTCGTCCAGCTCCTCCCAGAGGTAGGAGGCGATGTCCAGCTCGGCGAGGGCCTGCCGGCCGCACTCGGGGCAGCTGAGGTTCAGCCGGACGTCCGCGCACGGGTCGGCCGCGGCGGCCGCCTCGGCCATCCGCCGCTGGACCGGTTCGGGGAGTTGCCGGGCGGCCACCGGCTCCCCGCCGTGCTCGGCGGTCAGCACGCACCGCTCCAGCAGGACGGCCCTGCCCCGGCCCGCGGTGGCCTGTTCGGCGGCTGCCACGTCACCGGGGGTGGGCAGCCGGAAATCGACCCGCCAGCCGTCCAGTTCCACCCACAGCGGCCCGGCTTGGCTCGACTCCGCAGCACCGCCCGACTTCCCGACACCCGCCGACTTCCCGGCGTCGCCCAACTCCCCGACACCGCCCGACTCTCCGGGGTCGCCCAACTCCCCGACACTTCCCGACAACGCCGAACCGACCAACTGCCGGGCATCGAAGGCGAACTCCATCTCCTCCGCACAACCCGGGCAGCCGGCCCGCACGTTCAGCTGCTCGCCGAACAACTCCACGCGCAGGCCGAACAGTTCGGTGTCCCGCTCGCCGAGCGGTACGGCCAGCAGCTCCGCCGTCCCCGCCCCGGGGCGGGCGACGGTGTGCAGCAGCAGGGCCCGCCCGCTGCGGCCCGCCGCCAGCCCGGCCTCCCAGGTGGCCAACAGGGCTGCCTGCCCGGCGAGTTCCATCGGTCCCCGCTCAGGCCGGCTGCTGGAACGACGGCTCTTCCGGTTCGGGCGTCTCGTCGTCCCGCTCCCAGCCCTCCACCTCCAGTTTGAGGCTCTGGATCGCCACCGCGTTGGCGTTGGCGTCCAGTTCGCCGAGCACCTGGTACTCGCTCGGCCAGGCGCGGTACAGCTTGTGGGCGACCGCCACCTGGCCGGCCTCGTTGAGCACCTGGATCACCAGATCCTTGCGGAAGTCCCGGAGCGAGACCTCCGCCCCGCGGCCCGCGCCGACCATCCAGACCTTGTTGGCCCAGCGGTCGAACTCCGGGTCGTGGGTGACGCCGCGCTCCAGGGTGACCGCCTCGAAGTCGGTGCGGCCCGGCGACTTCCGCGGCGCGCTCGGATCGCCCCCGCTGCGGTGCTTCACCACCTCGGTGGTGCGCTTGAGCGGGCTGACCTTGCTGACCCCGGCGACGACCCGGCCGTCCCAGACCACCAGGAACTTGAAGTTCTTGTAGGGGTCGAACCGGTGCGGATTGACGGTGAACTCGACCATGGAGATCCTAAACCTCGAACTGTCCGGCGAGCTGCTCGATCTTGACGATCACGAATTCCGCCGGCTTGAGGGGCGCGAATCCGACCACGACGTTCACCACACCGCGATTGATGTCGTCCTGCGTGGTGGTGTCCCTGTCGCACTTCACGAAGTAGGCCGAGCGCGCGGACGTGCCCTGGAACGCGCCCTGCTGGAACAGCGAGTGCAGGAACGCGCCCACGTTCAGCCGGATCTGCGCCCACAGCCGCTCGTCGTTGGGCTCGAACACGACCCACTTGGTGCCGCGGTAGAGGCTCTCCTCCAGCATCAGCGCGAGGCGTCGCACCGGGACGTACTTCCACTGCGAGCCGAGCACGTCGGCGCCGGCCATCGTCCGGGCACCCCACACCACCGGGCCCACCACCGGGAACGTTCGCAGGCAGTTCACCGCGAGCGGGTTCAGCAGGCCGTTCTCCCGGTCCGTCAGCGGGACGGTCAGCGCGCGCACCCCGGGCAGGCCGGCCTCGGTGCCCGCCGGCGCCTTCCACACGCCCCGCTGGCCGTCGGTGCGCGCCATCACACCGGCGATGGTGCCCGACGGCGGGAAGCTGCGCAGCCGGCCGGTGAGCGGGTCGACCAGCTCCAGGTGCGGGAAGTACAGCGCCGCGTGGTCGCTGCGCACCGAGTCGAAGGCGGCCAGGCCCGTCCGGGCGGCGTCCAGCGTCGTCCACGCCTGCGGCGAGTCGACGATCAGGAACATCCGCTTCTCCGCGCAGAGCGCCTGGGCGGCCGAGACGACCGTGACGGCGTCGTCGACGTTGGTGTAGCCGGCCAGTTCCGGCAGCACCAGCAGGTTGACGTCCTGCACGTCGCGCAGGGCCTGAATGCCGGTCTTGGCCGCCTCGCTGCCGATCAGGTCGGTCAGGCCGGGGGCTCCGCCGTCCTGGCCGCCGGCGAGGGCGAGGACCGGCGGGCTGACCGAGCCCTCCAAGCCGAGGTTGTTGGCGGCCTCGCCGAGGAAGCGGACCACGTCGGCCGGGTCGGTGGAGCCGGCGATGACCTGGAGCTGCCGGCCGAACACGGTCACCCGGGTGCCCGCGAAGACCCGGCTGCCCGGGGCGTCGGGCAGCGCGCGCAGCTTGCGCTCCAGCAGCAGGGCGAGTTCGGGGACGGTGGTCGGCGCGGCGCCGTCCACGGCCGGGTCGTGGATCCGGACCGTCCGGGACACGTCGCCGATCTTGACCTGGATCTCGTGGGTGAGGTCCGGCAGGGTGGCCGCGAACGGCTTGGAGACGGTGCCCACCGGGTCCGGCCGGCTCGCCGCCAGGACCTTCACCCGGACGACCGTCGAGCCGTCGTTCACCACCGTCTCGGCGAACCGGGGGCTGGTGTCCCGGACCGACAGGTCGGTGAAGGACTCCCGGACGGCGCCCGAGGTGTCGAAGACCTGGAGGTTGAAGGTCTCGGCCGGGGTCGGCGTCCGGTAGTCCACGGCGACCCGCAGCGCCGCCCCCCAGAGCCCCGGCTCGACGGCCGTGACCTCCAGGGCGGGGGTGGCGGTGGAGGTCTGGGTCGACTGGAGCGTGACGCCCGCGGCGGCGCCGGTACCGGCCGCCGCGACCCGGACCACGACGCCGATCGAGCCCCCGTTGAGGAAGAACTGCTGGACGGCGTAGCTGACCGGGCTCTGGCTCGCGAGCCCGCCGAAGCGGCGCTCGAAGTCCGCGAAACTGGTGACGGTGACGGGCTGGTCGAGCGGGCCGCGCCGGGTCGCCCCGACGAAGGCGGTCACCGAGGTGCTCACCGCGGTGATGGTACGGACGCCGCTGGGAAGCTCTTCGATGTAGACGCCCGGGTAGGTCGGTGTCGTCGGCAAATTCCCCCTCCGTTCACTTCGTGCATCAAGGGACCCGGGAAATTGGTTCGAACCGGATTACGGGCACGCCGCGCGGTCCCGATGCATTGGTGGCAGGCTCAGTCTCATATTCGGGTGACTGGACGTCAAGACCCGAACGGGAAAGGCAAATTGTATTACTGCACTAATTGGGCAGGGGGCGCGCAATTGGCGACTCCGCGCCCCCTGTCGGTGCCCGGTGCGGCCGGTCAGCCGCCTTCGGGGAGGTTCCGGTAGTCGGGTCTGGCCGCCGGGGGATCCGTCGGCGCGGGTGTCGGGGCGGGCGGTGCCGGTTCGGGCGCCGGTGTCGGCGCGGGCGTGGGCTCGGGCACGACCGGCGGAGTGTCCGCCGCCGGCGCGGTTGTCGGCGCGGGGGCCGCCTTGGGAGCCGATTCGGGTTCCGGCTTGGGCTCCGGCTCGGGTTCCGGCTTGGGGGCCGCCCCTGGGCCCGATCCCGGGGCCGGCTTGGGGGTCGCCCCTGGGTCCGTCGTCTGGTAGGACGGCGGCCGCGCGGCCCCCAGGAACCAGCCCCAGGACGCGCCGAACCGGTGCTCCAGGAACCGGAACGCCGCGTAGTAGGCCGTGCCGAAGCCGGTGACCAGGGCGGAGGTGGCGGAGGCGTTGTCCAGGTGGATGCCGAGCCGCGCGGCCTGCACCACGAGGAAGGCGACGACGTAGGGCACGCACGTGCGCCACAGGGACAGGGCGAGTTGGTACATCGGTCCTCCTCGACCGACGTCAGTCGGCGACCGTGAAGCCGTGCGCCTGGCCGAGCCGGGTCAGCGAGTTGATGCCGGGGATGCCGTCCGCCTGCTGCCCGCTGTACCCGTACCGGCGCTGGAGGGCGGAGTAGGCGTCGATGGTCCTGGTGCCGAACGAGCCGTCGGCCCACTGCCGGTCGAGCAGCCCCTCGGCGACGAGGGCCCGCTCCACCGTGTACACGTCGTCCGCGTGGGTGGTGGCGCCCTGGGGCGCGTCCGGGTCCTGGCGGGCCGCCGCGACCACGTTCGACTTCGACACCTGGGCCAGCGGGACCGCTCCGCCGAGCAGCCGGCGCAGCGAGGCCTCGCCGGGCACGCCGTCCGCGTCCCCGCCGGAGTAGCCCAGACTGCGCTGGTAGTCGGCGTAGTTGAGGGTGTCGGCGTCGGTCCAGTCCGGGCCGGGGCCCTGGCTGTAGTGCGAGCCGAAGCCCGCCGCCGACAGCGCCTCGCCGACGAGGGTGACCTGCGGACCGTGCGCGCCGTAGCCGTACGCCAGCCCGCCGACGTTCTTCTGGTACCGGGCCGGGGTCGGGTCCGGCTGCGGCGCCGGCCGCTGGGGCGCGGTGACCACCGTCCCGGACGGGCGCGGCGCACCCGACGTCACCCAGGCGTACAGGGCCGGACCGGGGCAGTCGGTCGAGTAGCCGTCCTGGTGCCCCTTGATCTCCGGACCGGCCGGGCCCTGCCGCTGGCAGTACTCGATGGCGTCCCGCAGCCCGTTGAGCTGCTCCGGGGTCGGCTCGGTCGATCCCGAGGAGCCGACCAGTCCGCACACCGCGTAGTGCGCCTCGTTGAGCGGGACGTCCCCGTTGGCGCTGTTGCGCCGGTTCAGGCCCCGGCCCTCGAACACGACGCCGTGCTCGCAGACCACGAAGCTGTAGCCGATGTCCGACCAGCCGTCGTCGTCCATGTGCGACGCCTGGAGGCGCCGTACGTAGGCCGGGCAGGAGTCGTGGGCGGCGAAGGTGTACGCCGTGCCCAGGTAGTGCACCTTCACCCCGGCGCGCGGACCGGCGTACGGGATCGAACCGTTGGGCTCGCGCCAGGCCCGCGCGCCCCACTGGTCGCGGCTCACCAGCTGCAGCCCCGGCCAGTCGGGCTGCTGCGGCACAGGGTCCGGCGCCGGCGTGGGCGGCTCGGGCGCCGGGGCCTGACCGGCCCCGGCCCACGCCTTCAGCTCGTCCAGCGAGCCGTTGAACACGTTGGTGTCGAGCGGGTCGTCGGTGTACTGGTGGAAGCGCCAGGACGCCTGGATGCGCGGCGAACCCGAGGACACGTAGTCCGCGATCCACAGGAAGTCGCCCGCGTTGTCGTCCGTCCGGAACCAGTAGTCCCGATTGGTGTAGAGGCCGACCAGGTGGTCCGGGTAGCGCTGCTTGACCGCCGCCAACCACTGGTTCTTCGCCGCCGTCGCGTCCCCGTCGCCGACCGACTGCCCGTACGGCTCGAAGTCCAGCACCAGCAACTCACCCGCGGGGATCCACCCCACCACCCGGCAGAAGTGCTCCACCTCACCGTCGACCGGGTTCTCGACGTGCAGGAAGTGGTAGTGCCCGACCACCAGCCCCCGCCCCCGCGCGTCCGCGACCTTGGAGGCGTACCCCGACTGCTCGGTGTGCCCGCCCTCGGTGGCCTTGATGAAGACGAACTCCGCATCCCCCGGAATACCCGACTGG
The DNA here is from genome assembly GCF_043201735.1 of Kitasatospora sp. NPDC048286. Classification (NCBI taxonomy): domain Bacteria; kingdom Bacillati; phylum Actinomycetota; class Actinomycetes; order Kitasatosporales; family Streptomycetaceae; genus Kitasatospora; species Kitasatospora sp. NPDC048286. The sequence continues at coordinate 413,672 of NZ_JBICZE010000003.1, forward strand.
AAGTCGGAGACGTCATAACCCTTCGCGTATGCCATCAGGAAGCTCCCCCTTCGCGCCGATGGCAGCCACGGCCGGACCGGCCCCGTACTGGGGCACACGACACCGGCCAGAGCGTCATGTCCACTCCACAGTACAACCGAAGAAAGGTCAACTCTCCTGTTTTCCAAGGATCTTGAATTTCACGACAATCCCCTCACGCGGCCCGCACCCGGACCGTGCCACTGGCAATTCCACCGGCGAGTGAGGGAACGGTGATGGTTCGTCACAGGATTGCCATCCGAATCCGCCGGAATGGCCTCAACCGGATGCGAGCTGCTTCCCATTCCGCCGCCCGCGCGCCCCCTCGAAGCGCCGGGGCCCCGCCGCCCGGCCCCCGGAGGCCGCACCGCCCGTCCCGGCACGCTCCTGCAGCACCGGCGGCCGCGGCCTCCCCGCCGGGAGCGCCTCCGCCAGCCGACGTCCGACGCCAAGCCAGTCGCCCGACACCGCTGCGCTGCAGGCGCACCGCACGTTGCGCAACCCCCGCGAGCGCGGGGCCGATACCACCGGCAAGAACGTGATCCCGCGGACCCTGGAGCAACCCCCGCGAGCGCGGGGCCGATACCACCGGCAAGAACGTGATCCCGCGGACCCTGGAGCAACCCCCGCGAGCGCGGGGCCAATGCGTCCCTACAACACGCCCGTGCGCGCGGCGAGTTCGCGCACGCCAGCGACTGCCACCGGCGCATACAGCAGGTCCGCCGTCAGCGCCCGTAGGGCGGGGCGGCGTGCCTCCTCCGGCGCCATCTGCTCCGTGAACTGCAGGGCCGCGAACGTCCTGCGGTGGTCGCCGAGGTGATGCCACATGCGTGCGCAGTCGGTGCCGTACCGGGCGCGGCGCTCCGCGGTCGGCAGCTGCCCCGGGGCGATCCGTGCCGCGTAAGGGACTCCCTCGTCCGGGGTGCCCAGCGCGGTGTGCACGCCGATCCAGTACAGGTCGGCCTGCGCGCTGGTGGCGTCAACCGTGAACAACTGCTGGGCCCTCTGCCGCTGCTCGGCCAGGCGTCCGACCGCCTCCTCGGCACCCCCCATCAGATCGAGGGCGTCCGCGCGGCGGTGTGCGCACGCAGCCGTGTACGCGGCCGTCATCAACAAGGTTGCTGCCACCGCCCGGGAGTTGCCGTCCGTGCCCTGGTCGAGCGATCCGGCGGTGCGACGCAGGAGGTCCACCGCGGCGGCCGGGCGGCCGGCGCGTCGCATCGTGATCGCCAGCACCCGAGCCGCCTCGCCTTGGACCGCCGGGGCGCCACTGGCATGGGCCGCGGCCAGGGCTCGATCGGCCGCCGGCCACGCCACGTCGGAGTGGCTCTTCAACGCAAGCTCCGTTGCCAGCACCCAGGCGCGGGCCATGCACGCGTGCGCCTGCTCCCGGGCTCGGCCGGACAGAGTGTTCCGAGTCGCCTCGCCTGTACCCAGCAGGCCAGGGAGGGCGGCACCGAGATCCTCGTAGCGGGCCGCCGTGAACTGCGCGCGGGCTGAGGTCAGTGCCCGGCCGAGCTGCTGCAGCGACACGGGTGCCGACTCCGTCGGCTCGTACAGCGCCCCGACGATCCGGGTCGACGCGTCCGGTCGGGACGCTCTTGCCGCCGATGACGGGAGCATCGACGTACCGGCCGCCGCCATGCCGGCCACGAGCAGCTGCCTGCGGAGCATGGCGTCCTCCTGATCCGAAGTCACATCCCGCGCCAGAGTAGCCGGTCGGCCCTGGTCGATGTCGTCAAGCTGGAGCCCCAGCACCCGGATGATCACGGCGAGCGGCTGGTCTGCCGGCCGTAGCAGGCCCGCCTCCAGTCGGCTGATCGCGGACGCCGAGTACCCACAGGCTCGCCCCAGCTCGGCCTGCGTCATCCGCTGTGCACACCGGGCGGCCCTGATAGCCGTCCCGAGCCGACGCTGACGTGACACGGCGCCCCCTCCGACTGCACGGGGCCGTCACCGTATCGACAGGACCGGCACCGCGGGCAGGGCGTGCACGGGGTGTGCGGGGCACGCACACGGCGTGCGGCAGCCCCTCCAGGCCTCCTGGCCACAGGCCGGGACGGGGTTCCCTGGTGAGTGCCCCGGCCGGGCGCATCCCCATCTCACCCCTCAACAGAGGAGAGAGCGTCATGAGTGCAGCCCTGCTCGACCGCGCCGAGGCCCCGAACCTGACCCACGGCGACCCGCAGCCCGGTACCGTGCTGGACAGCGACCGGATCGCGGCCGCCATGGCGTGCCCGGTCTGCGGGTCGGGAGCCACCTACCAGACCATGGACGGCAGGTGGGGCTGCACCCAGTGCGGCTCGACCTGGGCCTGAGCAAGCAAGGAGGGCCGACGGCATGCCACTCTGCGCCGAGTGCCGCACAGGAGAGGCGGCCATCGAGGACCGGGATGTGAATCCTCCGCGACCGTGGTGCCTGGAGTGTGCCGTCGCCCTGGTTGCCGCAGGTGATCCGGTGCTCAACTACCGAACCCTGACTGGTAAGGCGGCCGACTACGCACGCGCCCTCGGTACCCGCAGCACTGCGGTGATGCCGTTCGGGTAGCCGCCGCGAACGCACGAAGACGCCCCCGCCCTCCCGGAGGAGAGCGGGGGCGTGGTGGGTTCAGGGATGGAGTGGAGCAATCCCCGCGAGCGCGGGGCCGACGCGAGTGGGTTCGAGCCCCACCTCGCTCACGGGGGAGCAACCCCCGCGAGTGCGGGGCGGATGTGCCGGTCATGTCGGCCACGTGGAACGTGATAGAGCAACCCCCGCGAGCGCGGGGTTGGCACACCGTCTCAGTGGTGTGCGGGCGTTGACCGGGAGGCACCCCCTCGCACGTGGGGGTGAATCGTCGTAGGTGGTAACTCGGTGCACCTTCCTGGCGAGATTCTCACATGCACGCTGCCGACGAGTCGACCTATCCTCAGCCCTGTCGGTGCCGGAATCGGTCGATCCAGGTGAGGCCGTCTGCCCCGTTCCGTCGGCTCGCTTCGTGGCGCTGGCCTCTTCCGTCCACCTCGCCTGTGGTCCATTGGCGTTTCACAGAGCGGCAGTTCTCCCGTCCTGCTGGGTTGCGGTTCGCGCGGAGTCGTGCGCGCCTACGAGTGGTCAATGGCGGGGGAGACGTGACTGCCTTCGTCAGGCGCTTGCGCGGCCGTTGATGTGTGCGGTGACCAGTTCGCTCAGAGGGGTCAACGAATCGGGAGCCAGTAGCGGCAGCAACGGGATCGCCTGTGTCCAACTCCCTTGGGCGAGCAGCTCCCGGAGGAGGCTGAAGGCTGCAGCCCTGTCCGCGTCGGTGCGGTCCGGGCGGCCCCCGGCATGAGCGAGCGCGAGGCAGAGCTGCACAGCGCTGTCCTCGGCCTCCTCAGCGGACAGGACGGCGGGCGCCCCTGCCAGGACGCGAGCGGCAGCAGCCAGCGCAGCGGCCCGCGCCGTCGCCGTCGGTGCCGCGTTCGCGATGCGCAGGGCATCGGCGGCGTCGCCGTCCAGGGCGCTGAGCAGGGCAAATTCTGCGTGGGGAGTCCGTTCGGGCCGCAGGGAGTGCAGCCACTCGTCCAGCTCGCGTTCGGCTCGTCCCGGGGCGGGCGCGCAGTCGAGTCGCCGCAGCAGGGCCAGGAGCGATGTCTCCTCCGGGTCCCAGGTTTGTCGAGGTCCGTTCGTGAATTCCGAGGTGATCCGGATCACTTCGCTGATCCCTGGATCCGGTCGCGTCGGATCGGGGAGTGCGAGCAGCAGCTCTGCCAGGGCCGGGAGTTGGCTGACCGGGCGGCCGGCGTCGATGCGCCGCTGGACCAACTGGAATGCCGGCCCGATCAGTTCAGCGGCATGCTCCGGGTCGTGCCGCGCCAGTCCGGCGGCGACGAGAAGGATTGTGCGTCGAGTCCGCTTGCCCCGTACGGAAGGAGAAGCCTTGGCGTCTTCCGGCTCCTCCAGCCGGGCCACCGCCACCGCCGCTTCTGCTTCCCCCGCATGGGCCAGGGCCTGCGCGACTGCTCCTCGAACGGCGAAGTGCGGCGCGCGAGGGACGAGCCGGGCGGCCTCTTGGGCGAACGCGACAGCCTCTGATGAGCGACCGCCGAGCGAGCATCCCATGGACAGTGCGGCCAACTGCCGGGCGCGGTCGCCCGGTTCCGTCACGAAGTCGATCAGCTGTTCGGTCTGTCCGAATTCACCGGCCGCACCGAGCGCCCGGACCAGCTCCTCGGCCGACCGGGCATTCAGAGCGATCGGTGCGTCGGGGAGCGAGGAGCGGAGAGCCGCCTCCACCTGTTCGCGCCCGAGTTCGACGTTGCCGCTGTTCACCAGTTGTGCCGCGTACTGGAGTCGGGTGAGCGGACGGATGAGGGGCTCGTGGCGTTCGACCGCAGGGCTTTGGGCCGGGACGGTGGGGGGTGAGGGTTCTTCGTTCTTCTGGGTAGGAGACTGCGTACTTCGGTCGGAGGGAGTCTTGGCGAGGTTGCGTTTCGCTTCCCGCTCCTTCTTCAGGGCCTTCGCGCTCGCGTCCACCTCCTTCCGGCGGGCCCGCCGCTTCTCCTCGCTAGCCGCACGGTGGTCGGCGGCCGCTGCTGCGACCTGTTCGTCGACTGCTGCCAGGTAGGCCTCCGCCCGTTCCAGGAGGTCGTCGCCGAGGATGCCGGTGCGGACTCCCTGGCCGAGGGCGGTCACGAGCAGCTTGGCCTCCTGGTGAGGTTCGAGGCCGATCCCGGTCGCGGTCTCGGCGCGGACCATGCGCTCCAGCGTGGCGGAGAACTCGCGTCCGCGGTGGGCCCGGTCGGCCGGGGAGTCGAGTCTGACCAGCGCGGTGGACAGCCGGTCTCGCGCGGTCTTGAGTACATCCCAGGCTTTCGATCGGCGGCCCGAGGTCGCCAAGGCCTGGGCCGCGAGTGCGAGAACGTCCACCACGATCAGTCCGTCGGACAGCTCGATGTCCTGGCAGAGGGCTTCGATGCGCTTCAGGTTCGGGACGCTGCGGGAGCTGGAGGCGCGGGCGATGGTCGCCCAGATGTCCACGGCCATGGCCTGGGCCCGAGGGTCGGCCTCGCTCAGCTCCGCCGCATGCTCTTCCAGGGTCTCCACGAAGCGCTCGGCGCCGCCAGCGGAGAGGAGGACCGCTCCTTCGACGAGTGCATCTGTGTCGGCGGCGTCGCTGAGCACGACGGCCCGGAACAGCGCCTTCGCTTCTTCCTTCCTGCCGAGCGTGTCCAACGCGCGCGCTGCCTCCGCCACTTCGGCACAGGCGTCCTCGAAGAAACCGCCGGCGAGCGGCGTGAACCGGCCCGCGCGGACCAGGCAGTCGGATGCCTCCCACGCGATTTCGTTGGCATCGGGGTGCCAGGCCCGTGCCGCTTCGACCGCGACCTCGGCCAACCGGGCGGCCCGTCGAACGAGTTCCGGCTCCGATCGGGCCACGGTGCAGGCGCGGGCGACGTTCTCCACCTGCACGAGGAGCACGGGTACCCGGGGCGGGACCGGCCCGATCCGGCGCTGCATGAGGTCCAGTGCCGCAGCCAGCCGGACGGCGGTTTCGATCTCCTGCTGTTCGGTATCTGACACCTCGACTTCCTTGAACTCGGCTTTGAGGAGACGTAGTTGGTCGAGCATGACCTGAGGTCCCAGTGCCCCCGCGACTCGCAGCTGTCGCGGTGGGTCCAGCAGGAACCGTCCAAGCTCATCAGCCGTGCTCAGCATCTGCGGGTATTCGGTCAGCAGATACGTCGGAGAGCCCTCGGGCCAGCCGGCTTTGCGCCAGCGCGCGGCCCAGGCGTGCAGCCGACGGGCGCAGTGCTCGCCGGTGGCCTGGTCCCACTCCCGCCGGATGGCGTGCGACATGCCGAGGTGGCTCAGCAGGTGGGCGCCGGCCGACTCCTCGTCCGAGATGATGCAGCGCTGATCCCTGCTGTGCAGCAGGGCGGTCACGTCCTCGACGGAGGCCCCGGTCAGTTCCGCGAGGTCGGCCGTGTGCAGGCCGCCTCCGCTGTCCGTGATGGCGAGCAGATCGGTGACGGTCCGGCCCAGGTCGGTTGTGCGCAGCCGCTCCAGGTCCGCGAAGCTTGCCTGTTCGACGTCTTCGCCCCAGTCGCCCACGGTGAGCGGGCGAAGGCACTCGCGCAGGCGCAGCGGATGCCCTTCGGGGATGTCGGCCGGGAGTGGCCCGCTCCGCCGGCTGGAAACGATGATGCGGACGTTCGCCGGAGGATCGGCCGGGAGGAGTGCGGCGAGACTCGCCACTCCGGTTCCACCAGGCGTCCCGGCCGTCGGCCAGGCGACGTCCTGGTCCAAGCCATCCACCATGAGGACGAATTGCCGCTTCTGCTGTCGGCTTCGACGTGCGGCCTTGGCGAGGAGGCGCGTGAACTCGGCCTCGTCGGACGTCTTCCTCCGGGGCTCAGCTACCTGGAGGTGCTGGCGCAGTGAGTCGATGAGTTCGATGCGGGGGACCGTCCTGTGCTCCTCGTCCAGGCTGCAGAGCAGGACGTCGGTGTCCTCCGGAGGCTGCCCCGCGTAGTAGATGAGCAGAGCCGTCTTGCCCACGGGAAGCTGTGCGTGCCACCACAGGTACGACGGCGCCTGCGGAGCCCGATCGTGAACGAAGGCGTCCATCGCGGCGCGCTCGCTGCTCCTGCCGCGCTTCTGCGAGTTGGTTCTCGAGCCGCGCCGGCCATCGGTCGTCTCCTGTTGGGCAGCACGGAGAGCGGATTCCCATTCCTCGCGCGGGTGGTGGTGCTGGTCGTGCGGGTCCTGCAACTGTTCGATCAGGCTCCAGAACGAGGCCGTCGCATGAGGCGCGGCCTCGCCGTGGCACCAGTGCCGGAGAGTCGACTCGTTCAGCGCGCCGTCCGGGACGAGTCGTGCGGCGGCCCGCCCTTCGAGGCCGCGGGCATCGATCAGCTCCTGCAGCATCGCCCCGAGGATCCTGCGTGCCGCGCCAGGTGCCGTAGGTCTGACCATTTTTGCTCCCGCGCCGGTGAATAAAGGGCTCTGACCAGCGGATATCCCTCCCGAAAGTGGAGGCGCACCGATCCGCCGTCAGAAGCTCGACCCATCGACCGCGGGCCGCAGACGGCCTCCGACAGAAGGATCTCCCCATGAGTGTGCTCTCCATGCTGACCCAGGACGCAACCACGGCCGCCGTGCTGGCCGCCGCGGCCGGCCTGCTGTACGGGGTCGTCCTCGCGATCGTGGCCCTCACCTCGGTCCTGGCCCGTACCCAGGACCGCCGCCGCGACGCCCGCTCCACCCTGACGATTCTCGCCAGGCACCGCAAATCCAGGTGAATCGGCGGGCCCCGCAGTGCGTGTGGGGATGCCGAACACTGATTGCAGCGAAGCGCCGATTGCGATTGTCTCCCCGCGTGTGCGGGGCTGTCCGGCGCCCTGTCATCCCGGAGCGGGATGACGGGGCAATCCGCTTGATCGAGCCACACGACCCAATCCCGGGTGCTAGCGTCGGGCCCTGCGTGGGAGTGCCAACTCCCTTGCCAGAAAACGACGATCATATGAAGTGATGGGCAGAGTCTTGCCGCTAGCGCACCCTCCGGCCCCGGTTGAGCAGCGCCTCAGCTGGGACCCGCGGCGAGAGCCGTGCATTCCCTCCGTGACGCCCCAAGGTGCCAGGGTCTCGCTCTCCTTGTGTGAACTTCTCACCCAGGCAGATGATTTGACGACGATTGACTGCCCGACCCCGGGTGAGACAGTCGCCGTCATCGAGTTCGTCATGGCCATCTGCTTCGCCTCCGGTATGTGCCCCAGCACATCAGACGAGTGGCGGGAGTGGATCCGCGACGACCACAGCCTCCGCCCCGCGGCCGAGTGGCTGGCCGGTGAGCCGGACAAGCACTGGGACCTGTTCCACCCAAAGGCGCCCCTCGGCCAGAACTCCCTCCTGGCCTCATCCTTCGACGAGAGCGGCACGGGGACAGCGCAGTTGGTCATCGAGCGGGCCGGTGACTACAACCAGTTCTTCGACCACCACCACCTGGAGGACGGCCAACCGCTTCCGGCGGCCGACGCGTTCCGGGCGATGCTCGCCCAGCACGTGTACGGCACGTACGGCAGGGCGAGGATCACCGGCAGGGTGCTCGGACCCACCGTCACCAACCTCGCCACCGGGCGGTTGCAGGGACGGATCCGGGTCGTCCCCCTCGGCCGCACGTTCGGCGAGACCCTGCGGCTCAACCTCTATCCGCCCGAGGGGGATCCGGGCCGGCTCAACACCTCCTGGACCAGTGGTTCCGTGAGCCGCCGGAACTTCGCCGTGCGGGCCCGCCCCCGGGTGCCGGAGAGCCCCGCCGACCTGCACAGCGCCCTCGGACGCTCCGTCCTGCTGCGGCCGAAGCGCGACGCGGACGGCGAGATCGTCGTCGACCGCGTGCTGATCGGAGCCGGTGAGGTCCTCGAACTCGATCCGGAGAAGCACCTGCAGGACGCCGTGTTCAGCCGGACCACCGGCGGGGAGGTCAAGCCCCTGTGGCCGTCTCCCACGCGCGCCCTCTGGCAGGAGGCGCACGCCCTGTACAGCGCGGTGAAGGACGAGCAGCCGGGCCTCTACGCGCGGCTGCGTTCCCTGCCGCGCGTGCGGGAGCGCAGGGGTGCGCCCTACCACCTGTGGGCTGTCGGCCTCGTCTCCAACAAGACGCTGCCGGTCTCCTGGACGGATGGCTACTTCCCGTACGCCCCGGCCCTGGAGGCGCACCTCTACCGTGCGTCCCGACGGGGCTCGCGCATCGCCGAGTTCCTGGCGTGGAGCCTCAAACGGGCGGCGATCCTCGCCTCGGAGAAGGTCCACTCGGCAGCGCGGCCGGCTGACGAGGCCCGGCACATGGCCCGGTTCGACGCACGGTGGATGTTCTGGCCCGACGCCGCCAAGCCCTTCGACCAGCTGCTGGAGACGGTGATCGACGAGGGCTACGACAACCCGGAGGACCCGGTTCAGGCCCCGTTGCTGGAGTACACCCAGACCCTGGCCGGCCTGGCCCGCACCCACCTCGTCTACCGCCTCGACACCCTCCCGCCCAACGAACTGGGCTTCCAGGCCAGGGCCGTCGCCCTGAAGCGCTTCGAGGACGACATCCACCACCCCAAGGCTCCGGCCGAGCTCCGGGGGGAGACCGCCCATGACTGAGGACAGTCCGCACGACGGGTACCCCGTCGAGGACGCATTCCCGCACGACAGCACCGCACTGGTCGCCTGGCTGACCACCCTGGTGCGTAACCGCGAGTACGGCACCCTGGCCAATCTGCGCCGTGCCAGGGGCCGGACGAACGCGCACATCCGGGCCGGCTGGTACGGCGGCGAGGACCACCGCGACCTGTTCGAGCGGATGGCCTTTCTCTTCGCGCTCTACCACCAGGGCCGTGCGACGCCCGCCTACGGCTACGGAAGTCTCGGTACGGCGGCGGCGCGCATCGGTGACAGCGTGGGGCGGGGCCCGGGCGACCCGGGCGCGCAGCGGCTGGTGGACCGGGTGGTCGTCAGCCGGAGGGTGCCGTGGCGGCACCTGCAGCACACGATCGTCCGGCTCCGGTCCTGTGACCAGCTCCCGCCGTCCTGGACGCAGCTCACCGAGGACCTGATCCTCTGGAACGACCGCAAGGCCCGCATCGCCTACCAGTGGTCCGTCGACTTCCACGCCCCGGTCCACCGGAGCCGGACGTCCACCGGTACGCAGCGGAGCCGGTAGGCCGAGCACGGCGAAAGGGCTGCACACGCCCAACAGGCTGCGCACGCCCAACAGGCCGAGCACGTCGGACCATTCAGCAAGCACGACACGTACACGATCCCGACCGACCATAAGGACACGACCGCGTGACCGCAGACGCTCGAAGCCCGTTCCTCTCGCTCCACCTCCTGGAGACGCTCGTCGCCGTCCTCCCGGTCAGGGACGAGAACGGTCAGCCCAAGTCCCTTGTGTACGGCGGGTTCGAACGGCACATGATCACCAGCCAGGCCCGGCGCCGCGCCGAGCGCGTCTACGCCCGCAACCGCGCCAACGCCGGCATCGGCGCCCTCAAGGGCCGGAGCATGGGCACCCGGACACGGGAGTGGGCGCTCCTCACGGCGGCCGAACTCTCCTCCGAGCACGGCTGGGAGAAGGAGGAGGCCGTGACCACGGCGCGCGCCGTGATCGAGGCGAGCGGCCTGAAGTTCGGCGACCCGGCCAAGAAGACGGTGGCCAACCTGACCAAGGTGCTGATCTTCGCGCCCGCCGACGCGGGCACCAGGATCGCCCGGCACATCGCCGAGAACGCCGACGAGCTCCGGCCGTGGCGCGACAGCTACCTCGCCGGCCAGCAGAAGGCCTCGAAGAAGCCCCGCCGCGGCGCGGCGAAGAGCGCCGAGGAGCAGGAGAACGACGACGCGCAGGCAGCCACGGAGTCCGGTACCGCCGGACTTCCCGTTCTTCCCAAGGGCACGCGCAACGCCGTACTGCTCGCCATCGCGCCCCGTGACGCCGTGGACATCGCCCTCTACGGGCGCTTCCTCGCCGAGATCGCCGACTCGCCCAACGTCGACGGGGCGGTTCAGACCAGCCACGCCTTCACCGTGCACGCCGCGGAGCAGATCGAGGACTTCTACGCGGCGGCCGACGACGCGAAGCTCGACCGCAAGCGCAACGCCCTCAGCTTCCTGGACACGGCGGACGACGCGGGCGCGGGCATGACCGGGTACCAGTCGCTGATCTCCGGGACCTTCTACCGGCACGCCGTCCTGGACCGCCGCCAGCTCCGCGCCAACCTCCGGCAGGCCGGCATGGATGCTGAGGAAGCGGCTCTCGCCGCCGAGGCGGAGTTCGTCAACGCCTTCGTCGAGGCCGTTCCGGAGGCGAAGAAGAACTCCACCGCCTCCACCGGTTCGCTGCCGGGACTCGTGCTCGCCTTCGAGGGCGAGCGCCCGTACAACTACGCCGCCGCGTTCCAGAACCCGGTGGACGAGAACCCCGAGAACAGCGGCGGCGAGGGACCGGCCGGCCAGGCGGCGGTCCGCCGACTAATGCGGCACCACCTCTTCGTCAGCAAGCGCCGCGACGACCTGCGGTCCGCGCGCGTCCTCACCTACGCCCCGGAGATCGCGGACCTCCTGGAGACGGTGGACCTCACCGGGGCCGTGGACGTCGTGGACTCCATCGAGGACCTCACGCCGTGACCGACGCACCCGCGACGACCGGTTCCCCCGCCACCACCGGATCCACTGCGACGACCGAAGCACCGCAGCACGTCCTGCTCATCAGGCTGGCCGGGCCGCTGCAGTCCTGGGGCATCAAAGGCCGGTTCGCGCAGCGCGACACCCACACCCGGCCCACCAAGTCCGGAGTGATCGGCATCTGCGCGGCAGCCCTCGGCCTCGACCGGGAGGAGCCGCTCGACGAACTCGGGTCCGTCCTCTTCGGCGTCCGCGCCGACCGCCCCGGAACACCCATGCGCGACTACCACACCGTCGGGGGCGGAAAGTATCCCGTCCGCCCCCGCGACCTCGCGACGGACCACCGCCGGGCCGCGGCCGTGGAAGCGCTCGGGGAGCGGGGGGAGACAGCGAGTGGACCCTTCGGCAGCCACGCGCTGGCATCCTGGTACGGCGCACCGAAGCGGATCGCGGCGGACCCTCTCTCCGGGGCGCTGGTGGCGGGCGAGGTGAGCCGTCACGCCATGATCACCGAACGCTGGTACTTGTCCGACGCGGCCTTCCTCGTCGGCCTTCAGCACTCCGACCGGGCACTCCTCGAACGGATCGCCCACGCGCTGGAGCACCCGAAGCGCCTGCTCTGGCTGGGCCGCAAGTCCTGCCCTCCCTCGGGCGACCTCTTCGTCGGCATCGCCGCCGGCACCCTGCCGGAGGTCTTCGAAGGCCGGGCACTGCTCCCGGCAGCCGACGGCGGGAACCAGTCGCCGGACACCGGCGAGACCCGGTGGGCGTGGATCGAGAGCCCGCACCCGCTGCCGGGCGTCGGCCCGGTCCGCGACCAGCCCGAAAGCTTCCTCGCGAGCGGACCCGTCCACCGGCAGCGCTGGGAGTCCCGGCACCGCATCACCATCGCCCCGCACGCCACCGAATGGGACATCATCCCGTGAACACCCCACGCACCACCGAGCCCGCCCCCGCCCCCGCCCGTACGGCAGCCAGATTCGTCGCCACGCACACCCTGATCACGCTGGACGCCAGGCACCCCTTCACCGCCAAGTCGCTGATCGACGCCCAGGACATGCACCGGATCGTGATGAGCGGCTTCCGGGGCTGGGTCGACGACGGAAGCCGGGACGCCCGCGCCCAGATGAAGGTGCTCTCCAGCTGGACCGTCGACCTGAGCAGCGCCCGGCTCTCCCTGGTCGTCCAGTCCGCCGTCCCCGGCGACTGGAGCGGCTTGCCCCGAGCAGCGCTGGTCGAACCGCCGCACAGCCTGGTGGTGGACCGCACCTTCCGCACCGGGGACCGGCTCGACTTCCGCACGGTCGTCAACCCGGTCAGCAGCCGTCCCGCGGGGCCACCGGGAGCCGGAGGCCGTGGCAGCGGACGGGGCGTACGGGTGCCGCACACCCGCCCGGAGCACGTCAAGGCGTGGTTCGCCCGCCGCCTCCAGCCGGCCGGCGAACCGGCGGTGGCACCGGACGGCGTCGTCCGGCTCGGCGCCGACACGGACGTCGAACGGATGTCCCTCCGCATCCTCCCGAAGGTCTCCAGCCAAGGCCCCCACAAGGGCCTGCTCATCAGCCGCGCCGAGATCCGCGGCACCCTGACCGTCACGGACCCGCAGGCACTCACGGCCGCCCTCACCCACGGCGTCGGCCACGCCCGTGCCTACAGCTGCGGCCTGATCCTGGTCCGCTGACAGCCCGATGGGCATCTACGGGCCTGGTCGCCGCTATTCGGCCCCGGGACGGACCTTGCCCCCAGTCGGCTCTGGGGGCTAGGTCCGAGCTCGGATTCGTCCACACCGAGGGGCACGACGGGCAGCTGCCATGCCCGATGTCGAGGTCAACGAACTCTGGGACGAACGCGTCGGAACGGTTAGAGGCGGCGTCAACTGGTCTGGCACCGAAGGCCCGCCGGTGCCCGCTGCCTCCGACCCGGGCATGGGAGACGAACACCTGGCCGTCATCGGACCGGAGTTCACCGAGGACACGAGCAGCCCATGACCGTCATCATCCTCATCGCAGCCCCCGAAGGCCTCCGCGGACACCTCACCCGCTGGATGGTCGAGGTCAACGCCGGCGTCTTCGTCGGCACCCCCAGCCGCCGCATCCGCGACCGCCTCTGGGACCTCCTCGCCACCCGCATCGGCGACGGCCAAGCCGTCTTCGTCGAACCCGCCAGCAACGAACAGGGCTGGGCCGTCCGCACCGCCGGCAAGGACCGCTGGAAGCCCGTCGACTTCGACGGACTGATCCTCTCGGCCCGCTCCCGCTGGTAAAGCCGCAGGTCACGAAGCGTCGGCCCCGCATGCGCGGGGATAGCTCCAGGCGCTCCGCAGCCCACGCCCGCGACGCCCAGTCGGCCCCGCACGCGCGGGGATAGCTCCGGCAAGCTGTCGGTCTACCGGGTCGCCATCCGGTCGGCCCCGCACGTGCGGAGATAGCTCCCGCGAGCGCGAAGCCGATCCTCTCGGCGGCCGGCAGCCGATCCCAGGGGTGGAGCAGTCCCCGCGAGCGCGGGGCCGATAGATACACCAGGTCGATGCGGGACCAGGTCGAGGAGCAACCCCCGCGAGCGCGGGGCCGATGTCACCGAGGGGTACGAGCAGGGCGTCTGGGTGGAGCAACCCCCGCGAGCGCGGGGCCGATGCTTTCTGACCTGCTGGGATCCGGCTCAGTGGATGCCGGTTGATTCAGTTCGAATCGGTTGGCTGTCCGCGGAAGAACTCATGGGCTGTCGCCTTTCCCTCTTGCGTCCGCGTGGGTGGTCAGCGCTGCGATTAGCTCCGAAGCCTACGCGGACATGGTGCTGTTCGCGGGGCGATCACGTTCTCGCGAGGATGCCCGTCGGGTGGGTGGCAGCCGGGGCTACTCGTACGGGTTGTCCTGCTGGGTGAGGCCAGGAGCAGACACACGGACCCGAGCCACCCAAGCCCAGCTCCCGCCACCCGCCTCGCCGGGTCGACATGACGGCCCGACTGGTGCGCCCCGCATTGCGCGGACATCCGGCCGCCCCGGACGGCCGCCCCCGTCCCCACCCCGCGAGCCCGGCGCCGCGCCCTCCCCTCCCGGCCCGCCGTATCGGTGGGATGACCGATGTGCGGTGGTCGGGCGCGCGGCGATAGTCCTCGGGAGGGCGTTCGCGGGCTGGCCGTGGTGCGCCCGGTTCCTGAAAGGGCTTTCCATGGGTACGCACGCGGATCTGGTGTTTCTCAACGGACGGGTGGTCACGGTCGATGCGGACTTCTCCGTCGCCGAGGCCCTGGCGGTGACCGGCGGGGTGATCAGCGCTGTCGGTCGGCGGGACGACGTTGCCCCGCTCGTCGGGCCCCGTACCCGGGTTGTCGACCTGCGGGGGGCGACCCTGCTGCCCGGTATCAACGATTCCCACCTGCACGGGTGCGCGTTCGGCATGGCGACGCCGCCGCTCTCCCTCGACCTCGGCCACCCCGCAGTGTCCTCGTTCGGGGACGTGGCCGAAGCGGTACGGGAGGCGGTCGGCCTGGCCCCGGCCGGGCAGTGGATCACCGGGCACGGTTGGGACACCGGTTTTCTCGACGAGTGCCTCCTGGACCCGTCGCGGCAGCCCTCGCGGCACGACCTCGACGCCGTCAGCCCGGACCATCCCGTCGTGCTGTACTCCTTCTCCGGACACGCCACGTGGGTCAACTCCAAGGCCCTGGAGCTCATTGGGGTCGACCGGCACACCGTCGCCCCGCCCGGCGGAGCCATCGTGGTGGACGAGGCGGGGGAGCCGACCGGGTTGCTGCACGAGGCGGCTCAGGACTTCGTCCAGAACGCGCTGCCGCCGCTCAGCCGGCAGGAGCGGACCGACGCGATCAGGGCGACCCTCGCCACCCTCGCCCGGCTCGGCGTGACCAGCTACACGGAGCCCGGGCTCGGGCCCGGCGGTGAGGGCATCATGCGGGGTGCGCTCGGGGCGGAGACCCTCGACGTCTACCGCGAACTGCTGGCCGACGGTGAACTGACCGCCCGCGTCGGCGTCCTGCTCCTGCCGACCGGGATGGCGAGCACCACCGAGGAATTCGCCCGCGGCCTCGCGGACCTCGGCGGCGGACCCGGCGACGCGGATCCGCGCCGCCTCGCGGTCCACGGGGTCAAGGTCTTCGCCGACGGCATCGTGCCCAACAAGACGGCCTGGATGCACGAGCCGTACGTCGGCGGCGGCTGCGGCTCCCTGTGCGTCGGCGGCGACACCGACACCGAGCGCACCGCCGGGATCGACGCCATGATCCGGCTCGCCCACACCGCCGGGCACCAGTTGGGCGTCCACGTCACCGGCGACCGGGCCATCGACACCGTCGCGGACGCCTTCGCCGCGGCCGTGGCCGAGCACCCGCGGCCCGACGCCCGCCACTACGTCATCCACGGCGACTTCCTCACCGCGCACAGCATGCGGGTGTTGGCCGCACACGGCTTCGGCGTCAACATGAACCCCACCATCAAGTGGACTGTCGCCGACATGGAGGAGGAGTTCGTCGGCGCCGAACGGGCCGCCTACGCGTGGCCCTACCGCGACGCCATCGACGCCGGCGTGCGGGTCGCCAGCGGGTCCGACGCCCCCGTCACACACCCGGACTGGCGCCAGGGCCTCGCCACCATGATGCTGCGCGAGTCCAAGGCCGCCCGCCGGGTGAGCGGTCCGGAGCAGCGCATCGGCCTCGCCGAGGCGCTGCGCACCTACACGATCGACGCGGCCTGGCAGGACTTCGCCGACGACTGGAAGGGTTCCCTGGAGCCGGGCAAGGTCGCGGACCTGTGCGTGCTCGACGGGGACCTGCTCGGCGCCGACCCGCGTGACATCCCGTCGATGCCCGTCGTCCTCACCGTCATGGACGGACGGGTGGTGCACGACACCCTTCGCGACTGACGTACGCGATCGTCGCACTCCGGGTACCTGATCATCCTTGGGGATGGCAGCGGAGCGGAGTGCGGCGGACATCCTGGACGCGGCCGCCCCCGCCCCGCCTCCCGAGCGGCTGCCCGGGAGTTCGAACCGGCCGCTGATCCGAGCCCTGGCGCTGATCCGAGCCCTGGCGCTGATCCGCATGGTGCGAGAGGTGCGAACGAACCGTCTTGGCGCGGAAATTGATTGACCGTGTCGTATGACGAGGCCGAAGCCCAAGTGAGCGCGGCGCTACGTTCCGTACGCCCCGTTAGTTCCCTCACTCGACCGTGTCGAGCAATACAGTCGACCGACATGAGCACTTGATCAAGTCGCCTGTAAGGTGACTCGCAAGCGACTGCTGGTGTGCGACGAAAGGCACGGTCATGACTCAGAAGTCCGTCGGCGGGGCCCACGCGATCCCCGAGCGCCCCTCGCTTCCCTTGATCGGCCACGCCCTCAACCTCCCCGGCGGGGCCGACCTCCTGGTCCACATGATGAAGGAGGTCAAGGAGCTGGGGCCGGTCTACCGGCTGCGGATCTTCGGGGCCGAGACCGTCGTCGTCGGCGGCCTCGACCTGGTGGCCGAACTGGCCGACGAGACCCGGTTCCGCAAGAACGTGCACGGGGACCTCGTCGAGGTCCGGCAGATCGCCGGAGACGGCCTGTTCACCGCCTTCAACCACGAGCCGAACTGGCGCAAGGCGCACGACATCCTGATGCCGACGTTCTCCCTGGGCGCGATGCGCGGCTACCACGGCACGATGCTCAAGGTCGCCCGGTCCCTCATCGGCAAGTGGGACCGGCTCGCCGGCGTGCAACCCGTGGACGTCCCCGACGACATGACCCGGCTCACCTTCGACACCATCGGACTGTGCGGCTTCGGCTACGACTTCGAGTCGTTCCGCCGCAGTGACGCCCACCCCTTCGTCGAGGCGATGGCCCGCGCCCTGCACTTCACCCAGGAGAAGAGCGAATCCATCCCCGGCTCGGAGCTCTTCAAGCGCAAGCAGATCGAACGGTTCCGCCGGGACGCCGAGTTGATGACGGACCTGGTCGACGACGTCATCCGGCGGCGCCGGGCCTCCGGCGACACCGGCACCGACGACCTCCTCGGCAGGATGCTGCACACCAAGGACGCGGTGACGGGCGAGCCGCTGGACGACGTGAACATCCGCCACCAGGTGATCACGTTCCTCATCGCCGGGCACGAGACCACCAGCGGCGCGCTCTCCTTCGCGCTCTACTACCTCACCAAGCACCCCGAGGTCCTCAACCGGGCCCAGGCCGAAGTGGACGCCCTGTGGGGCGACACCGAGAACCCCGAGCCCGACTACGGGGACGTCGGCAGGCTCAGCTATGTCCGCCAGGTGCTCAACGAGAGCCTCCGCCTGTGGCCGACCGCCCCCGGCTTCGCCGTGGAGCCCCTCGAGGACACGGTCATCGGAGGCAAGTACGCCGTACGCAAGGGCGAGTCGCTGATGGTGATCACCCCCGCCCTGCACCGCGACCCCGCCTGGGGCGAGAACGTCGAGCTGTTCGACCCGGAGCGCTTCTCGCCCGAGCGGGAGGAGGTGCGGTCGGTCCACCTCTTCAAGCCGTTCGGCAACGGCGAACGCGCTTGCATCGGGCGGCAGTTCGCCCTGCACGAGGCCACCCTGCTGCTCGGCCTCCTGGTACACCGCTACCGCCTGATCGACCACGCCGACTACCAGCTGAAGATCAAGTCGTCGCTCACCATCAAGCCCGACGCGTTCACGCTCGACCTGGCCCGCCGCACCAGCGGCGAGCGCAGGACGCCCGCCCCCGCCCCGGCCCCCGCCCCCGCCTGCGCCACGACCACGGCCACCGGCGGCCACGCCCGGACGACCACGGTCCGGCGCGCCGCCGGCACCGCCCTCACCCTGCTGCACGGCTCCAACCTCGGCACCTGCGCGGGCATCGCCCGGGACCTCGGCGTCGACGCCGAGGACCACGGCTTCACCCCGTCCGTCGCCTCCCTCGACGACCGCGCCGGCCGGCTCCACGCCGCCGACGGCCCGGTGGTGATCGTGGCCGCCTCCTACAACGGCCGGCCCACCGACGACGCGGCCGAGTTCGTCGCCTGGCTCGACGGCCTGGAGCCCGGCGCGCTCGGCGGACTCCAGTACGCCGTCCTCGGCGCCGGCGACCGCAACTGGGCGGCGACCTACCAGCGGGTCCCCACACTCATCGACGAACGCCTGGCGGCGGCCGGCGCCACCCCGGTCCTCGACCGCGCATCCGCCGACGCCTCCGGTGACTTCGCGGGCACGGTCGACCGGTGGACGACCGAACTGTGGACCGTACTGCTCGACCGGTACGGCGCGGCGGTGGCGGAAGCCGGCCCGGCCGCCCCGGCCGCCTCGGCCACCGAAGTGCACGACGAGGGGCAGGGCCAGGACCAGGGCCAGGATCAGGGGCAGGGCCTGTACGAACTCCAGGACACCGCCGAATCCGTCACCGCCGGACTCGCCGCCCGCCACGGCCTCCTCCCGATGGAGGTGCTCGACGCCCGCGAACTCGTCGACACCGACCACGAACTCGGCCGCTCCAAGCGCTTCCTGAGGCTGCGACTGCCCGAAGGCGTCACCTACCGCACCGCCGACCACCTCGCCCTGCTCCCGAGCAACCCGAAAGCCCTGGTGCAGCGGGTCGCCGACCGGTTCGGCCTCGACCTCGACCGCACCGTCCGGCTGCGCGCCCGCCGCCGCAGCCGCAACGCCCTGCCCGTCGACCGCCCGCTGACGCTGCGCCGACTGCTCACCGACTTCGTCGAACTCCAGGACACCGCCACCCAGGAACAGGTCGCCGTGCTCGCCGCACACACCGCCTGCCCGCCCGAGAAGCAGCCGCTGACCCGACTCGCCACGGCGGACCCGGAGGAGTTCCGGCAGCAGGTCACCGCCGCCGGACACAGCGTCCTGGACCTGCTGGAGCGCTACCGCGCCTGCGAACTGCCCTTCGAGCACTACCTCGAACTGCTACCGGTCCTGCGCCCCCGCCACTACTCCGTCTCGTCGTCCGCCGCCGCCCAGCCCGGCGAGGTGGACCTGATGGTCTCGCTGCTCGCCGCACCCCACCGCGCAGGCGAGGGCACCTTCCGCGGCATCGCCTCCCACCACCTGCAGACCATCCGGGCCGGCGACACCGTCCAGGCGCGGATACTGCCCTGCGGTGAGTCCTTCCGTCTCCCGGCGGACCCGTCCGTCCCGGTGATCCTGGTCAGCGCCGGCACCGGCCTCGCCCCCTTCCGCGGCGCGGTCCTCGACCGGCACCACACCGGCTCGACCGGCACCCTGCTGTGCTACTTCGGCTGCGACCACCCGGACGTCGACTACCTGCACCGGGAGGAGTTCGAGGCGGCGGACGCGGCCGGAGCCGTCAGCATGCGCCCCACCTTCATGCACGCGCCCGTCGACGGCGCCCGCTTCGTCCAGGACCGCATCGCCCGCGAGAGCGACGAGGTCTGGGCAGTCCTGCAAGCAGGCGGCCGGGTGTACATCTGCGGCGACGGCCGCCGGATGGCCCCCGCCGTACGGGAGGCGTTCACGGCCGTCCACCGCGAACACACCGGCGCGAACGACGAGGAGGCCGCCGCCTGGCTGGCCGAGCTGATCGAGTCCGGCCGCTACGTCGAGGACGTCTGGGCCGGCTGACCCCGGGCACGCGTGAGGCCCCACCGTCGTCGACGACGGTGGGGCCTCACGCCACCTTCTTCTCAGTCCGTCGGCACGTCCGCGAGCTCCAGCCGCCCCCCGGCCAGGGCCACGGTCGCCGACACCAGCGCCTGCAGGCCGACCCGCTCGGAGGCGTCGTCCGGCAGACAGAGGCGCTGCATCGTCAGCCCGTCGAACCCGGCGAGGAAGAACCGGGCGACCGTCGCCGCAGGCTGGACCAACTCGTGCCCCGCCCGCGCCGCCGCCTCGGCCACCAACTGCGCCGTCACCTCTATGACCCGCCGGTAGTGCTCCTGGCGGGCCTCGGCCAGCCGAGGAGTACGGAGGGCGAACATGGTCAACTCGGTGAGCAACTGGTGATTCGTCGCCGGCTCCAGCACGGTCCGCCACAACTCACCCGCCAACGCGGCGACCGTCTCCGCGAACCCGCCACCCTCCGGCGCCGCCCGCCCCACCCGAGCGGTCAGCTCGTCGGTGATCTGGTCCATGACCGCCCGGTACAGGTCCTCCTTCGTACCGAAGGTGTAATGCACCGTGGCCTGGGAGACCCCCAGCTCGGCAGCGATCGCCCGCGTACTGCCGGCGGCGACGCCCTCCCTGGACATGAGGTCGATGGCCGCCTTGATGAGCTGCGGACGGCGCTCGGCGGCAGTGACATGAGCCATCCGGCGATTATAGCGACTTAGTCTCCCGATTCAGTCGATCATTCGCCGCCGGCGGGACAGTCCCCGCGGAGCGCGGGGCCGATGCGGCATCGAAATTCCAGCGCAGAAAATCAAGGGAGCAATCCCCGCGAGCGCGGGGCCAATACTTTCTGACCTGCGGTGATTCGGCTCAGTGGGCGTCGGTTGATTCAGTTCGATTCGATTGGCTGTCCGCGGCAGGGACCGACAGGCAGGCGGCCAACCGCCGTACCGCTACCGGATGGTGGGCTGTCCCGGTGGTGGGCGCGCGCTTGAACATACCCGTGATCCGGCACATCAGGGGATCTGGGCTTCTATGTCGGCGAGTTGGGCGGCGAGGATCTCCTCGAACGCTGCGCGGCGGTCCGCTCCGAGGGGGCGGATGTCGCGGGCGAAGTGGGCCAGGGCGGGGAAGCGTTCGGGGTCGGCGCCGAGTACCGCTACGCGGAACTGCTCCATGGCCTGTTCGTGTTCCGTGGGGGTGATGGTGCTGATGCCGGCCTCGGAGGCGATCAGCGAGGCGAGGAGGATCACGAGGCGGTGGTATCGCACCGGGATCTGTTCTTCGGGCAGGCCGGACGCGCGGAGGGCCTGCAGCAGTTCCTCCATGACCAGTCGCGATCCGGTGCCGCCGGACGCGTAGCGTCCCCACACCGTGGCGAGTTGGGGTTGTTCGCCGAAGGCCTCCCGCAGGCGCAGGGCCAGGGCGGTGATGCGCTGCTTCCAGTCGCCCTCGGGGTGGTAGCCGTCCATGGCGGCCAGCAGGATCCGGTCGGCGACCGCGCGCAGCAGTTCGGTCTTGTTGCGGAAGTGCCGGTAGAGGCTGGAGGAGTCGGTCCCGAGTGCTGCGGCGAGTTTGCGCACGCTGAACGACTCGGCGTCGCCCGTGCGTAGCAGCTCCGCCGCGGTGTCGAGGATCTCCTCGGTCGACCATCGCCTTCGGCCGGTCATCTCGCCCCTTCCGTCCGGGCTCAGCCTAGCCCATGCACTTGCCGTTGCGCGCACCGCGTGCATACTGGGGGCAACACTGTCCGAACGCACTGACATGCCCGGCATCCGGCCGGGAGGGGAGACGGAGAGATGAGCGACGTCACTGCCGTGACACGACCGCCGGAGCCGGACTTCTCGGCGATCACGGCCGAGGAACTGCGCACCTACCGCGACGCGGAGAACCGATTCCGGGCCTCCGACGCGGCGCGGTCGATCCTCGGGGAACCGGACACCGGCGCCGCGATCGACTGGCGGGAGATCGCGCTGTCCGGCCGCGACTTACCGGTCCGGGTCTACCGGCCGGCGCTGACCGAAGACGACGGAACAACCGCCCAAGCCGACCTGCCACTCGTGGTCCACGTTCACGGGGGCGGCTTCGTGGGCACGGCGGTCCAGTGCGACTGGACCAACAGCCACCTCGCCGCCCGACTGCCCGCGCTCGTCGTCTCCGTCGAGCACCGCCTCCTCGCCCCCGGCAGTCCGCTCGCGAACGCGGCCGACGACGGCTGGGACGTACTCGACCACGTGGTGCGGCATGCCGCACGGTGGGGCGTCGACCCGGCGCGCACGGCCGTCTTCGGTGAGAGCTGCGGTGCACTGATCACCGCGCTGACGGCCATCCGCGCCAGGGACGCCGGCCTGGAGCTCAAGGCGCAGGTGCTGGTCAACCCCGTGGTCGACGTGACCGAGACGATGGTCGACCACCCCTCGATCGCCGAGTACGCGTACAGCCCGACCCGGGCCCTGCCGCAACTGCGGCTCGTCCAGCGGCTCGCCGTACCGCCGGGAGCCGACGCCGGCGCGGTCTCACCCCTTTACGCGGACGACCTGAGCGGACTGGCCCCGGCCCTCGTGGTGGTGCCCACCCAGGACGCGGTCGCCGACCACGGCCGCCGCTACGCCGAGCGGCTGCGCGCGGCCGGGACGCCCGCGCGCCTCTCCGAATACCCGGGCGCGAAGCACGCGTTCCTCACCCTGCCCGGCCTGGAACCGCAGGCCGAGGCCGCCCAGGCGGAGATCCTCCGGTTCCTCCGCGCGGCCCTGGCGACGTGACGTCGGAACGACGCTCTCCACCCGTGGACCTGCCGGCCCAGCGGTCTCCCGGCGCGGCCTCGGTTTCATGAGTACGACGGGGTACCGACGGGCCCATCAACTCGTACGAGGCTGCGGTCCCTCCGCGGTAGGCCCTGATGGGCATCGCCACGTTGAGCAACCCCCGCGAGCACGGGGCCGATGCGATGGGCGCCGGTCGTGGTCGGTTCGCGCCCCGACGGTCGATGCCGTCTCGGCGGGATGCTGTCGCGGCCGCACCCGGCGTGATCGTGCCTGACGTGAGAGAGGCCGGGATCGGTGTGAGACTGGGCACGGAAGGGGTGATCCTGTGTCGGACCCACCGTACGAGTCCGTCGGCCCCGACACCGCCGTCGACGAGAGTCGGCTGGAGGAGCTGATCGTCGAGGCGCAGACGGCCTTGCCGGTCGAACTGCCCGCTCTGGCGAACCGGTGCGCCGCAGCCCTGGGCATGGACACCGCGTCGATCTACCTCGTCGACCTGCAGCAGCGGCTGCTCGTCCCGCTCGACGAGGCCTTGGAACGGGTGCCGGTGGACCGCTCGCCGGCCGGCTGGGCGTACCGCAGGGTCTCCCCGCAGGTGGCAGCCGACGGCGGCGGCATGATCGTCTGGATGCCGCTGGTCGACGGTGCGGAGCGGCTGGGCGTGCTGGCGGTGCGGACCGCCGTGCTGGACGGCGTGCGGATGCGCCGCAGCCGGATGCTGGCCCATCTGTTCGCCATGCTGATCACCTCCAAGCGCACCTACAGCGACTGGCTCGCCTCCCTCACCCGCACCACGACCATGGGGTTGCCCGCCGAGATGCTTCGGGCCTTCCTGCCGCCCCACACCGTCGGCAGCAGCCGGTGCGTCTCGACCGCGGTCCTGGAACCGGCGTACGACGTCGCCGGCGACGCCTTCGACCACTCGGTGATCAAGAACGTGCTGCACACCATGATCCTCGACTCCATGGGTCACGACCTGACCTCCGGCCTGACCACGTCGGTCGCCATGGCGGCGGCGCGTAACGCCCGCCGTGCCGGCCGCACCCCGGTCGACGTCGTCGGTTCCGTGGACCAGGCGCTCGCCCGATGGCTGCCCGACCACTTCTGCACCGGCGTGCTGTGCAGGCTCGACGCGGAGACCGGGGTGCTGCACTGGATCAACTGCGGTCACCCTGCGCCACTGCTGATCCGTGCCGACCGGGTGCTGCACGGAGCGCTGGACAGCCCCCCGCAGCCTCCGATCGGCCTGGCCGGCCAACTCGTCCCGGGAGTCCGACAGGTCCACGAGACGACGCTGGAACCGGGCGACCGTGTCCTGCTCTACACCGACGGCGTCGTGGAGGCACGCGACGTGGACGGTGCGGAGTTCGGCCTCGACCAGTTCACCGACTTCATCATCCGCTCCTCCGCCGCCGGCCAGCGCCCGGCCGAGGTGCTGCGGCTGCTCATCCACGCCATCCTCGACCACCAGCGCGACCGACTGCGGGACGACGCGACCATCCTGATCTTCGAATGGCGCCCGCAGCACCCGTGACGCGCTCTTGCCCCTACCCTCTGCCGCCCGTCCGCCCGTCCGCCCGTCCGCCTGTCCGCCCGCCTGTCGGCCCGTCCGCCACCGCGCAGCGTTACCCCTCGTACCCGGAACGGGAGGGACTGGCCGCCCGGAGCTCAGGTACGGCACCACCGGTCGCCCGGAGCACCGCTACCGGACGACCTGGCAGTACACCCCGGACGGCTCCGGGGCACCAACCTGCCGGCGGTTCGTTCGGCTCTCCAGCGGATTCGGGCGTGCGCACCACCGGTGTGGGTGGCAGCGTGGAGGAGGGAGCCGGATACGCGGGGACGGCCTGCATGCACAGAGCGGACAGCCACGCCACCGGGGGGACGGAACCTGGCGGACCGGGGGAGTACCGGTCCGCCAGGGGGCGGTCACGCTCGAAGCTGGGGACGCACAGTGTCGCCGGGCAGGTGTTCGTGTGGCTGTTGGTCGTCGTGGTGCTGCTGGTCGGTGCCGCGCTGACGGCGCTCGTCCTGCAGGCCCGCGGCTACGCCACGAGTGACGCCGCGCACCGTACGCGCGCCGCGGCCGTCACCATGGCGCAGGCCCCCACGGTGACGGCCGCTCTGGGCAGCGCCGACCCGACCGCGGTGCTGCAGCCGCTGGCCCTGGACGTCGCGAACAAGGGCGGCTTCGACTACGTCGTGATCGCCGGCCCCGACGGGACGCGCTACGCGCAGACCGCCCAGCCCGAGCTGATCGGGCAGCACCTCATCGGCCCGTACGAGCAGGCCCTCAAGGGACCGATCACCACCAGCTTCACCGCGCCCATCGGACGGGTCGTGGAAAGCAGCGCGCCGGTCACCAGGCCGGACGGCTCGGCCGCCGGCCTGGTCCAGGTCGGCGTCACCGTCGCGCACGTGAGCAGTACGGTGAGCAGCCAGTTGCCGGTCCTGTTCGGCGGTGCGGCCGCCGCGCTCGCCGTGAGCACGGGCGGGGCAGTGCTGGTGCGGCGGCGGTTGCGCCGCCAGACCCACGGCCTGGGCCCGGCCGAGATGACGCGGATGTACGAGCACCACGACGCGGTGCTGCACGCTGTGCGCGAGGGCGTGCTGATCGTCGGCGGGGACGGGCGGGCGCTGCTGGCGAACGACGAGGCCCGGCGGCTGCTGAAGCTGCCGCCCGAGGTGGAGGGGCGGCCGATCACCGAGCTCGGGCTCGATCCGGGGCTGGCCGAGCTGCTGGTGTCCGGGCAGGCCGCCACCGACGAGGTGCATCCGGCCGGGGACCGGCTGCTCGCCGTCAACATCCGCTCCACGGCGCCGTTCGGCGGTGGGCCCGGCAGCGTCGCGACGATCCGGGACACCACCGAGCTGCGGGCGCTGGCCGGGCAGGCCGAGGCGGCCCGGGGCCGGCTGCAGCTGCTCTACGACGTCGGGCTGCGGGTCGGCACTACCCTGGACATCGTGCGGACCGCCCAGGAGCTGGCGGATGTGACGGTTCCCAGGTTCGCGGACTTCGCCACCGTCGAGCTGGCCGAGGCGGTGCTGCACGGTGACGAGCCGCTCCCCGGCACGGGCGTCGCGGGAGGCCCGCGGATCCGCCGGGTGGCCGCGGGCGGCATCCGCGAGGACCGGCCGTTCTACCCGGTGGGTTCGCAGATCAGCCCGCTGCCCGGCACGCCGGAGGCCACTGCCATGGAGAGCGGGCGTGCCACGCTGGTCGCCGACCTGCGTCAGGCACACGCGTGGCGGGCACGCGACCCGCAGACCGCCGACCGAATCCTCGCGTACGGGGTCCACTCGCTGATCTCCACGCCGCTGGAGGCACGCGGCCAGCCCCTGGGCACGGTCAGCTTTTGGCGTGCGGGGCGGTCGGAGCCGTTCGGGCCGGAGGATGTCGCCTTCGCCGAGGAGCTGATCGCCCGCGCGGTGATCTGTGTCGACAACGCCCGCCGCTACACCCGCGAGCGCCGGATGGCCGAGGCACTGCAGCGCAGTCTGCTGCCCCGGGGACTGCCCGAGCAGAGCGCCCTGGAGACGGCCTACCGCTACCTGCCGGCGCTGAACAGGGTCGGCGGGGACTGGTTCGACGTCATCCCGCTGCCCGGCTTCCGCGTGGCACTGGTCGTCGGCGACGTCGTCGGGCACGGCCTGCACGCCGCCGCGACCATGGGCCGACTGCGCACAGCCGTTCTCAACTTCGCCACCCTCGACCTGCCCCCGGACGAGTTGCTCGCCCGTCTCGACGAACTGGTCGGCCGGCTCGACCAGGACGAGGCGGGGGAGGGAGAAGGCGACATCGAGGGCCGGGACGAGGGTGAGGGTGAGCGGACGGTCACGGGCGCCACCTGCCTGTACGCGATCTACGACCCGGTCTCCGGACACTGCACCATGGCGCGGGCGGGTCACCCACCGCCCGCACTGGTCCGCGTCGACGGCAGCGTGGAGTTCGTCGACCTGCCCGCCGGGCCACCACTCGGCGTGGGCGGCCTGCCCTTCGAAGCCACCGAACTCCAGCTGGCACCCGGCGCCGTTCTGGTCCTCTACACCGACGGACTCGTCACCAACCGCGACCGCGACCTGGAGGCCGGACTCGCCACGCTGCGCCGTTCCCTGGCGAACGCCCACGCGGACGCGTCCCCGGAGGAGACCTGCCGGGCCGTGTTCGACGCGCTGGCCCCGCCGCGTCCGAGCGACGACATCGCGCTCCTCGTCGCACGCACGCAACTGCTCGCGCCCGACCAGGTGGCCACCTGGGACGTACCCGCCGACTTCGCCGCCGTCTCCCGCGTCCGCAACGCGTGCAACGACCAGCTCGCCGCCTGGGACCTGGAGGAACTGGCCTTCACCACCGAGCTGATCCTCAGCGAACTGGTCACCAACGCCATCCGCTACGGCAGTGAGCCCATCCGCGTCCGCATGCTGCGCGACACCAGCCTGGTCTGCGAGGTCTCGGACGGCAGCAGTACCGCCCCGCACCTGCGCTACGCGGACACCACGGACGAGGGGGGCCGGGGCCTGTTCCTGGTGGCCCAGCTGGCCGAACGATGGGGAACCAGGTACACGGCGCGCGGCAAGGTCATCTGGTCGGAGCAGCCACTGACCGCACCCGAGTTCCGGTTCGAGGCGATGCTGCTGTAACCGGGGTTCCGAAGCGCCGGGGTTCCGAAGCGGCTTTCCTCGGCCCGGTCACGCCGCGGAAGCGCCCTGACCCGGATCCCGTGGCCGCGGGCCCACTGGGCGCGGCTCCGGAGCGTGAGGTCTCGATCTCGGCGTAGGCGTCGGCAGCACCGGTTTCGAGGGGGTCGTTCGCCGCCGCACACCGGGTACGCGATTGCCCTAACCCCCGTGGAGACCTTCAGGCCCCGGGGTTAGCCTCGGTCTGAAGTTCCCGGGCGGCTGATTCGCGCGCCTGGCGCCCAGGCACGACGTCAAGGAGGACGGCATGGCTGGGATCTTTCTTGCGGGCGCATCCGTCGCGGCCGGGCCCGAGTTGACCGGGTCGGGCCGGACGCTGCTGGTGATCGTCGCGGTGATCGGGGCAGGAGCCCTGGTGGTGGCCTGGGCGCTTGCGCGCCAGGTCCTGGCCGCGGACGAGGGCACCGAAACGATGAGGCGGATCGCCGGGGCGGTTCAGGAGGGCGCGAACGCCTACCTGAGGCGCCAGTTCCGCACCCTGGGCGTCTTCGCCGGTGTGGTGCCCTTCGTGCTGTTGCTGTTACCGGCGGACAACTGGGGCCAGCGGATCGGGCGTTCGGTGTTCTTCCTGGTCGGGGCGGTGTTCTCGGCGACGACGGGGTACGTCGGGATGCAGCTCGCGGTACGCAGCAACGTTCGGGTGGCGGCGGCGGCCCGGGCGGGGACGCCGCCCGTCCCGGCCGTCGAGTCCTGGGAGGGGCCGACGGCGGCATCGATCGTGCGAAGGGTGTCGCACCGGGCGATGCGGATCGCCTTCCGTACCGGTGGAGTGGTGGGGATGTTCACCGTGGGGCTGGGTCTCATGGGGGCGGCCACGGTGGTGCTGATCTACCAGGCGAACGCGCCGAAGGTGCTGGAGGGCTTCGGCTTCGGTGCGGCGTTGCTGGCGATGTTCATGCGGGTGGGCGGCGGGATCTTCACCAAGGCCGCGGACGTGGGCGCGGACCTGGTGGGCAAGGTCGAGCAGGGGATCCCCGAGGACGATCCCCGCAACGCGGCGACGATCGCCGACAACGTGGGTGACAACGTGGGCGACTGCGCGGGGATGGCGGCCGACCTGTTCGAGTCCTACGCCGTGACCCTGGTCGCCGCGCTGATCCTGGGCGGAGCCGCCTTCGGCGACAACGGGCTGACCTTCCCCCTGGTGGTGCCCGCCATCGGGGTGCTCACGGCGGTCCTGGGCATTCAGACGGTCTCCCCCCGGCCCACGGACCGCAGCGGGATGACCGCCATCAACCGCGGCTTCCTCGTCTCCGCCGCGGTGTCCCTCGCGCTGGTGGCCGGCGCGGTGTTCGCGTTCCTGCCGGCCCACTTCTCCGGACTGCACGGGGTGCCTGCCGAGATCACCCGGCAC
Organism: Kitasatospora sp. NPDC048286; assembly: GCF_043201735.1. Classification (NCBI taxonomy): domain Bacteria; kingdom Bacillati; phylum Actinomycetota; class Actinomycetes; order Kitasatosporales; family Streptomycetaceae; genus Kitasatospora; species Kitasatospora sp. NPDC048286. The sequence goes on from NZ_JBICZE010000003.1 coordinate 442,186, forward strand.
GCGGGCAGTCCGCGGCTGTTCGCCCTGGCGGCGGTGGCCATCGGGATCGTGCTGGCCGCCGTCATCCAGCAACTGACCGGCTACTTCACCGAGACCACCCGCCGCCCGGTACGGGACCTGGGCAGGACCTCGCTGACCGGGCCGGCCACCGTGGTGCTCTCCGGCGTCGCGCTCGGCCTGGAATCGGCTGTGTACTCCGCGCTGGCCATCGGAGCCGCCGTCTACGGCGCCTTCCTGCTCGGCGGCGGCTCGCTGATCCTGTCCTTGTTCGCGGTCGCGCTGGCCGGGACCGGGCTGCTGACCACCGTCGGTGTGATCGTCGCGATGGACACCTTCGGCCCGGTCTCCGACAACGCCCAGGGCATCGCGGAGATGTCCGGAGACATCACCGGCGCCGGCGCCCAGGTGCTCACCGAACTGGACGCCGTCGGCAACACCACCAAGGCGATCACCAAGGGCATCGCCATCGCCACCGCGGTGCTCGCCGCCACCGCGCTGTTCGGCTCCTACACCGACACCATCGCGACCGCCGAGGCGCAGATCGGCCCGGCCGCCCACGGACCGAGCCTGAGCCTGGCCATCGACCGGCCCAACAACCTGGTCGGCCTGCTGGTCGGCGCAGCCGTCGTCTTCCTCTTCTCCGGCCTGGCGATCAACGCCGTCTCGCGCTCCGCCGGCGCGGTCGTCTTCGAGGTCCGGCGCCAGTTCCGGACCCGGCCCGGCATCATGGACGGCACCGAGCGGCCCGAGTACGGCCGTGTGGTGGACATCTGCACCCGGGACGCGCTGCGCGAGCTGGTCACCCCGGGCCTGCTCGCCGTGCTGACCCCGATCGCCCTCGGCTTCCTCCTCGGCGTCGGTCCGCTGGGCTCCTTCCTGGCCGGAGCGATCGGCGCGGGCACCCTGATGGCCGTCTTCCTGGCGACCTCGGGCGGCGCCTGGGACAACGCCAAGAAACTGATCGAGGACGGTCACCACGGCGGCAAGGGCAGTCCCGCGCACGCGGCCACCGTCATCGGCGACACGGTGGGAGACCCCTTCAAGGACACCGCAGGACCAGCCATCAACCCGCTTCTGAAGGTGATGAACCTGGTCTCCCTCCTGGTGGCGCCCGCGATCGTCAACCTCAGCTTCGGGGCGCACGCCAACCTGGGCCTCCGGCTGACCATCGCCCTGCCGGCCCTGGCGGTCGTCGTCCTCGCCGTGTGGATCTCCAAGCGCCGGGGCACCATCGTCGGCACCGACGAAACGCCCACCGGCACCCACGCGCCGGAGGAACCCGCGCCCGTCCGGTGACGAGTCCGTCCGGTGACGAGTCCGTCCGGTGACGAGTCCGTCCGGTGACGAGTCCGTCCGGTGACGAGTCCGTCCTCATGGCGATGGTGGGGGCCGCTGCCCCGCCCGGCCCTGCCCCCGGCGGTGCGTCGGGGGCAGGGCGGCCTGTCCGGCGTCAGTCCTGCGGCACGACCAGGGCGATCGCGAGCGGCCGGTCCCCGGCGTTGCGGCCGGCCTCGACGGTGTGTACGCCCGGGTTGACGCGCCAGGCGCGGGCGGCGGTGTCCCAGCTCTCCACGGCTCGGCGCGGGACGGTGATCCGCGCGGTGGCGACGGCGCCCGGCGCGGCCTCGACCACCGCGAAGCCGGCCAGCTGGCGGTCCGGGCGGCTGCGGTCGGAGCCGTCGGTGGCGAGGTAGACCTGCACCACCTCGCGCCCGGGGCGCTCGCCGGTGTTGCGCAGCCGTACGGTCACCTCGGCGAGCGCGTCGGCGGTGCCGTCCAGCAGCCGTGCCTCCAGGCTCTCGTAGGACCAGGCGGTGTAGCCCTCGCCGGCTCCGAACCAGTACGCGGGTGTGGCGCCGGCCCGGCGCTGCCAGGCGCGGTAGCCGATGAACAGGCCCTCGCTGTAGTCGAGCCGGCCGTCGGTCGGCGTGACCTCCCGGACCGGGCTGTCGGCCTCCTCGGCGGGCCAGGTGGTGGGCAGCCGGCCGGCCGGCTCGACCGTGCCGAGCAGGACGTCGGCCAGCGCCTCGCCGGCCTGCTGGCCGGGGAACCAGCCGAGCAGCACGGCCGCCACATCCTCGCGCCAGGGCATCAGGACCGGGGCGCCGGCGTTGACGACCACCACGGTGCGCGGGTTGGCGGCCGCGACCCGGGCCACCAGTTCGTCCTGGCGGCCGGGCAGCCGCAGGCCGGCCCGGTCCACGCCCTCGCTCTCCACCTCCTCGGTGGTGCCGACCACGACCACCGCGACCTCGGCGTCGCGAGCGGCCGCGACGGCCTGCTCGATCAGCTCCTCCGCGGAGGCGGCCGGCTCGGCGTAGCCGAGGGTGAAGGAGACCAGGCCGAAGCCGGCGAAGTCGCCCGCCTCCGGCATGGTGTACGTCAGCGTGACCGCGACCTGTCGGCCCTCGGCGAGGTCCAGTTCGACGCGGCGCTCCGGCGGGTTGAGGAAGGCCGCGGCCGGGTCCTCGCCCTCGGCGTGCAGCAGGCCGTCGAAGAGCACCTGGCCGTCCGCTTCCAGCCGGAACCGGCCGACGCCGCGGACGGCCAGCTGGTGCCGCCCGGCCGCGCCGGCGGTCAGGGTGCCGGTCAGCCGGACCTCGCCGAGGTCCTCGAAGGGAACTCCGCCGGGCAGGGCGCCGAGCCAGCGGACACCGCCGTCGGCCAGCGCGGTCGCGCCCAGGGAGTCCTCGGCGCCGCGTAGTTCGGCCCGGCACGGGAAGGCGGCCGGGGGGAGGAAGGTCCGTGGGTCGGCGCCGACCGCGTGGACCAGGCGGGTGCGGTCGCCCAGCGCGGTGCGCAGGCCGTCCAACGGGGTGACCAGCGCGGTCGGGAAGACCTGGGCGCTGCCGCCGCCGCCGATCCGGGGCTCGGCCGCGGCCGCGCCGAGCAGCGCCAGCGAGGCGGGGGCAGGACCCAGCGGCAGCACGCCGCCCTCGTTGCGCAGCAGGACGAAGGAGCGCGCCGCCAGCTCGCGCACCAGCGCCTCGCCGTCGATCAGCGCGGGCAGGTCCGCCGCCGGGACGGCGGCCGGCGCGCCGGCCAGCAGGCCGACCCGGGCGGCCAGCCGCAGGACCCGGCGGGCCATGTCGTCGACCACGGTCTCGGGCACCAGGCCCTCGTGGACGGCCCGCACCAGGTGCTCGCCGTAGACGGTGGCCGGGCCCGGCATCGCGATGTCGAGGCCGCCGAGCGCGGCCCGAACGGTGTCGCGGGCCCCGGTCCAGTCCGAGACCAGGATGCCGTCGAAGCCCCACTCCTCGCGCAGCACCGTGGTGTTGAGCTCGGTGTGCTCGCTCATGGTCGGGCCGTTGACGGCGTTGTACGCGGCCATCAGGCCCCACGGGTGGGCCTTCTTCACGATGGCCTCGAACGGCGCGAGGTACAGCTCGCGCAGGGTGCGCTCGTCCACCCGGACGTCGACGGTGTACCGGTCGGTCTCCGAGTCGTTGGCGACGAAGTGCTTGGGCGTGGTGCCGACCCCGCCGTCCTGGACGCCGGAGACCAGGGCGGCCCCGATCTCGCCGGTGAGCAGCGGGTCCTCCGAGTAGCACTCGAAGTGACGTCCGCCGAGCGGGCTGCGGTGCAGGTTGACGGTCGGCGCGAGGACCACGTGGGCGCCCTTGCGCCGGGCCTCCTGGGCGAGCAGCCGGCCGGCCCGGCGGACCAGGTCGAGGTCCCAGGTGGCGGCGAGCGCGGTCGGCGAGGGCAGGGCGACGGACGGGGCGTCCGGGGTCCACTGCTCGCCGCGCACGCCGGCCGGGCCGTCGGACATCACCAGCCGGCCGAGGCCGATCTCCTCGTCGGCCGGCAGCGACCACATGTCGGCCCCGGCGAGCAGGGCGACCTTCGCGGGCAGGTCCAGCCGTGCGAGGGCGGTCTCGACGGCGGCCGCACGCCGGGCGTCGGCGGTCACGGCGGTCTCCCTGAGGTTGTTCTCCTTGCGGTTCACGGTTCAGATCCACCCTTCCAGCGCGGCCATGAAGCCGGCGTGGTCGTCCCGGTGGACGGTGTGCCCGGCGCCCGGCACGGTGCGCACCTCGAAGCCGCGCCCGCGCAGCAGCTCGGCGTCGGAGGGGGTCACCAGGAAGCTCCGGTCGGCCAGGACCACCAGGGACGGTACGGCGGGGGCGGCCGGCAGGCCGGCCTCCTGGCCGGGCATGGCCAGGGCGGAGTCCGGGTCCCAGAGGGCGAGGGTGGCGAGCTCGACGTCGATGTCGGCCTCCTCCCAGCGCGGGTTGAGGGCGGCGACCTGGTCCCGGGTGGCGTTGCGGAACTCCACGAACATCGCCGGGTCGACCCCCTCGGCCTGCGCGAACTGCCAGGCCGGGTCGACGTAGACGGCGCGGGCCGGCTTCAGCCGTTCGACGGCGCGCAGCAGCGTGATGCCGCCGAGCGAGTGCCCGATGGCCAGCTCGGCCCCGGCGGGCAGGGTCTCGACCAGGTCCTCGGCGTAGGCGTCCAGGGCGTAGCGCTCCTGCGGGGTGTCACCGGTGCCGCGCGGGCTCAGCCCGTGGCCGCGCTGGTCGACGGAGATGACCCGGTAGCCGCGTTCGGCCAGGGCCGGGCCGATCCGCCGCCAGGTGCGGTGGTCGGACATGATGCCGTGCACCAGGAGCGCGACTCGGTCTCCGGTGCCCCACTCGTGGGTGTGCAGCTTCATAGAGGAGAAACCTTTCTGGTGAATGACCGGAAGTTGGGCTAGCGGACGCCTCGGATCGGGCGGACCGCCAGGGCGCCGGCCGCCGCGAGTGCGGCGCCGAGCAGGAACAGGGGGGTGTAGCCGCCGAGGCCGACCACGGCGGAGGCCACGAAGGGCGCGACGATCTGCGGCCCGGCGTTGGCGATGTTGAGGACGCCCATGTCGCGGGCGGCGTCCTCGGCCTTGGGCAGCACCATGGTGACCAGTGCGGTGTCGACGGCCATGAAGCAGCCGAACGCGAGGCCGTTGACGGCGGAGAAGACGATCATGGCGGGCCAGGTGGGGCTGATCACCGGGATCAGCAGGGCGATCCCGGAGAGCGCCGCCGAGAGCGAGACGAACAGCTTGCGGCGGTCCAGTCGGTCCGAGAGCACCCCGCCGACGACGGTGGAGACGGCCATGGCGACCGAGGAGACCGGGGTGAGGATCGCGATCGCGCTCTCGGGGGAGAGGCCGCCGGGCAGGTCGACGTGGTCCTGGAGGATGTACAGCTGGTAGCCGACGACGGCGAAGTAGCCCAGGACCAGCAGTGCCCGGCCGATGAACGCCCAGCGGAAGTCCGGCACGCGCAGCACGCCGAGGAAGGCCGCGGCCTGCTCGCGCAGCGGCGCGGGCTGCTTGGCGGGCATGCGGCGCTCGCGGGCGAGGCCGCTGAAGAGCGCGGCGGCCAGGGCGACCAGCAGTCCGAGCACGAGGTAACCGGTGCCGACGCGGTCGGAGAAGGCGGAGGCCACCAGCACGCCGAGGGTGGAGCCGACCGGCAGGCCGAGTCCGACGGCGGCGGAGGCGGTGCCCCGGCGCTGCGCCGGGACGCGGTCGGGCACCACCGAGGTGAGCGCGGCCTGGTAGAAGTTCATCGCCGCCTGGCCGAGGCACCAGGCGATGCAGACCAGCAGCACCGAGTTCACGCTGCCGAGCAGGGCCATGGCGGCCACCGTGGCCAGGCCGCCGCCCAGGATCCACGGGTTGCGCCGGCCGGAGCGGTCGGACAGGGCACCGGCGAACGGGTTGAAGAAGGTGGCGAAGATCGCGGCCACGCCGCTGACCAGGCCGAGATTGGCCACCTTGGAGGCCGGGTCGAGGTGCTCGATGTGCAGCGGCAGCAGCACGCTGCCGACGCCGAGGTAGAGCGCGTACATCGCCGTGTTGCCGGCGAAGAGCAGCGGCAGCAGGCCGCGGGTGGCGGGCGCCGGGTCGTCCGTACGGACTCTCGGGCCGTCCTGCGGCACGTCGCGGGCGGGGGAAAGGGCCACATTGCCCTCCGGGAGGGAGTGCCCGGCGGTCGGGTGGGGACCGGGCGGCGGATCTGGAATGAGGTTACACGTGTAACGGTTACTCGTGTAACCAGCTGTTTAGCAGGGGATTCCACCCCACGGCCAGAGTCGGCCGTGAAAAGATTCGAACCGTTATGAACAGCGACCGCACCGAACCCAGCGCCCCGCCGCCCGCCAGCGCTCCGCCGCCCACCAGCGCCGATGTCGCCCGGCTGGCCGGCGTCTCCCGCGCCACGGTCTCCTTCGTGCTCAACAACACGGCCGGCGGCCGGGTCAGCGAGCAGACCCGGGCCAAGGTCAGGGCCGCCGCCGACGGGCTCGGCTACGTCCCGCACGCCGCGGCCCGCTCGCTGCGGGCCGGCCGCACGGGCCTGGTGCTCCTGGCCGGCGCCTCGGCACCGATCGGCCCGTTGTTCAGCGGCTTCCACCGTGAGCTGCAGGAGGCCCTGAAGCGCCGGGGCTACACCGGGGTCCTGCACGGCTCCACCCCGGGCGGCGGCGAGGACGCCGCCCGTGCCTGGGCCGAGCTCCGGCCCACGGCCGTGCTCTGCCTCACGCCCGGACTCACCCCCGACGGCGTGCGGATCCTGCGGCGCTCCGGCACCCGGGCGGTGGTCACCCTCGGGGCCCCGCCGGTGCCCGGCGCGCACGCGCTGATCATGGACCAACGTGAGGTCGGCGTCAGTGCCGTCGCCCACTTGCTGGACCGTGGCCGCCGCCGGATCGGCGTCGTCATGCCGACCGACCCGGGGCTCGCCCTCTTCAGCGACCCCCGGCTGGCCGGCGCCCGGAGCGCCGCCGCATCGGCGGGCTCCGGTGCCCTGGTCGAGCCGCTGCCGCTGGACTACACCGAGGAGTCCGCCGCCGAACTCGCCGTCCGGTGCCGCGAACTCGCCCTGGACGGACTGTTCGGCTACAACGACGAGTACGCGATGCTCGCCCTGCGCGCCTTGCAGGACGCCGGTCTGGACGTCCCCGGGGCGGTGGCCCTGGTCGGCGCCGACGACCTGCTGCTCGCCCGGCTGCTGCGGCCCCGGCTGAGCTCGGTCCGGATGAGGCTGCCGTCCGGCGAGGAGCTGGCCGAGCTCGTCGACCGCGTGGTCGCCGACCCGGAGGCGCCCCCGCTCAGCCGGGAGCTGATGACCATCGAGCTGATCGCCCGCGACTCCTCGTAGAACCCTCCTCGAACTTCCGTCGCCGGCCGGCGGGGACCGCCCCCGGGTGCGTGGGCGCCCGGGGGCGGTGTGTTGACGGACCGTCGACGGCCGATCGCCGAAGGGCCGGCGGTGCGACCGGAAGGCTCCGAAGGGTGGGGTGGTCGCGGCTTGATGCCGTGACCACCCCCACCCTTCGTCCTGCGGAGATCGTCTTCGTCGGCGAGCTCGTCGGCTCAGGCGTCGAGTGGCGAACGATCACCGGGCTCACTTACGGCGCGGGTCTCGTCGGAGGGCTGGGACGCGTCGGTTCCTCCGGCGCAAAAGGGGAAACGGCCCCACCGCCCAACTGCGGTGGGGCCGCCTTCATTTCAGGAGCGGGGCGTCAGTGCCGGTGGCTCCGACGGCGGGAGGCGAGGACGAGGGCCGCGCCGCCGAGGACGACGGCGGCGCCGATGCCGCCGATCAGCGCGACCTGGCTGCCCGTCGCGGCGAGGCCGCCGCCACCGTTGCTGCCGGCGCCCGGCTGCTGCGTGCCGGTGGGCGCCGGGTGGGAGCTGTGGCTGCCGGTCGCCGTCGCCGAGGGCGAGGACGTCGGGGACGGCGTCGACGTGGTCACCGTCACCGTGGCGGTGCACTCGCCGGCGGTCGGGCCGGCCGGGCAGTTGCCGCCGGGGCGGTCGGACACCACGGTGTTGCGCAGCGTGTGGTCCCCGGCGGCCGGGTCCTTCACCTTCACCGTGTACGTCACCCGGGCGCTGCCGCCGACCGGCAGGTCGCCGGTCCAGCCGAGCACCGGCTGGGTGTAGGACACCTTGCCGGAGGTGGCGGTGGCGTCACCGTTGTACGTGGCGTCGTCGAGGACGGCGCTCAGGTCGTCGGTGACGTTCAGCCCGGTGATCGGGGCGTTCCCGGTGTTGGTGATGTCCACCTGGTACTTCACGGTGTCACCGGGCAGGGCCTGGGCCTTGTCGGCGGTCTTGGCGAGCCGGTAGCCGGCGTGCTCGGAGACGGTGTTGCGCACGGTGTTGCTGGTGCGCTGCTGGTCGCGGCCGGTCTGGGCGCCGCGGTAGGCGAGCGAGGAGGTGTTGTCGAGCTTGGTGCCCGGCGCGAGCCCGGCGTCGACCCGGGCGCGGAAGGACACGGTGGTCTCGGCGCCCGGCGCGAGGTCGGCGGCAGTGCAGGTGACGTTGCGTCCGTTGGCGGTGCAGCCGGGGCCGGAGCCGTCGACGTAGCTGGTGCCGGCGGGCAGCGCGTCGGTCAGGGTGACGCCGGTGGCGGTGTCGAGGTCGGCGGTGCCGCCGTCCTTGTGCCGGTTGGCGACGGTGAAGGTGTAGGTGATCTCGGCGCCGGGGTCGACGGTGCCGGGCGGGTTGTTCGTGGTGGAGCCGGCCGGCTTGTTGGCCTTGGTGATCTGCAGATCCGGTTCGAGCGCGTCGACGGCGAGCCAGGCCGCCTGCGGGTGCAGCGCGTCGCCCGCGCCGTTGATCCGGAGCGCGGCCTGGGTGCTGCCGGCGGGGATCTTGCCGGTGACGTCGATCATCCGGGCGTCGTAGCCGTAGTTGTTGACCGGCGCGGGGTCGCGGGTCGTGATGTTGCTGCCCGTCCCGTTCGCCGTGACGTGGTCGATCCGGCTGCTGAAGGCGTTGTCGGTGGCGACGCCGGCGGGGCCGGGCATCGACAGCAGCGTCAGGTTGTCGGTCGAGGAACCGACCAGCAGCTGGTCGCCCTGGATCGGTGCGTCGCCGTCGCCGACGGTGACCCCCATGGTGGCCCGCGGGGCCGTGGCGGGCGTGTGGATGCCGGAGAGGGTGAGCGTCGCCAGGTTGTCGGGGTGGCGCAGCAGCTGGAAGCCGTCCCAGACTTGGAGGTAGCGCAGCGGCTCCGCCTGGTTCTCGTAGGCCACCACCAGTGACCAGCCGCCCCAGCAGCCCACGTTGTTGCCGCCGTAGTTCTGCGCGGAGGAACGTCCGGCGCACGCCTGGATGTTCGCGACGGTGTAGTTGCCCGGGCCGGCGGCCTTCACCTGGGCGGTGACGTCCTTCACGCCCGCCCCGGCGAGCAGCGGCTCCGGCGGGTTGCCGCCGACCTTCTGGTCGAACCAGTCGTAGGTGTCGGCGGTGAGCTGCTCGTAGGAGGAGCCGCCCGGGACCTTCCAGGACACCTTGTTGCCGGTGTCGATGTCCCCTGAGGTGCCGCCCGCGTTGCTGGTGTTGGTCGGGTTGAACTGCCAGTACAGACGGGCCGACAGCACCTGGGACCCGGCCGGGATCGTCAGCTGCGCGGAGGACGCGTTGTTGCCGGGCGCGTTCGGGTCGGTCTTCACGTACTTGGTGCGGTTGTTGTTGGTGCCCTCGGTGTCGTTGCAGACCGAGCCGTCGCTGTCGTCGCAGGTCAGCACCGAGTTGGACGCCATGGTGAGGTTGCCGTGCGCGAGCAGGTCCACCGTCGGGGCCGGGCCGATCGGCCGCTGGGCGCCGGTCCCCCGAGCGGCCTTGCCCGCCGGGGCCTTGTCCGCGGCCGTGGCGGCCGACGCGGACGGGGCGACGAGCGCCGCGGACGGGGCGAACGCGAGCGCCGAGGCGGCGAGAACCCCGAGGACCGCCCTGCCGGGCAGACGCCGGGACCGGCGTTGGGCTGCCGGGCGTTCGCCGCCGGTGGCGGAGGATATGCGGTCTCTCATGGGGGACTCCAGGAGTTGTTCGGGGGTTCAGGAGGGTGAGGTTGCGCCCGCCGGGGGGAATCATGACGATACGTCCGGATTCGACCGGGCCCAATAATATGTCACATTCCTTTGTTCATTGCTCAACAGTTTTCGCCGCAGCCACTGAGCGGGAGTCCGGGAAAACCCGGTGGCCGCGCCAGATCCCTTGGCGTCGGCATGAGGAGATGAGCGGCGAACGCGCGATCGACCCCGTCGACACCCGCGACCGCGCCGCGCCGACCGCCGCCGTGGCGGCCGGCGTGGAGCCCAAGTGGCCGATGTTCCGGGGGCATCGGGAGCAGCGCGACGGGGAGCTCGGGGCCGGGGTGCTGAGCCAGTGGTGGCCCGCGCACCCGTTCACCGTCAACGGCGTCGAGTACGACCGCCGAGCGCTGGACGACGGCGGCAAGGCTCGGATGTTCGGCGACGAGAAGACGCCCGCCCGGATCCTCGCGGCGATCAGCCCCGCCGAGGCCGAGGAACTGGGCCGCCAGGTCCGGGAGTTCGACGGCGCGACGTGGAACGCCGGGCGGTTCGAACCGGTCGTCGCGGACAACGTGATGAGCGACGCGGAGTGGGCCGTCGTGCGGGACGCGACGCCCGCCGTCGGCCGGCTTGTCGAGCCAGGCCGGTATCTCGTCCGGCAGGTGCGGATGGACCGGATCCAACCGGAACCTCAGGGGCCGTCACGCCTGCGAGGAAACCGAACAGGATCGCCGCACCGGAAGTCCACGAAGCTCGCGAACAGGCCCGCCACGAGCACTCGTCCCAGCGCATTCCCGTCGAGCACGCCCTCGCCGACCACAAGCGACGGAAGGGACCGGCCGGCCGGACCCACCGCCGCGACACCCTCCCAGCCACCTACCGCGCTGTCGCCGGTCTCGTTTCCGACCGCGGCGCCGGCAGCTGACAACGGCCCGTGCCCAGGCCGTCACATCGTCGCCGCAATCACGCAAAGGTCCGGGCCGTGGGGTAGGAGGCCGCCTACCTCGAACTCGGGTACCGCGTCGTGGCCACCTCGCGCACCGTCCCCGCGTCGCAGGACCCGGATCTCCTCACCGTTCAGGGGGACATCGCCGACCCCGCGACCGTGCGACGTGTCCTCAGCGGCGGCGTGTCGGAAGGCCCCGGCGGACGTCCTTTGATATCCCGTTACCGCGTCGAGCGGAGCGGCTCCGGGACGGCTGCCGTGTGACAGGCGGGCCGGACGGCTGGACTTGGCCGCGCATTCGTGTCCGCGAGAGAAGGGCAACGACCATGGGCAGCATCTGGGACTACTACAACACGCAATCCCGGACCGACCCGGAGCTGGGCCGCGTCGAGCAGGAACTGCTCGACGAACTCGACGAACTCGGCGAACAGCAGGAGAGCGACGAGCAGCTGGGCTGACTCCGGTCCGTCGCACGGTCGTCGCGCGCCCCGGCAGGCAGCGCGCGACGACCGTTCCCTTCCGTGCCGGTCCGCCCCGGGAAGGTACCGATCACGATGCCCCTGTCCGCAACCTCAAGCCCTTCGGCGGTGTCGCCGTCGTACGGCGAACGCGACGTCCGGCCGGAGGACGCCTGGCAGCACGGCACGGAGGCCGCCCGCGAGCTCGGTCTGACCTTCTCGCTCGCCCCGGTGCCCGCCGACGACCTCGGGGCCTGGTCCTGCACCCTGTACCGGGGCGGCCTGAAGGTGCCCGGCGGCCGCGGCTTCGGCAAGGGAAGTGAGCCCGCCGCCCGGGTCGGGTCCCTGTTCGAAGCCCTGGAGCACCACCTCACCGCCCAACTGCCGCCTGCCGACGAGGTGTTCCTCCACGGTGCCGACGAGATCGCCGCCGGGCCGCTGGCGGGCGAGGCGGCGGCGGCACTGCTCGCCGAGGGCCCGGCCCTGCCGATGGCCTGCGTGCGGTACCGGAGCCTGGCCGACGACAGCGAACTCGCCGTGCCGCTGTTCTGGAACACCCCCGACTACCTCACCGACCAGGGGCAGGCACGCGCCGCCCACGGAGACACCTACCCCTACGGAGCGGTGACCCGGTACGCAATGAACAACGGCTGGGCCGCAGGCACCACACCCACCGAAGCCCTGCTCCACGCCGTCAACGAGATCGTCGAACGGGACGCCATGTCCCTGCTGCTCGTCGACCAGTTCCTCACCCGCACCCCGCACACCCTGCGAGTGGTGGACCCCCGCACCCTCCCCACCGACCTGCGGGCCTGCCACCGCACCGCCGAGACCCGCGTCGGACAGCCGGTCTCGCTCCTGGACGCCACCACGGACCTCGGCGTTCCCGTCTACTGGGCCTACACCCCCGCCGCCGCCGGAACACCGGCGCGCATCCGGGGCGCGGGCGCCTCCCTCTCACCCCGCTGCGCCGCCGAACGCGCCCTGACCGAGCTCGTCCAGATCCACAGCACCGCCACCGCGCTCGCGGTCCGCCCCGCACCGGGGCACACCCGGCGCCATCCGGCCCTTCACCGCTGCCACCTGGCCGACTTCTCCACCGCCCTGCCGCACGCCACCGTCATCCCTTTCGCCGACCGGCCCGCCCCGGCGACCCCGCGGGCCCACCTGGCGGTGCTGCTCCGGACCCTGTCCCGCCGGGGCTTCACCGCCTACGCCCGCCGGCACCACGTCGGCGCGCACCTGGCCGTCGTCAACGTCGTTGTTCCCGGCCTGGAACGTTTCGTCCTCGTCACCGACGGCCAGCTCGTCCTGCCGGGACGACGAGGCCTCGACCGCCACCGGCAGCGGCGGGCTGCGACGACACCGAGGCAGGTCCTTCCCTCCGCCCCGCCCGACCGGAATCGGTGACCATGACCAGGGCCTCCTTCAGGCGAAGCCCGCGCCGGAGCCGGGCGCGTCGCCGCTCGTCCTGCTCGGCCTGGGCGACGACTTCCACCATGTGGTCGGGCAGGTAGGCCCGCGCGTTCGGCACCGATCCGGCGGCGGCCGTCGACCACCAGGTGGCGATCGGCGAGCCAAGCAGCGCCCTCACCGCAGCCGCGCAGGACCGGCAGCTGCCCGGGTAGGCCGCCGACGCCGGCCACACCAAGGATGTCCACTGGCGCCAGGCCCACCAGGCCCACCAGGCGCCGCTGGAGTCCATCGCCCGCCACCACCACGGCCTCCTGCCCGACGGGGAACCGGACGGCCGGTCGTGGTGATCACCAGCACCCGGAGCACGGAAGAATGGGGCAGGTGACCAGCAGCCAGCCCCTGCCCCGGGGCCTCACCGCCCTGATCCCCGACGCCCGCGCCCAGGCCACCCCCGGCGAGCGCGCCACCTCCCAGCTCCTCCACCTGCGCGAGGCCACCGTCCCGGTGCCTGTCCTCGCCGCGGCCGCCGAGCTGATCGCCCCGCAGCTCAAGGACCCGGACCCGGTGACCCAGGACGCGGCCGCCGCCGTCCACGCCCGCCTGCTCGCCGCCATCGAGGGCGCCGCCCCCGGCCGGTAGCCGACCGCCGCGAGAAGCACGTCGCGGTAGTGGTGGTCGAAGAACAGGACGGCCTGAAGGTCGAGCCGCCGACCGAGCAGCCGTGAGCGCCAACGACCTGACCCGCGCCCTACGCTGATGGCCGGGCCCCTCGCGATGCGGGCGTGAGGGCCCGGCCTTCTTGCCCGGCGGTCACCAGCCGGTCGCTTCGTGGAGCCGGTCGCCAGTGCAGCCGGCCGGGACCGCTGAGACGGGGGCGCCCACAGGGCCCTGCCGCGGAAGGCACCGGCCATCGCGGGGACATAGCCGGTCTGCTCCGCAGCCCCGGTGGTGATGGGGCTACCGTGCCCCGGAATGCTGGACCCGCCCGAGGCCCGTGAACAGGCCCGGGGCAGCCATGCTCCACACCATGGCGCAGCACCATCTGCGGACGGTGATCACCTTCCACCACTGCACCATCGAGGCGCAGGCCTACGCCGAGGGCCTGCCCGCGGTCGCCGCCAAGCTGCACGCCGCAGACCCCGAGCTGTACCCGGAGCGGATCCGGGCGGACTGGCTCAAGGGCGAACACGCCGGCGAGCGGCGCGCCCGGGTACTCGCCGAGTTCGCGCGCAGCGCGCGACGGGCCGTGCTGTCGACTGCCGGGTCCTGGGCGAGGGGGTCGACATCCGGGCCGTCGACAGCGTCGCTCTGGTGGACCCGAAGGGGGCACCGCACGACATCGTGCAGGCGATCGGGCGGGCGCTGCGGCAGCAGCCGAACGAGGGGAAGCCGGCGTCGCTGATCGTCCCGGTGTTCCTCAAGGAAGGTGAGCGGTCGCAGGACAAGGGCCCGTGGTGACCCGGCGGCGGGCCCAGATGGTCCTGCTTTCCGCTCAAGGCATGCCAGTGGCGAAGATCGCCGACGTGACGTTCACCAGCGCTGACCGCCCGGATCGCCCCTCGGTGTTCACCAGCCGTCGGTGAGCCGGAAGGGGCGTGTGAAGGAGGCTCCGCCCGTGTTGACCCACTCGTGGAGGACGCCGTAGGTGTCGTTGCGGGCGATGAGGTCGGCGTGGCCGGTGCCGCGGAAGTTCCCGGCGACCGTCTGGGAGAACGGGCCCCAGCCGTCGGT
>NZ_JBICZE010000003.1:456654-776922 GCF_043201735.1 Kitasatospora sp. NPDC048286
TGACGAGGACGCGGCTGCCGAAGGTGCCGTCCCCGTTGCCGGGCCACAGGTAGAGGTTGCCCGTCGAGTCCTCCCGGGCCATCAGGTCGGCGTGGCTGGTGCCGCGGAAGTCGCCGGCGACCGTCTGGGAGAACGGGCCCCAGCCGTCGGTGACGAGGACGCGGCTGCCGAAGGTGCCGTCCCCGTTGCCGGGCCACAGGTAGAGGTTGCCCGTCGAGTCCTCCCGGGCCATCAGGTCGGCGTGGCCGGTGCCATGGAAGTCGCCGGCGACCGTCTGGGAGAACGCGCCCCAGCCGCCCGTCAGGTCGATCCTGGCGGCGAAGGACCCGTCTCCCAGCCCTGCCCACTCGTACAGGTGCCCGTCCGAGTCGTCGCGGGCGACGAGGTCGCCGCTGCCCTTGCCGTGGAAGGCTCCGGCCGTCGTCTGGGAGAAGGTGTGGGAGGGCCTGGTCGGAGCGGGCCGCGGGGCGAGGACCTCGGCAAGGGCCGCGTTTCCGTTGGTGGTGAAGTGCAGGTGGTCGGAGGAGACGTAGCCGGCGAACGCGGCGCTCGGGTTGATCGGGTCGCGGGTCGCCTCGTCGAAGTCGTGGAAGCCGTCGATCTCCGTCGTCGTGCGGATCCAGCTGTTCACGCATCGGCGCACCCGGTCCCGGGCGACGGTGTAGTCGCCGTAGCCCTGGAACGCGGGGATGGTGGCCACGGTGAAGCGGAGCCCGGCCGCGTGCGCGCGCGAGGCCAACTGCCGGATCCCCGACACGATCGCGGTGTCGGAGGCGTCGTCCATCGTGATGTCGTTGATGCCCTCGTACAGCACGACGCTCCGCACGCCGGTCTGGGAGAGCACGTCCCGGTCGAAGCGGTTGAGCGCGCTCTGGCCGAACCCGACGCGTCCTCCCGTCCCGTCGGTGAGGATCCGGTTGCCGGAGATGCCCTTGTTGACGATGCCCTCGGGCGTCGGCTGGGCCCTGAGGGCGCGCCCGTAGTCGTCGGTCCAACGGGTGTTGGAGTCCTGGTAGGTGTGCCCGCCGTCGACCTGCGAGTCGCCGAGGGCGACGACCGTCCCGTCGCTGCCGGCGGCCGTGACGTCCAGACCGCTGAGGTAGGCCCAGTAGTCGTACCTGGCAGGGAGGTTGGCGCCGTCGGTGTCCTGGCTGTGGTCGGCGCCGTCGCCGGGAGCGGAGGTGTAGGAGGTGGTGAGCGTGTAGGGGTGGTAGGGCGCGGTGGTGATCCCGTTGGGGAGCCAGAGGCTGACCAGCAGGTTCTCGTCCGCGGCGACCGGGAAGGCGGTGGGGTCGCTGTAGATCTCGCCGCCGGGCGGGATGACGGCCTGGCCGGATCCGCCGAACGTCAGGGTGACGGGCGTGGCGGTTGCCGTGGCCGGGTTCCCGTTCCGGGCCGCGGTCCCGTCCTGGGCCGCGATGGTGACGTGCCCGATGGTCACCGGGTCCGGGCTGAAGGTGTTCGCCAGGCGGATCCGGGCGGAGCTGCCGCCGATGCTGGTGTGGATGACCATGCGCAGCGTCTGCCGGCCCGTCACGCCCGAGGATGCGGGTGGTCCTGCCAGGCTCATGGCGGTGCCCCAACTCCCGGTCCAGGCCGAGGACGCGGGACGGGGTGCGCTCGGGCCGGACGTCGGCGCGGCAGCCAGCGGCCCGCAGCCGGTGGTCGCGTACGCGGGGGCCGTGGGCGGCAGGGTGACGAACGCGCCGACGACGACAGCGGCTGCCGTCAGGGCGGACAGGCGGCCCCGCGGCGGGCGGTGGGCGACGTGCACAGGAATCCTTTCGCTGGGTACGGAAAACCCTTTTCCCGCGCGGTCCAGGCGACGGACAATTGCGGCGCCGCCTTTCCCGGGCGAGGAGATTCGATAAAGCGGCGAGAACTCTCGGAGCTCGTCAGCCACCCACGATGCAATCACTCCCGGCCCGGAGTCCGCCATGCGGAACACCAGGCGGAAAGCATGGGGAAGCTCCCGCAGAAACCGCGCCACCAGGCATGATCCGCCGGTGGCGCACGGTTCGACGGAGGGGCGGATTCGTCCGGGACCGAACCGGATGAGCGGGAAACGGACAGCTTGGCCTGATCGTACGTCAGCCGACTGTTGCGCCCGGCGGATTTGCGATATACCGTCTCGGGCATTTCCTGCTCGACAATCCGCCAATTACCTCCTGGCGTGATCACCTGCCGACTTCGAATTAGGGGCAAGCACATGGCAATCGGACGACGGCGACTCCTCGCCTCCCTCGCGGTCACCGCCCTCGCCGCACCGGTCCTGGCCAAGGGGACCGCGACCCGCGCCGCCGCGGCCACGGCCACGGGCACGGCTCTGACCGCCGACTCCGGGCCGCTGTTCATGCAGGTCGTCGCCCACGAGGACGACGACATCCTGTTCATGAACCCGGACCTGTCCAACGCGATATCCAACGGCACGCCGTCCGTCACGGTGTTCGTCACCGCGGGGAACATCACCGGTGACCCGTGTTCGGGCTGCGGGGACCCCGCCGGCGACCCGCTGCGCACCTGGAACCGCCAGATGGGCGCCGTCAACGCCTACTCCCGGATGGCCGGGGTCGGCGACACCGACCCGAACACCGACGAGATCGGGCACTGGATCGTCGAGGCCTGGACGGTCGCGGGCAAGCAGGTCGAGCGGTACATGCTCAGGGACCGGTCGGTACACCTGATCTTCCTCAACCTGCACGACGCCGGGCTCGCCGACGTGCTGAACGGCGGCACCGACACCACGGTCGTCCCGAAGGGCAGCCCGATGTCCGGGTCGTCGACCTACACGGCGGCGGACGTCGTCGAGGTGCTGCGGCAGATCATGGTGACGTACCGGCCGACCGTGCTCCGGGCCCAGGACGAACTCCCGGACACCCGCTACAAGGGCGACCACTCGGACCACGTCTCCGCCGCGAAGTTCGCCGGCGTGGCGGCGAGCCAGTACGGCGGCTCGCTGATCCAGGTGAACTACCGGGACTACAACATCAGCGACTGCCCGGTGAACCTCGACCCGGCGACGGTCGACACCAAGGGCGTGTTCGTCTCCGAGTACGCCAGCCACGACCACTCGGGGAGCTACGAGACCGCCTGGTTCTCCCGGATGTACTACCGCTGGTCGCGGGGCACCTCCTGGGCCGGGCTGAACCAGGACGGCCGACCGCAGGTCTTCGTCGTCCGGGCCGGCTCCCTCTACACGTACTGGCGCAACTCCGACGGCAGTTGGGGCGGCCCGGCACGGTTCGCCGACCCGGGCGGCCGGCTGGCCCCGGGCATAGCCGTCGGCACCAACGCGGACGGCCGGATGGAGGTCTTCGCCCGCCGCCTGACCGACCACCACATCATCTCCGTACCGCAGATCGCCCCCAACGGCGTGTGGCGGAACAGCTGGGCCGACCTCGGCAACCCCAACGCCGGGCTCAACAACGCGGACCAGGTCGGCGTGCCCGCGGTGGCCTCCTCCCAGGACGGCCGGTTGGAACTCTTCATCAAGAACGGCGGCGGCGGCCTCAGCGCGATCCGGCAGACCACCCCGAACGGTGCCTGGACGACCACCTGGGAGGACCTGCGCGGCACCGACATCCAGGACCCGGTCACCGCGATCCGCAACGGCGTCGGGAGGATCGAGGTCTTCGCCAGCACCCGCGCCGAGGTCCTCAACTGGTGGCAGACCGCCCCGAACGACGCCATCAACGGCCCGGTCACGATCCCGAACGCCCGCCCGGCGAGCCCGCCCAAGGCCGCGCTCGACCAGGACGGCCGCATCGAACTCGCCTACCGCGAGGCCGGCACCGGCGCGATGCTGGTCAGCTACCAGACCCAGCCCGGCGGACCGTGGAGCCAGTCCCCGGCCAACCTCGGCGGCCACGCGGGCGTGGGCGAGCCGGCGATGGCCACCCTCCGTGGACAGGTCGTCCTGTTCGAGCGCAACGGTGGTGGCGGCGTGAGCACCACCGCCCAGACCGCCCCGAACGCCGGCTACGGCGCCTGGCAGGACCTCGGCGGCACCGTCCTCGACTACCCGACCGCGATCGTCGGCAGCGGCGATGTCCTCCACGTGTTCGCCATCGGCACGGACGGCCGCGTCTACGTCCGTGCGGGCGCCTCGGCCACCGGCTTCGGCGGCTGGCAGGGCCTGCCGCTCTGACCGCAGGTCTCGCCGGCCGGTCGGGAGCAGTTCCGACCGGCCGGCGGGCCCCAGGTCGGCGGGCCTCGTGTGGCGGGGTGGGCCGAAAAACCGGTGGGAGCGCTCCCACGCCGTGTAGGATGGCCGCCCCCGAGAGTGCGCAAGCATGTCTCCCGAACAGTCGACCTCGTGGATCACTTCCGTCGCCCCGTTCCGGACGATCGCCCGGTGAGCCACGCCGGAGTGTGATCATGCCCCGAACTGAACGGCCGGGTCCCGGAACCGCCCGGTCCGGCGCGCGACCCACGGTGGAAGACGTGGCCGCTCGCGCGGGAGTCAGCCGGGGAACGGTGTCCCGAGTCATCAACGGTTCGCCCAAGGTGAGCACCGAGGCGAGGGAGGCCGTGGAGCGCGCCGTCGCCGAGCTCGGTTACGTACCCAACCAGGCGGCACGGTCCCTGGTGACCTCGCGGACCGATGTCATCGCCCTGGTCGTCCCGGAAAGCGCGGCGCGACTGAGGTCGGAACCGTACTTCTCGGACGTCATCACCGGGATCTCCGACGAACTCGCAGCGACCGACCTGCAGTTGCTGCTGGCCCTGGTCCGCAACGAGGACGAACGCGAGCGTCTGACGCGCTACCTCACCGCGCGTCGGGTCGACGGTGTGCTCCTGGCCTCGGTGCGTCAGGACGACCCGCTGCCCGACCTCCTTGAATGGCTGGAGATGCCGACCGTGCTGGGCGGTCGCCGTTCCGAGCGGGAACCGCTGAGCTATGTCAACGCCGACAACGCGGGCGGGGCCCGGGCGGCCGTCCGGCACCTGGTCGCGCGCGGCAGTACCAGGGTGGCCACCATCACGGGGCCGCTCGACATGGAGGCGGCCGGAGCACGCCTGGCGGGGTACCGGGAGGCGCTCGCGGAGGCCGGCCTCCCCTTGGAGGAAGCACTCGTCGCCCACGGAGACTTCACCGAGGCGGGGGGCTACGCGGCGATGCGCGAACTCCTGGCCGGAGCGCCCACCCTCGATGCCGTGTTCTGCGCCTCCGATCTGATGGCCGTGGGCGCGTTCCGGGCGCTGCGCGAGGCGGGGCGGCGCGTGCCGGGACAGGTGGCAGTCGTCGGGTTCGACGATTCCGTTATCGCCCGGAGCACCGAGCCGCCGCTCACCAGTGTTCGCCAACCGATCGAGGCGATGGGGCGGTTGATGGTTCAGCTGTTGCTCGAAGAGATCGCCGAACCCGGCCGGCCGCGTCGCCAGGTGACCCTTCCGACCGAACTGACGGTTCGGGCCTCGGCCTGACGGGCTCGGACTGGCGGACTCTGCCTGACGGTTTCGTCCTGGCGGATTCGGTCTGAGAGATCATCAAATTCCGTTGTCCTTTCATGGGCTCCTGGCGGGTGTCGCGACCGACCCGGAGGTCAGGGGCTGCTACGCTCCCCATCGTGGGAGCGCTCCCACACGCCAAGATGTGGAAGCGCGCGTTCGGTAGGAAGGGGGGGCGGATGTCCGGGGGTGACGTGCCGAAGGCACAGCAAGGGGATGCGGCATTCGGGGGGATGCTGAGGGCGCTTCGTCATGCAGCGGGACTCACGCACGAGGAACTCGCCCGGCGTTCCCAGGTCAGTGTGAGGACGATCAGCGACATCGAGCGGGGCCGGGTGCGCCGACCGCATCGCCGTTCGGTCCAGCAACTCGCGACGGCGCTCGGCCTGGGGGCTTCGCGCTTGGAGGGGTTTCTCCGTGCTGCGCGGGCCGTTCCCGGTAGCGGGATCGATCAGCCGGACGGGAGCCACCGTGGGACGCCAGCCGCCGAGGTGATGGACGAGCAGCCGTCCGCGGTGGTCGTGATGGTCGTGCCGTTGACGGCGATCGGTGAGAGCGGTCCGTGCTGTCGGCGCCGCCGGCGCTGTCCGCAGCCCCGCCCCGCCCGACCCCAGCACCAGGGCGGGGCCCGGCCGGGCGCACCCGATCACCGCGCCCAACCGCGCACCCGGTAGAACGCCGACTCCGGTAGAACGCCGGCTCGTTCCGCAGGGGAGGAGGTTCCTCCGGGCTCCCACAGAGCGAAGCGTGACGGCCTCCCGTCACGCCGCCGTCCGACCGGCGGCCACCACCTGGCGGCCCGGGTCACGCGAGGCGTGACCCGGGCCGCCGGGAGCGGGGCGGGTGGACGGACGGGTCAGGCCCGCGCACCGGTGGCGGCTTCAGCCCCCGACCAGGCGCGGACTCTTCGGTCCAGGCCCCCTGAAGGTCAGGGCAAGGTCCAGAACTGGGTCGTGACGAGGTAGAAGACGGCGGCCCAGAACGCGGTCACCCCGGCGACGATGCCGAGACCGACGCGGTTGTTCCTCCCCGCGGGCTCGCCCGGCGGGGGCCGCAGCCACCGCTTGAGCAGCCGGTTCACGTAGAAGGGCATCGTCAGGAAGCTCATGGTGAAGCTCGACAGCAGGTTGCCCACCAGCAGTCCGATCCAGAGCGGCATCTTCAGCGGCGAAAGGGCGAGCGTCAGCAGCACGACGGTCGGGTACAGGCCGACCCACACCGCGATGGCGGTCTTGGTTTCCGACGGCGGCGGCACCTCCTTGCCGTTCTCCTCGAAGGCGAACCAGCTGCCGAAGGAGTTGTCGATCGTCCGAAGTCTGAACTCGTTGAACCTGCTGCCCTCGGCGAGAAGCTTCCGCCGCGCGCCTGACGTCAGCCAGGCGTCGAGGTGCTCGGCACTGTCGAACCGGTACAGGGTGGTCCACTCGTCCTGGAGCCCCTCGACCGGGCGGAAGAGCTCCGTACCGCGAAAGCCCTCGAACGTCCGCTCCTCCTGACTCATCCGCCGCTGCCAGTCGAGAAACTCGTCGACGTGGTCGGGGTGGACACGGTGGGCGACCACGACGGTCACGAGCGGATCCGGTGCCTGCACGCCGCCTCTGACGACCTGCTGGGTTCCCGGACCGTCGAAGTACCTGCTGCCGGCGTCGAGCAGGCGCTGCCTGGTCGCGCTGTTGATCCATGCCTGCAGATGGGCTATCGAGTCGAACCGGTAGACGACGATCCAGTCGGGCTGCCGGGACGTCGGCGGGGAGACCTCCGCGCCGAGGTAGCCGGGGTAGTCGGCGGCGGCGGCGTTGACGTCCTCCTGCCACGTCTCGTACTCGCGCTCCAGCCCCGGCCGGACCTTCAGACCGATGATGGCCGTCGCCGCGGCGTCCCCGTCCCGGGGCTTCACGGTGTTCCTTTCGATCCGGCCGCCGTCGACACCGGACTGGCTTCGTTCAGCCGACTGAAGATCCGTTCCGGGGTCAGCGGCAGCGCGCGGTAGCGGACGCCCGTGGCGTCATGGAGCGCGTTCGCCAGGGCGGCGGCCACCGGGTTGATACAGCATTCCGCCATGCCCTTCGCGCGCATCGGCCCGACCGAGTCGGAGGACGCCACCAGGAGCACGTCGGTTCGGGGAACGTCGGCGTAGGTGGGGATGCGGTAGTTGCGGAGGTTCGGGTTGACCATGACACCGCTCGCGTCGATCTGGTGATTCTCGGTCAGCGCGAAGCCGATGCCCTGGGCGACACCGCCGTCCACCTGTCCCCGGACCTGTGCGGGGTTGACGACCTCGCCGGCGTCGGTGGCCTGCACGCTGTAGAGGATGCGGATCTCGCCGGTCACCCGGTGGACGGCGATCCGGAATCCCTGCGTGTTGGAGGTGACGCTTCGCGGCGAGCCGTAGCCCTTGCGGGCGGCGGTGAAACGGATTCCGCGCGCGCGGGCCAGGGCGACGAGGTCCGCCAACGACACGCGCTGCTCGCCGCAGACGACGCCGTCGTCGTCCATCGAGCACATCACGACGTGGACACCCGTGTGGGCGGCGGCGAACTCCAGGATCCGGTCCCGCACCGCGTTGGCCGCACGCAGGACGGCGTTGCCCGCCACGAAGAGTCCCGCGCTCGCGAAGGCGCCGGTGTCGAATCCCGTGCGGTCGGTGTCGGACTGCACCAGGCGGATCCGCTCCGGCGTCGTGCCCAACTGGTTGGCCGCGATCTGGACATGGGCGGTCGAGGTGCCCTCGCCGAACTCGACCGTCCCGACGGCCAGCTCGTACACCAGGTCGTCCCCGAGCGTGATCCAGGCCTCCGAGATGTGCTCGGTCGGGGGCGCGGTCTCGTGCAGGGAACTCGCCACGCCGGCCCCGACGAGCCAGTCGGGCCCCGGTGACGGCTCGTGAGCCGTTCGGGCCATCGCGGTGTCCACCAGGTCGATGCACTTGGCGAGGCCGTCCTCGGTGAACATCACGTCGTCGGGTCCGTCGTGCAACGCGACGAGCGGATCGCCCGGTCGGACGATGTTGCGGCGCCGCAGTTCGAGCGGGTCGAGGTGCAGGGCACGGGCCAGTTCGTCCATCGCCGATTCCACGGCGAACGCCGGCTGTGTCATCCCGTATCCGCGCAGTGCCCCGCTCGGAACGGTGTTCGTGTAGACGGCGAAGGCGTCGTACTTCTTGTTGGGACAGCGGTAGATCATGACGGCCGCGCCACCCGCGTACAGCGTCTCGCCGCCGTGGTTGCCGTAGGCGCCGGTGTTCGACACGTTGCGGACCTGGAACGCCGTGAGCGTCCCGTCCGCCTTCGCGCCGAGCTTGACCGTCAGCGTCATCGGATGCCGGGGCGAGGCCGTGGTGAACTCCTCCTCGCGGGTGTACTCGAAGCAGACCGGCCGCCCGGTGTCCAGCGTGGCGAGCGCGACCAGATCCTCGGAGATCACTTCCTGTTTGCCGCCGAAGCCGCCGCCGACCCGCTTGCAGAACACCCGCAGCTGGTCCGGCCGCAGGGCGAACAGATGGGCGAGCTTCGTCTTGGCGATCGACGGCGACTGCGAACTGGTACGCACGTTCAGGCGACCGTCCTCCATCCAGGCGATCGAGCCGTGGGTCTCCAGGTGCGCGTGCTGCACGCGCGGGGAGGAGTACGTGCCCTCGTGGATCACGTCGGCGTCGGCGAATCCGGCATCGACGTCACCGATGTGCGCATGGATCTCCACCAGGATGTTGTGGACCGGATCCCGGACGAAGGGGTCCTGCGCGCCGTGCAGTTGAGGCGCCCCCTCGGCCATCGCCTCCTCGGGGTCGAACACGGCCGGCATGACGTCGTAGTCGACGACGACCCTCCGGCAGCCCTCCTCCGCCGCCCCGACGGTGTCGGCCAGGACGGCCACGACGCGCTGGCCGACGAAGCGCACCGTGTTGTCGAGGATGAGGGTGTCGTCCGGATCGACGAGATGGTCGGTGTGGATCGCCGTGGTGAAGCGCTTGCGCGGCACGTCCTGCCAGGTGTAGACCCGGCGCACGCCGGGAACCGCGAGTGCGGCGGTCTGGTCGATCGAGACGATCCGGGCGTGCGCGTGCGGTGAGTGCAGCACCTTGAGGTGCAGCATGCCTTCGAGACGGGTGTCCATGGTGAACTCGGCGCGGCCGGTCACCACGTCGTCGGCCGCCGGCGCGCCGACACTCGTCCCCACCGCCTTCCCCGGGGCCGCCGTCTCCACACCGGTGACGCCCCGCACGGCGTCCTCGATCGCCCGGTAGCCGGTGCAGCGACAGAGGTTGCCCTTCAACGCCCGGGGCAGGTCGTCCTTCTGAGTCTCGGTGAGCGCCGCCGACGTCATGATCATCCCGGCTGTGCAGAAGCCGCACTGGAATCCCGGGGCGTCACGGAACTGCCGCTGCATCGGATGCAGGTCACCCGGTGATCCGAGACCCTCGATCGTCGTCACCTCGTGACCGTCCGCGCGGAACGCGGGGGTGATGCAACTGTGCACCGGATCGCCGTCCAGCCACACCGTGCACGCGCCGCAATCGCCCGCGTCGCACCCCTTCTTGACACCGAAGTGACCGAGCGAACGGAGGAAGGTACGCAGGCACTGGCCGGGTTCCGGCTCGTCGTCGAAGCTCCTGCCGTTCACCAGGAAGGTCATGCCGGGCCCCCAGCCATGAGTTCGTGACGAATCTCCTCACTGAAGTGCTTGGTCAGGTGGCGACGGTGTTCGGGAGTCCCGTTCGGATCGGCGAACCAGTAGTCGGCGGGGATGACATCGATGCTGTGCTGAAGGGTCCGTGCGTCGGGAACGCTGTTGAAGGCGATCCGCACCGGCCGCGTGGTGCCGGCGGTGACGGTGAGCGTCAGGTCGTTCGTCCCGGGCGTCCGGGTGCCGATGAGGAACACCGTCGAGCGGCCGAGTCGGGTCAGTGCGAAGCGGCGGTGCGCGGTGCGTTTCCGCAGGGCACTCGCCGGAATCCTGACGCGGCGCAGCAGTTCGCCCGGTGCGAGGAGGTTCCGGTTGTCGCCGGTCACGAAGTCGAGGGCATCGACGACGCGGATCGACCCGTCGGGAGCCCACAGCTCGTACCAGGCCTCCAGGGCGACCGTCAGCGTGATCATCGGGCCGGCAGGCAACGACAGGCAGATGTTGCCGCCGACGGTCGCCGAGTTCCACACCTTGAACGAGGACAAGAACGCCTCGCAGCCCGTGGCGAAGAGGACACCCGCGGTCCAATCACGCGGCGGCTCGAAGGCGTACAGGTCGCGGATGGTGCAGGTCGCACCGATCTCCAGGCCGGTGTCGCTCGGAACGAGCGGATCCCAGCCCAGGGACGTCAGGTCGATCAGGCGGCGCAGGCCCGGCTGCTCGGCGGAGAACAGGAACGTGCCACCCGCGAGCCAGGCGTCGCCTTCACGCCAGTCCAGGCCGGGCCGACCGGGCGGGCGCCGGACGACTTCGGTGACGGTGTTGAGGTCCATGGGAACCGTTCTCCCTCATGCCGACCACCGCGCGACGGACCACCCCCGGAGTCCGCCCTCGGGCCGCTGCGGTCGAACGCCCGAGGAGGAGCCTCGGCGGGCGCTGGGACGCATGTCAAGCGTATAGCCGGACGAGCCGGGCCCGCCAAGTCGGGACCTCGGCATGACGTCGAGCCGTCGGGGTCGGTGCGGTGGTGATGGCAGGTGTGGGGCACGTGTGGGGCCGGCGGTCCGGCGGGTGACCCGTCCCGGACGGTTCCCCGTGCGGCCGAGTACGAGCGAACCGGCGTTGCGGCCCGGGTGCGCGGAGGACCACGCTGAGAACAGGACCACTTGCCCGACGACCACTCGTCCGGAGCCCGCGATGCCGATCAGGATTCTGCTGGAGGGCCGCCCCGGCAGCGGGAAGACCACCGCGATCCGCCGACTCGCGGCGCTGCTGCCGACCCGGGAGACCTCCGGCTTCACCACGGAGGAGATCCGTACGCACGGCACCCGGGTCGGCTTCGCGCTGGAAACGCTGTCGGGCGAGCGTGCCGTGCTCGCCCATGTCGACTTCCCGGGGCCGCCACGGGTCGGGCGGTACGGCGTCGACCTGCGAGTCATGGAGCGCCTGGCCCTGCCGTCCCTGGTGTGGACGGAGCGCACGCTCGTGCTCATCGACGAGCTCGGCCGGATGGAGTTGGCGTACCGCCCGTTCGAGGACGCCGTCCGGGCCCTGTTCGCCGCCGAGGTCGGCATCGTGGCCACCGTCCAGGCGCAGCACGGCCCGTTCACCGACGCCCTCAAGCGCCGCGCCGACGTCGAGGTCCTCCGGCTGACCGTGGCGAACCGGGACGCCCTTCCCGAACGGCTGGCGGCGCGGCTGGAGTCGGCGGGACGCTGATCCCGTACGAGAGCACGCATCCGATGGCCCGCCCCGGTGGCACCGTCTCCGCGATCACCCGACGACACGACGACCTGCTGCGCGTTCGGTGATCGACACCGCCACCCACGCCGTCACCGGGACCATCGACCTCGGCGCCTACCATTCGCCGACGGCGATCGCCTTCTCGCCCGACGGCGCGCACGCCTATGTCGACTACCGGCCTCTCAGCGCTGCGCGGCCGGGCCCGCTCAGCCCTTGTGGGCCGGGGTCTGGACGGTGGAGGCCAGGCCGCCTGCGTGGGTTCCGTGCCCTTGGGCCGTCAGGCGGCCTGCGGGGCCTGGCCGGGGTGGTAGGCGGTGAGCAGCAGAGCGATGTCGTCGGAACGGTGCGGGGAGCGTTGGGCCTTGCGTAGGAGTCGATCGGCCAGGTCGTCGAGGCTTCTGGCGTGGGCGTGGGCCAGCGAGGCGCGCAGGTCGTCGATGCCCAGATCGATGCTGGTGCCGCGTTCCTCGACGAGGCCGTCGGTGTAGAGGGCGAGGATCGACCCTCGGGGAAGGTGCAGCTCCGTCTCCGGGTAGCTGCTGGTGCCGTCGACGCCGAGGAGTGGGCCACCCTCCAGTTCAAGCACCTCGGTGCTGCCGTCGGGACGGCGTAGCAAGGGCGGGCAGTGCCCGGCGCGGACGGCGCGTACACGGTCCTCGTCCGGCTCGATGAGGATGTA
This sequence comes from Kitasatospora sp. NPDC048286, assembly GCF_043201735.1. Taxonomy (NCBI): domain Bacteria; kingdom Bacillati; phylum Actinomycetota; class Actinomycetes; order Kitasatosporales; family Streptomycetaceae; genus Kitasatospora; species Kitasatospora sp. NPDC048286. Next base: position 469,151 of record NZ_JBICZE010000003.1, read on the forward strand.
GCAGCAGCTGGCAAGCAGCTCGGGACCGAGGTCGACCAGGAGCCGATTGGTTCCGGCCAGGACGGCGCCGGGTGAGTGACCGGCCGTGGCGAAGGCCCGCACGGCGCTCCGCAGTTGGCCCATGGTGCCGGCTGCGGCGACGTTGTGGCCCTCGACGTCCCCGACCACGAGGGCCACGGTGTTCCCGGTGGGGATCACGTCGTACCAGTCGCCCCCGATGTCCATCCCGCTGGTGCCGGGCAGGTACCGGCCGGTGGTGCGGATGCCCGGCAGGGCGGGCAGGCGGTGGGGCAGGAGTGCCTTCTGCAGGCCGTGTGCGAGGGCGGCCTTCGCGTCGTAGAGACGGGCGCGTTCGAGTGCCTGGGCGATCAGACCGCTGAGCGCGGTCAGGATGCCCTGGTCCTTGGCGGTGAACCGGTGGATCCCGTCGAAGCCGAGGATGCAGGTGCCGACTGGGCGGTTGGAGGCGATCAGCGGTAGGTAGACCCAGGCTCCGACGCCTTCCACGGTGCGAGCCGGACAGGCATCGGTGAAATCCTGCCGGGAGTCGACGAACAGGGGTACGCCGGAGGCGAGCGTCTCCGCTCCGGGCAGCGGAGTGTCGAGCGGTTTGCCTTCCAGCCACTGCAGGAAGCGGTCGTGGTAGCCGGTGTGGAAGAGCAGGTGCAGACGGCCTTCGTCGATCACGTAGATGGCCAGGTGCTGTCCGCCGAAGGCCGGCAGGAGCTGATGGGCGACGACGTCGCACACCTCGACCGTGCTCACCGCTTCGGTCAGCGCGCTGCTGAGCTGCAGGACGCGGTAGATGGAGCCCAGGCGCGCGGGCTCCGCGTGGGGTGGTGGCGGGCTCGGCGCGGGGGACCCGGGCCCGGGGACGGGCGAAGGGGCGGTCGATGTCCCGGAGCCCTCCGATGTGCCGGACACGTCCGGTGGCGAGTGGGGCGGCCGGGCGGACGTCACCCTGCCGGTCACGCCGTTCACATCGGGGTGGAGGGAGAAGACGAGCCAGCGGTCCGGCGGGCGCCGGACCAGAAAGACGGTGGGTTGCTGGGAGACCATCGCGGCTCGGTGCCGGTCCTCGAAGATCGGATCGGACAGCCACGGAAGGACATCCCACAGGCAGCGGCCGAGCAGTTCCCCGCCGGGCGTCCCCAGCAGCACCTCCAGGCTGTGATTGGCGTAGGCGACGTGTCCGTTCGGATCGAGGGAGAAGAGTCCGTCCCGGAGCCGTTCCACCGCGGTGACGGCTGCGGCTCCGGCTCCGGCGTCGAGCACGCTGCCGACCAGGTGGGTCCGGACCGCCTCCTCAGACGCCTCCGGCACGCGACCCCACAGCTCAACGGTGCGGTACCCGTCGGCGGTGCGGACGCGCAGGCGGCGGGCGACCACTCTGCCGTCCGCGACGGCTGCCCGGGCCGCAGCCCGGAGCGAGACCCGGTCGCCCGGGTGGAGCCGGGAAGCCAGTGTGTCGGCCCGCCCGTCGAAGGCGTCGGGCGTGAGACCGAAGATCGCACAGAGCTCGTCGTCGGCGACCACGGTCCCGGTGTCGAGTTGCCAGTCGAACAGACCGACCCGCACCGCCGGCGCGGTGGGAGCCGGGACCTCGATGGGCACTGTCGCGGCGTCGTACTCGAAGACGCCCCCGCGGGCTCGAAGGCCGGCGAGGTCTGCGCCGAGCCGGTTGGCGATGGCCCGCAGATGGCGGAGCCGGGCCCTCGACAGCCCCGCGTGCCCGGACGGCGCCGGCCACACCACCGCCAGTGCTCCCAGACTCTCCTGCCCGGCCCTCACCGGCACCGACGCCGAGCCGAACGCGTACGGCAGGGCCACCGCGAGCTGCGGATAGCGTCGCATCGTCTCGTCGGCGTCGGCCAGATGGACCGTCCGGCCCGACCGGTAGGCCACCGCCACCGGAATGGGGCTGTTGACCGGGATGAGCCGCCAGCCGCCGAGTAGGGACGGCGGCGCACCGCAGGTGGCGGCCAGCACGATCGAGCGGCCGTCCCGGGAGCGCAGGAAGACGCTCCCGGCATGGGCGGCGGTCTCCTCGACGGCCTTGACCACCGCCGTCACCAGGGCGTCCTCACGCTCCGCCGCCGTACCGACAGCCGCCCCGGCCTCGGTCGCCCGTCCGCGACGGCCGGAATCCGCCGTGGCGTCCGTGTCCGGGTACGTGGCCGCGTCGCTCCGGACGGGTGTCGCCGCCCGGTCCACCGGCTCGTGCCGACTCATGCTTTCCGATCTACGTCGCGGTGGCGACGCTGTCAAGGCCGACCGGGTGGCGACCCGGCGAGGAGCGGGTGCCGCCTTCCCGTGGCGGTGCCGAGGGGTTGCTGCTCGGGTACGGCCGCAGAGGCACGCGCCCGGTCGTCGGGCGGATGGTACGGCTGGACCCGCCCGTTCTCGGCGCGGCGCCCGAACGGGGGACAAAGGTCCCCGAATACGACACCGGGTCGTAGTAGGGCCCTGGATGTGGCCTGTCCGCACTCCGAACAGGGTCGTGCCACGGCCGAACCTGGGCCGTGTCTCGTAATTGATCTTGCAGGTGGAAATTGTCGTTGAGCTCGTGGTCAGCGGCCGGAAGACTGCGGCCATGAGCTCTCGACGCTTCGTCTTCCTCGATCCTGACGGCATGAGTGCCGGTGGCTGGCTGTATGCGGTGGTCGAGGCGAAGACGGGGGTCTTCTACCAGCAACAGTACGGCGGAACCGCCTGCCGGCAGGGGCAGGTCGAAGGCTTTCTGGTGCCGTTGTTCGGCCCTGATGAGCTGGACGCGTTGCGCGAGCTGTTCGAGAAGCACTTTTGTGGTGCCGGCACCTGGAACTACGCGTGGCCGGATGACGAGCGGGAGAGGCTCCGCGAGATCACCGGAGCCATCCGCTACTGGGCATGCGACGGGACCACTGAGGAGCCGCGCCCTCTGCGCCTGGACGAGAGCCGGATCCGTGAGGCCGATGAGGCCTGGGTGCCGGTGATCACGCCGGACGGCCCGGCAGTGCTGGTGTGGTTCGACTCGGACTGAACCCGGCGATCAGTCGTCCGCCCTGAGCCAGAGGATCAGCGATGCGATGATCACCCCGGCACGGTAGCGGGCTGCCAGTTTGTCGAACCGGGTTGCCACCGCGCGGAACTGCTTCAACCGGGAGAAGTACCGCTCGACAACGTTCCGCCCCCGGTAAGCGGTCTTGTCGAAGGCCGGCGGTCGGCCACCCCTGCCCGCGCGGCGGGCTCGACTGGCGATCTGGTCCCGGCGCTCGGGGATGGTCGCCTTGATGCTTCGACGCCGCAGCAGATGGCGGATCTTCCGTGACGAGTAGGCCTTGTCCGCCACCATCCGGTCGGGCTTGGTGCGCGGGCGTCCGGCGCCGGTTCGCTGGATGCGGATCGCGTCCAGCACGGCCGGGAACATGGTGCAGTCCGCCGTGTTCCCGGTGCTGAGCACGATCGACAGCGGCATCCCCCGGCCGTCGACTGCCAGGTGGACCTTGGTCGTCAGCCCGCCCCGGGACCGGCCGAGCGCCTCGCGATGCGCGACAGCTGCCGGATCTTCCGATTCGTCCCCTGCGTCGGCCCCTTTTTTGCGGGCGCCCGCGGCATGCTGATGCGCCCGGGCGATCGTGGAATCGACGGAGACGGTCCACTCCACGGCGCCCACCGAGTCATCGCGGACCTGGACCTCCTGCAACAACCTGGCCGCGACGGCGAGGGGGATGCCGGCGGCGATCATGATGCTGGCCGCGGTGTTCCTGAGGTCGTGCAGGACGATCTTCGGCAGGTCGAGTTCGGCGGTGCGCTTTCGGAGCTGGTCGAGGACCCACTGGGGGCGTAGGGGCAAGGGGTTGGAAACTTCACTCAGAGGGTGCCGCGGGACTTCCTTCGCCGCTGACGTAGTTGCAACCTGGGGTAGCCCCGGCGTGTGGAGTGCTGTACGTGGGGCTTTCTCTTGGTTCTGTTGAACCAACCGTTCCTTCCGTCAGTTGTTCAGGTCGAACACTCGGCGTACGGGAAGCAGAAGAGCCGGAGGGCGCCAGGCCCGGTCCGGCCGGGAACCGGCCGGACCCAGCTCTGGGCCGTCTGCGGTGGTGCCGAGTGCGTGGGGTTCCGCTCCTCCTGGTCGAGAGAGGTCGAGAGGGGTGGGGCGCGCTCAGACGCCGTGCCAGGACTTCCACAGCGCGGCGTACCCGCCGCCGGCCGCCAACAGCTCTTCGTGACTGCCCAATTCGGTCACCCGGCCGCCTTCCATGACCGCGACCCGGTCCGCGTCGTGGGCGGTGTGCAGGCGGTGGGCGATGGCGATCACGGTGCGTTCCTTGAGCACAGCCGCCAGCGAGCGCTCGATATGCCGGGCCGTGGTCGGGTCGAGCAGGGAGGTGGCCTCGTCCAGGATCAGCGTGTGTGGGTCGGCCAGGACCACCCGGGCCAGGGCGAGTTGCTGGGCCTGCTGAGCGTCCAGACGGAGCCCACCGGCACCGAGTTCGGTGTCCAGCCCGTCCGGCAGCTCGTCCACCCAGTCGATATCGACGGCGGCCAGCACCGCGTGCAGGTCCTGGTCGGTCGCGGCGGGCGCGGCGATCAGGAGGTTGTCCCGGACGGTGCCGAGAAAGACGTGATGCTCCTGGGAGACCATGACGACGTGTCGGCGCAACTGGGCCGGGTCGAGCTCGGCGACAGGCACCTGCCCCACCGTCACCCGTCCGGTGCGGGGCGTCTCCGCCCCGGCCAGCAGCCGGCCCAGAGTGGACTTGCCGGCTCCGGACGGGCCGACGATCGCCAGCCGCTCGCCCGGACGGACGGTGAGGTCGACGCCGTGCAGGACGTCCCGCTCGCCCTGATAGGCGTACCGGACGTCGACCACGTCGATCCGGTCGTCCGCGGGCCGGCCGCCGCCGGTCACGGCCGGGGAGTCCACCTGGCCGATGCCCTCGACTCGGGCGAAGGAGGCGTTGCTGCGCTGGAGTTGGTCGAGCCAGAGCAGGACCTTGTCCAGCGGCTCGGAGAGCTTCCAGAAGTAGAGAGCACAGGCGACCACCGCGCCGGTGGTGACCGCGCCGGTGTCGCGCAGGGCGGCGCCGAGCAGCAGGATGCCGGCGACCGGGGCGATGTACGAGAACTCGACCACGGGAAAGAGGACGGTGCGCAGGTTGAGGGTGTGGGTACGGGTGACCCGGCAGTGCTCCACCGCCTCGGCCGTGGCGGCGATCCGGCGGTCCTGGAGGCCCAGGGCCTCGACGGTGCGGGCCCCTGCCGCGGTGGAGGTGAGGATCTCGATCAGCGCGGAGTTGGCGGCGCCTTCGGCGAGGTATCCCGCGTGTGCACGGTGCAGGTACCAGCGGGTGGCGAACCAGATCCCGGAGAGGCAGAGCAACCCGCAGATGCCGAGCAGCGGGTTGACCGCGAGCATGGCGACCAGGATCAGGAGGATCTGGACGAGCGCCACCGAGATCTCCGGCCCGGCGTCGCGCAGGGTGGTGCCGACGGTGGCGACGTCGGCGGTGCCGCGCGTCAGCAGGTCACCGGCGCCGGCGCGTTCGGCCACCGACGCGGGCAGGGCGAGGGAGCGGTCGACGAACCGCTCTCGGATCCGCGCCAGAGTCCGCTCGCCGAAGCGGTGAGCGGCGTAGCGGGCGAAGCGGCCGAGGAGCAGCTGCGCGAGCGCGAAGCAGAGGATGCCGAGGGCGAGTCGGTCGACGTGTCCGACCCCGGCGCCGCCCCGGACGTCGTCGATGATCCGGCCCAGCAGCCAGGGGCCGCCCAGACCGGCGGCCGCGGCCAGTCCGTTGAGGGTCAGCATCGCGGCGACCGCACGGCCGTCCTGCCCCATCAGACGCACGGCGGCCCGGCGGACCTCGGCAGGTCCGGCAATCGGGAGCCGTCCGGGGGCGGTCTCGGTCTGAGCAGTCATCGGACGGCCTCCTCGGCGGGCGTGGACCCGGTGGCGGTTTCGCGGCGGGCCACCAGCGCGCGGTAGCCGGGCTCTGACGCGAGCAGTTCCTGGTGCGGGCCGGCCGCCGCCAGACGGCCGTCGACGAGGTAGCAGACGGTGTCGGCCTGCTCCAGGAGGACGGGGGAGGTCGAGGTGAGGGCGGTGGTGCGTCCGGTCCGCGCCCGGCGCAGCCCAGCGGCCATGGCGGCCTCGGTGTGGGCGTCCACGGCGGAGGTGGGCTCGACCAGCAGGAGCACCTCCGGGTCCGCCAGCAGGGCACGGACCAGCCGCAGCCGCTGGCGCTGACCGCCGGAGAGGTTGCTGCCCTGGGCCTGGATCACGCTGTCCAGGCCATCGGGCAGTGCCTGCACGATGTCCTCCGCCGCGGCGTCTCTGACGGCCTGGGCGATGAACGGGCCGGTGTGCTCGGACCGGCCGCCGACCACGGTGCGCAGCGTGCCGGAGAAGAAGTCGGCGTCGTTGTCCGCCACCACGATCCGGCTGCGGATCTCGGCCAGGGCGACCTCGGCGAGCGGCACGCCGCCCCAGGTCGCAGCGGATGCGCTGTACCGGCCGAGCCGGTCGATCACGGCCGCGGAATCGGCCGGGCGAGCGCTCACGATCGCGGTCAGCCGGCCCGGGACCAGTTCCACACCGGTGTCGGCGTCGTACAGGACTGATGGCTCGTCATGGGCCGGCCGGAGTGTTGCGGCGTCTTCGAAGGCGGGCTTCAGGTCGAGCATCCGGACCACCCGTCGAGCGGCCACCAGACCCCTGGTGAGGTCGTATCCGCCCTCGATGAAGTTGGAGACCGGTACCACCAGGACGGCGACGTAGCCGTAGACGGCGACCAGCGTGCCGATCGTGATGGTGCCCTCGGCGGCCATCCGGGCGGCCAGCCAGGTCACCAACGCAAGGAAGAGGGCGGGCAGGCCGACCGAGAGCGCTTGGATCCAGCTGGTCACGGCGCCGACCCGGTATCCTTCGGCCTGCAGGTTCTGCGATCCGCGCAGGTAGCGGCCGGCCATCATCTCCTTACCGCCGATGCCGTTGAGTACGCGCATGCCGCCGACGATGTCCCCGAGCCGGGCGGTCAGGGCCCCCTGCTGCTCGCGGTACCTGGACTCCGCGCCCTGGAGGCGTTCCAGCAGCGGCCCTACCGCGACCGCGAGTAACGGCACCCCCAGCAGGACCACGAGGGCGAGCGGGGCGGAGACCGACAGCAGCAGCGCGGCCGCCACCAGGTACGCGACGACAGCACCGACGCCCGGGCCGGTAATCGTCAGTGTCTGGCTCATCTGCGCGACGTCGCCCACACCGATGCTGGCCACCTCGCCGGCCGTCACTTTTCGGGGCAGTTCGGCACCCAGCCGAGTGGAGTGTGCGACCACGACCTTGATGGTCCGGAAGGTGGCGTCCATCCGGACTCGTGTCATGATGCGGTGGCGCATGATGCCGAGCCATGCGTTGAGCAGCGCGGCGCCGACCAGTGCGGCCACCCAGCCGACCAGGACGCCGGTCTTCCCCCGCTGGAGCCCGTCGTCGATCGCACGCTGCATGAGGTACGGCGGCAGCAGGAGGCAGACCATCCAGAGGGTGCCGATCACCGCACCACCTGTCACCCGTCGGCGCTGACTCATGGTCAGCCACCACAGGTAACGCGCAGCACTTCGGTGATCCGGGGTTCCCGGGTCGGCATACGAATCCGTCATGAGTGAAACCCTAACCGTCTTTCCCGGTCCTTATCCTGAATTCCGTCTACCTCCCGACCGCCTGTGGCTGTAGTCACCACGGGCAGGAGGTGTTCATCATGAAGAAGCAGCTTCGCGGGATCTGTGCAGGCTTCTGGAACCGGCTCGACCAAGCCGCGTGATGCCGAAGTGCGGGGGAGAAGCGTTTCCCACCGCATTCAGCTGCCCTTCGGAAAATTCGCCATGGATTATCCGGCGAGACATCCGCCGGGGAGTTCTCGAACCCCTTGGACATATTGATCAGACCGGCCTCGATCGACGCCGCGAGAACGGCTGGGAGATTTCCGTCGAGATAGTAGCGGCTCGCGCCCACTCCGATGAGGATTCCCTTCCCTGCGGCCACTGCCAGGTGGAAGTTCGGCCCTGACCGCCGGGTGGACGGACGCCACTCGATCCCGGCCTGCCGGGACGAGCCGGCCCCAGGCCTCGGTCCAGTGCTGGACGCTCCGGGTGCCCGTTCCTCGCAGCCACCCGGGACGGGCGGGACGGGTGGACCGTCTGGGCCGGCGTCGGGCCGCTCAGGTCGTAGGTGGTCCGCAGCGACTCGTGTCTCTCCACCAACTGGAGCCAGGCGTCCATCACTTGGCCTGCCCGTGACCTGCGGGAGTGTCACCTCGGCCCGGAGCGGGACGGCCGCCCCGTGCCACGGTCGTCCGGCCGACATTCGGCCGCACCCGCGGATCGCAACCTGGAAATAATGCCGCATTCCGGGGAAAGTCGAGCCGGGTAAAGCCCTGGAAAGGAGGGGGAAGTGCGGGGGTAAATGTTCCGTGAATCGGCGTTGTACACAGGGGCGCTTGTGTGCTACAGTTTTGCTGATTATATATGGGTCCACGCGGGGGGTGGGGTCGGTGGGCTCACGATGGCGATCGGGTCCCGCGGCGCTGCGCGGATAAGCGTGTCAGGCCACGGTCGGTGGCCCTGTGGGGTGCGGTTCGGAACTATTTTCCGACCGTGGGCGTTGTGTTTTTGGCGTGACTTTTCTCGGTCATGAGTACTTGGGGGTAATCATGATTCAGTTTCGCGTGCTCGGCCCGTTGGAGGTCGTTCGGGACGGCGAAAGAGTCGTTCTGGGGGGAGTGAAACAGCGTGCGCTGCTGGGGCGTCTGCTGCTCGAATCAAATCAGGCGGTCGCGGCCAGTCGATTAGTGGATTCCCTGTGGCCGGACGGTGAGCCGCCCATCACGGCGAGGAAGATCCTCCAGAATTCGGTGTGGTCGCTCAGGTCGGTCCTGCGGTCGCTCCAGGAGCGCGAGCCGCATCCGGCGCTGATCACGCGGTCGCCCGGTTACCTGCTCCACATCGACGAGGACACGGTCGACGTGCACGTTTTCGCCCGGCAGCTGGAGCTCGGGCGCAAGAAGATGGCCAACGGGTTCCCGGCGGAGGCGGCCGCGATCCTGCGGGACGCACTGGACCTGTGGCGTGGGGACGTCCTGGCGGATCTCGCGGAGGCCGGGATCGTCTGGCCGGAGTCGAACATCGTCGAGAACGCGCGGATCGACGCCCAGGAACTGTACTTCGAAGCCAAACTGGACTGCGGCCACCACCGTGAAGTGATCAGCGGCATCGAGAAGATGGTGGAGGCGGAACCGCTGCGCGAACGGGCCCGCGGGCTGCTGATGCTGGCCCTGTACCGGTCCGGCCGCCAGACCGAGGCGCTCGACGTCTACCACCGCACGCACACCGACCTCGTCGACCGGCTCGGCCTGGAGCCCGGTCCGTGGCTGCGGGACCTGCAGCGGCGCATCCTGTCGCACGATTCGACGCTGAACGAGCTCTCCCGGGCCGAGGCCGCCGGGGAGGAACCCGAGCCGGCCGGCGGGCCGGTGGTGGTCGACGCGGGTGTCCGGCCCGCGCCGTACGAACCCGCCGACGAGGACGGGCTCGTGTACGGCCTGCTGGATGTATCGGGCCGGCCGGGGGACCAGGCGTCCTCCCAGACGCGGTCGCACCGGCGCGAGGTGACGGTGATGATCGTCCGGACCCACGTCGGATCCGGGGCGGGGACGGGGCACCCCGTCGGCGTCGATGAGCTCCTCGACGGCATCCACACCCTGGTCAGGGCGGGCGTGGAGTGCAGCGGGGGAGAGGTCGTGGCCTCCGTGGGCTCCGCGACGATCGCCCTCTTCGACCTGGACGACCCGCGGAAGGGCGCGGCACGGGCGACCCAGCTCGCCCTGCTGCTGCGGGACAGTCTCGACGTGTCGGACGAGAACCGGCACGGGCTCACCATCCGGGCCATGGTGGCGACCGGCGACCTCCAGCGGCACTTCGACCCGGCGCCCCGCCGGAGCCGGGTCTCGGCCAACGGCACGCTGCTGGACCAGTGTTGGGAGATCTTCCCGCAGGTGCCGGTCGGCATGATCTGGGTGTCCGACCGCACCAGGTCGCTGACCCTCGACCAGGTGTCGTACCTGACCATGGCGGCCGGCAAACTGCCGTACTGGGTCGCCGAGGCGCGCTCGGTGGAATACCCGGTCGAGACCAAGCCGTTCATCGACCGGGACCACGAGATGGAGATCCTGCAGCGGACCTTCGAGCGGGTCGAGCAGCGCAGCCTTCCACACCTGGTGACCGTCCTCGGCGACCACGGGACGGGGAAGAGCCGCCTCCTGATGGAGTTCTGCCAGTTGCTGGAGGAGAAGGCCCGGACGGCTCCGCTCATCGTGAAGTACCGAGTGAGGAGGTCGGTGAGCATCGACCCGTCGGCGTTCGTCGAGCCGCTGCGGTCGCTCCACCGCGAGGCCGGTCCGATCCGCCCGCCCGAGGCGGCCGGTCCGATCCGCCCGCCCGAGGCGGCCGGTCCGATCCGCCCGGAAGCGGCGAGCGACGTGCACGAGGCGGAGGCCCTCGTGCACGCGCTCGCCCGCAAGCACCCGGTCGTCATCGCGGTGGATGACCTGCACCTCGCCGACGAGGCCACCCTCGCCTTCTTCGACGGCCTCGGCGCGGGCAGCCAGTCCGGCAGGCTGCTGATCGTGGCCTGCGCCAACGAGGACTTCCACCGCAGGTTCCCGCAGTGGGGGCTGGGCCGGCTGAACAGTACGCGGATCCTGTTGGAGCCCCTGTCGGTCGACGCCGTCGGCCAGCTCTTCGAGAACCTGATCGCGACCATCGGGGACTGCATCTCCGAGTCGACCTGGCGGACCTTCCACCGCATCTTCGGCGATCCCGGTTCCGCTTCGGCGAAGCGGGCGCGTCTGCTGCGGGCGCTTCCGCTGGTCGTCGGGACGAATTCCTTTCCCGGCGACCACGCGCCCGACGAATGGGTCAGTAGCCCTTGAAGAATCCGTACAGCCGGTTGATCCGGCCGCCCTCGAAGGTGGCGACGTCGAATCCGCTCACCACGGGTGCGCCCCCCGCGGGGCCGACCTGCCAGGAGAAATGGACGGCGTCGTGATGGGTCAGGACCGGGCCGAGGGTGAAGAGCATTCCTGTGAAGTTGCGCTGCGCCATGGCGAGGTAGTCGCCGATGGCCGCCGCGCTGTGGGCCACGATGTTCGGATCGGTGTACGTCGCGTTCGGGGTGAATACCTCTTCGATCAATTCCCGCCGGATCCGGCCGTCGGATTCGTTCCAGATCCCGATGTATTTCCCGACCAGCTGGTCGACGCCATTCCTGTCCATGAGTCAGCACCTTAGCAGTGGATGTGTGATTGATTGGGTCGTTCGGCGGAATTGCTCCGGTCGGCCGGAAGGCGGCGGAATAGCCACCTTCCGGCCGACCGGAGCGGAGCCCTGACCGGCGGGTCAGCCGGTCAACGGCCCCGGACGGGACGGGTCACCCGAGGTCGTCGACCATGGCGAACAGGTCCTCGTCATCCGCGTCCTCCAGGTCCCTGAGCTCCTCCTCGAGCCGGTCGTCGCGGCCGTCGCCGGCCGCCGGAGCGCCGCCGACGAGCTGCCGGAGCCGGTCCAGCTCGTCCGGGCCGAGCCGTCCGTCACCGATCAGCGCCTCCAGCCGGTCTAGGAGCGGCGCGGCCTGACGGGCCGCCACGACGGCGCGCAGCCGCTCGGCCAGCAGGGCCGGCGTCGGATGGTCGAACACCAGCGTGGTCGGCAGGCGTTCGCCGGTGAGTGCCGTCAGCCGGTTGCGCAGTTCCACCGCCGTCAGCGAGTCGAATCCGAGGTCCGTGAACGGCGCGTCGGAGGCGATCGCCGACACTCCGTCGTGCCCGAGGGCGGCCGCGACCTCACGGCGGACCAGTTCGAGCGCGGCCCCCGGCCGGTCCCACGGAATGTCCGTCGAGTGCTGCGCCGCCGGCCGGGCCGCTCCGCCGCGCGTGGCGGCGGCCGGTGCGGGCCGGGGCACGAGATCCCGGAGGACTGAGGGCGGGTTCGGGGCAGCGCCGAGGGCGGCCCGGTCGACGCCGGTCACCGCGAACACCGCGTTCCGGGCGCCGTCGGCCGCCGGGCCGGTGAGTTCCGCGGTGGCGGCGTCGAAGGCGGCCAGCGCCTCCGGCACCGCGACCGGACGCAGCCCGAGCGCGAGGATCCGCCTCAGGTCCGCCCCCGACAGCCCGTCGCCCATCCCGGTCTCCCACAGTCCCCAGGCCAGCGAGACCGTCGGCAGGCCGCGGGAGGTGCGGTACTCGGCCAGGGCGTCCAGGAAGGTGTTCCCCGCCGCGTAGTTCGCCTGCCCGGCGGTGCCGAGCAGCCCGGCGATCGAGGAGTACAGCACCAGGGGCCGATCACCGGCCTCCTCGTGCAGATGCCAGGCGGCGTCGATCTTGGGCCGCAGCACAGCGTCGACCTGTTCGGGCGTCAGCCCGTCCAGCGTGCCGTCGTCCAGCGCCCCGGCGGCGTGCACGAAGGCCACGGGCCGGTGGCGGGCGACGAGTGCGGCCAGTGCCGCGCGGTCGGCGACGTCGCAGGCCGCCGCGGTGATCTCGACGCCGTCGCCGGCACCCGCGATCTCCGGGGCCGTCCCGCTCCGGCTGACCAGCAGCAGCGAACGGGCGCCGTGCTCCGCCACCAGGTGCCGGGCCAGCTCCGTGCCCAGCGCACCGCTCGCGCCGGTGATCATCACGGTGCCCTCGCGCCAGGGGAGCGCCGTACCGGCCTGGGCGTGCGCCCCCGCCGTGGGCTCCGCCTCCTCCGGCCGGGCGTCCGCCGACCGCCGGTACCGGGCCAGCCGCGGGACGAGGAACTCCCCGTCCCGGACCCGGACCTGCTGCTCGTCCAGGTCCCCGGCCGCGGTCAGGAGTTCCCGTACGGCGTCCCGGACGTCGCCCGAGCCGTCCCAGTCCGGATGGTCCACCAGCAGGAACCGGCCGGGGTGTTCGGTCGCGGCACTGAGGACCAGGCCCCGGACGCCGGCGTGGGCCAGGTCGGAGCCGACCACCACGGCGAGCCGTCCGCCGGTGTCGCGGTCCAGCCAGTCGCGCAGCACACCGAGGGTGTGATGGACGGCGTGGTGGGCCCGCTGGGGCAGGTCACCCGGGCCGGCCTCGGCCTGCACCACCGTGTGCCCGGTGCCGTCGGCCGCCGAACCGGACGCGTCCGGCCGGCGCCAGACGGGGGTGTACAGCAGGTTCTCGCCGGCCACGGGGGCCGGGAGGCCGCTGAGCGGACGCAGCACCAACTCGTCGACCTCGGCCAGGACCCGGCCGTCCTCGCCGCAGACCAGCAGGCGCACCGTGTCCGGACCCGTGGGCGTGATCCGGGCCCGCAGAACCGCACCGTCGGCCCCCGCGGCCGCGTGGAACCGCACCCCGCTCCAGGCGAACGGCAGGGCGGCCGGCCGGTCGTCGTCGGCGACGCCGGGCAGCAGCGCGTGCAGGACCGCGTCCAGCAGCGCCGGGTGCACGGCGAACCCCGCGGTCGGCAGGGCCGGTTCCGCCGGGGCGACGACCTCGGCGAACAGCTCCTCGCCGTGCCGGTGCAGCGCCCGCAGCCCCCGGAAGGCGGGGCCGTACGCGTACCCGTGCTCCGCCACCCGCTCGTACAGCCCGGTCAGGTCGATCTCCGTGGTCCCGTCCGGCCAGGGCTCGGCCTCCGGGACGGTCCCGGACGTCTCCGGCGCCAGGGTGCCGACGGCGTGCCGGGTCCACCCGGGGCCGTCCGGACCGGCGTCCCCGCTCCGGGACCAGAGTGTGACGTCGCCGCCGTCGACCACCAGCTGGAGGACGAGGGCGCCGGACTCCGGCACCACGACCGGTTCGGTGACGGTGAACTCCGCGAGGTCGCCCGCCGATGCGGCCAGTTCCACCAGCGCCGTGCCGGGGACCAGTACGACGCCCCGCACCCGGTGGTCGGCGAGCCACGGCTGCCCCGCCAGGGTCAGCCGGCCCGTCGACACGGTGGCGCCGCCCTCGCCGGTGGCGCCCGCGGCGAGGTCGACCGCCGCACCCAGCAGCGGGTGCTCCGCGGAGCGCAGCCCGGCGCCGGCCACATCGGTCCGGCCGGTCGGGGCGAGCCAGAACCGCTTGCGCTGGAAGGCGTACGTGGGCACGTCGGCCGGTCCGGCACCGGGGAACACCGCGCTCCAGTCGATCCCGACGCCCCGGGTGAACAGGGTGCCGAGCGCGCCCGCGACGCCGTCCGCCTCGGGCCGGCCGTGCCGCCGCAGCGGTACGGCGACCGGGGCGTCCGGCTCGTCGGCGGGGAAACCGGCGGCGATCATGCCGGTGAGCACCGCGTCGGGGCCGACCTCCAGCACCGTGCGCACGCCCTCGTCCCGGGCGGTCTCCACCGCCTCGTGGAACCGGACGGTGGCCCGCACCTGGTTCACCCAGTACTCGGGGTCGGTCCACTCCCCGGCGGACCGACCGGTGACCGTGGAGATCGCGGGGATCACCGGGGCGTGGTACGTGAGCTCCCGGGCCACCTCCCGGAACCCGGTCAGCATCGGCTCCATCAGCGGGGAGTGGAAGGCGTGGCTGACGGACAGCCGCTTGGTCCGCCGGCCGGCGAACCGCTCCTCGACGAAGGCCAGCAGCGGCTCCTGCGCGCCCGACAGCACCAGCGAGGCGGGGCCGTTGACCGCGGCGACCGCCACCCCGGCGGGCAGCTTCGTGCCGTCCAGTTCGGTGGCGGCCGCCTCGACGGCGACCATCGCGCCGCCGCGGGGCAGGGCCTGCATCAGGGCGCCGCGGGCGGCGACCAGCCGGGCCGCGTCGGGCAGCGACAACACGCCCGCGACGTACGCGGCGGCCAGCTCGCCGACCGAGTGGCCGAGCACCACGTCGGGCCGGACCCCCCACGACTCCGCCAGGCGGAACAGCGCGACCTCCACGGCGAACAGCGCGGGCTGTGCCGTGCCGGTCTCGTCCAGGCCGTCCCCGTCGGCGATCGCCGCCCGGACCGTGGCCCGCAGTGAGGCGTCGAAGTGGGCGCAGACCTCGTCGAAGGCCGAGGCGAACGCCGGGTGCGCGGCGGCCAGTTCGAGGCCCATGCCGATCCGCTGCGCGCCCTGTCCGGTGAACGCGAAGGCCAGTCGGCCGCCCGCCGCCCGGACCGGTACGGCGTCCCGCAGTGCCGCCGGGCCGGCCGCCGCGATCCGGTACGGCAGGGCGGCGCGGGTGGCCAGGGTGTACGCCTCGTCCGCGGTGGACAGGTCCGCGACCCGGTGCGCCTGCTCGGCCAGCGCCTGCTCGGTCCGGGCGGACAGCACCCACGGGACCGGGGCCGGCGCGGGGCCGGCCGGTATCGCGGAGACCAGGGCCGGGACGGTCTCGGCCTCCTCGACGATCACATGGGCGTTGGTGCCGCCGAACCCGAAGGAGGACACGCCGGCCCGGCGGGGCTGGGCCCCGCGCGGCCACGGGCGGGCCTCCGTCAGCAGCTCGACGCCGCTCCCGGACCAGTCGACGTGCCGGGACGGGGTGCCGACGTGCAGGGTGGCCGGGGCGATCCCGTGCCGCATGGCCTGCACGACCTTGATGATCCCGCCGACGCCGGCCGCCGCCTGGGTGTGCCCGAGGTTCGACTTCAGGGACCCCAGCAGCAGCGGCTGCTCCCGGTCGCGTCCGTAGGTGGCGATCACGGCTTCGGCCTCGATCGGGTCGCCCAGCCTGGTCCCGGTGCCGTGCGCCTCGACGAGGCCGACGTCGGCCGGGGCCAGGCCGGCCGAGTCGAGCGCGGCGCGGATCACCCGTTCCTGGGCGGGACCGTTGGGAGCCGTCAGCCCGTTCGAGGCGCCGTCGGAGTTCACCGCCGAGCCGCGCAGCACGGCGAGCACCCGGTGCCCGTTGCGCCGGGCGTCCGACAGCCGCTCCAGCACCAGCATGCCGGAGCCCTCGGACCATCCGGTGCCGTCGGCGTCGTCGGAGAAGGACCTGCACCGGCCGTCGTGGGACAGCCCGCGCAGCCGGGAGAACTCCACGAACGGCGTCGGCGTGGCCATCACGGTCGCGCCGCCCGCCACCGCGAGTCCGCACTCGCCGCGGCGCAGCGCACTCGCTGCCAGGTGCACCGCGACCAGCGACGACGAGCACGCCGTGTCCACGGTGAGGGTCGGTCCCTCGAACCCGAACGTGTAGGCCAGCCGGCCGGAGGCGATGCTGCCGGCGCTGCCGCTGTACAGGTAGCCCTGCACGCCCTCCGGCGGCAGGTCCGGCCGGGAGCCGTAGTCGCTGTACATGACCCCGACGAACACGCCGGTCCGGCTGCCGCGCAGGGACTGCGGGTCCAGCCCGGCCTGCTCCACGGCCTCCCAGGTGGTCTCCAGCAGCTGCCGCTGCTGCGGGTCCACGGCGAGCGCCTCCCGCGGCGACAGGCCGAAGAACTCGGCGTCGAAGCGGTCCGCGTCGTGCAGGAACCCGCCCCGGCGGGTGGTGGAGGTGCCCGGGTGGTCCGGGTCGGGGTGGTACAGCCCGGCCGGCCAGCCGCGGTTCACCGGGAACTCCGAGGTGGCGTCCCGGCCGTCGGCGACCAGCTGCCACAGGTCCTGCGGCGAGGCGACCCCGCCCGGGTACCGGCAGGCCATGCCGACGATCGCGATCGGCTCGTCGAGGTTCCCGTCCGTCGCCGGCCGGCTCGCGGCCGCCGGGGGCAGCGGCCGCTCCCCGGCCGCGGCGAGAGCGAGCAGGTGCTCGGTCAGCGCGGCCGGGGTGGGATGGTCGAACACCACGGTCGCGGACAGCCGGTGGCCGGTCGCGGTGCCGAGCCGGTTGCGCAGCTCGACGGCCGTGAGCGAGTCGAAGCCGAGTTCGCTGAACGAACGTTCCTCCTCGACCTCGGCCGGGTCGGCGTGGCCGAGCACCGCGGCGATCTGGTCGCGGACGATCTCCCGCAGGTCGGCGCCGCCGACCCCGGGCGTCTGCGCACCGGGCAGGCCGGATTCGCCGTCCGGTACGGCCGCCGGGGTGGCCGCGGCCGGTCCGGCCAGGTCACGCAGCACCCCGGGGAGGTCGGTGCGGCCGCGGAGCGCGGAGCGGTCGAACCGGGTCAGGGCGAGCACCGCGGCACCGTCGCCGGCGGCCGCGCCGAGGGAGGCGTCGAACAGGCCCAGCCCCTCCGCGGTGTCCAGCGGACGCAGGCCCGAGCGGGCCAGCCGCCGGACGTCGGGGTCGGTCAGCCCCTTGGAGATGGTGCTGGTCTGCGCCCACAGGCCCCAGGCCAGCGAGACCGCGGGACGGCCCAGGGCGCGGCGGTGCTCGGCGAGGGCGTCCAGGAAGGTGTTGGCCGCCGCGTAGTTCGCCTGGCCCGCGGTGCCGAGCAGCCCGGCGACCGAGGAGTACAGGAACAGCGGCCGGTCCCCGGCCAGTTCGTGCAGGTGCCAGGCCGCGTCCACCTTCGGGCTGAGCACCGCGTCGATCTGCTCGGCGGTCAGCCCGGCGATCGTGGAGTCGGCGACGACTCCCGCGGTGTGCACCACCATGGTCGGCGCGTGGGCGGCGAACACCCGCTCCAGGGCCTGCCGGTCGGTCACGTCGGCGGCCACCAGGCTCACCTCGGCGCCGAGGCCGGCCAGTTCGTCCCGCAGGTCCGCCGCGCCGGGCGCGGCCTCGCCGCGGCGGCTGAGCAGCACCAGGCGCCGAACCCCGTGCCGGACGACGAGGTGCCGGGCCAGGACGGTGCCGAGGGTGCCGGTCGCGCCGGTGATCAGCACCGGGCCCGCGGTCAGGGCCGCGGTGTCGGCCGGGGCGTCCGCCGCGGTGCCGGCCGGGCGGGCCAGCCTCGGCACCAGGATCCGGCCGTCCCGGAGCGCCAGTTCCGGCTCGGGTGTCCGCAGCGCGGTCTCCACCTGCGCCGCGACGGCGGTTTCGTCGGCCTCGACGAGCACCAGCCGGCCCGGGTTCTCCGCCTGGGCACTGCGCACCAGGCCGCGGATCGCGGCGTGCGCCAGGTCCGGGGTGATCACGAAGGCGTGGCGGCGCCCGTCGTCCTCGGCGAGGACCGCCCGGAGTTCGCCGAGGACGGAGTGCACCAGGGCCTTCGCCCTCGTCGGGATGTCCTGTTCCGGGCCGTCGGCCACGGCCGCCACCCGGTGCAGGACGGCCGGTTCGAGGCCGGCTGCGGGGGCGGGGGCGTCCCGCCAGAACACGGTGTGCAGGCCCGCCGGCGCGTGGCTGCCACCGACCGGCAGCAGCGCCAGCTCGTCGACCGTCAGCACCGCCCGGCCGTCGCGGTCGTGGACCGCCAGGCCGGTCGTGCCGCCGCGGACCGTGACCCGCGCGGTCAGGGCCGTCGCGCCGGTCGCGTACCGGGTGACCCCCGTCCAGGAGAACGGCAGGACCGCCGGGGCGGCGGGGTCGACGACGCCGGGGAGCAGCACGTGCAGCACCGCGTCGAGCAGGGCCGGGTGCACGCCGTAGCGGGCCGCCTCGCTCCGGTGGCGCTGCGGCAGCTCCACCTCGACGAAGCGGTCCTCGCCGGTGTGGCGCACCGACCGCAGGCCCCGGAACGCCGGGCCGTACCGGTAGCCGTGCCCGTCGAGCCGCTCGTACACGCCGGTCAGGTCGGCCTCCTCGCCCACGGGTTCGGCGGCGGCCGGGGCCGTCCGCCGCCCGGGGATGAGGACGCCGTGGGCGTGCCGGGTCCACTCGGCGAGGTCACCGGCGGCCCGCGGGCGGGAGTGGATCAGCAGCGTGCGGCTGCCGTCCGGCTCCGGGGCCTCGACCCGGACCTGGACCGTCACCGTCTCGCCGTCCGGTACGGCCAGCGCGGTGGTGAGGGTCAGTTCGGCCACCGTCGGGCAGTCCACCCGGGACCCGGCGTGCAGCGCCATGTCCAGCAGCGTCGTGCCGGGGACCAGGACCTCGCCGCGGATCCGGTGGTCGCCGATCCAGCCGCCCGCACCGATCTCACCGGTCAGGACGGTGCCGCCGTCGACGAGGGTGACCGCGGTGTCCAGCAGCGGATGCTCCGAGGACGGGGTCTCCAGCCAGTACCGGCGGTGCTGGAACGGGTACCGCGGCAGCGGGACGGGCCCGGTCGCCGGAAGGACCGCCGACCAGTCGACCGGCACGCCCCGCAGCTGCAGGGCGCCGAGCGCGGAGAAGGCCGTCTCCACGTCCCCGCGTCCGGACCGCAGCATCGGCACCGCGGTGCCGATGCTGCGGTCGGCGTCCCCGTCCTCGTCCGCGACGGCCTGTCCGACCATCGCGGTCAGCGCGCCGTCCGGGCCGAGCTCGACGAACTCGGTGACCCCGCCGCGGCGCAGGGTGCGCACCCCGTCGAGGAACCGTACGGCTTCCCGGACATGGGTCACCCAGTAGTCCGGGGAGGCCAGCTGTTCGGCGGTGGCGATCTCGCCGGTGACGTTCGAGACGACCGGGATCCGCGGCTCGTGGAAGACGACGGTGTCCAGCGCGGCGCGGAAGCCGGCGAGCACCCCGTCCATGTGGGGCGAGTGGAAGGCGTGGCTGACCGAGAGCCGCCGGGTCCGCCGGCCGAGGCCGGACCAGTGCGCGGTCAGCGCGGTCACGGCGCCCTCGTCGCCGGACACCACCACGGCCCGGGGGCCGTTCACCGCGGCGATCGCCGCGCCGGGAACCAGCGACTCGCGCACCTCCTCCTCGGAGGCCTCCAGCGCGGCCATCGCACCGTCGTCGCGGGCGGACTGCATGGCGGCACCCCGGGCGGCGACCAGCCGGCAGGCGTCGGGCAGGTCGAACACGCCGGCCACGTGCGCCGCGGCCACCTCGCCGACCGAGTGGCCGAGCAGGTAGTCGGCGGTGACGCCGTGGTGCTCGGCGAACCGGTGGAGCGCCACCTCGACCGCGAACAGCGCGGTCTGGGTGTACGCGGTCTGGTCGAGCAGCGCCGCGTCGGCGGTGTCGGGCTCGGCGAACAGGACGGCGGTCAGCGGCCGGTCGAGCACCGGGTCGAGGTGGGACGCCACCTCGTCGAGCGCGGCGCGGAAGACGTCGGACCGCTCGTACAGTTCGCGCCCCATCCCGGCCCGCTGGGCGCCCTGTCCGGTGAACAGGAAGGCGGTGGCGCCGCGGCCGGTGCCGTGCCCCTGGACCACGCCCGGCGCGGCGGTGCCCGCCGCGACGGCGTCGAGGCCGCGCAGCACGGACTCCCGGTCGGAGCCGAGGACCACGGCCCGCCGCTCCAGCAGGGCGCGCCGCCCGGCGAGCGTGCCGGCGACGTCGGCGAGGCCGAGCTCCGGCCGCGCGTCCAGGTGGGCGCGCAGCTCCGCGGCCCGGGTGCGCAGCGCCTGGTCGGTCCGGGCCGACAGCACCAGCGGCAGCACCGTCGCGGCGGCGCCGGGCTCCTCGCCCGGGCGGGTCCCGGAGGTCCGGGCGGGAGCCGGGGACGGCCCGGCCTCCTCCAGGATCACGTGGGCGTTGGTGCCGCTGATGCCGAACGCGGACACCGCGGCGCGCCGCGGGCGGCCGAGGGCCGGCCACTCCTGCTGCTCGCCGAGCAGCTCGACCGCGCCCGCGGACCAGTCCACGTGCGGCGACGGCGTGCCCAGGTGCAGGGTGCGGGGCTGGATGCCGTGCCGCATCGCCTGGACCATCTTGATCACGCCGCCGACGCCGGCGGCGGCCTGGGCGTGCCCGATGTTCGACTTCAGCGAGCCCAGGCGTACGGGCTGTTCGCGGTCCTGCCCGTAGGTGGCCAGCAGGGCCTGGGCCTCGATCGGGTCGCCGAGCCGGGTGCCGGTGCCGTGCGCCTCGACCAGGTCGACGTCGGCGCCGTTCAGGCCGGCGTCGACGAGGGCGGCACGGATCACCCGTTCCTGCGAGGGCCCGTTCGGGGCGGTCAGGCCGTTGGAGGCGCCGTCGGAGTTCACCGCGGAACCGCGCAGCACCGCCAGCACCCGGTGCCCGTTGCGGCGGGCGTCGGACAGGCGCTCCACCAGCAGCAGGCCGACGCCCTCCGACCATCCGGTGCCGTCGGCGTCGGCCGAGAAGGACTTGCACCGGCCGTCCTCGGACAGCCCCTTCTGCCGGGAGAACTCGACGAAGGTGCCCGGCCCGGACATGACCGTGACGCCGCCCGCCAGCGCGAGGTCCACCTCGCCCGAGCGCAGCGCGTTCGCGGCCAGGTGCAGGGCGACCAGCGAGGACGAGCACGCGGTGTCGACGGTGATCGCCGGGCCCTCCAGGCCGTAGCTGTACGCCAGCCGCCCGGAGATCACGCTGGAGGTGTTGCCGGCCAGCAGGAAGCCCTCCACCTCCTGCGGGGTGGCCGGGAGCCGCGAGGCGTAGTCGTCGTACATCACGCCGGTGAACACACCGGTGCGGCTGCCGCGCAGGCCCGTCGGGTCGATGCCGGCGTCCTCGAAGGTCTCCCACGCCGTCTCCAGCAGCAGTCGCTGCTGAGGGTCGGTGGCGAGTGCCTCGCGGGGGGACATGTCGAAGAACGCGGCGTCGAACAGGTCCGCGTCGTGCAGGAACCCGCCGCTCCTGGTGTAGCTGGTGCCGAGGTGGTCCGGGTCGGGGTGGTACAGCCGGTCCAGGTCCCAGCCGCGGTTGACGGGGAACTCGGAGATCGCGTCCCGGCCGTCCAGGACCAGCTGCCACAGGTCGTCGGCCGAGCGGACGCCGCCGGGGAAGCGGCAGGCCATGCCGACGATGGCGATCGGCTCGTCGGTCCGGCCGCGGTTCGCGCGCCGCCGCGCGCCGCCGGCCGCCCGTTCGTCCGGTCCGCCGTCCGGGTCCTGGGCGAGGAACGCGGCGAGGGCCTGCGGGGTGGGGTGGTCGAAGACCAGGGTGGCCGGGAGCCGCCGGCCGGTGGCCGCGATCAGCCGGTTGCGCAGGTCGACGCCGGCCAGGGAGTCGAAGCCCTGCTCGCGGAACGCCCTGCCCATGTCGAGCGCGCCGGGGTTGGGCAGGCCGAGCACCGCGGCCGTGGTCGTGCGGACGAGCTCCTCGGCCTGCTTCGCCGTCAGCGTCCCCCCGACGCGTCCGGCCGCCGCGGCGGTGCCGGCGGGCTTGCGGCGGCGCCGGACCAGGGCGGCCAGCAGGGGCGGTACGGGGTCGGTGGCGGACAGCAGCGACGGCTGGAGGACGGCCGGGACGTGCAGGGCGGTGGTCGTGCCCGTGGTGTCCGTCGCGCCCGTGGTGTCCGCCGTCCCCCGCGACAGGGCCCGGTCGAACAGGGCGAGCCCCTGCGCGGCGGTGAGCGGCGCCACGCCGGACCGGGTCCAGCGGCCCAGGTCGGAGGCGCCCAGGGACTGCCCCATGCCCTGCTCCCACAGGCCCCACGCCAGGGAGGTTCCGGGCAGGCCGAGGGCGCGGCGGTGCGCGGCCAGCGCGTCCAGGTAGGTGTTGGCGGCCGCGTAGTTGGCCTGGCCGGCGGTGCCGAGCAGGCCGGAGATCGAGGAGAACAGGACGAAGGCGTCCAGCTCCCGGTCCGCGGTGAGCTCGTGCAGGTGCCGGGCGGCGTCGGCCTTGGCGGCCATGACCGTGCGGACGCGCTGCTCGGTCAGCGCCGGGATCGTGGCGTCGTCGAGCACCCCGGCGGTGTGGACCACCGCGGTCAGGGGTGCGTCGGCCGGCAGGCCGTCGACCAGCGCGACCAGCGCGGCCCGGTCCGTCACGTCGACGGCGGCGATGCGCACGCCGTCCAGCTCGGCCGCCAGGGCGGCGGCGCCGGGCGCGTCCGGGCCGCGGCGGCTGACCAGCAGCAGGTTCCGCAGCCCATGCCGGTGGTGGAGGTGCCGGGCGATCAGTGCGCCCAGCCCGCCGGTGCCGCCGGTGATCAGGACCGTGCCACCGGGGTTCCAGCCGAGTCCGGTCCCGTCGGCCGCGGCGCCCGCGGGGGCCTGGGCGGCCCTGGTGATCCGGGGCACCAGGAGCGCGCCGTCGCGGACGGCGAGCTGCGGCTCCCCGGTCCGTACGGCCGCCTCGACGGCGTCCGCGGCGGGGGCGGTGCCGGCGAGGTCCAGCACGACGAACTGGTCCGGGTACTCGCTCTGGGCAGTGCGGGCCAGGCCCCACACCGCGGCGGCGGCCGGGTCGGCCACGGCGTCCCCCGGTGCGGCCGCGACCGCGTCCCGGGTGACGAGGACCAGGCGCTCGTCCCGGTCGTGGCTCGCGGCCGCCCAGTCCCGGACCGCGGCGAGGGCGGCGGCGGCCGCCGCCGCCGGGTCGTGGGCCGGGGCCACCTCGACCACGGTGGGCCGGAGCGGGCCGTCGGCGTCCGCCGCTGGGGTGCCCGGGGGCTGCCAGGCCAGTTCGTACATCGGGACGGCGTCGGTGCGCGCCGACGCCCGGAAGGCCAGGCCGTCGACGGTGGCCACCGGCTCCCCGGTCGCGTCGGCGAGCAGCAGCTCGTACGTGTCGCCGCCGGCCGGGCGGATCCGGGCGCGGAACTCCGTGCCGCCGGTGGCGCCTGGGTGCAGGCGCACCCCGCTCCACGCGAACGGCAGGCGCGTCCCCTCCCCGCCGTCGACCAGGCCCAGCACGATCGGGTGCAGCACCGCGTCCACCAGGGCCGGGTGCATCAGGAAGCCGGAGTCCGCGGCGAAGTGCCCGTCCGGGAAGCGGACTTCGGCGTACGCGGTGTCGCCGTCGCGGTACACCGCCCGCAGCCCGCGGAACACGCCGCCGTAGGCGTAGCCGCGTTCGCCGAGCAGCTCGTACGCGTCGTCGAGGGGTAGCGGGTCGCCGGCGGGCGGCCACTCCAGCCGATCCGCCGCGTCCGGCTCCGCGGCCGCGCCGCCGTCGAGCAGCCCGGACGCGTTCCGCGTCCACTCCGGTTCGCCGTCGCGCCGCGAGTGGATCGCCAACTGCCGCTCGTGCACGGTGACCTGGAGCTGTACGGAGCCGGCGGCGGGGAGCTCCAGCGGGCTCTCCAGTGTCAGGTCCGCCACCCCGGAAAGGCCCACCCGCTCGCCGGCGAACAGCGCCAGCTCCAGGAACGCCGTTCCAGGCAGCAGGACCGCACCGTCGACCACGTGGCCGGCGAGCCACGGGTGGTCGGCCGCCGAGACGGTGCCGGCGAGCACCACCTCGTCCCGGTCGACGAGTTCCACGACCGAGTCGAGCAGCGGGTGCCCCGAGCCGCCGCGCGCCGCGCGCGGAGGCAGCCAGTAGCGGTCGCGGCGGAACGGGTGCGTCGGCTCCTCGCCCCGGAGCCGGGCCAGGCCCGCGGTGAGGACGTCCGCCTCGGACCCGGCGGACCGGCCCAGCGGGACGGCCCGCCGCACCCCGGCGGACCTGACCAGCGGGGTGAGCGCGGCCGACGGCCCGATCTCGGCGAACAGGCCGGCGCCGGCCTCGCGCAGGGCGGTCACGGCGTCGTGGAACCGCACGGTGCCGCGGAGTTGGGTGACCCAGTGCTCGGCGTACCCGGAGGGGTCGGCGGGCAGCGGGCGCCCGGTCACGGTGGAGATCACGGGGATCCGCGGCGGTCGGTGGCCGACGGTCTCGGCCACCGACCGGAACTCGTCGAGCACCTCGTCCATGTGGGGGGAGTGGAAGGCGTGGCTGACGGTCAGCCGGGTGACCCGGCGGCCGTGCTCCCGCCACCCGGCGGCGACGGTCTCGGCGGCCTCCGCGTCGCCGGCGATCACCACCGACACCGGGCCGTTCACCGCGGCCACCACGACCCCGTCGACCAGGGTCCCGGCGACCTCCGCCTCGGAGGCCTCCACGGCGATCATCGCGCCGCCGGAACGGGCCCGCTGCATCAGCCTGCCGCGGGCGGCCACCAGCTTCGCCGCGTCCTCCAGCGAGAACACCCCGGCCACGTAGGCGGCGGCGAGTTCGCCGATGGAGTGCCCGGCGAGCAGGTCGGCGCCGAGCCCCTGGTCGGCGGCCAGCGCGGCCAGCGCCACCTCGAAGGCGAACAGCGCCGGCTGGGTGTAACGGGTCTGGTGGAGGGCGGCCGCGGCGTCCGGCCCCTCGTCGAACATCAGCTCCTTCAACGGCCGGTCCAGGTGGGCGTCGAACGCGGCGCACACCTCGTCGAGGACGCGCGCGAACACCGGGAACCCCGCATGCAGTTCGCGGCCCATGCCGGGGCGCTGCGCCCCTTGGCCGGTGAACACCAGGGCGGTCGGGGTCCGTTCGCCCTCCTCCAGGACGACGTGGGCGTTGGTGCCGCTGATGCCGAAGGCGGACACCGCGGCGCGGATCGGCCGGTCGGCGCGCCGCCACTCGCGGGCCTGCGTCAGCAGTTCCACCCGGCCCGACTCCCAGTCCACGCGGGAGGTCGGGACGTTGGCGTGCAGGGTCCGCGGCAGCACCTCGTGCCGCATGGCCTGGACCGCCTTGATCACGCCGGCGACGCCGGCCGCGGCCTGGGTGTGGCCGATGTTCGACTTCAGCGAGCCCAGGTACAGCGGGACATCGCGGTCCTGTCCGTAGGTGGCGAGGATCGCGTCGGCCTCGATCGGGTCGCCGAGCGAGGTGCCGGTGCCGTGGGCCTCCAGCAGGTCCACGTCGGCGCCGGTCAGGCCGGCGTCGGCCAGCGCGGCGCCGATCAGCCGCTGCTGGGACAGGCCGCTGGGCGCGGTCAGCCCGTTGGAGGAGCCGTCGGAGTTGATCGCGGTGCCCCGGATCACCGCGAGCACCGGGTGGCCGTCGCGCCGGGCGTCCGAGAGCCGCTTCAGCACCAGCATGCCCACGCCCTCGGACCAGCCGGTGCCGTCGGCGTCGGCCGAGAACGGCTTGCACCGCCCGTCGGCGGCCAGCCCGTGCTGGCGG
The DNA here is from genome assembly GCF_043201735.1 of Kitasatospora sp. NPDC048286. NCBI lineage: Bacteria > Bacillati > Actinomycetota > Actinomycetes > Kitasatosporales > Streptomycetaceae > Kitasatospora > Kitasatospora sp. NPDC048286. Next base: position 494,884 of record NZ_JBICZE010000003.1, read on the forward strand.
GAGAACTCCTCGAACATGCCGGGAGTGGCCATCACGGTCACGCCGCCGGCGAGCGCCGCCGACGCCTCGCCGCTGCGCAGGGCGCGCACCGCCAGGTGCAGGGCGACGAGCGAGGAGGAGCAGGCCGTGTCCACGGTGAGGGTGGGGCCCACGAACCCGAACTGGTAGGCGATCCGGCCCGACAGCACGCTGGGCGTGGTGCCGGTGAGCACGTAGCCCTTGACCTCATCGCCCGCCTCGTGCATCCGGGGGCCGTAATCGGAGGAGGTGCCGCCGACGAACACGCCGGTGCGGCTGCCCCGCAGGGACTTCGGGTCGATGCCGGTCCGCTCCAGGGCCTCCCAGGTGGTCTGCAGCAGCAGCCGCTGCTGCGGGTCCATGGCCAGCGCCTCCCGGGGGGAGATCCCGAAGAACTCGGCGTCGAACTCGGCCGCGGTGTCGAGGAACCCGCCGGTCCGGGAGTACCCCTCACCGGGCTGCCAGCCGCGGTCGGTCGGGAAGTCGCCGTACACGTCCTGCTCGCCGGCGACCACGCGCCACAGGTCCTCGGGGGAGGCGAGCCCGCCCGGGAAACGGCAGGCCATGCCGACGATCGCGATCGCGTCCTCGTCGGCGCCGGCCGCGGCGCGGGTCCGGGCGGACGGCGCGGCCGCGGACGGGCCTCGGCTCGCCGCGCGGCCGGGGCCGACGCCGGTCTCGGCGAAGTAGCCGATCAGCTCCTGCGGCGTCGGATAGTCGAACAGCAGACCGCTGGGCAGCGGGCGTCCGGTGGCGGCGGACAGGTTCTCGATCAGCTCCACCGTCATCAGTGACGAGAAGCCGAGGTCGCGGAAGTTGGTGTCGAGTTCCACGGAGTCCGGGACGGCCGCCCCGAGGGCCTCGGCCACCTGCGCCCTGACCAGCGCGGTGGGGTCGGCGCCAAGGGAGTCCGCGGCGGCCGCCGCGGGGGCGGGGTGCTCGCCGGTCCAGAACCGCTCGCGCTGGAACGGGTAGCCGGGCAGCCGGACCCGGCCGGCGCGGACGTCCGCGAACGCGGGGCTCCAGTCGACGTCCTCGCCGTTCACGAACGCGGTCGCGAGGGCGGTCAGGAGCGCGGTCCGGTCGTCGGGGAGCCCGGCGCTGTCCGCCGCCCCGGGCCCGGGCTGCGCGGTCGTGACCAGGTGCGGGGCGGAGCGCCCCTGCACGAGGGCGTCCAGGCCGGCGTGCAGCTCCTCGGCGTCCGCGGCGAGCACGACGGCCCGGTGCCGGAACGCCGTCCGGGTGGTCGCCAGTGAGAAGCCGAGGTCCTGCGGGGCGAGTCCGGACGCGCTCAGCAGGGCGGCGTGCGCCCGCAGCGCGGCCGGGGTGCGGGCCGAGACGGGCACCGGCACCGCGACCGGCGCGGCCTGCGCCGCCGGTGCGGCGTCGTCGGTACGGGCCTCGGCCGGCGGCTCGCTCAGGACCACGTGGGCGTTGGTGCCGCCCATGCCGAACGAGGAGACGCCGGCGATCAGGGGGCGGCCCGGGTGCGGCCAGTCGGACGGCTCCGCGGCGACCCGCAGCCCGAGCTCGTCGAAGGGGATGGCCGGGTTGGGCGTCGCGAAGTTCAGGCTCGCGGGCAGGCGGCGGTTGCGGATGCTGAGCACCGCCTTGAGCAGGCCGGTGATGCCGGCGGCGCCTTCCAGGTGCCCGATGTTGGTCTTGACCGAACCCACCAGCAGCGGGTCGGCGGCCCCGTCGGCCCGCCGCCCGGCGAAGACCGCACCCAGCGCGGCCGCCTCGACGGGGTCGCCCACCGGGGTGCCGGTGCCGTGGAGTTCGACGTACTGCACCTGCTCCGGAGCGACGCCGGCGCGCCGCAGCGCGGCCCGGACGACCCGCTCCTGGGCCTGCGGGCTGGGCACGGTCAGGCCCGGAGTGGCGCCGTCGTTGTTGACCGCGCTGCCGCGCAGCACGGCGTAGACGTCGTCCCCGTCGGCCAGGGCCGCGCGCAGCGGCTTCAGGACCAGGGCCACGGCGCCCTCGCCGCGGACGTAGCCGTTGGCCCGGGCGTCGAAGACGTAGCTGTGGCCGTCCGGGGACAGGCCGCCGAACCGCTGCGCGCCCAGCGCCCCTTCGGCGAGGAGGTTGAGGTTCACGCCCGCCGCGATGGCGATCGGCGACTCGCCCGACCGCACGCTCTGGGCGGCCAGGTGGACCGCGACCAGCGACGACGACTGCGCCGTGTCCACCACGACGCTGGGGCCGCGCAGGTCCAGGGCGTAGGAGACCCGGTTGGCGATGACCCCCCGGTGCACGCCGGTGTTGGTGTGCCGGGAGATCGCTCCGTCGCCGCCGCTCAGCACGAGGCCGGCGTAGTCGTCGCGGAGCGAGCCCACGAACACCGAGGCCGCGGAGCCGGCCAGGGCGGCCGGGACGATCCCGGCGTCCTCCAGCGCCGTCCACGCCAGCTCCAGCACCAGGCGCTGCTGCGGGTCCATCGCCGCCGCTTCCCGGGCGGAGACGCCGAAGAACGCGGCGTCGAAGTCCCCGATCCCGTCGAGGAAAGCACCGAAACGCGTGCCGCCGTCGAACCTGACCGAATCCGAAATGCCGTCCCGCCGGTCCTGCGGGACCTCGGTTATCGCATTGCGGCCGTCCCGCAGGAGATTCCAGAATTCCGCCGCCCCGGTCGCCCCGGGTAACCGGCAGGACACCCCGACGATCGCCACCGATTCGTCATGACCGTCCTCGTGCCCGTCGTGCCGTGTCGTCATCTGAACAGCTCTTTCCTTCGTCATCCTGGAAATTCGCCATGCGAGGGGTGCGGGGTTCCGGGTTCAGGAAGTCCGTCGCCGAGCTCACGGGACCCTAGTGAGCGGATTCCCCGGCCGGTCCCGTCGGCAGGAAGGCGGCGCCGTTCTGGTCGCGGAGCACGGTCAGCAGCCCGCGCAGCCCCGCTTCCAGCCGGTCGGTCTCGGCGTCCGTGAAGTGGACGGACGGCTCCAGCCGCAGGGTGTTGACGGCGCTGGCCGTCGGGAGGATCCGCAGGGCGTGGACGCGCAGCAGGTAGCCGGACAGCAGGTAGCCGAGCAGCCCGGTACGGGCCTGCCCGGCGATCACCTCGGAGGCGGAGTCCGACTGGTCGTGGAACTCCAGGCCGAGCATCAGGCCCTTGCCGCGGACGTCCTTGACGACCGTCCCGAACTCCCGCTGGAGCCCGCGGAGCATGTCCGCGAGCCGGCTGCCGCGCTCGGCGGCCAGCCGGTATGCCCGGCCGCCGTCCGCCTCCAGCAGGTCGACCGTCCGGACGGCGATCGACGTGGAGAACGCGTCCTTCGCGAAGGTCGAGCTGTGCACCAGCTCGAACTCCTTGCGGTAGCGCGAGCCGCGCACCAGGGTCACCGCCGCCTTGGCGACGCCGCCGCCCAGGCTCTTGGCCAGCGTGATGTAGTCGCCCTGCAGGCCGAGGTGCGAACTCGCGAAGAAGGCGCCGGTGCGGCCCATACCGCTCTGCACCTCGTCGACGACGATCGGGATGCCGGCGGCCGCGCAGGCCTGCCGGATCCGCTCCGCGGTCTCCCGGTCGAACACCCGGATCCCGGCCTCGCCCTGGACCGGCTCCAGGACGAAGGCGGCGACGGCCGGCAGTCCGCGCTCGACGACGCGCACCGCGCCGCCGTCCACCGCGAGGTCGAACACGGTCCGGCGCACCGACTCGATCGTCTTGGCCAGGGCGTCCGGCTCGTGCACCGCGACGAAGCGGCACTGCGCGGCCAGCGAGGAGAACGGGGTGCGGAAGCCGGGGTTGTGGGTGAGCTGGACGCTGCCGACCAGCTTCCCGTGGAACGAGCCCTCCGGGGCCAGGAACACCGGGGGCGCCGCCAGGCGCGGTGCGTTGGCGCGGCGGATCCCGGCGATCACCTCGTCCAGTGGGGCGCCGGCCGCGACGCCCCCGGCCGCGGCCAGACGGTCGTACGCGGCCCCGCGGGCGAGTGCGGCCCCGCCGGCCGCCGCCGCACGGGCCTGCTCGATGTTCTCGTCGATCTCCCCGGCCAGCTCGGCGAGGCGCGCGACCCGGTCGAACTCGGCGTGCTTCATCGCGATCTCGACCGCTTCGGCACCGCTGTTGGCGAAGATCGCCGAGTAGGGTTCGTCCGTGCCGAACTCGCGCCGGATGACGGCGTTGACCTTCTGCGCCAGCTCGTTGGCGTACGGGTGCTTCGAGAACTGCGCGTGGACCGGGACGCCCCCGTCCAGCAGCTCCTTTGCGTAGCCGACGATCTCGGGGTTGCTGTGCCCGAGGATCGTCGAGCCGTAGCCGCCGACGAGGTCGAGCACCGGGACCTCATGCCCCGTGTCATCGCGGAAGAAAAGGGTGTCCTTTTCCGCCCTGGAATAGTGGACGTTCAGGCCGAGTGAGGCGAGCAGACCCCCGAGATAGGGCTCCGCAAGGTCCTGCTCTGCAATCTCCGGATTCATTTCGACTCGGGTTCCCAATCTATGAGGGCCTACGTGTCCGGAACCATACCGACGGACCCGTAACGGGTCTGTAATCACGCGCTAATCGGCGCATCAGCCCGTGGTCACCGCGAGCTGTTCCGCCGGGAAAGAGCGCCGGGTTACCACTTCACGGAAGCCCGTGGGCGAGACTGGGCGGCGGTTGCGAGTCGCACGAGAAGTCCTCCATGAGAAGTCCTCCGGGAAAGGGAAAACCCGTGCACGGTAGCGAGGAATCGGTAGGCGCCTCTCCTGCGGAGATCCCGGGAGCTGAGGGCGCGTGAGCACCGACGAGAACCAGCTCCGCCAGTACCTCAAGCGCGCTGTCGCCGACGCCCAGGCCAGCCGCAGGCGGCTGCGCGAGATCGAGGAGAAGGACCGCGAGCCGGTCGCGATCATCGGGATGGCCTGCCGGTACCCCGGCGGCGTGGACTCCCCGGAACGCCTGTGGCAGGTGGTCGCCGACGGCGTGGACGCGGTGAGCCCGTTCCCCGAGCACCGCGGCTGGCCCCTGGACCGGCTCTACCACCCCGACCCCGACGCGGTCGGCACGTCGTACACCGACCAGGGCGGATTCCTGCACGACGCGGACGGGTTCGACCCGGAGTTCTTCGGCATGTCGCCGCGGGAGGCGCTGGCCACCGACCCGCAGCAGCGGCTGCTGCTGGAGACGGCCTGGGAGAGCTTCGAACGCGCCGGGATCTCCGCCGACGCCGTCTCCGGCAGCCGGACCGGCGTGTTCATCGGGTCGATGTACCACGACTATGGATCCCGCCCCCACCTGCCGCCCGAGGAGTTCGAGGGCTACCTCTACAGCGGCAGCGCCGGCAGCGTCGCCTCGGGCCGGCTGTCCTACGTCTTCGGCCTGGAGGGCCCCGCCGTCACCGTCGACACGGCCTGCTCCTCGTCGCTGGTCGCCGTCCACCTCGCGGCGGCGGCGCTGCGCCGCGGCGAGTGCGACCTGGCCCTCGCCGGCGGTGTGACCGTCATGTCCACCCCGCAGGCCTTCGTCGAGTTCTCCCGGCTGCGCGGCCTGTCGGCCGACGGGCGCTGCAAGTCCTTCGCCGCGTCCGCCGACGGCACCGGCTGGGCCGAGGGCGCCGGCGTCCTGCTCGTGGAACGGCTGTCCGACGCCCTGCGCAACGGGCACGAGGTGCTGGCCGTGATCACCGGAACGGCCACCAACCAGGACGGCGCGAGCAACGGGCTCAGCGCACCCAACGGGCCCGCCCAGGAACGGGTGATCCGTCAGGCCCTGGACTCCGCCGGACTGACCGCCGCCGACGTCGACCTCGTCGAGGCGCACGGCACCGGCACCCCCCTCGGCGACCCGATCGAGGCCAACGCCCTGCTCGCCACCTACGGAAAGGGCCGCCCCGCGGACCGGCCGCTGCGGCTGGGCTCGTTCAAGTCGAACGTCGGGCACACCCAGGCCGCCGCCGGCGTCGGCGGGATCATCAAGGTGGTCGAGGCCATCCGCCACGGCGTCATGCCGAGGACTCTGCACGCCGGCGACCCGACCCCGCACGTCGACTGGAGTTCCGGCGCGCTGGCCCTGCTCACCGAGCAGCGGGACTGGCCGGAGCTGGACCGGCCGCGTCGGGCCGCCGTCTCCGCCTTCGGCTTCAGCGGCACCAACGCGCACGTCATCGTCGAGCAGGCGCCGCAGCCGGCCGCCGAGCAGCCCGAGCCGCAGCCGGCCGCCGCACCGCCCGCGCCCGTCCTGCCGTACGTCCTGTCGGCGCGGTCCCCTCAGGCGCTGCGGGCGCAGGCCGAGCGGATCGCCGGGCTGCTCGCCGAGCGCCCCGACCTCGACCTGCTCGACCTCTCCTGGTCGCTGGCCGCCACCCGGACGGCCATGCGGCACCGCGCCGTCGCCCTCGCGGGCGACCGCGAGGAGCTGCTGGACGGCCTCGCCGCCCTCTGCGAGGAGGACCCGGCCGCGATCACCGGCGGCAAGGACGAGGGCCGGATCGCGTTCATGTTCACCGGCGGCGGCGCCCAGCGCGTCGGGATGGCCCGCGAACTCGTCGAGACCTTCCCGGAGTTCGCCGCGGCCTTCGACGAGGTCTGCGCCGCCCTGGACGCGCACCTGCCGCGCCCGCTGCGCACGGTGATCGAGTCCGGCGACGAGCTGGACCAGATCGACTACACCCTCGCCGCGCTCTTCGCGGTCGGGGTCGCGCTGTTCCGCCTCTTCGAGACGTGGGGCGTCCGCCCGGACTACCTGGTGGGCCACTCCACGGGCGAGCTGATCGCCGCCCACCTCGCGGGCGTGCTGTCGCTGTCCGACGCCGCGGTCCTGGTGACCGCCCGCGGGCGCCTCATGCGGTCGCTGCCGGAGGGCGGCGCGATGGTCGCCGTCGAGGCCACCGAGGAGGAGGTCCTCGAAACCCTCGACCCGGACGGGCGTGCCGTGATCGGTACGGTCAACGGCCCGCGTGCGGTGGTCCTCTCCGGCGACGAGGACGCCGTCCACGCCGTCGCGGCGGTGTGGCGGGAACGCGGCCGGTCCGTCAAGATCCTGCCGATCCTGCGGGCCTCCCACTCCCACCGGATGGAGCCGATCCTCGACGAGTTCCGCGGCATCGCTGAGCAACTCACCTTCCACGAGCCGAAGTTCGGGATCGTGTCCACGGTGACCGGCAAGGTGGACCACGGCGACTGGACCACGCCCGAGTACTGGGTGCAGCAGATTCGTCGACCGGTCCGCTTCCTCGACGCGGTCCGCACCCTGGAGGCCGAAGGCGTCACCACCCTGCTGGAGCTCGGCCCGGACGGCGTCCTGTCCGCGCTCGCCGCCGCCGGCGCGGACCACGCGGTCGCGGTGCCGGCCATGCGCCGCAAGCAGCCGGAGCCGCAGTCGCTGGTGCACGCGCTCGCCGTGCTCCACACCCGGGGCGTGCCAGTCGACTGGCAGGCCTTCTTCGGCGCCGCCCGGGTGCGGCGGGTCGGTCTGCCGACGTACCCCTTCCAGCGCGAGCGGTACTGGCTGGAGCCCTCGGCCGATGCCGCGGCCGCCGCCGGTGCACCGGCCGGCACACCGGAGCCGCTCGGCTCGCTCCACCAGGTCGGCTGGCTCCCGGACGTCGTAGGCCTGGCCGTCCGGGCCGTGCCCTGGGCCCGGCTCGGGAAGCCCGGCGACGCGGCGGACGGCAGCGCCGCGTCCTACGCCGACCTGGCCGCTTTCGGGCGGGCGCTCGACGCCGGCGACGCGGTCCGGGCCCTCGTCGTGCCGATCGACGCCCACCCGGACGGCGGGGACGCCCACCCGGACGGGGCGCCGCACCGGCTCCTGCGGCAGACCGCGGATCTGCTGCGGGACTGGCAGGCCGACGAGCGGTTCGCCGACACCCGCCTGGTCCTCGTCACCCGGGGCGCCGTCGCCACGGCGGACACCGAGGCGCCGGACCCGGCGGCCGCGGCCGTCTGGGGCCTGGTCCGCTCCGCCCAGTCCGAGTCGCCCGACCGGATCCTGCTCGTGGACGCCGACGCCGACGCCGACGCCGACGCCGACACCGGCGTCGGCGCCGAGCCGGTCCCCGCGGCCCTGCTCGCCGCCCTGCTCACCGCCGACGAGCCGCAGGCCGCCGTCCGGTCCGGCCGGGCCCTCGTACCCCGGCTCGGCCGGATCCGCGCCTCCGCCGTGCGCGGCGGCCAGGACGGCCCGGTGTGGAACCCGCAGGGCACCGTCCTCGTCACCGGCGGCACCGGCGTGCTCGGCTCCGCCGTCGCCCGCCACCTCGTCACCGAGCACGGCGTCACGCACCTCCTGCTGGTCGGCCGTACCGGCGCCGACGCGCCGGGCGCCGACCGCCTGGCGGCCGACCTGGCGGAGCTCGGTGCGACGGTCCGCATCGCCGCCTGTGACGTCGCGGACCGCGAGGCCCTCGCCGCGCTGCTGGACGGCATCCCCGCCGACCGGCCGCTGACCGGTGTCGTGCACGCGGCCGGAGCCCTGGACAACGGCCTGCTGCCGGCCATGACCCCGCAGCAGCTGGACGCCGTCCTGCGCCCCAAGGCGGACGCCGCCCGGCACCTCCACGAGCTGACCCGCGACGCGGACCTGACGGCGTTCGTGCTGTTCTCCTCGACCGTCGGGCTGTTCGGCGGACCGGGCCAGGCCAACTACGCCGCCGCGAACGCCTACCTCGACGGACTCGCCGGGCACCGCCGGGCCCACGGCCTGCCCGCGACCTCACTGGCCTGGGGCCTGTGGGACGTCGAGGGCGGCATCAACGGGGCACTGGGCGACCTCGACCGGGCCCGCTTCGCCCGCGACGGCTTCGTGCCGATCGGTGTCAAGGAGGGACTGGAGCTCCTCGACACCGCCCTCGCCTCGGGCCGGCCCGCCGTGGTCACCACGGCGTTCGACGTAGCGGCCCTGCGCGCGCTCGACCGGGTCCCCCCGCTGCTGCGAGGCCTGGTCCCGGCCGAGACCCGGCGCGCGGACGGCGGCCCGGAGGTGCCGACGGCCCAGCAGCTGTCCGCGCTGCCCGCCGCCGAGCGCGCGAAGTTCGTCCTCGACCTGGTCCGCGGCCGGGTGGCCGCCGTCCTCGGCCTGGGCGACCCCGACGCCGTCGACCCCGAACAGCCCTTCCGGGAGCTCGGCTTCGACTCGCTCACCGCCGTCGAGATGCGCAACCGGCTCAACACCGTCACCGGCGCCCAGCTGCCGGCCACCGCGGTCTTCGACCACCCGACGCCGTCGAAGCTGGCCGCGTTCCTGCTCGCCCGCATCGCCTCCGAGGAGGCACCGCAGCCGCAGCCGGCCGCGCTCGCCGCCCTGGACGAGTTGGAGCAGGCGCTCGCCGCCGAGGACGGCAGCGGCACCGGCGACGACCGCGACGAGATCACCGTCCGACTGCAGACCCTGCTGTCGCGGTGGCTGGAGACCGGCGCACAGCCGGGAGAGGGGGCCGAAGAGGCCTTCGACGACTCCCTCGCCTCGGCGTCGACCGACGAACTCCTCGACCTCATCGACAACGAGCTCGGCCGCGCCCACCACTGACCTCCGACTCCTGGAACAGGTAACTCCCCTCATGGCGGATGAGAAGAAGCTCGCTGACTATCTGAAATGGGTCACCGCTGACCTGCGCAAGGCCCGCCAGCGCATCGCGGAACTGGAGTCCGGCCGCACCGAGCCGGTCGCGATCGTGGGCATGGCCTGCCGTTACCCCGGCGGCGTCCGCTCGGCCGACGACCTGTGGCGGCTCGTCGCGGACGGCCGGGACGGCATCACCGAGTTCCCCACCGACCGCGGCTGGGACGTCGCCGCGCTCTACGACCCCGACCCGGACGTCCCGGGCACCACCTACACCCGGGAAGGCGGCTTCCTCGACGAAGCCACCCGGTTCGACGCCGGCTTCTTCGGCATCTCGCCGCGCGAGGCGCTCTCCATGGACCCCCAGCAGCGGGTGCTGCTGGAGACCGCCTGGGAGACCTTCGAGCACGCGAGGATCGACCCGACCGCCCTCAAGGGCTCCGACGTCGGCGTGTTCGTCGGCGCCGTGGAGCAGTCCTACCTGGGGCTGGAGGGCCCGGAGGAGTTCGAGGGCTACCTGCTGACGGGCAAGCTCGGCAGCGTCGTCTCCGGCCGGCTCTCCTACTCCTTCGGCTTCGAGGGCCCCTCCATGACCGTGGACACGGCGTGCTCGTCGTCCCTGGTCGCCATGCACCTCGCGGCCCAGTCGCTGCGCACCGGCGAGTCGAGCCTCGCCCTCGCCGGCGGAGTGACCGTCGCGGCCACCCCCGGCGGGTTCGTCGACTTCTCCAGGCAGCGGGGCCTCGCCCCCGACGGTCGCTGCAAGTCCTTCGCCGCCGCCGCCGACGGCACCAGCTGGTCGGAGGGCGCCGGGCTGATCCTGCTCGAACGCCTCGGCGACGCCGTCCGCAACGGACACCGGGTGCTCGCCGTCCTGCGGTCGTCGGCGGTCAACTCCGACGGCGCCTCCAACGGGCTCACCGCCCCCAGCGGCCCCTCGCAGGAACGGGTCATCCGCACCGCGCTCATCGGCGCCCGGCTCGACGCCGCCGACGTGGACGCCGTCGAGGCCCACGGCACCGGCACCCGCCTCGGCGACCCCATCGAGGCGCAGGCGCTGCTGGCCACCTACGGGGCCGCCCACACCCCCGAACGCCCGCTGTTCCTCGGCTCGTTGAAGTCCAACATCGGGCACTCGGTGGCGGCCGCCGGGGTCGGCGGCGTGATCAAGACGGTCCAGGCGCTCCGGCACGCGGAACTCCCGAGGACCCTGCACGTCGACGAGCCCACCCCGCTCGTCGACTGGGACGCGGGTGCGGTCGCGCTGCTCACCGAGCACCGCCCGTGGCCGCGGACCGGTCGGCCGCGCCGCGCCGCGGTGTCCGCGTTCGGCGTCAGCGGCACCAACGCGCACCTGATCCTGGAGCAGGCACCCGAGCAGGAGCCCGCCCCCGTGCCCGCCCCCGCTGCCGCCGCGCCCGCGCTGCTGCCGCTGTCCGCCCGGAGCCGCCCGGCCTTGGCCGCCCAGGCCCGCGGCCTGCTGGCCTTCCTGACGGACCACCCCGGCCTGTCCGCCGCGGACCTCGCCTACTCGACGGCCACCACACGGGCCGCGCTGCCGTACCGGGCCGTGGTGGTCGGCGCCGACACCGAGGCGCTGCGCGCCGCGCTGCGGCCGCTCGCCGAGGACGGCGGCCGCACCGCCACCGCACCGCCCACCCGCGGCGGGCTCGCCTTCCTCTTCACCGGCCAGGGAGCGCAGCGCGCCGCCATGGGCCGCCGGCTGTACGAGGCCTTCCCGGTGTACGCCGAGGCCTTCGACGCGGTGTGCGCCGCTCTCGACCCGCACCTCGACGTCCCGCTGCGCGAGGTCCTCGACGACGAGGACCTGCTGCACCGGACGGGCAACGCGCAGCCGGCGCTGTTCGCCCTGGAGGTCGCCCTGTACCGCCTGTACGAGGCGTGGGGCATCACCCCCGACCACGTCGCCGGCCACTCGATCGGCGAGTTGGCCGCCGCCCACGTCGCGGGCGTGCTGTCGCTGCCCGACGCGGCGGTCGTGGTGGCCGCCCGGGGCCGTCTCATGCAGGCCCTGCCCGCGGGCGGTGCGATGGTGGCCCTGGAGGCCGCCGAGGACGAGGTCGTACAGCTGCTGGAACGGTCCGAAGGGGCCGTGTCGATCGCCGCCGTCAACGGCCCGGCGGCGACGGTGGTTTCCGGCGACGCCGACGCCGTCGACGAGATCGCCGCGACCGCGCGGTCCTGCGGTCGGCGCACCAAACGGCTCCCCGTCAGCCACGCCTTCCACTCACCGCACATGGACCCGATGCTGGAGGAGTTCGGCCGCGTCCTGCGGAAGGTCACCTTCCACGCGCCGTCCGTCCCCCTCGTCTCGACGCTCACCGGCCGCCCCGCCACCGAGGAACAGCTCCGCTCCCCGGAGTACTGGGTCGACCAGGTCCGCCGGCCGGTCCGGTTCCACGACGCGGCCCGCACCCTCGCCGAGCTGGACACCACCGTCGCCCTGGAACTCGGCCCGGCCGCCGTGCTGTCGGCGCTGGTCGCCGACGGCACCGACATCACCCCGGTGCCCGCCGTGCGCACCGGCCCGGCCGAGGCGCAGGACGCGCTCGCGGCGCTCGGCGCGCTGTGGTCCGCCGGGATCCCCGTCGACTGGCCGGCGGTCTTCGCCGGAACCGGCGCCCGTACGGTCGACCTGCCGACCTACCCGTTCCAGCGCGAGCGGTACTGGCTGGAGCACGTCCCGGCCGCCGCGCCCGCGACGGCGGCGCCGACCGCACGGGAGTCGCTGCTCCACGTCGGCTGGACCCCGTTCGACGCGGCCCTCCCGGTCTCCCCGCCCGCCCCGGCGGTGCTGGACCTCGGGGACGCCGACGTCCTGGGCCTGCCCGAGTCCGCCGGGAGGTCCTTCGCCGACATCACGGACGCGCTGGCCGCCCTGGGCACGGACACCCCGTACGACGCCCTGCTCGTCCCGCTGGCGTCCGACCCGGGCGGGGACGTGCCGCAGCGGGCGCAGGACACCGCGCAGCGGGTGCTGGCGCTGGTCCGGTCCTGGCTGGCGGACGACCGGACCGAGGACGTCCCGCTCGTCGTCCTCACCCGCCGCGCCGTCGCCGCCGACGAGGCCGGCACCGATGTCGCGGACCTCGTCGCCGCACCCCTGTGGGGCCTGCTGCGCTCGGCGCAGTCCGAGGCGCCCGGCCGGATCGTGCTGGTCGACGTGGACGAGGACCCGCGCTCGCGGGCGGTCCTGCCGGCGGTCCTGGCCTCCGGCCGGCCGCAGGTCGCGGTCCGCTCCGGCCGGCTGCTCGCCCCGGGCGTCGCCGACCTCCCCGCTGCGGTTCCCGCAGACGGCACACCGGGGGGCGGGACCCGGTGGCGCACCGGCGGCACCGTCCTCGTCACCGGCGGCACCGGAGCCCTCGGCGGGCTCTTCGCCCGCCACCTGGTCCGCACCCACGGGGTGTCCCGGTTGCTGCTCGTCAGCCGCAGCGGGCCGCAGGCGCCCGGCGCGGCCGAACTGGCCGCCGAACTCACCGGCCTCGGCGCCGAGGTGCACCTCGTCGCCTGCGACCTCGCCGACCGGGACGCCCTCGCCGCCCTGCTGGACACCGTTCCGGACACCCACCCGCTCACCGGGGTCGTGCACGCCGCCGGCGTGCTCGACGACGGCATGATCCGGGACCTGACCCCGGACCGGCTGGCCGCCGTCCTGCGGCCCAAGGTGCACGCGGCCTGGCACCTGCACGAACTCACCCGGGACCGCGGGTTGGACGCCTTCGTCCTGTTCTCGTCCGTGGCGGGTGTCATCGGCGGCACCGGCCAGGCCAACTACGCCGCCGCCAACGCCTTCCTCGACGCGCTGGCCGCCCACCGGTCCGCCCTCGGCCTGCCCGCCGCCTCCCTCGCCTGGGGCCTGTGGGCGCACGAGCGCGGCATGAGCGGGCACCTGACCCGCACCGAACTCGACCGGATCGCCCGCTCCGGCCTCCTCACCATCACCGAGGAGACCGGCCCCGAGCTGCTGGACCTGGCGCTCGCCACCGGCCGTCCCGCCCTCGTGGTCACGCCGGTCGACCGGGCCGCGCTGCGGAGCAACGTCCGCCGGGCGCCGCTGCTGCTGCGCGGCCTCGTCCACGACCAGGCGGACGCGGACGGGTCCGAGGCCCAGGCCGAACTGCGGCCGGAGCGGCTGGCCGGACTGCCCCAGGAGGAGCGGACCGCGCTCGTCTCCGCGTTCGTCCACCGCGAAGTGGCCCTCGTACTCGGCCACTCCGCAGCCGGGGCGGTCGAGGACGAGCAGCGCTTCTCCGACCTCGGGTTCGACTCGCTCACCTCGGTCGAACTGCGCAACCGGCTCGGCGACGCCACCGGCCTCAAGCTGCCGCCGTCGCTCGTCTTCGAACACCCCACCCCGGCGCGGCTGGTGGAGCATTTGGCGGCCCTGCTGTCCGCCGCGGGCGGGGGAGCGTCCGGCGCCGCCGGCGCCGACCTCGCCGCGGAGGTGCGTCTCGACGCCGAGATCCGGCCGACCGGCGAGGTCAGCCGGGTGGCCGCCGACCCCCGCGAGATCCTGCTCACCGGCGCCACCGGGTTCCTCGGCGCCTTCCTGCTCCGCGACCTGATGCGATCCACCCGGGCCACCGTGCACTGCCTGGTGCGGGGCACCGACCCGGCCGAGGCGACCCGCCGGCTGTACGAGAACCTGGAGTGGTACCGGGTCCGCGACGACATCGACCCGGACCGGCTCTCCGTCGTCGTCGGCGACCTGGCCGCCCCCCGGTTGGGGCTCACCGAGGCCGCGTTCGACGACCTCGCCCGCCGGGCCGATGTCGTCTACCACGCCGGCGCCACGGTCAGCTGGGTGCGGCCGTACACCGAGCTCGCCGCCGGCAACGTGGGCGGCACCCGGGAGGTCCTGCGCCTCGCCGCGGCCCACCGGACGGTCCCGGTGCACTACGTGTCCACCACGGGCGTGTTCCCCGCGCCCGGCCCCGGTGCCGCGCCGGCCACCGTGACCGACCCGACCGGCCCCGGGCACCTGCTGCACAACGGGTACCTGCAGAGCAAGTGGGTGGCCGAGCAGGTCATCGAGCTCGGCAGGAGCCGCGGACTGCCCGTGTCGGTGTACCGGGTCGACGTCGTCAGCGGCGACCGGGAGAGTGGCGCCTGCCAGACCAAGGACTTCGTCTGGCTGAGCCTCAAGGGCCTGCTGGAGACCGGAGCGGTCCCCGACAGCCTCGCCGGGGTCCTCCACATGGTTCCGGTGGACTACGTCAGCGGCGCGATCACCCACCTCGCGACCCGGGAGGACGCCGCCGGCCGGACCTTCCACCTCTACAACCCCCAGGACCAGACCTTCACCGAGTTCGTCGGCCACCTCCGCGCGTTCGGATACGACCTGCCCGAACTGGACTGGGACGCCTGGTCGGCCCGGGTCCGCCAGGACCGGAGGAACGCCGTCGTCCCGCTGCTGGACTCCTTCGAGGGGATGAACGCCGGCAGCGGCGCCTCCACCTATCCGCCCATCGACGTCTCGGAGACCGACCGCGCCCTGCGCGGCACCGGCATCACCTGCCCGCCGGTCGACCGGGACCTCTTCCACACGTACGTGAACTTCTTTGTCCGCGCGGGCTGGTTCCCGCCCAGCGGGCCCGCTCGGGACGAGCAGAAAGGGTGACCACCACCGTGGAGAAAGCTGACCGAGAGCGCGTGATCGTACTCGGCGCGAGCATGGCGGGCCTGCTGGCCGCGCACGTGCTGGCGGACCGGTACGCCGACGTCGTCGTGATCGACCGCGACGACCTCGCGGAGGACGACTACGGCCGGGCGCACAACGAGACCCGGCGGGGTGTTCCGCACGGCGGGCACCTGCACAACCTGCTGGCCGCGGGCCTGCTCGCACTGGAGGATCTGCTCCCCGGCATCACCGAGGAACTCACCTCGGGCGGCGCGGTGGCCGGCGACGGCACCGCCGACGTGCGGTGGGTCGTGAACGGCACCCGCATGCCCAAGCCGCGCTCCGGCCTGCCCCTGCTGTCGGTCAGCCGGCCGCACCTGGAGCGGCGGGTCCGCCGGCGGGTGCGCGCGCTGCCCAACGTGACCCTCCTGGAGCGCACCGAGACGGTGGAGCTGCTGACCACGCCCGACCGGTCCGCCGTCGTCGGCGTCCGCGTCCTCCAGGGGGACACCCACCGCGACCTGACCGCCGACCTGGTCGTCGACGCGACCGGGCGGCGCACCCGGACCCCGGGGTGGCTCGCGGAACTCGGCTACCCCGTGGTCGAGGAGGAGCAGCTGGTCGTCAACGTCGGCTACACCACGCAGTACTACCGGCTCTCCGCGGATCGGACGCCCGCCGAGGTCTCCATCGACGTCGGCGGCTCGGCGGCGGTGCCGCGGGGCGCGCTCTGGGCCAGGATCGAGGACGGCTGCGCCGTGGTCACCGGTTACGGCGTGGCCGGTGAGTACCCGCCCCGCGACACCGCCGGCTTCCACGACTTCCTCAAGTCGCTGGCCGCCACCGACATCTACGAAGCGGTGCGCGACCAGGAGACGCTCGGCGAGCCGTTGTCCTACCGGTTCCCGGCGAACCTGCGCCGGCGCTACGAGCGGATGGAGTCGTTCCCCGACGGGCTGCTCGTCATCGGCGACGCCGTGTGCAGCTTCAACCCCGTCTACGGGCAGGGCATCTCGGTGTCGGCCCTGGGCGCCACCGTGCTGCGCGACCACGTCTCCCGGCCGGGGCCGGTGGACCCGAGGGCATACCTCGCCGACCTCGCGGCGAGGGCCGTCGACCACGTGTGGGAGCTGACCACCGGCGCCGACAGTGCCTTCCCCGGCGTGGGCGGCGAGCCGACCGGGGAGCAGCTGGCCGAGTACGCCTACCTGGACCGGCTGCTGGACGCGGCGTCGCGGGACGGGCAGCTGCTCGTCGCCTACGCCCGGGTCGCCTTCCTCCTCGACCCGGTCGCGGCGCTGGTCGCGCCGGAGGTCCAGGAGGCGATCGGGCGGGTCCTGGACCCGGCCGACCGGCCGTAGCGGACGGCTCCCCGACGGCGCCGCCGTCGGGCGGTCTTTCCCCGGTAATCGCGTGCGGCACCGCACGGCCGCGCGCGATTACCGGCAGGAGACCGGATCGGGGAGTACCCGCTGATAGCGTCCGGATCAATCGGAGCAGGTGCCGCGGAACCGGAATGGAGAAAAGGCGTCGTGAGCGATAGTCAGTACACGCTGGTGACCGACATCGAAAAGCACCAGGAAGCGTTCGGAATGGCCTTCAACTCCGGTGACGCGGAGGCGGTCAACGCGATGTACACCGACGACGCGGTCGGAATGTGGGATCCCGGATTCCCGGTCTACGGCGAGGACCGCCGGGCCTACGTGACGGAATTCCTGGCCAAGCGCAAGCCCTCCGTCGAGGCGACCGTCCGCCAGCAGCTGGTGGTGGGCGACACCGCGATGCTGATCGTCGAGTGGCAGATGGAGGCGCTCGACGAGAACGGCGAGCCCGAGCACCTCGAGGGCGTGGCGATCGACGTGCTGCGTCAGGGCGAGGACGGCTACTGGCGCTACGTCGTCGACAACCCGTTCGGCGTGAGCGGCCCCTGGGACGCCGAGGACGCGCCCCAGGACTGACCCGGCGCCGCGGGCGTGCCGCACCCGGCTCCCCGCCCGCCGCCGGCTCCGGCGAACCCCTCTTCACAACCACCGCGGCCCGCGCCGCACGAAAACGAGTACGGAGACTCCCGTGACCACCTCTTCCCCTGCCGATTCCCCGGTCACCGTCGTCGGCCTGGGCCTGATGGGCCAGGCGCTCGCCGCGGCCTTCCTGGCCAAGGGCCACCCGACGACGGTCTGGAACCGCTCGGCCGGCAAGGCCGACCAGCTCGTCGCCAAGGGCGCGACCCTCGCCGACTCGGTCCGCAGCGCGCTCGAGGCGAGCCCGCTCGTCGTCGTCTGCGTCTCGGACTACGACGCCGTGCACGGGCTGCTGGACCCGGCCGTCTCCTCCCTGGCCGGCCGCACCCTGGTCAACCTGACCACGGCGAGCTCCACCCAGGCCCGGGAGACCGCCGAGTGGGCGGCCAAGGCCGGCATCGACTACGTCGACGGCGCGATCCTGGCGATGCCCCAGGCCATCGGCACCGCCGAGGCGACCCTGCTGTACGCCGGCCCGAAGGACGCCTTCGAGAAGCACCAGGCCACCCTCCTGGCGCTCGGCGAGACCGGCACCGTCTACCTCGACGAGGACCACGGCCTGTCGGCCCTGTACGACATGTCCGTGCTGAGCATCATGTGGGGCGTCCTCAACAGCTTCCTGCACGCCGCCGCCCTGCTGGGCACGGCCAACGTCAAGGCGACGACGTTCGCGGAGATGGCCACCACCGCGATCAACGTGACCGCCGACTACGTCTCGGCGTACGCGCAGCAGATCGACGACGGGGAGTTCCCGGCCACCGACGCCACCGTCAACGTCCACGTGGGCGGCATGCAGCACCTGCTCGAGGAGAGCAAGGCGCTCGGCGTCAACGCCGACCTGCCGCGCTTCTTCCTGGAGCTGGCGCAGCGCGCGGTGGCCGACGGAAACGCCGAGGACAGCTACGCGGCGCTGATCAAGCAGTTCCGCAAGCCGTCCGCCTGATCATTTCCGCGGCGGGTGAAAGCGAAGCGGGGAACCCGGGTCGACTGCCTTTCGATCCGGATTCCCGGCTTCGTCGATTTTTCACAGAAACGTTTCATCGAACCTGAGTCCGACCAGACGGGGGAATACTTGTGTCCGACAGTCACGGCAGATCGAAGAAGGCCGCGTCCCGCAATTCCTTCTCGCGGAGGGACGTGCTGAGAACGGGTGGCCTGGCCATCGCGGGAACCGCGCTCGGCGCCGGTCTTCCCGGAATCGCGGAGGCCGCCGAAGGCGGGGACGTCACGTTCCGCAACACGTACGACACCATCGTCGTCGGGGCCGGCATGGCCGGCCTCACCGCGGCCCGCGAACTGCGGAAGAAGGGCCAGCGCGTCCTCGTCCTGGAGGCGCGCAACCGCATCGGCGGGCGCACCTGGACCGACACGTTCAACAGCTGGGAGATCGAGCGTGGCGGAGCCTGGGTGGACCCGCTGCAGCCGCACGTCTGGCGCGAGATATCCCGCTACAACCTGACGGTCGTGGCCGACCAGGGCCCGGAGCGCGTGCTCATGCCCTCCCCGACCGGGTTCGCCGAGAGCGACCCGGTCACCGCGTACACCCGGCAGGGCGAGCTGTTCACGCCCTTCTTCGAGGGCTCGCGCGAGTACTTCCCCAAGCCCTACGCGCCGTTCACCCGCGAGGACCTGATCACGCCGCTGGACCGCTTCTCCCTGCGTGACCGGCTGAACCAGCTGAACCTCTCGCCGGCCGACGAGATGCGGATGACCAGCACCACCGGCCTGTACGGCTCGCCGAGTTCGCGCGGTTCGATGCTGCAGCTCGCCCAGTGGTGGGCCCTGGCCGGCTGGAACTACACGGGCTTCTCCGGCGTCAACACCTACCGCCTGGCGCGGGGCACCATCGCGCTGGCCCAGGCGATCCTGGCGGACGGCCAGCCGGACCTCAAGCTGGGCTCCCCGGTCGCCTCCGTCACCCAGCAGTCCGGCCAGGTCAAGGTCGTCACCCGGGCCGGAAACGCCTACACCGCGGCCCAGGTCGTCATGGCCGTGCCGGTCAACGTCTGGAAGGACATCACCTTCAGTCCGGCGCTGCCGCAGGCCCACCGCGACGCCACCACCCAGGGCTACGGCGTACCGCGCCAGCGGAAGCTGTTCCTGGACCTGGCCGCCCCCGCCGACCGGTTCATCGCCGAGGCACCCGAGGGCTCGCCGTTCGTCATCATGGGCCGGCTCAACGACAATGCCCCAGTCGTCGCCTTCTCCGTCGACGCCACCCTGGACGTGAGCAACCGCTCCCTGGTCGAGGCCGCCGTGCGGCGGATCCTGCCGTCGGCGACACTGCGCGACTACACCGTGACGGACTGGGAGGCGAACGAGTTCTCGCGCGGCGGTCCCGCGTACCGCCGGCCCTACCAGCTCACCCGGTTGCACAAGGCGATCAACCAGCCGTTCGGCCTGGTGAAGTTCTGCGCCGACGACCTCGCCCTCGGCTGGATCGGCTACATGGACGGCGCCATCGAATCCGGCCTGCGGGCCGCCGGCTCGCCGACGCTGTCGCCGACGCCCGGCGCGACCCCGCCGTCGGCCGTCGCCCAGCGCGTGGCCCTCCCGGCGGTCGACCGCAAGGTCTACCGGTCCATCTTCGGTCTGTGACAACAACTCAGCGGCCTTCAGATCAGAGGTAGTCATGCCGGCGCAAGAGAAATCCGCAACCGAACCTGTAGACGTGCTGTTCTCCTGGTTCCGCCAGATGCAGGGACAGCACGCGATCCACCACGACGACGAGTACGGGTGGCAGCTGTTCCGCCACGCGGACATCACCCGAGTGCTCACCGACCCGAAGACCTTCTCCTCGGACACCGTGCGGCTGTTCAACGAACCGCAGCCGGACCTCGACCTGTTCCTCACCGGGAACCTGGTCACCAACGACCCGCCCCACCACCGCAGGCTGCGTCGGGCCGTCAACCAGTCCTTCACCCCGCGCGCGGTGGCGGGCCTCGCGGAGCGGATCACCCGGACCACCGAGTCCCTCCTCGACGGGCTGTCCGGAGCGGACACCTTCGACCTGATCGACGCGGTCGCCTACCCGCTGCCGATCATCGTGGTCGCGGAGATGCTCGGCCTGCCGCCCGAGGACGTGCCGATGTACCGGGCCTGGGGCGACGCGCTGGGCGCGCTCGACGCGGCGACCGTGCCGCCGAAGGTGATGGAGTCCGAAGTCGCCCCGGCCATCCGGGAGATGAACGAGTACATCCTGGGCCACGTGCACCGACGCCGGCAGAACCCGGCCGACGACATGCTCACCGGGCTGGCCCACGCGGTCGTGGACGACGAGCCGCTCCGGGATGCCGACCTGATCGGCCTGGTCGGCCTCACCCTGTTCGCCGGACACGCCGCCTCGATGGCGATGATCGGCAACGCCATCCTCACCTTCGACCGCCATCCCGAGGCGCTGGCCGCCGTACGCACGGACCGCGGGCTGCTGCCCGGCGCCATCGAGGAACTGATGCGCCTGTACCCGCCCTTCTCCCGGATGGCGCGGGTGACCACCACCGAGACCGAGATCCGCGGGCAGCGGATCGGCAAGGACGAACTGGTCACCCTGTGGGTCGGCGCGGCCAACCGGGACACCGAGCGCTTCACGGACCCCGACCGGTTCGACATCCACCGCGACACCGGCGGGCACATCGCCTTCGGGCAGGGCATCCACTTCTGCCTCGGCGCCCCGCTGGCCCGGCTGGAGGTCGGCATCGCGCTCAACGCGCTGTTCGACCGCTACGACGACATCGCCGTGGACCACGCGGCCGGCGTCGAGTTCGAGAACCCGATGCAGATCATCTGCCCCCGGCGGCTGCCGGTCCGGGTGTCCGGCTGACGCCGGCCCCGCAGCCGACCCGCGCGGCCGTGCGCAACCACGCGCCGGACCGCGCGGGGTGAGCGGGTGGAGGGGCGGGGGCCACGGGTGGCCGGCCGGGGCGTGCCCCCGTGCTCCGGCCGGCCTCCCGGGTCCCTGCCCCTCCACCCGCCTGCGGCCGCCCTCCGGACGCCTCCGCGTCCGGGCACGCCGGCGCCGCCAGCAGGGCGACGACCTCGTCGCACCAGCGCCTCATGGTCGTGGCCGAGATCCGGTTGCCGCCGGCGAGGTCTGCGGAACGGTGCGCGTTCGACGCGGTCTTCACCGCCGACGGCATCGAAATCCTCAAGAGCGCGCCGCAGACACCGCAGATGAACGCCCACGCGGAGAGGTTCATACGCACCGTACGAGCCGAGTGCACCGACCGGCTGCTGATCTACAACGAGCAGCACCTGCGGCACGTGCTCGCCGAGTACGCCTGCCACTACAACTCCGGAAGACCGCACCGCGCGCTGCAGCTTCGCGCTCCAGCCGACGACTCCGACGTCATCCCGTTCCCCACACAGCGAATCCAGTGCCACGACGTCCTCGGCGGACTCATCCACGAGTACCGCAACATTGCTTGACGAAGATCACGACAGCTGACGAAGACACAGGTCAGCGCATGCGCGGGACTTTTGGAACCCTACAGGCCTGGCAGGGACGCTCTCTCGGATGTAAACGTTCACTGGCTCTGGACAGAAGTGATCACCACCGCGTTCGAGCGCCTCCAGGTCCTCCCGAACCCCGGCTGACCAGCAACGACATCCTGCCCCGACGAGCCATCCTCCGGCCGGAGTCGTGGAACCCGGCGCCCACCCGACGCGACAGCCGGGCCACGGGCCTGCCCGTCACCAGCCCGAGCAGCCGAAACGGTCCGCCGAACGAACCGACGGACCGTCATGAAAGATCAAGGCTGGTCGCCGACGGCGAAAATCTGCTCCGCCGGCCAGCGCCAACGGGGAATTGATCAAGAATTCCAGCTGTCGTGACGACGCATGAACCCGTACCCGGAAGATCGAAGAACAACTCCGCACAGCACTCTCTCCGAACCTTGACAGAATCCTCTTTCTGACTGTTGTATGACTGGCATCACGGGGGTTGGGATGGCAAACGGGGGCTAATGGGACCACGCCCGCCGCAGACGGATTGCGACATTCCGCTTGACGGCCGGCTGGAGGTCCGACGCCGAAGACGCGTGAGTCTTCCTGGCTGCCATCTCCGGTTTGGGGGGATGACATGAAGGCAATCCGACGGGGCTTGCCGGTCGCAAGCATCGCCATTGTGCTGGCGCTCGCGGGATTCTACAGTTCCGCTTCCGGCTGGGCCGGCACGGCAAAGGAACCGTCAATCATGAGCGAGGCGGCCGACGCCGTGACACCGGAGGACATCGACGGGGCCCGGCCCGTTGCCAGGACCCCCGCCCAGTTGCTGAAGATCCTGGGTGAGCGGATCAAGGCCAAGGACGTGGACGGGATCGTCGCCCTCCAGGAGTCCGAGGCCGCGATCGTCAACTACGACAAGTCGGTCATCAGGGGCCGCGCGGCCATCCGGGCGTTCTACGTCGAGTGGTTCAAGTCGGATCCGGTCCTCACGGTCAACCCCAAGCAAACCGTGATCGCGGGAGGAAAGCGCGCGGGTGGCGGCACGGTGCGTAACCGCACGGCGTCCATCATGGGCGAATACACCCTGGAGCAGACCAGGGCGGACGGCACCCGCGAGAGTTTCAGCGGGAATTTCTGCGACACCGTGCAGGAACAGTCAAACGGCACCTGGCTGTACGTCCAGGACAATCCTTATCCGCCGCACGGCGACGGAACGCCGGCTCACCACTGACCGCACCTCCTCGGCGGCCTTTTCCGCCGCCTGCCCGGCCCGCCGGGTGCACAACAAAAGCCTTTCCGTAGTTCCCGGAATCAGGAATTCCACGAACAGCGAGTGCCGACATGTTCGAGCTCTGGAGAAAACTTGAACGCCACCTCGCTCGTAGCTTCGACAGCCCCGGTCGCCCGGCAGCGGCCCCGGTGGAGGGACCTCGCGGAACACACCGCGGATGACGTGGAGTCGCACCGGGCCGGGGAGGGACGGTGTCGGGCGTAGCGCCGATCGCGGCCTACCCGCTTCCGACGACGGACGACCTGCCCGTCAACACCGCGCGCTGGACCCCCGATCCGCGCCGGGCGATGCTGCTCGTGCACGACATGCAGCGCTACTTCCTCGCGCCGTTCCCGCCGGCGGTGCGCGACCCGCTGGTGCGCAACTGCGCGCTGCTGCGGGAGCGCTGCACCGCCCTCGACGTCCCGGTGTCCTACACCGCGCAGCCCGGCGGCATGACGGAGCGGGAACGCGGTCTGCTCAAGGACTTCTGGGGCCCCGGCATGAGCGTGGCCCCCGACGACCGCCTGATCGTCGCGGAGCTCACGCCCCGGCCGGCGGACGACGTGCTCACCAAGTGGCGCTACAGCGCGTTCTTCAACTCCGCCCTGCTGGCCCGCATGCGGGACCAGGGCCGCGACCAGCTGATCCTCTGCGGGGTGTACGCGCACGTCGGTGTCCTGGCCACGGCCCTTGAGGCGTTCACCAACGACATCCAGCCGTTCCTGGTCGCCGACGCCGTCGGCGACTTCTCCGCCGAGTACCACCGGCTGGCCCTCGACTACGCGGCCGCCCGCTGCTCGGTGGTCACCACCACCGAGGAGGTCTTCCGATGAACCCGTCGCAGTTGCTCGGGCGCGTCCTGGGCCCCGATCCGGGCGCCTTCGCCCTCCTGCACCGCCCCGAGAGCCTGGGCCCGGACCGGATGGACGTCCTGCTGGGCCGGATCGGCACCCCGGCCCGGCTCGCCGACATCCCGCTGGGCGACCAGCCCCGAACCCCCGGCGAGGCCCGGCACGACGCGCTGGTCCTGGTGCCCCACCAGCAGATCGCCGAGCGCGGCTTCGCCGCCGTCCCGGACGGCTCGCCGCTGCTCGCGATGACGGTGACCGACCAGGGCCGGATCGCCACCTCCGAGGTGCTCAGGCGCCTGCCGGACGAGCCGATCGCCCTGGCCGGCGGATGCTTCGACACCGACGACGAGGCCTACGCCGACACGGTGCGCGCGGTGCTCGACCACGAGATCGGCACCGGGGAGGGGTCGAACTTCGTCATCAAGCGCTCGTTCGTCGCCACCGTCACCGGCTACTCGACGCGCAGCGCGCTGAGCCTGTTCCGGCGGCTGCTCACCCGGGAGACCGGCGCCTACTGGACGTTCCTCGTGCACACCGGCACCCGGACCTTCGTCGGCGCCACCCCGGAACGCCACGTCAGCCTGCGGGACGGCGTCGCGGCGATGACCCCGATCAGCGGGACCTACCGCTACCCCCCGAGCGGACCGGTGCTGTCCGAGGTCATGGACTTCCTGACCGACGGCAAGGAGACCGACGAGCTGTACATGGTCCTGGACGAGGAACTGAAGATGATGGCCCGCGTCTGCCGGAGCGGCGGCCGGGTGGTGGGCCCGTTCCTGCGGCAGATGGCCTGGCTCGCGCACACCGAGTACGTCATCGAGGGGCACAGCGACCTCGACCCCCGGGACATCCTGCGGGAGACCCTGTTCGCCCCCACGGTGACCGGCAGCCCGCTGGAGAACGCCTGCCGGGTGATCGCCCGCCACGAACCGCGCGGCCGTGGCTACTACGGAGGCGTCGCCGCGCTCATCGGCCGCGGCGCCGACGGCGCACGCACCCTGGACTCCGCGATCCTCATCCGCACCGCCGACATCAGTGGCCCGGGCCCCGACGGCGCGGGGCGTGTCGAGGTCGGGGTGGGCGCGACCCTGGTCCGGCACTCCGATCCCGCCGCCGAGGTCGCCGAGACCCGAACCAAGGCCGCGGGCCTGCTCTCGGCACTGGGCGCCGACGAGCGGCTCGACGAGCACCCGCTGGTCCGGGAGGCCCTGGGCCGACGCAACGGGACGATCGCGCGCTTCTGGCTCAGCGACACTGCGGCGCGGACCCGGCCGCACCCGGCACTGGCCGGCCGCCGGGCCCTGGTCGTCGACGCCGAGGACACCTTCAGCGCGATGCTGGCCCACCAGCTGCGCGCCGTCGGGCTGACGGTGCACCTGGCCGGCTTCGACGCGCCCCACCGCTTCGACGACCACGACCTCGTCGTCCTGGGCCCCGGCCCCGGCGACCCGCGCGAGGCCGGCCATCCCCGGATGGCCCGCCTAACCTCGGCGATCGAGGAGCTGCTGTCCCGGCGCACCCCCTTCCTGGCCGTGTGCCTGAGCCATCAGCTGCTGTGCCGGCACCTCGGCCTGCGACTGAGACGCCGCCAGGTCCCGAACCAGGGGACCCAACGCGAGATCGACCTGTTCGGCTCACGGGAGCGCGTCGGTTTCTACAACTCCTACGCGGCCTACGCGCGGGCCGAGCAGCTGGAGTGCCCCGGCGTGGGCGAGGTGCGGGTCAACCTGGACGCCGACACCGGCGAGGTGCACGCCCTGCGCGGGCCGCACTTCAGCTCGGTGCAGTTCCACCTCGAATCGGTGCTCACCCGGGACGGAGAACGCATCCTGGGCGCGCTGCTGGCGCCGTTGACGGAAACCAAGGAGGTGCTGAACGCGTGAAAGCCACCATCTCCTGGTGGGACCTCTCCGGGTCCGACCAGACCATCGACTCCCTGCGGGGCTACCTGCGGGACGAGGGCGTGGAGCCGTGGGCCGGGATCGACGGACTTCGTCTGAAGTTCTGGATCTCCGACCGGCGGACCAACCGCTGGGGCGCGGTGATGCTGTGGGAGTCCACGGCCGACCTGACCGCACCGATGCCGCCGAACCGGGCCACCGAGCTCATCGGCTACCCGCCGACCGTCCGGATGGCGACCGAGGTCGAGGCGCTCGTGGAGGGCGTCCGCTCCGGCGGGACGCTCGACCGAGGCCTCGCCTTCGAACCCGTCGAGGAGCCGTCGTGAGCGCGTCGACCCCGCCCCCGGCGTCCGACGAGTTCGCCGCCCCGCCCGCCGAACCGATGGGCCTGCTCCAGGCCTGGTTCGACAGCGCCGTCGCGAACGCCGTCCGCGAGCCGGGCGCGCTGGCGCTGGCCTCCGCCGATGCCCGCGGCCACGCCTCGAACCGGATCGTGCAGGTGCTCGCGGTCCGCGACACGGGCCTGGTGTTCGCCAGCCACGCCGACAGCCGCAAGGGCCGGGACCTGGCCGGGACGCCGTGGGCGTCCGGGGTGCTCTACTGGCGCGAGGCCGGCCGCCAGGCGATCGTGAGCGGCCCGACCCGTCCGCTGCCCGACGGCGAGACCGATGCCTTGTGGGCCGCCCGGCCGGCCGCCGCGCACCCGATGTCGGTGGCCTCGCACCAGAGCGCACCGCTACCGGACGAGCACGCCCTGAGGGCGGAGGCCGAGCGGCTGGGCCGCGACGGCAGGGCGCTGCCCCGCCCGGCCCGCTGGCTCGGCTACCTGCTGGAGCCCGCGGCGGTCGAGTTCTGGCAGGCCGCCCCGGACCGGCTGCACCAAAGGCTGCGCTACGAGCGCGACGGCTCCGGCTGGCGCGCCGACCGGCTCCAACCCTGACCGTGCCCTCCAACAGGAGAAGGTAAGTCGATGTGTGGAATCTCGGGCTGGGTCTCCTTCGACCGGGACCTGACTCAGCACCGCGCGGACCTGGACGCGATGACCCTGACCATGGCCTGTCGGGGGCCGGACGCCGAGGGTGCCTGGCTCGACCGGCACGCGGCGCTCGGCCACCGGCGCCTGTCGATCATCGACCTCGAAGGCGGCACCCAGCCGATGTCGGTGCGGACCGACGACGGCGAGGTGACGCTCACCTACAGCGGCGAGGTCTACAACTTCACCGAGCTCAGGGGTGAACTGGTCCGCCGCGGCCACCGGTTCCGGACCCGCAGCGACACCGAGGTGGTGCTCCACGGCTACCTGGAGTGGGGCGAGGCGGTCGCCGAGCGGCTGAACGGCATGTACGCCTTCGCGATCTGGGACGCCCGGGTCGAGAAGCTCGTGCTGATCCGCGACCGGCTGGGCGTCAAGCCGGTGTACTTCTACGCCACCGAGGACGGGGTGCTGTTCGGCTCCGAGCCGAAGGCGATCCTCGCCAACCCGCTGGCGGAGCGCGCGGTCGACCTCGACGGCCTGCGGGAGCTGGTCAGCTTCACCCAGACGCCGGGGGCCGCGGTCTGGTGCGGGATGCGCGAGGTGGTCCCGGGCGGCGTGGTCACTGTCGACCGCGGCGGCCTGCGCGAGCACCGCTACTGGACTCTGCCGACCCGCGTCCACACCGACGACCGGCAGACCACCGTCGACACCGTGCGCATGCTGCTCGAGGACATCGTGGACCGTCAGCTGGTCTCCGACGTGCCGCGCTGCACGCTGCTCTCCGGCGGGCTCGACTCCAGCGTGATCACCGCCCTGGCCGCCGCCCGGCTCGGCAAGGAGGTGCGCAGCTTCGCGGTGGACTTCGCCGGACGGGAGGACGACTTCGTCGCCGACGAGCTGCGGGGCACCTCGGACGGCCCGTACGCGCGCGAGGTGGCGGCGCACGTCGGCTCGCAGCACCAGGCCATCGTGCTCGACCACACGGCGATCGCAGACCCGGAGATCCGCCGCAAGGTCATCACCGCGCGGGACAGCCCGCTCAGCCTCGGCGACATGGACGCCTCGCTGTACCTGCTGTTCCAGGCGATCCGCGAGCACTCCACGGTCGCCCTGTCCGGGGAGTCCGCCGACGAGGTCTTCGGCGGGTACCGCTGGTTCCACCAGCCGGAGGCCCAGGCCGCGGAGACCTTCCCGTGGATGGCCGTCTTCGTCAGCGGCGCGAAGGCCCAGGTGTCCGACCGGTTCAACCCCGCCCTCACCGCCGCCCTCGACCTGCCGGCCTACATCCGCGAGCGCTACGCCGAGGGCGTCGCCGAGGTCGAGCGGGCCGACGGCGAGAGCGACCACGAGCTGCGGATGCGGGTGATGTGCCACTTGCACCTGACCCGATTCGTCCGCATGCTGCTGGAGCGCAAGGACCGGATCAGCATGGCCGTCGGACTGGAAGTCCGGGTTCCTTTCTGCGACCACCGGCTGGTGGAGTACGTCTACAACACCCCGTGGTCCATGAAGACCTTCGACGGTCGGGAGAAAAGCCTGCTGCGCGCCGCGACCGCCGATATCCTGCCCCAGTCGGTGCTGAAGCGGACCAAAGCGCCCTATCCCGCCACTCTCGCCCCGCAGTACGCCGTATCTCTGCTACAACAGAGCAGGGAACTGCTCGCGACCGACGATCCGGTGTTCGAACTGGTCGATCGCGACCGGATCGAACGAATTACGCGACAGGACCCGGACACGATGACCCTCGACGTCCGCAACGGCATGGAGAGGGTACTCGATCTGAGTGCGTGGCTGGACATTTACCGCCCCGAACTCCGTCTGTACTGACGGTGCCGATGCCAAGGCAATTCAGCACAGAAAAACCCATCTCACAGAAGAGGTAATCCAAGTGCCCCACACGATCGTCAATCCTGACGGTTTGCACGACCCGCGCCCGCTCGGCTACAGCCACACGGCCAGCGTCCCGGCCGGCACCGAGCTGGTGTTCGTCTCCGGCCAGTACGGCTCGGGCCCGGACGGCATGGTCGTCTCGGACGACTTCGCCGAGCAGGTGCAGCAGGCGTTCGGCAACCTCGGCACGGCCCTCGCCGCCCACGGCCTGGACCTCACCGACGTCGTCCAGCTCCGGACGTACGTGGTGGACCCGGACTTCGACAAGCTCAAGACGATCGGCATGGCCGTGGCGGGCAGCGGCGCCGGGACGCCGCCCACGCAGACCGTCATCGGGGTGGCCTCCCTGGCCATGCCCAACATCCTGTTCGAGGTCGAAGCGGTCGCCACGCGGTCCTGACGCCTCGCCGCCGCCTGGTCCGGGGCCTTCCCCGGACCAGGCGGCGGCCCGGGGCCGTACGACCGGTACGGGGGACGGGCACGACCGGGCGGGTCACACCAAGGAGCGAGGGGACACGAGATGGCAGACACCCATGCGCAGCCCGAGCACTTCGGAAACGACGTCGAACTCCGCCGCCGGCACCGCGAAGTGGTCGCGGACTACATGAGCCGGAAGGGCGAGAACCGCCTGACGCGGTACCTGCTCTTCGCCGAGGACGGCAGCGCCGGCCTCTACACCACCGACACCGGGGAACCGGTCGTCTCGCAGGGCCACGAGAAGCTCCGGCAGCACGGCGAGTGGTCCCTGCGGATGTTCCCCGACTGGGAATGGAAGAACGTCCGGATCTTCGACACCCAGGACCCCAACCACTTCTGGGTGGAATGTGACGGAGAAGGGCAGATCCTTTATCCGGACTACCCGTCGGGCCACTACCGGAACCATTTCATACACTCGTTCGTGCTGGCCGACGGGAAGATCAAGCAGAACCGCGAGTTCATGAACCCGTTCCAGCAGCTGCGGGCGCTGGGCGTGGAGGTCCCGGAGATCAAGCGCGGGGGCATCCCCACCTAGTCCGATTTCGTTCGTACTCACAGCGAGGAGCACCGGATGGGCTCTCGACTCAATCCGTGCATCGCCTTCGACGGAAACGCGCGGGAAGCGATGGAGTTCTACCGGGAGGTATTCGGCGGTGAACTCGAACTGGGCACGGTCGGCGATTTCGGATCGACGGACGCGCCCGACGCCGACAAGGTCATGCACGCCGTCCTGGTGACCCCGGACGGCTACACGCTGATGGGGTGGGACGCCCCGGCGCGGGTGCCCCTCCACCCCGGCAACAACGTCGCGGTCTTCCTCGGCGGCGACGACGCCGGGATCCGCGACCACTTCGAGAAGCTCGCCGTCGGCGGCACCGTGACGCTGCCGCTGGAGAAGCAGGCGTGGGGTGACGAGGCCGGCTCGCTGGTGGACCGGTTCGGGATCACCTGGATGGTCAACATCACCCGACCGCACTCCTGACCGGCCCCGGGGCCGCCCGTGTTCGAGGCGGCCCCGGACCGGACCGGGGCTCGGACCGTGACGACACGCCGTGGAGGACCACGGCGCAGTGGGCCGCCCGGTACCGGTCCGGGAGGCCGGAATGAGGAGTCTCCATGGCAGTCGACATACAGGCCACCCGGGATGTGATCGACGTCATCACCGGCGGCTGGCGGGCCCAGGCCCTCTACACCGCCGTCAAACTGGACCTGCCGGACCACGTCGAGGCCGGCCGGGACACAGACCCCGAACTCGCCCGGGCGACCGGCGCGGACGAACGGGGCGTGCACCGGCTGATGCGCCTCCTGGTGGCCATGGGCGTGTTCGAGGGCGACGGGACGACCGGCTACCGGAACACCCCGGTGAGCACGGCCCTGCTCGCCGGGCCCCAGTCCCTGCACGACATGTGCCTGCTCTACGGCGAGGAGTTCTACGCCGCCTGGGGCCACGCCCACCACGCCGTCTCCACGGCGAGCTCGGGCTTCGAGGCCGCCTACGGCCTGCCGTTCTACGACCACCTCGGCCAGGACCCCGCGCTCGCCCGGCGCTTCCAGCACACCATGAACGCCGGAAGCATGTTCTTCCACCAGGTGCCCGAGGTGTTCGACTTCTCCGGCCGGACGGTCGTGGACGTGGGCGGCGGGGGCGGGCACCTGCTCGCCACGATCCTCGCCGCGACGCCGGACGCCGGGGGCGTTCTCTTCGACCGCGAACACATGATGCTCAAGGCCCGCGAGCACCTGGTCGCTGCGGTCGGACCGGAGCGCGTCCGGCTGGTCGGGGGCGACATGTTCGAGGGCGTCCCGGCGGGCGGGGACGTCTACATCCTCTGCCGGGTGCTGGCGGGCTGGGACGACGACGCGGTCGTCGGCGTCTTCGAGAACTGCCGCCGCGCCATGGCGGACCCCTCCGCACGGCTGCTGGTCATCGACCGCTTCGTCGCGGACAAGGACTCCACCGTGCTGCCCGCCCTGTGGGACCTGCACCTCCTGGTGACGACCGGCGGCGCGCACCGCACCCTCGACCGGGTCACCTCCCTGCTCGACCGGGCCGGCCTGGACATCGTTCGGACCGCCGAACTGCCCATGGAGACCACCGCGCTGGTTGCCGAGCCCCGCCCCTCGTCGCAGCCGTAGCGGAGCCCCCACACACCCACCAACGAGCTACCGGCCGACGGGAGATTCCGGTGCCGAAGATCGCGACGATCGGCGTCTATGGCTTCGACGGCGATTCCTACCTGCAACGACTGCGGCAGGCGGACGTCCGCCTGCTGATCGACGTGCGCCAGCGCCGCGGGGTCCGCGGCCCCGCGTACGCCTGGGCCAACTCGCTGCGGCTCCAGGCGGCCCTCGCCGGCGCCGGGATCGCCTACCGGCACCACCTCGAACTCGCCCCGACGACGGAACTGCGCCGGCTCCAGTACGCCGAGGACGCCCGCAACGGGGTCGGCAAGCGCTCGCGCCAGGAGCTCGCCGCCGAGTACACCCGCCGCTACACCGGCGAGATACTCGACCAAGCCGACCTCGCACCGATCGTGGCGGCGCTGCCGGAGGACGGTGTCGCCGCACTCTTCTGCGTCGAGCGCGACCCCGAAGCCTGCCACCGCTCCCTGGTCGCCCGGCGGCTGGCCGAACGGCACCTCGTCACCATCGAACACCTGGGCCCGCTGTGACGGGCAGCCCTGGGCCGGCCGGCGCACCGCGACCGCGGATCGCGGTGTTCGCCGGGCCGACCGCGACGATCCTGAACACCCCGGACCTGGTCACGTCGAACAAGGCGCGCGCCCGGTACGGCCTCCCGCCGCGCGCCGCCCGCTTCGACCTGCTGCGCCCCCAGCGGCTCGCCGCACCCGCGACGGTCTACGTCGAGGCGTTCAGCGCGCACCCGCTCGAACGGGACTCGGCCCACCTGTACGCCCCGCCGGACGGCTGGCTCGACCGGGACGGCGCGTTCCACGAGGAGCCGCCCGGCGGCGACGCCACCCCGGTGCACGTCGTCGAGCTCCACCCCGACGACGGCCTCTACCCCCTGCCCTACATGGCCCGGCAGGCGGACGGGTCCGCCTGGGAGGAGACCGCGACCGCCCCGCTCGCATCCCCGGAGTTCGCCCGGCAGACCTTCTATCCCGACGCCCGCCGTCTCTACGAGGAGATCGAGCGGTTCGGCCTCGCCGACCACGGCACCCCGGTCGAACTGGGGTCGATCGCCGATTTCGACTTCTTCCGCGCCGCCCCCTCCGGCGGCTACACCGCAGGCCCCGGGTCCGAGCGCCTCGGGGAGGACTTCTTCGTCTACTACCCGTACCACCTCCAGACCGAGCCCGGCCTGGCGGACCTCGCCCGGGCCACCAACCTGGTCCAGGCCGTCCTCGCCACCGGGGAGTACACCGGCCTCCAGTGGCTGGAGGGCAGCCCGACCGTCGACGAGACCCTCTACTGGCTCGGGCTGCTCGTCGACACGACGGTGCCGCTCGTCGGACACGCGGCCCAGCGCCGGCACCAGACGTCGAGCGCCGACGGCGACCGCAACGTGGTCGACGGCGTGAAGTACATCGCCTCCGGCGTCGCCCTCGACGAACGGGGCGCGGACCGCGTCGGCGCCTGCGTGGTCGTCGACGAACTCGTTTACGCCGCCCGGGACGTGACCAAGGTCGACGCCAGGCCGGGGGGCTACGAGGTCACCGGCGGGCACGGTGGAATCGTCGCCGACCTCGGCGGCTACGGCCCCCCGCAGCTCACCTACCTGCCCGCCCGCGGCCACACCCACCGCTCGGACCTGCGTCTGACCGCGCTCCCCGAGCGGGTGACCGGCGTGACCGGGACGCTGGACGCGGGTGTGACCACCGTCGACGTGGTGACCAGGGACGCCGGCGGGCTCGTCCCCACCGCCATGCCGCACGTCACGATCACCAAGTACAGCCGGTACGCGGCGACGGGCACCGGCAAGGACGGCCGGTCCACCCCCGACGACGAGGTCGAGGTGCTCGCCCGGATCGGGACGAACCTCGCCAGGGCGCCGCTGTCCGGCTTCGTCTGCGAAGGCATGTCGCCGTTCGGGATGGCCGACCCGACGAGGAACGCGGCCCTGGCCGTCGCCGTTTTCGCCGGCATGCCGGTGGTCCGCACCGGCCGCGGGAACACCGGTGGCATGGCGTACCGAACCGACCCGGTGTTCGTCTCCGGCAACAACCTCACCGCCACCAAGGCGCGCCTGCTCCTGATGGCCGCGCTGCTCAAGTTCGGCGCGCTGCCGCCCGCCGCCGACCCGTTCGACCCGACCGCGCAGGAGCGGGCGGCCACCGAGCGGGCCGTCGCCCGGTACCAGGCCCTGTTCGACACCCACTGACCAGGCATCCGTCCCCCGGCCCGCGCGGCGTGCGGGGGACTTCGAGAACGGAAACCCATGGGTAGATACGAGTACGTGGTGGCCGACGTCTTCACCGACGTCCCGCTGGAAGGCAACCCGACTGCGGTCTTCGTGGACTCCGCCGGGCTCCCTCCCGAGCGCATGCAGCGGATCGCGCAGGAGATGCACCTGTCGGAGACCGTCTTCGTCCTCCCCCCGGAGGGCGACGGCGACGTGCGGGTGCGGATCTTCACCCCGGTGAACGAGCTGCCGTTCGCCGGCCATCCGACCCTGGGGACGGCCATCGTGCTCGGCGAGGCGGACAAGGCGGAGACGATCCGGATGGAGACCGCCATGGGCACCGTGGCGTTCGAGTTCGAACGGGCCGACGACGGGCGGGCCGACTCCGCCCGCATGTGGCAGCCCGTCCCGAC
Source organism: Kitasatospora sp. NPDC048286 (assembly GCF_043201735.1). Lineage (NCBI taxonomy): Bacteria > Bacillati > Actinomycetota > Actinomycetes > Kitasatosporales > Streptomycetaceae > Kitasatospora > Kitasatospora sp. NPDC048286. The sequence goes on from NZ_JBICZE010000003.1 coordinate 528,641, forward strand.
CTGGGAACTCTACAAGCGCGCGGACGAGTTGCTCGCCGGTCTCGGCCTGGCCTCGGCCCCCCGGACGCTGCCGGTCGAGGTCTACCGCAACGGACCGCGGCACGTGTTCGTCGGCCTGGACAGCGTGGCCTCGCTCTCCGCCCTCGAACCGGACCAGCGGGTGCTCGCCCGGCTGCCCGACATGGCCGCCAACTGCTTTGCGGGCGCGGGCTCGCAGTGGCGGCTGCGGATGTTCTCGCCCGCCTACGGCGTCGTGGAGGACGCGGCCACCGGCTCGGCCGCCGGCGCGCTGGCGGTGCACCTGGCCCGGCACGGCCTGGTCCCCTTCGGGGAGTGGATCGAGATCCGCCAGGGCGTCGAGATCGGCCGCCCCTCGACGATGCGGGCCCGGGCCTTCGGCACGCCGGAACGGATCGAGTCGGTCCAGGTCGCCGGGTCCGCCGTCGTCGTCGCCCGCGGAACGCTGTACGCGTAGCCGCGCGACGGGCATAGGGTCCCCCCATGACCTATCAACCCGCAGAGGACGAGGGGCTGTTCGCGCTACCGATCCCCGAGGCCCCGCCGGCCGGGCCGGCCCCGGCCGGCTCGCCGCTGGCGGTGCGCTTGCGGCCCCGCTCGCTCGACGAGGTGGTCGGCCAGCCGCACCTGCTGCGGCCCGGCACACCGCTGCGGCGCCTGCTGGAGGGCGGGGAGGCGGCGTCGGTGCTGCTCTACGGCCCGCCCGGCACCGGGAAGACCACGATCGCCCGGCTGCTCGCCGGCGCCGGCACCCGGCGCTTCGTCGCCCTCTCGGCCCTGTCCAGCGGCGTCAAGGACCTGCGCGAGGCGATCGACGGCGCGCGCCGCCGCCGCGACCGGCGGACCGTGCTGTTCGTCGACGAGGTACACCGCTTCTCCAGGACCCAGCAGGACGCGCTGCTCGGGGCCGTCGAGGACCGGATCGTGCTGCTCGTCGCCGCCACCACGGAGAACCCGTCGTTCTCGGTGGTGGCGCCGCTGCTCTCCCGGCTGCTGGTGCTGAAGCTCCGGCCCCTGGACGGGGGCGAGGTCCGCGCCCTGCTGCGGCGGGCGGTGGCCGACCCGCGCGGGCTCGACGGGGCGGTCTCGCTGTCGGCCGAGGCCGAGGACACGCTGGTGCGCCTGGCCTCCGGCGACGCCCGCAGCGCGCTGACCGCCCTGGAGGCCGGCGCCGACGGGGTCCTCGACACCGGCGGCACCGTGATCGACGTGCCGGCCGTGGAGCGGGCCGTGGCCGAGGCCACCGTGCGCTACGACCGGCAGGGCGACCAGCACCACGACGTCGTCAGCGCTTTCATCAAGTCCGTCCGCGGCTCGGACCCCGACGCCGCGCTGCACTACCTGGCCCGCATGCTTGTGGCCGGTGAGGACCCACGGTTCATCGCGCGCCGGCTGCTGGTGCACGCCAGCGAGGACGTCGGGCTGGCCGACCCCACGGCCCTGCAAGCCGCCGTGGCCGCGGCGCAGACCGTCGACCTGATCGGCTTGCCCGAGGCCCGCCTCGCCCTGGCCCAGGCCACCGTGCACCTGGCCCTGGCCCCCAAGTCGAACACGGTGATCGTTGGGATCGACGAGGCCATGGCCGACGTCCGGGCCGGCGACCTTGGCGAGGTTCCCGCCAACCTGCGGTACAGCCGCTACGCGGGCGCCGCCGAGCTGGGTGGCGCGACCGGTTACCGCTACCCCCACCGTGCCCCCGACGGGGTGCTGGAGCAGCAGTACCCGCCGGACGCCCTGGTCGGCAAGAACTACTACCGCCCCACCCGGCACGGCTGGGAACGCACCCTGCACGAGCGCCTCACCGAGCTCCGCCGCACCGTCCGCGGCGAATGACGCCGAGGGGCCCGCCCCCCAAGCCAACGGGTCGGGCCCCTCCGGACGTCCGCCCCGGCGCCCGTCAGACGTTGAAGCGGAACCACTGCCAGCCGACCCCGACCTGCGGCGGAGCTCCGCCCAGCCCTCTGACCAGGCGCTTCACTGTCGGGCCAGGTTGGACCCTGGTTCGCGGACCGCTTCGCCGGCAAGACCCCGCCCACCACCTGCTGACGCCACCCGAGGTGGAAAGGGTGGGGTGTGCGGGCCCGGCACACGCAGGGTGCCCGCACCCTCGCCGAGGCGGGCAGCCTGTTCATCGCCACCGAATCCTGGCTGGCAGCCGGCCCACGGTGGTCGGGTGGGTTCAGTGCTGGCCGGGGCCGATTCAGCGCGGGTGGGTGCGGGGACGGGGGCGGGGGTGGGCGTCAGGCGGTGGAAGATGTGGGCGAAGGCGAGGAGGGTGAAGATGTCGCTGAGGACGGGTGCGGAAGACGAAGGGGCGCGGGTCGCTCTGTGGCACAGGGCGATCAGGGCGTAGGCGGTGCTGATCGGGTCGCTGGGCGAGCCGGGTTGCCGGCCCCAGCCGCCGTCGGGGTTCTGGGTGTCCAGGATGTGTGCCAGGGCCTTCGATCTGAGCGGGTGCGCGTGGGGCTGGTCGAAGTGCGAGGCGGAGAGGACGGCGCGGAACATCGTCTGGAGCCGGCTGGCGCTCCAGTCCGGGGGAAGGTGCCGTCGGTGCGCTGCTGGGCGGTGAGGCTTTCCAGGGCGCAGGGGAGGACGGTGGGGTCGGTGGGCGGCCGGAGGGAGAGCGCGTTGAGGGCGGCAGCGGTCATGCAGGCTTCGGAGGGGGCGCCGGCGGCATAGGTCGGAAAGCCCCAGTCGGGGCCGCGGGTGGTGAGCAGGGCCTAGCCGAGCCTCGCTCCTCGGCCGTGGTCATCCGGACACGCTCGACAGCGCGGCCCATCTGGCCGGCGTTCTGGAGGGTCTGCATCGCGTGCCGGAAGCCGTCGCATTGCGCCGGGACGTGCTCGAGCGGCGTAGACGTGCCCTCGGGCCGGGTCATCCCGACACCCTGAAAGATGCGAACGAGTACACGGCATCGCCAACGAGGGCGGGCCGGTGGGCGGAGGGCGAGAGAGAACTGCGTGATCTGATCGATCGTCTCGAACGGCAGGTCGAGGGCGATCACGACGCGCTTCTCACCGCGCGTGCAAATCTCGGCGCGGTCCTGTGCCGGCTCGGCCGCCTCGACGAGTTGGAGCGGGTGCTGAGCGCGGTTCTGGCCTCGTACGAGAGCACCGGCGGGCGGGGCGATGGCGAAACGCTCTCCATCCGCAACGACCTCGCAGCCGTGCTCCACGCGCGGCGCCGGTACGAGGAAGCCGCCGTCGTGCTGCGCGAGGTGGAGGTCAGTACCGTCCGTCGGTACGGCGAAGGCCACCCGAGCACCCTCCGCGCCCGACACAACCTTGCCAACGTCCTGGTCGACGTGGGCAGTCGGCAGGAAGCGGCGGAGATCCTGAAGAGCTGCCTCTCCGGTTACCGGCGGATCCTCGGCCCGGACCACCCGCTCGTTCGCTCCATCACCGGGCAGCTCGACTGGCTGATCGACGAACTCGCCTGATGCCAGTTTGTCGAAGAGGCACATCATCAAGGTCCGCGTCCTGCGGCGCTGGGGCCGGCCCGCATCGCCTACCTGCTGAAGCTCAACCCGGCCACCGTGCACGCGTGCTGAACCGCTACCGCCTCGACCGCCTCTCGCACCTGGACCGTGCCACGAGTCGCGCGATACGGCACTACGAGCAGTGCGCACCAAGCGAGTTGGTCCACGTCGACACCAGGAAGCGCGGCAACATCCCCGATGACGGCGGTCACCGGTTCCTCGGCCGCCAGGCTGGCCGCAAGAACCGCTCCCGGGCTGGCTGGAGCTACCTGCACAACGCCGTCGACGACCACTCCCGCTTGGCCTACAGCGAGATCCTGGTTCTACAAAACTGGTCGATTCATCACTTCCCCGTCGAGCTGTTGGTCGTCTGCGGGCCGCGCGAGTCGATGTGAGTGAACCCTGTGCTGGTTGCGGGCGGTCAGCGTAGGGGCAATGCCCTGTTGGGTTGCCAACTGTGGAAATCTGGCGGTCAGTTAAGGTCGAAATCGAACTCGGCGGTGACGGGGGCGTGGTCGGACCAGCGTTCCGCGTGGGTGGCGGCGCGCTCGACGTAGGCGGCGATGCACTTGTTCGCGAGGCCCGGGGTGGCGACCTGGAGGTCGAAGTGCCAGCGGATAGACGCCTTTTCGAAAAAGGTCCACCCGTTCGAGTGCTGCTGGACGTCCCCGCCGAGGTCACGCCGTGGAAGCGCCCGGACCTGGGCCCGTGGCTCACCGAGCGCCAAGGCGAGTGGGACGCGATGGTGTGGGCGAAGGTCGACCGGGCATTCAGGTCCGCGAAGGACTGTGCGGACCTCGCCCACTGGGCCGAGGAGAACCACAAAGTCCTGGTCTTCACCGACGACGGGATCACCCTGGACTACCGGGAGGGCCGGGAGTCGTCGTTCGGGAATGAGCTGGCCAAGACCTTCCTGATGCTGGCGTCGATCTTCGCGGAGATGGAGCTCAAGCGGATCAAGGCCCGCGTCACGGCCGCGCACAAGCACCTGCGCAAGACGGACCGCTGGGCCGGCGGGCAGCCGCCGTACGGGTATCGGATCGTCGACCGCTCCGGCGGTGGCCGCACACTTGAACCGGACTCGGTCACCTCCGAGGCCGTCCGCTACATGGGCAAGCTTCTTCTGGAGGGGCAGAGTCAGTGGATGATCGCCATGGCCCTGGAAGGCGCCGGGTTCGACACCCCGTCGATGCACGCGTACAAGAACCAGGGCGACACCTACACGAGCAAGCGCAAGACCGCGCCGTCGAACCACTGGAACCCGACCAGCGTGGGCAAGATCCTTCGCTCGCCGGCGACGATGGGCCTGAAGCTGACCGGCCGCTCCGTGAAGGCACGCAAGATCGCCCGGGACGCGAAGGGCCTGCCGATCCGGATGGCCAAGCCTCTGTTCACGGAGGGGGAGTGGGCCGCGGTCCAGGCGGCGATGGACGAGCGTGCGATCACCAAGGAACGCTCGAACGGCGCCTCGCCCTGGCTCGGCGTTGCGCACTGCGACCGCTGCGGCGATCGGTTCTACCGGCAGGTGAACCTCGCCAAGAACGGCAAGATCTACGAGTACTACCGGTGCGCGAAGACGGCCGGCAAACCAGCGTGCAAGGGCCAGTCCGTCAGGGGCGAGCGCGTCACCACAGCGATCGCCGCTCTGGTGGACCGGTTGGCCGGCCTGGCGATGACGGTGCGCAGGTTCATCCCCGGCGAGGACCACACCGAGCAGCTCAACCACGTCACCCAGGCCATGAAGGACCTCCGCGAGGAAAAGCGCCGCAACCTTTTCGACTACCCCGGAGGCGACGACGAATACTCCGAAGCCCTCGAAGTCCTCGTTGACGAACGCCGCCGCCTCGCAGCCCTCCCACAACGTTCCTCCACCTGGGTGGAAGTCGAGACCGGCCAGACCTTCGCGGATGCCTGGGCCCAGCCCGACCAGGACGACCGCCGCCAACTCCTTCTCGGGCGGAGGCGAGTTCGGGCTCTACGCCACCAAGATCGCGGTCCCGGCCGACGCCAGGCCGGTGCTGAGGTTCGTTGCCCGGGCGAAGGAGGGGCCGGCCCCGTACGCGCGCTTCTCCTACGAGGACGGCACCTCGCAGACCGTACCGGCGACGAGCTCGGGTGACGGGTGGCAGGAGTTCGGCGGCAGTCTCGACGCGGCCGGCAAGACCATCGAGCGGATCTCGGTGGGCTTCGCCGACTCCGAGCGCCTGGTGAACACCGTGCTCGGTCAGCTTCGCCTCTACGACGCGTCGAAGGACGTGAAGCCGGATCCGATCGAGGTCTCGTCCACGGCGTCCACGATTTCCTGGACCGGCCCGGCCAGTCCGTCGATCGCCTACTGGAACGTCTACGCGCGCCAGGGCGGGTGCCTCAACTTCCTGGATCTGGCGTTCACGACGACCTACGACACCTCGCTCCCCATGTACAGCCCGCCGCAGCCGGCCGACGACTACGTCATCCAGCCCGTCTCGACGAGCGGCACGGCGGCCACCTTCGGGGACCTCTGCTGCGGTGATCGCTAGGCGAGGAAAGAGGCAGCCACCGGGGCCCCAGGACGCCACGGTGCGTGCTCGAACGGCCGTCAGGCAGCGCCAATCGGCTGAGCCGCACCCGACACGACACCGATCACCCCGGCGTCGGGCGGACAAGGTGGATAACTAGGTCCTGTCACACTGTCAGACGAGTCGACCGCCCTCGTTCCCACTCTCACACGGTGCCCACCCTCACACCGGGGCCTCGAAACGTGCCGGGCGTGCCCGGGGCGCCGGGAGGTCGCAACGGCCGCACGCGGCTGGGGGTTGCCTCGGACGACGCCGTCACCAGTGGCCGAGCGGGGTTGGCTCACCAACCCCGCTCGGAGGATTGATGCACGTATCACGTGCCTTGCGTTCGATCGTCGCCGGCGCCTCACTGGGAGCAGCTCTGGTGGCCTCCCCGGCGTGGTTCGCCACGCCCGCCGCCGGAGCCGGCCTCAAGTCGACCGTCCACGGGACGGCCACGCGGTCCACTGACTCCGGACCCGCGCTGCACCATGACACCTCGCCACCGTTGCGTGACCTGGCGCACGGACACGGACAGCGCCGGTCCGCCCCCGGCGTCGTGCCCCCCGCAGATGCGCAGCACCCGTCCCTCACCAGGGCCGCTCCTTCGGACGGGGTGGTGCAGGAACACGACGGCAGCCGGGGCCGGATCCGGTTGGACGTCAGTTTCGACGGCATCCGGGAGGCCGGGGGCGTCCCTCCCGACCCCAACGCCTCGGTGGGCTCCCGCCAGATCGTGGAGATCACCAACTTCGACCTCGCGGTGTACTCCAAGACCGGTGCCACGGAACTGGGGCAGCTGACCACCCAGACGCTGTTCAGCGGGTTCGGCGGACCGTGCGAGACCGCTCCGAACCCCGACATCGGGGACCCCGTGGTCCGCTGGGACTCCCTGGCCCACCGCTGGATCCTCAACCAGTTCGCGCTCGACCAGGCAGGCGGCCCGAACCTCCTGTGCGTGGCCGTCTCCAGCAGCGAGGACGCCACCGGCGCGTACTACCGGTACGCCTTCGGGTACCAGCACTTCATCGACCACCCGAAGGTCTCGGTCTGGCCGGACGCCTACTACGCGGCCTTCACCGCCGGGGCGTTCCCCGAGACCTGCGCCTGGGACCGGAGCAGGATGCTGCGCGGAGCCGACGCCGACCAGCAGTGCTACATCGTCCCGACCCCGACCATCCCGCTCCCCTCGGACCTCGACGGCCCGACCCCGCCCCCGCAGGGCGAGCCCAACCTGCTGATCGCCCTCAACCCCGCCTACAACAGCCTGCAGTACTGGCGGTTCCACGTGGACTGGGCGGACCAGACCCGCACCGCCGTCACGGGCCCGGAGGAACTGCCGGTGGCCCCCTACACCCCGGCCTGCATGAGCACCGATCCCACCCGATGCGTCCCCCAGGCCGGCACCACCCAGCAACTGGACTCGCTCTCCTACTCCGCCATGTACCGGCTCGCCTACCGCAACTTCGGCGACCACGAGTCCTTGGTCGTCAACCACGCGGTCGACGCGCCCGGCGGTGTGGGGGTTCGATGGTACGAACTGCGGCTGGACCACGGCCGGCCGGTCGTTCATCAGCAGAGCACCTACGCGCCGGGGTCCACGTACCGGTGGATGGCGTCCGCGGCCCAGGACAGGAACGGCGACATCGCCCTGGGGTACTCGACGTCGAACTCCCAGGCCCGTCCCTCGATCAGCGTCACCGGACGCCTGGCGGACGACCCGCTGAACGCGATGACGTTCCGCGAGACCACCGTGTGGACCGGCACCGGCTCCCAGACCGGGAGCAACCGCTGGGGTGACTACACCTCCATGGCGATCGACCCGGAGGACGACTGCACGTTCTGGTACACCAACCAGTACCAAGCGGTCGACGGCACCGGAAACTGGAACACCCGCATCGCCTCCTTCCACCTCTCCGGCTGACGCGGCCACCACGGCCACGGGCGACACCCGGGGCGGACGGCACACCGCCGACCGCCCCGGGCCTCAAGTCATCGCCTGTGCCGCGCGGCGACTCTCGCCAGACGGCCTTGGTTTTTACAAACCGAGGCGTTTCCAGAACATCAGCTGACTGTCAGTCAGAGCGGCGGATCGCCGCATAGTGCAGTTGCAGTGCCAGTAGCAGCCCCAATCGTTGCTCCGGTAGGGCGTGCGATGAACCGAAGCAGTTGAAGCCAGCTTCCCGAACTCGGCTCAGCGCTACAGGAGTTGGTCGAGGTCGAAGGCGGCTGTCACTGGTGAGTGGTCGCTCCAGCGCTCGGCGTGGGACGCCGCCCGCTCGACGTGCGCCTCGGTGCAGGTGTCCGCGAGGTTTTGACTGGCCGTCAAGAGGTCAATCCTCCAGCGGATAGACGCCTTTTCTAAAAAGGTCCACCCGTTCGAGTGCAGCCTGTTCGAGGGTGCCTGCTGGCCTGGGCGGTAGGGGGAGACCCATGGGCATCATGACGGTGTTGGCGCCGGTTCGGGCGGTGGTGGGTTCGCGTGTGTCGGATACGCATGGGGACGAGGGCAAGGTCTCGCATCTGGTGCAGGCGGAGTCGGCGACGCGTCATGCGGTCTCGAAGGAGTGGGAGATCGTCGGGTCGTTCGAGGACCTGGACGTCTCCGCCGATGTCACGCCGTGGAAGCGCCCGGACCTGGGCCCGTGGCTCACCGAGCGCCAAGGCGAGTGGGACGCGATGGTGTGGGCGAAGGTCGACCGGGCATTCAGGTCCGCGAAGGACTGCGCGGACGTGGCGCACTGGGCGGAGGAGAACCACAAGGTCCTGGTGTTCACCGACGACGGGATCACCCTGGACTACCGGCAGGGTCGGGAGTCGTCGTTCGGGAACGAGCTGGCGAAGGTCTTCCTGATGCTAGCGTCGATCTTCGCGGAGATGGAGCTCAAGCGGATCAAGGCCCGCGTCACGGCCGCGCACAAGCACCTGCGCAAGACGGACCGCTGGGCCGGCGGGCAGCCGCCGTACGGCTACCGGATCGTCGACCGCCCCGGGGGCGGCCGAACTCTCGAGCCGGACCTGGTGACGTCCGAGGCCGTCCGCTACATGGGCAAGCTGCTCCTGGAGGGGCAGAGTCAGTGGATGATCGCCATGGCCCTGGAAGGCGCCGGGTTCGACACCCCGTCGATGCACGCGTACAAGAACCAGGGTGAGTCGTATTCGAGCAAGCGCAAGACCGCGCCGTCGAACCACTGGAACCCGACCAGCGTGGGGAAGATCCTTCGCTCGCCGGCGACGATGGGCCTGAAGCTGACCGGCCGCTCCGTGAAGGCGCGCAAGATCGCCCGGGACGCGAAGGGCCTGCCGATCCGGATGGCCAAGCCTCTGTTCACGGAGGGGGAGTGGGCCGCGGTCCAGGCGGCGATGGACGAGCGTGCGATCACCAAGGAACGCTCGAACGGCGCCTCGCCCTGGCTGGGCGTTGCGCACTGCGACCGCTGCGGCGATCGGTTCTATCGGCAGGTGAACCTGGCCAAGAACGGCAAGATCTACGAGTACTACCGGTGCGCGAAGACGGCCGGCAAACCAGCGTGCAAGGGCCAGTCCGTCAAGGGCGAGCGCGTCACTGCGGCGATCACGGCTCCGGTGGAGCGCTTGGCCGGGTTGGCGATGACGGTGCGCAGGTTCATCCCCGGCGAGGACCACACCGAGCAGCTCAACCACGTCACGGCGGCCATGAAGGACTTGCGCGAGGAAAAGCGCCGCAACCTTTTCGACTACCCCGGAGGCGACGACGAATACTCCGAAGCCCTCGAAACCCTGGTCGACGAACGCCGCCGCCTCGCAGCCCTCCCACAACGCCCCTCGGCCTGGGTTGAGGTCGAGACCGGCCAGACCTTCGCCGACGCCTGGACCCAAGCCGATCAGGAACATCGCCGCCAACTCCTCCTCGGCCTCAAGGCCTGCCTCTACATGACCCCCACCATCGAAGGCTGGTACCTACCCGCCGAACTCCAAGCACGAGCGCCGGAGCTGGAACGGACTGGAAGCTCGGCGTAGCTGGGCAGATACTCGGCTAGCTCGCTGCCGCCGAACTGTGCCAGAGTGGCTGATCCGCGTAGACGGTCCTCCAGTGTGTGGCGCCGGCCTGTCAGGTACCGGCTGTGCGCTCATTAGGGGCGGCACACCGCTGCTTGAGTCCTCCATACCGATCAGATTGCCGATGACCGGAACCTGCTGTCGTTGGCCGAAAGGCGGTGGGCATGGTTCGGAACCCGTAGTGTGCACGCGAGACGCGCTTCGCGTCGAAGTGGAGTGTCCGATTCGGGTGTGTCTGGGTCTTCGGAATGCTTCGTCGTTCTGGATCGGATCCCAGGTTCCCGCTGGTCGGCCAGCGTGGCGCGCAACGCCATGTCCCGGAGTCCCCGGGCGTGGGCGAGCGCGATGGCGGTTGCCCTCCTGACCGGCCGAGGATCGCAACTGCCAGGCCAGGATGTTGGTCACGGAGTTTCTGGAGCCGCTCCGAGCCGGCGGAGGCGGGCACCTGGTGCTTGGCGGCCTCTGGGTGATGCAGGCGCTCCTCCTCCGGCCAGGTAGGCCGGTTGTGGTTGTGGTCGTGGTTGTGGGCTGCGGTTTCGCGGACGAGCTGGGCGAAGCGTCCGCGGCTGCGCTGCTGGTGCTGTTCGGCGGGCTTGTCGTCCCGGTCCTCCACGTCATTGTGTTGTGGCGAGCCCGGAACCCAAGTCTGCGGCCGGCACCTGGCGCGAACAGCCGTCGTGTCGTCGGGTCTCCGGCGGCCACCCGGAGGTGTGGTTCAACGGCACAGGGCGGCGTTCATGACGTCGTCGAGCTGCGCCGAGTCGTCGCCGGTCGACTTGAGGGTCAGGGTGACGCTGACGGCGTGGCCGTCGTCGGTGACGCCGGCCCGGGTCCGGTAGCCCGGGATGTTGCCGTTGTGGCCCCAGAAGACGCCTCCGCAGGGCAGGGGCATGCTCGACAGGCCCAGTCCGTAGCGGACGCCGGGGCCGGCGTCGTCGGCGGGGACGGTGGTGCGCATCTGGGCGAGCTGGGCCGTCGGAAGGAGGCGTCCGCCCAGCAGGGCGGTGTAAAAGTGGTTGAGGTCGGAGTCGGTGGAGACCAGCTGGCCTGCCGCCCAGGCCCAGGAGGGGTCCAGCTCGGTGAAGTCCCGCGGCGGTGCGCCCGGGGCGTCCCGGTAGTAGCCGTTGGGGTGGGGTTCTCGGATGGTCTGGTCGCCGGGGGCGGGGAAGTAGGTGTGGCGCAGCCCGATGCGCCGGATGACGCGCCGGTCGATCTCCTCGGCGAGGGGGCGGCCGGTGACCTGCTGGACGATCAGCCCGGCCAGCAGGTAATTCGTGTTGCTGTACTGCCATTTCGTGCCGGGGGCGAGGTCGGATTTCTGGGCCAGGGCCAGGTCGAGGACGTCGCGGGGTTCGAAGTAGTGGTGCCGGATGGCGGCGAGGTCGGCCATCCGAGGGGAGAGCATGTACTCGGGGAGTCCGCTGGTGTGTTGGAGGAGTCGGTGGACGGTGATCAGGCGGCCGTCGATCCCCTCGCCGCGGACCAGGCCCGGCAGGTAGGTGTCGACCGGTTCGTCGAGGCCGACCTTTCCTTCGGCGACGAGCTGCAGCATGACCACCGCGGTGAACACCTGGGTGTTGCTGCCGATCCGCACCTGCCCGTCGACCGGCACCTCGGCACCGGTGGCCGGGTCGGCGACGCCCGCGGTGTAGTTGCGGGTACGCCGGTCGTGGTCGGTGACGCTCGCCAGCGCGGCGGGTGCGATGCCGTCGCGCACCAGCGTGTTCAGGCCCTGCTGGACGGCGTCCGGTCGACCGGCGGCGAACGCGCCGGGCGGTGCCGTCGCCCCCGCCGTCAGGACGCCGACGGCCGCCACGGCTGCCACCGCCGCGGCCACTGCCGTCCGGCGGCGACCGCTGCGCCGCCGGTCGGCGCCCCGTCCTTGTCGTGCCTGCCCGTGCATACGTCAACTCCTTTGGAGCGGTGGGGAAATGATCTGACCGTCGGCCGGGTCGGGGCGTCCAGGGCGGCCCGACCCGGCCATCGGTGTGGTGCTACAGCGTGCCCGCCTCGCGGACGCTGTGGAGGTGGACCAGGACGTCGTAGGCCTGGCCGACGGCGAGGTCGTCACCCTTGTCGGCCGGGTATATCGCACCGAAGCTGTACGTCGGGCGCGCGACGTTCAGCCACTCCTTGGCGGCGGGCGGAGCCTTGCGCAGGTCGACGTAGTAGTCGCGGAACCGGATCTGGTCGAGCGTGTACTCGTTGGTGTCGGGAGCGGCCGGGCCGACGGTCCACTTCTTCCAGGGGGTATCGGCGACCGAGCCATCGTTCTTGTCCTTGGAGAGGAAGGAACCCTGGTCGAAGGAGGCGCCGATGACGAGGTAGTCCTTCTTCAGGATGCTGCGGAGGATCGAACCCTGGCTCTCCGGATACATCACGGGGTCGGAGGTCGCGTAGCCGGCGTGATCGTCGTGGGCCGACATCGGGACCACCCGGCGCTGCGGCGCCCGTGAACGCACCGCCCTGACGCCAGCACGGCAACGTAGCGGGTCAGGTGCGCGCATCCCGACCCATCCCCGCCGCGTGACCCGGCAACCCGGCGAACGTGTGCGGTCACCGCGGTACGTGGCGGAGGCGAGTGATGCACGCCGCCCCTCACAGGAGGCGCCGCACGGCCTCCATGATCGCGTTCCGGCAGTCCTCCGGGTCCGACGTCAGGACAGTCGTCGCCGGCATGCTCGCGGCATTCGTCGGGCTCCAGGCCGAGGCGATGGCCAGGACGAGGGTGAGAAGTGTGGCCGGGGTGAAGCCCGGTGTGCCCACTCCGCCCTTCCGAACCGCTTCCAAGGAGGCGAGCTTGTCGTCGTGGGTCTGCTTGGCGACGGCAGGGTCCCGTTCCACGGCAGTGCCGCGTTCCAGCCGGTGCCAGGTCGCCAGGCGGAGCACCTCGGGGTGCTTCTGGTAGAAGTCGAACAGCCGCCCGGCGTAGCCCGGCAGGTCGTCAGGTGTGAAGGGCACCATGTCGAGGCCGCGCCCGAGGTGTGCGTCGAAGACGGCGTCGAAGAGCCCGTCCTTGTTGCAGAAGTAGACGTAGATGAGGTTCTTGTTCGCCGAGGCGACCTTGGCGATCCGGTCGACGCGGGCTCCCGCGATCCCGTACGCCGCGAACTCCTGGGTCGCTGCGTGGAGGATGCGCGCCTTCGTGGCCTCGGCTCGGGACATGGGAGTCATGCTAACAGCGCCTACTGGATCTTGCCGGGGCGTAGGACCCGTTGCCCTCGCCAGGTGAGCGCGTTCGCCGCTGGAACCACGGTGGATTCGTTTGAGACATGAGGCGATTCGTTCGGGAGTCCCGTCGGTGGTCTTGCTCCGGGTGAACCGGTGAGGGGGAGAAGTGCCTCGCCGGTACGGTGAGTTGCCACCGCCCGGCGATGACCGGGCCGACGGTCGGCGCGATGCGCAGACCCACGACGAGGCAGGCCGGGGGACCGCGGCGACGTGCTCCTCGCGATCAGGGACCGGTACGCAGCGTGTGTCGTCACCGCAGTCCGAAGGCGTCGATCACTGCCTCGGAGGCGAGCAGCATGACGGTGCACCACAGGGTGACACCGGCCATCAGCCAGCCGATCAGCCGCCACCGGGGCAGGCCCAGCGCCGTGCCAAGCATGGCCGATCCCCAGGTGCCGAAGAGCGCAGGCCCGATGATGCCGAAGCCGATCACGCCGTACCGGTTCACCAGGCGCCGGGCCCGTCGGCCGGTGGGGCCGTCAAGGCGGTTCCGGCGGTTGCGGCGGTTCTCGGGCGGCGGCCCGGCGGTGACGGGCCGCCGCTTCGAGCGCCAGAGCAGCCAGCGGGTACGCAGCCACCCGGCCGCGAAGACGGCGGACAGCAGGCATCCGGCCGCGCCGAGGAGTACGGCGACGAGCGCGACGGGCGGGGGGAGGGGGATCGAGAGGCCGAAGGGTACGGCCGGGGTGCCCAGGGCGAATCCGGCGAGCACGGCCAAGGCGAAGTTCAGCACGCAGCACTCCTCATCTCGGGGACGGGCGCCACGTCGGTTCGCGGCGACAGTGAATTAACTAACCAGTTATGCTATCGCGGTGACCACCTCACCATCCGCCTCAGCATCCTTGCCGGGCAGTTCGGTTGAACGACTGGCGGCATCCAGGTACGTACTTCTCACGACGTTCCGCCGGGATGGGCGGGCCGTGCCCACTCCGGTGTGGGTGATGGGGGACGGGGACTGCCTGGCCGTGTGGAGCGCGGCCGACGCCGGCAAGGTCAAACGGATCCGCAACAGCGGCCGGGTGACCGTCGCTCCCTGCAACTGGCGGGGAGTCCCGAAGGGGGAATCCGTGCCCGGTGTCGCCGAGTTGCCCGCCGACCGGGACACCGTCCACTACCTCGACCTGATGAAGCGCAAGTACGGCCTCGTCGCGCGGGTCGGCTTGCTGGGCGGCCGACTGAAGGGGTCCGGGTACCGCGCGGTGGGCATCCGGATTCGACTCGCGGAGTGACCCTCGCGGACCTCCGTCGCATCCGGCCATCGCTCTTTGCCCGAAGTTGTGTTGACGGTCCGTCGGATCTCGGGCAGCCTTGCCTCGGAATATTAACCATCCAGTTAGTCAATCTATTTCGAACGGAGTGGCACCGCCATGTCGGCATCCACCACTGAGCTCACCAGCATCCCGCCCGAATCAGGACCCCCGTCCCCGCGGTCCTCGCTGCGGTGGTGGGCGCTGGCCGTGATCGGCCTGGCCCAGTTGATGATCATGCTGGACGCCACCATCGTGAACATCGCGCTGCCGTCCGCCCAGGCCGACCTGGGCTTCTCCGACAACGACAGGCAGTGGGTCGTCACCGCCTACGCACTCACCTTCGGCAGCTTGCTGCTGATCGGCGGGCGTGTCGCCGATCTCTTCGGCCGCAAGCAGGCCTTTCTCGCGGGTGTCATCGGATTCGCCGCCGCCTCGGCGCTCGGCGGAGCCGCCGGCAGCTTCGAACTCCTGGTGCTGGCCAGGGCGATCCAGGGCATCTCGGGTGCCCTGCTGGCCCCGGCGGCCCTCTCCCTGCTGACGACCATCTTCACCGACGTCAAGGAGCGGGGCCGGGCCTTCGCGATCTTCGGTGCCATCGCGGGCGCCGGCGGCGCGCTCGGCAACCTGCTCGGCGGCCTGCTGACCGAGTACCTCAACTGGCGTTGGACCCTCTACATCAACCTGGCGTTCGCGGCGGTGGCGCTCCTGGGCGGTCTGCTGCTGATCGAGCGTCAGTCGCGGGCGGAGCAGCGCCCCAAGCTCGACGTCCCCGGTGCGGTACTCGTCACCCTGGGGCTCTTCGGCCTGGTCTACGGGTTCTCCAACGCCGAGTCGCGCGGGTGGAGTTCTCCCGCCAGCTGGGGTCTGCTGGTCGGAGGCCTCGCCCTGATCGCCCTCTTCGCGTACTGGCAGTCGACGACGGCCGGGCCGCTGCTGCCCCTGCGCATCCTCCTCGACAGGGATCGAGGCGCCTCCCAGATCGCCATTCTGGTCGCCACCGGAGGCATGTACGCGGTCGCGTTGTTCCTCGCCTACTACATGCAGCAGACGCTCAAGTACACCCCGGTCGAGGCGGGGCTCGCCTTCCTGCCCATCCCCGCCGCACTGGTCGTTGCCTCCGCCCTGGCCGTGGGGGTCCTGATGCCCCGGGTGGGGCCGAAGATCGTGATTCCCCTCGGGATGGCGCTGCTGGGCGTGGGCATGGTCTGGTTCACCCGCCTGGATCTGGACAGCACCTACACGGGAGGCATTCTGCCGCCGCTGCTCGTCCTGGGCCTCGGTCTCGGCCTGGTCTACGCGCCGGCGATCGACCTGGCCACCTACCGGGTTCACGAGGATGACGCCGGGGTGGCCTCCGCGGCGGTCAACACCTCGCAGCAGATCGGTGGTTCGTTGGGGATCGCCGTTCTCAACACGCTCGCGGCGACCGCCGCGGGCAGCTATCTCAGCAGCCGGCAGGCCACGCCCGAGGTGATCGCCGGGGCGGCGTTGCACGGCTACTCCACCGCGTACTGGTGGGCGGCCGGCCTCGCAGCCGTCGGGCTCGTCGTGACCTTCGCGCTGTACCGTCCCGGTGTTCGGGAGAAGTCCCCCGACGCGGTGAAGGCCGTCGCCATGTGACACCTGCTCCACGAAGTCCCTCCATCCTTGAATCGCAAGCAGCCCCCGGGGCCGTGCCGCGCCCCTCGGGGGCCGGTCGCCGCCCCGGGGGCTGCTTGGTCGGGCCGCCCTTGAGCGACTGATGGCGGAAGCCGAGTACGGCACCCGCAGTCCTCCCCGGGCTCCGGGGGCGGCACGGCACGAAGCCGCCTCGGCCCGAAGCCCGGCAGGACGGTGCGTAGGGCCTGTTCGGCGGCCTGCGGGTCGTAGTCCCCGAAGTGCTGGAGGACGGCGGACCAGGGTTCGCGGTAGGTGGCCCAGTCGTCGGCGGGCTCGCCGGCGTTGTAGGCGTCCTTGACCTCTTCCGCGTTGAAGTACGCGGTCAGGGAGGGGTGGGCGCCGCGGTCCACGGACGTCAGCTGCCCGTTCTGGCGCAGGCTGACCCGGCCCCAGATGGGTCAGCCGATCTCGGGGTGTGTGCCGAGTTCGGCGTTCGGCACTTCCAGGACGATGGCGAAGACGTTCTTGTCGGCGCCCCAGTCCACGCCGGTCCACTGGAACTTGGCGACGATGCCGTCGAGGTCGGCGAAGAACGGGTCGCTGCGGAACCCGGCGTAGAACGTGTACGGCCCGGAGTGCGCCGCGGTGGTCTCGGCGCCGAAGTTCACCGGCACGTCGATGAAGAGCTCCTGGCCGAGGGCCTCGTGGGAGCGGGCCTGCTCGTCCGTGGCCCGCAGGACGGTGACGCCCTGCCGGCCGTCCTCAGGCGGGGAGAAGACGAAACTGTACGCCACGTCGGAGCGGTGGTCGCCGTCGGTGTCGACGTTGACGCGGTAGACGGCGTCCGGGTGGAACGCTTGGCCGCCGGTGGGGGCGACCGGGTTGACGTTCAGGATCAGCACGGTCCGGTCGCCAGGCACGGTGAAGGCGAACAGGTCCGTCATGTCGAGGCGGGCGTCGTCCAGGGGGAGCGGAGGTTGGGGCCGCTGAGGTGATGAGACATGCCCACCAGCATGAGCAGCCCTGCCCCTTCGTGCCCGGCTGGCGGGCTCTTCGTGCCGCGGATTCACACCGATGCCGCCCCGCCGCGTCCGTCGGGCCGTGCTGGTGGAGCGGGTCACCGAGCGGGCTCCCCGCCACCGACGCTGACGGCCGCGCCTTGTTGCCGGCCCGCTGTCCATCGATTGTCTGCCGGGACGCCGGGCCCAGGCGCGACCCGGGGTGCCGCGGCCGTGTTGACCAGGGCGTTGACTGTGCGCCGACGAGGTCGTTGATCGCTCGTCTACCAGTCTCCCCGACTGTATGTCAGGTCCGGTCACGGGCTCGGCGGCTTCCGGGCGGGGCCGCCGGCAGACGACTCAGGAGGACTCGCATGTCCCGTATTCCCCTTCGCGTCCGCGCCGCGGCCGTCGCGGCCCTGGTGACGGCCGTCGCGCTGCCCTCGCGGGCACGGCCACCGCCTCGGCGGCGGTTCCCACCGGTGTCCAGAGCTCGCAGAGCTCGATCCTGGGCGCCGATTCGCCCACGACCTGGGCGGAGAAGAACGGCGGCTACATCCAGATCAACTGGACCCCGCCGAACAACGTCGGCAAGTACGACTGGATCGGCCTCTACAAGCGGGACCCGAACGCCATCGGCATCGACAGCTACGAGACCTGGCAGTGGGCCTACAACCACGGCACCTCGTACCTGACCAGCGTTCCGGCGGTCAGCGGCGACTACTGGACGGCCTACATCTCCTACGACTACGCCTCCGGCCAGTACCGGCTGATGTCCTCGCAGATGAACATCCTCGCCTGAGCGGTGGCCCTGCGCCGCTTTCCCTCAACATGTTCGGTCCGAAAGAAGGAGAAGACCATGAAGGTCTCCCGCCCAAGGCCGTCCAATGCTCCGGGTTGATTCCGAGGGCCACTCCAGAATTACTGTGACATTCCTGCCGCCCAGTCCTGCCCGAAGGGATTTTTGGCATGACAACCGTGCGCCGCACACTTGGCGTTCCGCCATTTTTCTGCCCTTTGCCCGACGCCGTGTACGACAAGCCGGAGGAAATAGATGCCGGCGCCGTCGCCTGGATGTTCCGGCAAGGGTTCCGCAAGGAGGGTGACTGGCTGCCGCGCATGAATGCGGGTTCGTACACCGCACACTGCATGCCGTACGTCCTCGACCGGTGCGCCGAGATCATCACCTATGTCATGTACTGGGGCGGCGCCTGGGACGACGACCTCGACGTGATCCCGGGGCTGGACCAGCCCGCACCGCTGACGGTCCACGTCAGCCGTCTCAAGCACATCCTCGCCTCGCCCAAGTCCGTCGTGCCGCCCGGAGACGCGTACCTCTCCTCTTTCCAGGACTTCTGGAACCACATCTCCACCGTGTCGACCCCGGGCCAGCTCGAGCACCTGCGCCAGGGTTTCTGCAGCTACTTCGACGGCGTGCTGTGGAAATGTGCGAACCAGAGCCTCGGTGAACTCCCCGAACTGGGCGACTACCTGATCATGCGTGGCAACGATGTGGCCGGCCCCTGGCTGACCGCACTCACTCCGATCGGCGGCGGCTACGAACTGACCGCAGCCGAACGCCTCGATCCCCGGGTGCGCGCCGCCTCCGAAGCCGTATCCGTCATCGTCGGTCTCGACAACGACCTGATCTCCATTCACCGGGAGAATCTCCAGGGCTTGTTCGACCAGAACGCCATCAGCATCATGGTGCGCGACCGGCAATGCACGCCCGAGGAAGCGGTCGCCGAGGTCCGCGCGCTGCGCGACCGAATCATGTCCCTTTATCTGAATCTGCGTGACCAGGTCTCCGCGACCGCCCGCCCGGAACTGAGGCGATACGTCCACGAGATCGGCTACTGGATTCGCGGGCACATCATCTGGGCGGACTTCACCACCCGTTACTGCGCGCCTGTCGACCCGGAGACCGGCGAAGAACAGGACTTCGGTGGCTACGGCCTGGTCTGGGCCGACGAGCCGGCTGACGCCAACCCTGCGCCCCTGCCGATTCCACAGATCGCCTGGTGGTGGGACCAGTTGGAGAAGTGACAGCGGCGACGCAAAGTCCGACAGGTCCACAAGTTCGCCACTAACCGCATGGAGGTTTGTTCCGTGACAGGCCAGGAAACCCGCAGTTACACGAAGGGCAGCGCACCGAATGCCCTGCCCGTGCTCGGGCACGCGAATCAGCTGCGCAGCGACCCGCTCACCTTCCTCCGATCACTGCCCGAGCAGGGCGATCTCGTGAAGATCATGGTGGGGCTGACCCCCATGTACATCGCGTGCCACCCTGATCTGGTCCACGAGATGCTGACCGACAAGGTCAAGGACTTCGTCAAGGGCGGTCCCGTGATGGACCGCGTGCGCACGGTCCTCGGAGACGGGCTGGTCACGGTCGACGGCCTCGTCCATCGCAAGCAGCGACGCCTGATCCAGCCGTCCTTCCACCCTGCGCGCATCGCCGAGTACGTCGGCATCATGCAGAAGCAGGCAGCCGTGTCGGCTCATGAATGGCCGGAAGGCAAGAACGTCGACCTCCTGATGCAGATGGGCAACCTCAGCGCCGACGTGGCGCTGAGCTGCCTCTTCTCCGAGCCCGGTGAGGGCGAGGTGCGCCGGGGCGGTCACCACGGTCTCCCGACGGCCCTGAACACCGTGATCGACGGCATGTTCTTCCGCATGCTCAACCCGCTGCCGGCGCTGTCCTTCCTGCCCACTCCCGGCAACCAGCGCTACAAGCGGGCGGAGGCGCAGCTGCACCAGGTGGTGAACGAGACCATCGACCGCTACCGCCGCTCGGGCGACGGCGGCGGTCTGTTGCGCACGATGATGACGGAGGTCGACGAGGAGGGGCACCGCTTCACCGACCAGGAGCTGCACGACCAGTCCATCACCCTGCTCCTCGGAGGCGCGGAGACCACCGCCGTCCTGATGTCGTGGATCTTCCACCTGCTGCACGAGAACCCGCAGGTCGCCGCCAAGTTGCACGCGGAGCTCGACGAGGTGCTGGCCGGCCGCCCGGTGACGGCCGAGGACCTGAAGAAGCTGCCGTACACCCGCAACGTCGTCGCCGAGGGTCTGCGCCTCTACCCGCCGGCCTGGCTGCTCAGCCGTCGTGCCGCTGTCGACACCACGCTCGGCGGGCTGCCCGTGCCGGCCGGCACCGAGCTGTCGTACAGCCCCTTCCTGCTGAACCGGGACGCCCGCTACTTCGACGCCCCCGACAGCTTCGAGCCGGACCGGTGGCTCACCATGTCGACCACTCCGCGCAAGGGCGCCTACCTGCCCTTCGGCGCCGGGAACCGCAAGTGCATCGGTGACGCGTTCGCCCTCACCGAGGCCCAGGTCATCGTGGCCACCGTGGCCCAGTACTGGAAGCTGGACCGCGCCCCGGGCACCCGCCCCACGCGCGCCCTCGTGCGGATGAGCCTGCGTCCCGACCAGCTCACGGTGGTGCCGACCCGTCGGCAGCTGGCACGCGAGCCGCAGTCCGCCGCGAGCTGAACCCGTTCCGTTCGACCGACAGGGGCCCGGCGGGTGCCGCACCGGGCCCACCCCTGCCCGGCATGCCCTCCACCATGTGAACCCGCATGTACGGAGGGCATGCCATCCGGCGCGGCCCGAACACCCACCGCTCGCCCCTCCCTCGGCGACCCGCACCTGCGGTGCGGCCCGGCGACTGCCGGGACCCTCCTTCGCCCGGCCGGAAAGTGATGCCTCTCGGCGCTTTCCCTCCCATGCCACGTCCTCGCGGACGCGGCCACATGGTCTTGACGAACAGGAGTAACGACATGAACCCGACCACCAGCCTTCGCGAGCCGGGAGCCGACGCCCTGGACTCGGTTCATCTGCGCGGCCTGATAGACGAGCGATTGAACGCCTTCCTCGACGCCAACTGCGACAGGCAACCCCACCTGGTCTCGCTCATCGAGCACCTGCGTGGCTTCCTGACCGCCGGCGGCAAGCGCATCCGGCCGCTCTTGTGCATGGTGGGCTGGCACGCGGCGGGCGGATACGGCGACACGGGGCCCGTCATCGGCGCGGCGGCCTCGCTCGAACTCTTCCACGCCTTCACCCTCATCCACGACGACGTGATGGACGCCTCCGACACCCGGCGTGGCCGTCCGACCCTCCACCGGACGCTGGAGACGGGTGCGGACGCCACGACCGCCGAGCGGTTCGGCACCAATAGCGCGATCCTGCTCGGCGACCTGGTCATGGTGTGGTCGGACGAGCTGCTGTACTCCAGCGGCATCGACCACGAGCGACTGGTCGCCGTCCGACCGCTGCTGGACGCCATGCGCACCGAGGTGATGATCGGTCAGTACCTGGACCTGCTGGCCACCGGGAAGCCCAACGAGGACGTCGAACGGTCGCTGGCCGTGATCCGCTACAAGACGGCGAAGTACACCGTGGAGCGGCCGCTGCACATCGGCGCGGTCCTTGCCGGAGCGGACCAGGCCCTGCTGGACGTCTTCACCGCCTACGCCCTTCCGATCGGCGAGGCCTTCCAATTGCGCGACGACCTCCTCGGCGTCTTCGGCGACCCGTCCAAGACCGGCAAGTCGGTCCTGGACGACCTGCGGGAGGGCAAGGCGACCGCTCTGATGGCACACGCCCTCCACGTCGCCGGCGCCGAGCAGGCGCGGGTGCTGAGGTCCCTGGTCGGCGACCCGGACCTGGACGAGGCAGGTGCCGAGACGGTTCGCGGGATCCTGCGGGCCACGGGCGCCGCCGACAAGGTAGAGCAGATGATCACCGATCGTGTGCAGCGTGCCCGGCGGGTCCTGGACGAGACCCCGTTCCCGGACGAGGTCAGGAAGACCCTCGAAATCTTCGTCACCACCACGACACTCCGGACCACCTGAGCACCACGTCGGCGCGGGTCGCCACCGTCCCGGCGCCGCCACACGCGTCGCTCGCCTCGCGAGCCCACCCTGTCCGGAACCCGCTGCCGGGGGCGACCGGGGGAGAACCGGCCCGGCACCCGCCAGGGACGCGGTTCCGCGAGCACGCACCGTCGGGTGCGGCTCGACGCCCTGGCCCGCCCTGCGCGATGACATCGCTCGCGCCGGCGGCCGCGACCGCCGGCCACGGTGGTCCGGGGGTGGCCCGGGCATGACGCGGCGCGCGGTCGAACGGGCTTACTTCATTCCTTCCTAGAAATCTGGATGACGCGATCTCAATGGAATTTCGACAAGGGGAGCTGAGCACGTCGACTCCACCGGCCTCGGCGGCAGGGACAGCGGACAGCCGCCGTGCTCGCTCGGTCGGCACCGGCCACGCCCATGCCAAGGCCATTTTGCTGGGGGAGCACGCGGTCGTCTACGGAGCCCCGGCGCTCGCCCTGCCCGTTCCGCAGCTGTCGATCACCGCCAGCGTCGGGTTCTCCACCCGCGGTGAAGAACCGGCAGGTGTGTCCTTCACGATGACCGGATCCGCCTGGAAGGAGGTCGGAACGCAGGCATCCGAGGGGCTGCGTCGGCTGACCACCGACTTCAGGGCATCCACGGGCATCGACGACGGCCGGCATCTCGATGTGATCATCGACGGTTCGATCCCGCTCGGCAGGGGGCTCGGCTCCAGCGCGGCCTGCGCCCGTGCCGTCGTCCTCGCCCTGGCCGACCTCTGCGGCCGCGAGGTCTCGCAGCGGACGGTGTTCGACCTGGTGCAGACCGCCGAGAACGTGGTGCATGGCAAGGCCAGCGGCGTCGACGCCATCACCGTCGGCGCGAGCGCGCCGTTGCTGTTCCACGCGGGCGAGGCCCGCACGCTGCTGGTGGGCTGCGACGCGCTGTTTGTCATCGCGGACAGCGGCACCGTCGGCAGCACCAAGGAAGCGGTCGACAAGCTGCGGGAGAGGTTCCGACTCCACGCCGGAGCACAGGAGCGGTTCGTCCGCCGGGCGTCGGAACTGACCAGCGAAGCCGTGACCACCCTCGCCGCCGGTCGGCCGGAGGAGCTCGGCTTCCTGCTGACGGAGTACCACGGAATGCTCCGCGAGGCCGGGCTGAGCACTGACCGGATCGAAGGGATGGTGAGTGCCGCGCTCGCCGCAGGAAGCCTCGGCGCCAAGATCACCGGGGGTGGACTGGGCGGCTGCGTCCTCGCTCTGACCCAGCCCGAGCAGGCGAGAGAGGTCACCCGGCGGCTGCACGAAGCGGGGGCCGTGCAGACGTGGATCGTCCCACTGAGGAGGCTCGTCACGCATGTCTGAGCAACAGATCACCGTGCGCCGCCCGCAGGACCGGCAGGGCGCGAACGGGGCCACCGCCGTCGCGCACCCGAACATCGCGCTGATCAAGTACTGGGGGAAGCGCGACGAGCGCCTCTTCCTGCCGTGGACCAGCAGTCTGTCGATGACTCTTGACATCTTCCCCACGACCACCCGGGTCCACCTCGACGCCGAGGCTTCGGGCGACGAAGTGACCTTCAACGGCGTACCCGCGGCGGGCGAGGAGCGGCGGCGCATCGCCGGGTTCCTCGACCTGGTGCGACGGCGGGCCGGGCTCACGCACCGGGCCGTCGTCGACACCCGCAACACCGTACCCACCGGGGCGGGCCTGGCGTCCTCCGCCAGCGGCTTCGCCGCGCTCGCCGTCGCCGCCGCCGCCGCGTACGGACTGGACCTCGACGGCACCGGTCTCTCCCGCCTGGCCCGCCGCGGTTCCGGCTCGGCCTCGCGGTCGATCTTCGGCGGCTTCGCCGTCTGGAACGCCGGCAACCCCACGGCGCCGCCCGCGGAGGCCGACCTCAGCTCCTACGCCGAGCCGGTACGGACGGGCGACCTCGACCCCGCACTGGTCATCGCGGTGGTCAACGCTGGCCCCAAGGAGGTGTCCAGCCGCGCGGCGATGCGCCGCACCGTCGAGACCTCGCCCCTGTTCGAGCCTTGGGCCGCGTCGAGCCGGGACGACTTGACCGAGATGAGGGCGGCGCTCCTGCGCGGCGACCTCGACGCGGTGGGTGAGATCGCTGAGCGCAACTCTCTCGGCATGCACGCGACCATGCTGGGCGCGCGCCCTGCGGTGCGCTACCTCGCGCCCGCCTCGCTCACCGTCCTCGACAGCGTGCTGGGGCTGCGGCGCGACGGCATACCGGCCTACGCGACCATGGACGCCGGACCGAACGTCAAGGTGCTCTGCCGTCGTACGGACGCCGACCGGGTCGGCGAGGCCGTGCGCGACGCTGCCGCGGGCGGCACCGTGCACATCGCCGGGCCCGGACAGGGCGCCCGCCTGGTGGACGCGGGCGGACGATGACCTCCGGGCGAACGGTCGTCCGCAGTGCGCCCGGCAAGCTGTTCGTCACGGGCGAGTACGCGGTGGTGGAGCCCGGTACCCCGGCCATCGTGGTGGCCGTGGACCGGGAGATCACCGCCACGGTGACCCTCTCCGAAACGGCCGACATCGTGATCTCCTCCGATCTCGTCCCCCGGGCGGTGAACTGGCGATGGCTCGACGGCCGGCTCCACGCTCCCGGCACGGAGAACGGGGAAGCCGACGGACACGGCGCGCGGGGCGCACTGACGCACGTGGTGGCAGCGGTCGAGACCGTGGGACGACTGCTGGCCGAACGCGGCCTGCCCATGCCCGGGCTGGACCTCTCGATCGGCAGCCGGCTGCATGACAACGGCCGCAAGTACGGCCTGGGGTCGAGCGGCGCGGTGACCGTGGCCACGATCGACGCCATCACGTCCCTGTGCGGACTGGACCTCTCACCCGACGCCCGGTACCGCCTGGCCGTGATCTCCTCGGTCGGGATCGACCCCGTGGGCTCCGGCGGTGACCTCGCCGCCAGTACCTGGGGCGGCTGGATCGCGTACCAGGCACCCGACCGGGCCTTCGTGCTCGACCTCACCCGCCGGCACGGCGTCGAGGAGGCGTTGCGCACGCCCTGGCCGGGCCACTCGGTCCGGAGGCTTCCGGCCCCGCGCGGCCTCGCCCTCGAAGTCGGCTGGACCGGCAACCCGGCCTCCACCGCCTCGCTCGTGTCCGGTCTGCACCGCCGGATCTGGCGCGGCACCGCGTCGCACCGCGCGTTCGTGGAGACCTCCACCGACTTCGTACGCGCCTCGATCACCGCTCTCGAGGCCGGCGACGACCAAAGCCTGCTGTACCAGATCCGCCGTGCCCGGCGGGAGTTGGCCCGCCTCGACGACGAAGTCGGGCTCGGCATCTTCACACCCGAGCTGACGGCCCTGTGCACGGTCGCCGAAACCGTCGGCGGTGCCGCCAAGCCGTCGGGCGCGGGCGGCGGCGACTGCGGCATCGCGCTGCTCGATGCCGAGGCCATGCACGACATCTCACATGTACGGCAGCGGTGGGCCGCGGCCGGGGTGCTGCCCCTGCCCGTCCGGCCCGCCCCGGAAGGGACCGAGAAATGAGCGCTCAGCGCAAGGACGACCACGTCCGGCTCGCCATCGAGCAGCAGGACACCCGCAGCGGGATCAACCAGTTCGACGAGGTGTCCTTCGTCCACCACGCCCTGGCCGGCATCGACCGGCCGCAGGTGTCCCTGGACACGACCTTCGCCGGGATCTCCTGGCAGGTGCCGCTCTACATCAACGCGATGACCGGCGGGACCGCCAAGACCGGCGTCATCAACCGGGGTCTGGCGATAGCGGCCCGCGAGACCGGGGTACCCATCGCGTCGGGCTCGGTGCACGCCTACTTGAAGGACCCGACGTGCGCCGACACCTTCCGCGTCCTGCGCCAGGAGAACCCCCACGGTTTTGTCATAGCAAATGTCAACGCGACGGCATCGGTCGACGACACCCGGCGTGCCCTCGATCTGCTGGAGGCCGACGCCCTGCAGATCCACGTCAACACGGCGCAGGAAACGGCCATGCCGGAAGGCGACCGGTCCTTCGGGTCCTGGGTCCCGCAGATCGAGAAGATCGCGGCGGCCGTTGACGTACCCGTGATCGTCAAGGAGGTCGGCAACGGCCTGAGCCGGGAAACCGTCCTGCTGCTGCGACAACTGGGGGTCCGCGCGGCGGACGTCGGCGGCCGGGGCGGCACCGACTTCGCCCGGATCGAGAACGGCCGGCGACCGCTCGGCGACTACGCGTTCCTCCACGACTGGGGCCAGTCCACCGCCGCCTGTCTCCTGGACGCTCAGAGCGCCGGTCTTCCCGTGCTCGCCTCCGGCGGCGTCCGCCATCCCCTCGACGTCGCCCGCGCCCTGGCCCTGGGCGCCTCCGGCGTCGGGGCCTCCGGAGTGTTCCTGCGCACCCTGCTCGACGGCGGTCCCGAGGCGCTGATCGAGCAGCTCACGAACTGGCTGGACCAGCTCGCGGCCCTCCAGACCATGCTCGGCGCGCGCACTCCCGCCGACCTCGCGAGCAACGACCTGATCATCCACGGCACCCTCCGTTCCTTCTGCGCCGACCGGGGCATCGACACGGGGCGACTCGCCCGGCGTTCCCGATCGGCCGACACCCTTCACAACGCGACAGGAAAAGCACAGTGACCGACACACACGCCATTGCCAGGGTCCCCATGAAGTGGGTCGGACCCCTTCGAGTCTCCGGGAACGTCGCCAACACCGAGACCCACGTTCCCCTCGCCACCTACGAGACACCGCTGTGGCCCTCCGTGGGCCGCGGCGCGAAGGTGTCCATGCTCACCGAGCAGGGCATCGTCGCCACCCTCGTTGACGAGCGCATGACCCGCTCGGTGCTCGTCGAGGCGACCGACGCCCAGACCGCGTACACGGCCGCCCGCGCCATCGAGGCGCAGATCGAGGAACTGCGCGCCGTGGTCCGCAGCTGTAGCCGGTTCGCCGAGCTGCTCACCGTCCGGCACGAGATCGCGGGCAACCTGCTGTTCATCCGGTTCGAGTTCAGCACCGGCGACGCCTCCGGCCACAACATGGCCACGCTCGCCTCCGACAATCTGCTGACGCACCTGCTGCGGACCATTCCGGGAATCTCCTACGGATCGATCTCCGGGAACTACTGCACGGACAAGAAGGCGACCGCGATCAACGGCATCCTCGGCCGCGGGAAGAACGTGGTCACGGAACTGCTCGTCCCGCGCGACGTGGTGGAAGGCGTCCTGCACACCACTGCCGCCAGGATCGTCCAGCTGAACATCCGCAAGAACCTGCTCGGGACCCTGCTGGCCGGCGGCATCCGCTCGGCCAACGCCCACTACGCCAACATGCTGCTCGGCTTCTACCTGGCCACCGGCCAGGACGCGGCCAACATCGTCGAGGGCTCCCAGGGCGTCACCCTGGCCGAGGACCGCGACGGCGACCTCTACTTCTCCTGCAATCTGCCCAACCTGATCGTCGGCACCGTGGGCAACGGCAAGGGCCTGGAGTTCGTGGAGACGAACCTGACCCGCCTCGGCTGCCGCGTGGACCGCGCCCCCGGCGAGAACGCGCGCCGGCTCGCCGTCATCGCGGCGGCGACGGTCCTCTGCGGCGAGCTCTCGCTGCTCGCGGCGCAGACCAACCCGGGTGAACTCATGCGTGCACACGTCGAACTGGAGCGCGACAACAAGACGGCAAAGGTCGGTGCCTGAACATGTCCAACGCCGCTTCCTTCGGAATCCACGATCTGTCCTTCGCGACGACCGAGTACGTCCTGTCGCACGCGGCACTCGCCGAGTACAACGGCACGGAGATCGGCAAGTACCACATAGGCATCGGCCAGCGGTCGATGAGCGTGTGCGCCGCGGACGAGGACATCGTGACCCTGGGGGCCGCCGCCGCGGCCCCGATCATCGCCCGGCACGGTTCCGAACGGATCCGGACGGTGGTCTTCGCGACGGAATCCTCGATCGACCAGGCGAAGTCCGCCGGCATCTACGTGCATTCACTGCTCGGCCTGCAATCGGCCTGCCGCGTCGTCGAACTGAAGCAGGCCTGCTACGGAGCCACGGCCGCCCTGCAATTCGCCATCGGACTCGTACGACGCGACCCCGACCAGCAGGTCCTGGTGATCGCGAGCGACGTCTCCAAGTACGAACTGGACAGCCCCGGCGAGGCGACCCAGGGTGCCGCCGCGGTGGCGATGCTGGTCAGCGCCGACCCCGCCCTGGTCTGCATCGAGAACGCCTCGGGCCTGTTCACCGCCGACGTGATGGACTTCTGGCGGCCGAACTACCGCACCACCGCCCTCGTCGACGGGCAGGAATCCGTCGAAGCGTACCTGCAGGCGGTCGCAGGCAGCTGGAAGGACTACGGCGAGCAGGGCGGGCGCACACTCGACGAGTTCGCCGCGTTCTGCTACCACCAGCCGTTCACAAAGATGGCCTACAAGGCACACCGCCACCTGCTCAACCACGCGGGCCACAGCGCCGACCAGGCCGACATCGAGCACGCCATCGGGCAGACCGTGGCCTACAACACCTCCATCGGCAACAGCTACACCGCCTCGGTGTACCTCGCTCTCGCCGCGCTGCTCGACCAGGCGGACGACCTGACCGACCGGCCCATCGGCTTCCTCAGCTACGGTTCCGGCAGCGTCGCCGAGTTCTTCGCGGGCACGGCCGTCCCCGGCTACCGCGAACACCTGCGGACCGCAGCGAACCTGGCGGCGATAGCCAGGCGCAAGCCGGTCGACCACGCCCGCTACCGCGAGCTGCACGAGTGGTCCTTCCCGGCCGACGGAGGAGACCACCCCACCCCGCAGCAGACCACCGGGCCCTTCCGGCTGGCCGGCGTCAGCGGTCACAAGCGCATCTACCAGGCGCGCTAGAACACCTGCGATCCCGAACACCTGCGGTCCCATGCGTGCGGGGGCAGCCTCCGCGGCTGCTCCCGCACGCGCCCGCCACGGCCGCAGGCCAGTTCTACACACACCGTTCTCCATCCATTTGAGGGGAGGGCAGCCGTATGACCGACGTCAGGATTCTCGGTACGGGTGCCTATGTGCCGGAGCGAATCGTGTCCAATGACGAGGCCGCGGCGGCGGCGGGGGTCGACGACGCGTGGATCACCGACAGGACCGGCATCCGGGAACGGCGATGGGCTGCCGACGGCCAGGCCACCTCGGACCTGGCCACCGCCGCGGGGCGTGCCGCGCTGCGGTCGGCCGGCATCTCCGCCGAGGAACTGTCCGTGATCGTGGTCGCCACGTCCACACCCGACCGGCCGCAACCGCCCACCGCCGCCTACGTCCAGCAGCGGCTCGGCGCGAGCGGCGCGGCCGCGTTCGACGTCAACGCGGTCTGCTCCGGCACGGTGTTCGCGCTCTCCGCGGCCGAGGGCGTACTCGCCCGCACCGGCGGCCATGCGCTGGTCATCGGTGCGGACCTGTACTCCCGCATCCTGAACCGGGCCGACCGCAGGACCGTGATCCTGTTCGGGGACGGCGCCGGAGCCGTGGTCCTGGGGGCGCCGGTCGACCACGGACCACGTGTCCGGCACCTCTCACTGCACTCGTTCGGCGAACTGTCGGGGCTCATCGAGGTGCCCGCCGGCGGCAGCCGCATGCCGGTGGACCAGACGGTCCTCGACGCAGGGCTCCAGTACTTCGCGATGGACGGGCGAGGCGTGCGGAACTTCGTCGGTGACCACCTGCCGCAGCTGGTCAAGGGATTCCTGCACGAATGCGGTGTCGCGCCCGACGACATCGACCACTTCGTACCGCACCAGGCCAACGGCACCATGCTGGACAGCGTCTTCGCCGACCTGGCACTGCCTCGCGCGACCATGCACCGCACCCTGACGCACTACGCCAACACGGGAGCCGCCTCCATCCCGATCACCCTGGACGCGGCCGCCCGCGCCGGCGCCTTCACCCCCGGCGACCTGATCCTCCTGGCCGGCTTCGGCGGCGGCATGTCGGCGGGATTCGCGCTGGTCGAGTGGTGAGAAGGTCCGGGCCGGTGGGGAAAGCGCCGTAGCCGAGGAACGGGCCGGCGGCCCCCACCGGCTCGGCGCGGAACGCCGAGCCGGCCCGTGTCGCGGGCCTCAGCTCCGTCCCTGGTGATCATCGACACCCAGTCCGTGCGCGTGGCAGCCGGGGTGCCGAAGGAGACCACGGGACTGGACGCGAACAGGAAGACGCCCGGCAGGAAGCGGGGACTCGCCGTTGACGTGCTGGGCCTGATCATCGGTGTGGTGATCCTCGCCGCGAGCGCGCACGACAACGAGGCCGGCATCGCCCTGCTGGACAACGCCGCCTCCCGCGTCTACTGGGCCTCCACCGCGGGCATGCTCCGCCGCCTCGCCACCCCCAGCCCCGCCTGGCGCGACGACTTGGGGCTGGCCGCGTGAACGTCACCGAACTCCTGCGGCTGTTGCAGGCCGAACACGACGAGACCGCCGCACGCGCCGACGGCCTGCGAGAGCAGATCGAGCAACTCACCCGTGCCCTGGCCGATATCGAGGCCCGCCTCGCCGAGATCGTCACCACCCGCAAGGTCATCGACGGCCTCGCCCTGCCCGACCACGCACAGGCCTGCGAGGAGCCCGCCACCGTCTATCAGCGCATCGTGACCGCCTTCAACGAGCACCCCCGGCGCGTCTTCCAGGTTCGGGACCTCCACGAACTCCTCGGGTTGCCCACCGACGAGCCCTCGATCAATGTCACCCGCTCCCGCCTGGGACGACTCGTTCGTCAGGGACTACTCGACCAACCCGGACGCGGCCGCTACCAGAAACGGACTTAACGTCCTCTTAGGAGCCCTGCCCATGGAGAGCGGTCAGAACTGGTGGTCGAACGCCACGGTCACTGGTGCGTGGTCGCTCCAGCGCTCGGCGTGGGTGTCGGCGCGCTCGACGTAGGCCTCGACGGCCTTGGCGGCGAGGCCGGGGGTGGCGACCTGGAGGTCGATCCTCCAGCCGGAGTCGTTGTCGAAGGCGCGGCCGCGGTAGGACCACCAGGAGTAGGGGCCGGTGCGGTCGGGGTGGAGGGCGCGGACGACGTCGACGTAGCCGGCCTCGTCGTAGACGCGGGAGAGCCAGGCGCGCTCTTCGGGGAGGAAGCCGGCGGACTTCTGGTTGGACTTCCAGTTCTTGAGGTCCTCGGGGCGGTGGGCGATGTTCCAGTCGCCGCAGACGACGACCTCGCGGCCGTCGGCGGCGGCGCGGGTGCGCAGGGCGGTGAGGTGGACGAGGAACTCCGCCATGAAGCGTTCCTTCTCGTCCTGGCGCTCGGTGCCGACCTCGCCGGAGGGGAGGTAGAGGCTGGCGACGGTCAGGCCCGGCAGGTCGATCTCGACGTACCTGCCCGAGTCGTCGAACTCCTCGGAGCCGAATCCGATCACCGTGCGCTGCGGCTCCTGCCGGGAGAGGACGGCGACGCCGGCCCTGCCCTTGGTGGCGGCGGGGGCCCAGACCGCGTGCCAGCCGTCCAGGTCGCGCAACTCCACGGGCAGCTGCGCGGGTTCCGAGCGCACCTCCTGCAGGCAGACCACGTCCGCCTCGGTGCCGGCCAGCCACTCGACGAAGCCCTTCTTGGCCGCTGCCCGGATTCCGTTCACGTTCACACTCGTCACCACGATCACCCGGGCAGCCTACCGACTGGTGGTTGCCGACCCGAATCGTGACGCGCGGGCCGAGGCCCCGGAGGGCGCGGATGCGGCCCCGGACGCGGCCCCGGATACGGGCGCCGACGTGGATGGTGACAGCGGCTGACAGGAGCTGTCGTGAACGCGGCATGAAGATGTGCGGCGGCCCCATCAAGCCGCGCCATTGGTCTTGACCATCTCCGGACGGAGCGCCTAGGGTCACTTACTGCAAGGACCTTTAATAAAGAAGGACGGATAAAGGCCCGCTCTCCCACCTGCCGCGACAGCGGACAGTGGGCCCGGGATCCGGCCTCCTTGCCGCAGGGCGGACAGCATCAGGGTGGAGGACACGGTGGGGACGACAGGACAGCTTTCTGCGGTGCCGGAGCCGAAGTACTGGCACCTGCGCACGGTGCTGCTGCGGGCCATCGACTCGGAGTTCTCCACCGGTCAGATCCTGCCCAACGAGCGCGAGCTCTCGGCCCGTTTCGGCGTCGCCCGGGCCACGCTGCGGCAGGCGCTCGACCAGCTGGAGCTGGAGGGCCGCCTGGTGCGCCGCCGGGGGATCGGCACCCTGATCGCCGCCCCGCGGGTCGGCGTCCCGGTCAGCCGGCAGGAGGAGGGCTGGCCCGGCGCCGCGCGCAGCCAGTCCTGGCGCACGATCGACTGCACCACCGCCCCCGCCCCCGCCCAGCTGGCGAAGGGCCTCGGCATCGCCGAGGGCGCGACCGTGCACACCGTGCGCCGGGTCCGCCTGGTCGAGGGCCGCGCGGTGGCCTCCGAGGCACTGCACGTTCCGGCCGCCGCCCTCCCGCACCTGCCGGGCTTCCGCGCCGAGAGCGACCGCGCCCGTTCGGTGCTGCGCCAGCTGGAGCGCCTGGAGGTGGACGGCGAGTCCCGCTCGGTGGAGCTGGGCGTCGCCGAGGCCGAGCAGGCCGCGCTGCTGGAGCGCCCGCCCGGCGCGCCGGTGCTGGTGATGACCACCCAGTACGCCTCGGCCGGCCGGCTGGTGGCGCTGGCCGTCTCCACCTACCGGGCGGACACCTGCAAGCTGACCTTCGGCGAGGCCGGACTCGTCGAGGTCACCCCGGTCGGTGCGACGGCCGAGGTCCGTACCGCCTCCTGAACCATTTTCCGAACACCCTCAGGTAGGGGCCCGGACGCCAACTGGCGTCCGGGCCTTTGCCGTTGGCCTGCATGGCGCGCGTGGCCCGCGTGGCCCGCATGGCATCGGAAGATCCGGCAGTGTGGCGGGGGAAGGGCGGTGTCGTGAGCCTTTGACGATCCGCTCCGCCCACGAGGGAGCCGCCCCACCGACGTGACGAGCCGCCCCGCCGGGGCGTCAGGCCCGGGGCGGGTCGACCGCGAAGAGCTGCTCCTCGACGTGGTCGAGGGCGACGCGCAGGGCGCCCATCGCCACCACCTCCGAGCCGAGGGCCGCCAGGGCGACCTCCGGGGCGCGCAGGGTCAGCTGGGCGAGGCGTTCGCGCAGCGGGTCCAGGACGCCGTCGAGGCCGGCCGCCCAGCCGCCGATCACCACCAGCTGCGGGTCGATGGCCAGGACGAGCGCGGCGACGCCCTGGACGAGGCGGGTCAGGAAGCGGTCCATGGCGACCTTGGCGACCTCGTCGCCCTCCCGGGCCAGCCGCAGCACGCGGGCCACGGCGGCCTCGTCCAGCGGGTTGAGGGGCTTTCCGGTGGTGGAGAGCAGGCGCTCGGGGGTGACATCCTGCCCGAGCAGGTGCAGGGCGCCGATCTCGCCGGCCGCGCCGCCGAAACCGCGGTGCAGCTTGCCGCCGATGAGGGAGCCGGCGCCCGGGCTGAGGCCGGCCATCACGAAGACGACGTCGTCGGCGCCGACCGCCGAACCCTGCCAGTGCTCGGCGATGGCGGCCAGGTTGGCGTCGTTCTCGATCAGGACCGGGCAGCGGAAGGAGCGCCGCAGCCGGGCTCCGAGGTCGAGCCCGGTCCAGCCGGGCATCGCGGTGCCCAGCCGGATGGTGCCCTCGCGGTCCACGATGCCGGGGGTGCCGATGCCGACCGACCACAGGTTGTCCCGGGAGATGCCGGCCTTGCGCAGCACCTCGGCGACGGCGGTGCGGACGGCGGCGAGCCGGTCCTCGGCGTCGAGGCTCTCGTCCACGGGCTTGAAGTGACTGCCCACCACCTCGCCGGTGAGGTCGGCCAGGATGACCCGGATGTCGTGCACGCCGATCTCGATGCCGAGGATGTGCCCGGCCTCGGCGCGGAAGCGGAACCAGCGGGCCGGGCGACCGCGGCGGCCGGTGCCTGGTTGGCCGTCGTCCCTCGGCTGGTCGACCTCGGCGACCAGTCCGGTCTCGACCAGGCCCTCGATCACGCCCTCGACCGTCGGGCGGGAGAGTCCGGTCTCGCCGACGAGCTGAGTGAGGGTCACGGAGTGGCCGTTGCGCAGCGCCCGGAGCGTGACCGCCGCGTTGATCCGCCGCAGCAGCGAGGAGTCTCCTCCGGTGAGCCGATCCGCCAATGCGATGCCCTTCGCCGTTCGCGCGACTGCCCTGGCGCGCGGTGTCGAGTGCGCGGTGCCCACCGAATGGCCCGCGGGGTTGCGCCCCCCGGAGAACGCGGCAGGGCGGCAGGGGGCCGCCTGCGCGAGGGCCGGAGGACAAGCGGAGCCTACCCGGGGACCGGCCCGGGCGGCGAGGATCTTCGCAGCTCATCCCGGCTTCGGTATCGAAATGGTACGGATCGGGTGGCGGTGCGTGATCCGGACTTCACCGCCCGGCCACGGTGGGCGGGCAGGCGAGCCGCCGGGGCCCCGCCGACCGGCGGGAACGTTGCGACAGCAGCGAGTCGAGGCCGAGCCGGGAGCCGGCCGACAGGGCACCGAGGGTGGAACAGGCCGACCTGATCGAGCCGATGGAGCCGACGGACAGGATGGACCCGATCGAGCCGAGGGACCCGATCGACCCGATGGAGCCGATGGAGAGGACGGACCCGATCGAGCCGACGGAGAGGATGGACCCGATGGACCCGATGGACAGGACGGACCCGATGGACCCGATGGAGTCGATCGACAGTAGCGATCCGAGGGAGCCGAGGGAGGCGAGGGAGCCGCGGGCGGGTCGGGCCGGACGCGTGGAAGCGGTCATGACCCTTGAGCGTAGCCAGCCTTGCCCCCGGCGTCTCCCGTCAGTCCACCCGCGCCGCGAACAGTCGCTGTCCCAGCAGCGCCATCGGGTGCCCCTCCTCCGGCAGGGTCAGCACCGTCGGGCAGCCCGCGGCGGTGAGCGCGGCCCGCCAGTGTTCGGCCGGGCGGGCGGTGAGGCCGTGGGGGTCGCCGGTGATCAGCAGGTCGAGCTGTTCGGCGGTGGGCGCGAGCAGCAGTAGCCGGCCGCCGGGGGAGAGCAGCCGGACCAGCTCGGGGACGTCCCGCGTCGACTGCCCGGTCACGCTCGCGATGACGACGTCGTAGCGGCCGCCGTCGGGGGCGGTGTGGTGCTCGGTGTTCGGTCGGGGCCGGGCGGCGAGGGCGCGGGCGACGGCGGGTTCGCCGCCCTCGGCGTCGAGTTCGAGGACGCGCAGCGGCCCGGGCCCCTGGTGGGCGTCGGCGCTGCCGCGCACCAGCGCGCCGAGCGCGGCGCCGAGGAAGGCCCGGGCGGCGGCCCAGCGGACCGGGGAGGCGGCCGGCCGGGGGGCCTCCGCGCCGGTGATCAGCCGGGGCAGCCGCAGGGCGCCGCGGCGGACCCGGTCCAGGGCGGCGGCCGGGCCGAGCCCGTCCGCCCAGGTCTCGACGGCCGGGCGCCAGGTCTCCCGGACCTCGGCGGCGGCCGGTCCGGGCCCGCCGTGGAAGACCGGGCCCTGGGCTCCGCCGTCCTGACGGGCGAGCAGGCCGTGCCGGGCGAGCGCATCCAGCCAGCGGGTGACCAGGGGGCGCTGGGCGGGGGTGACCATGGCCGCGGCCAGGACCTCGGCCTCGGGGTAGCCGCGCGCGGGGTCGGTCAGCGCGCCGCTCTGCTGGAGGGTGTGCAGCAGAGCGGCGAGCACGGCCCGGTCGAGCTGGGCGCCGAAGTCGCGGACCTGGGCGGCGGTGATGCCGATGCCGTACTTCCAGGCGGCGGCGGAGGCGCTCTCGGCGTCGGCGCGCAGCCGGCGGTCGGCGGCCTCGGCGTTGCTGTCCGGGGCGCGGACGTGGGCGAGGACGGCGCCGAGCGCGTCGACGGCGGCGTACACGTCCTCCTGGCGGGGCTCGGGGCCGACGTGCAGGACCAGGCGCAGGGCGCCGAGGTCGTGGGCGGCGAGGCCGGGCTGGCGGCTGAGCGGCCAGAGCAGGGCGGAGGGCAGGCTGAGGTGGGTGGCCCGGGCGGCGACGACGGCTTCGAGCTGCTGTTCGGGCTGCTGCTCGGGGTCGCCGCAGTGGACGGTGCCGCCGGCCAGCAGGGTGGCGAGGGCGAGTTCGACGGCGAGGTCGGTGACGGGGTGCAGCACGGTGTGCCGGATCGGGGGCGCGCCGAGGACGCCGGCCCAGTAGCGCAGCCGCTGCTCGGCGGCCCGGGCGGCGGAGGGCGCCAGCGCCGCGTGCTCGGCGACGCGCCGGGCGAGGGCGCGGGGCAGGCCGCCCGGCGGGGAGACGCCGAGCAGCAGGCCGATGCCGCTGATCGCGCGCCCGTCGGCGACGACGGCGGGTCGGTCGCCGAGTTCGCGCAGCGCGCTGACCAGGGCGGGAGTCGTGGGCACGGTGATCACTCCGGGGTACGGGGCAGAAACCGCACTACTGAACCACGGGGGCGGGGCGCGGGAGGCCGGTAGCAAGTCAAGCTTCTGTAATGATTTTCATATCGGATAGCCAAGCTGCCGAGGTGAAGTCACCGCGAAGTGGTCGGAACCGTACATTCCGGAAGCTCTGTGCGATCCCTTGACAGGTGGTTCGGGTGCTGGATCAATGGACCCGAACGGGCCTGACCGAACGATCGGTAGGCAGCCTGGGGCGGACGGGACACGGACAGAGCCCGGCAGGACACAGGCGGCGCCCGCCAGGACGCGGCCGGAGCCCGGCAGGACGCAGGCAGAGCAGCAGCGAAGGAGCGACGATGACCGGCACCGCACCCGTCCCGCGCCGACACCTCGGGGAGCCGATCCCGCCCGAGCTCCTGGACGCCGGTGAGCGGATGACGCCGGACGAACTGCGCGCCCACCAGCTCACCCGGCTACGGGCCACCCTGCGGCACGCGTACGACAACGTCGAGCTCTACCGCCGCAAGTTCGACGCCGCCGGGGTCCGCCCCGAGGACTGCCGCACCCTGGACGACCTCGCCCGCTTCCCCTTCACCACCAAGGCCGACCTGCGCGAGGGCTACCCCTTCGGCATGTTCGCCGTCCCGATGGAGCAGGTCCGCCGGATCCACGCCTCCAGCGGCACCACCGGCCAGCCGACCGTGGTCGGCTACACCGACAACGACCTCTCCATGTGGGCCGACGTGGTCGCCCGCTCGATCCGCGCGGCCGGCGGCCGAGCCGGCCACAAGGTGCACATCGCCTACGGCTACGGGCTGTTCACCGGCGGCCTGGGCGCCCACTACGGCGCCGAGCGGGCCGGCTGCACCGTCATCCCGGCCTCCGGCGGCATGACGGCCCGCCAGGTGAGGCTGATCCTGGACTTCGAGCCCGAGATCATCATGGTCACCCCGTCCTATCTGCTGACCCTGCTGGACGAGTTCGAGAAGCAGGGCGTCGACCCGCGCAGCACCTCGCTGCGGGTCGGCATCTTCGGGGCCGAGCCCTGGACGGAGGAGATGCGGCGCGAGATCGAGGAGCGGCTCGACCTGCACGCCGTGGACATCTACGGCCTCTCCGAGGTCGTCGGCCCGGGCATCGCCCAGGAGTGCGTGGAGACCAAGGACGGGCTGCACATCTGGGAGGACCACTTCTACCCGGAGGTCGTCGACCCGCTGGCCGATCAGCCGGGGGCCGACGCGGTGCTGCCCGAGGGGGAGAGCGGCGAACTGGTCTTCACCTCGCTCACCAAGGAGGCCCTGCCGATCATCCGCTACCGCACTCGCGACCTCAGCCGGCTGCTGCCCGGCACCGCCCGGCCGGCCTTCCGGCGGATGGAGAAGGTCACCGGGCGCAGCGACGACATGATCATCCTGCGCGGGGTGAACGTCTTCCCGACCCAGATCGAGGAGATCCTGCTGCGCACCTCGGGCGTCGCCCCGCACTTCCAGCTGCGGCTCGGGCGGCAGGGGCGGATGGACAGCATGACCGTCCGGGTGGAGGCCCGGCCGGAGGCCGCCACCGAGCAGCGGGAGTCGGCGCGGGCCGGTATCGCCCGCGCGGTGAAGGACGGGGTCGGGATCACCGTCGCGGTCGAGGTGGTGGACCCGTACACGCTGGAGCGCTCGGTCGGGAAGATCAAGCGGGTGGTGGACGAACGGGGTTGAGCCGGTGCGCGGGTGACGGGATGACGGGCGGAAGCGTGGCAGCGTGGCGGAGCGACCCCCGCGCGGGCTCTATGCTGCGGGGCATGCCGAGTGAGCTGCGCACTCTTCAGCCCGCCGAGGACCTCGCCTTCATCCGGCGGGAGACCGAGCTGAAGCCCGTCCCGTTCGTGCCCGAGATCCGCCTGCACATGGCCGAGGACGCCATCGCCCTGTGGGAGACCACCGAGCGGGCACGCGGGGAGGCCGGGCTGCCGCCGCCGTTCTGGGCCTTCGCCTGGGCGGGCGGTGTGGCGGTGGCCCGCTACGTCCTTGACCACCCCGAACTGGTCGCCGGCCGAACGGTGTTGGACGTCGCGGCCGGCTCCGGGCTGGTCGGGGTGGCCGCCGCGCTGCGCGGGGCCACGGAGGTGCGGGCCGCCGAGATCGACGCCTACGCGGTGGCCGCGATCGGGCTGAACGCGGGGGCCAACGGGGTACGCGTGGACGGCGCCCTGGTGGACCTGGTGGACGGCGACGGCGGGCCCGCCGAGGTGGTGCTCGCGGGCGACGTCTTCTACGAACGGGCCATGGCCGCCCGCTTCCTGCCCTTCCTGGAGCGGGCCGCGGCGCGCGGCGCGACCGTGATCGTCGGCGACCCGGGCCGGGCCTACCTGCCCCGGGAACGGTTCACCGCGGTGGCGGCGTACCAGGTGCCGGTGGTCGCGGACCTGGAGGACACCGCGGTCAAGACCACCACGGTGTGGCGCCTCGGCTGACGGCCGCCCACACCGAGGAGTCATCGTCCGAGCGCCGCGGGGCGGCCGTCCGAACGTCGTGGTCGGCCGGTCAAGCCGCTGCCGGCCCGACCGCCCGCCGGCCGCCGCACATCCGCCCGACCGAGCCCGGGGCCGGTGCTCCCGCCCCGTCAGGACGGGAGCACCGGCCCCGGGCGTTCGTCCGTCAGCCGCGCAGGCGGGCCAGCCAGGCCTCGACCTCGTCGGAGCGGCGCGGGAGGTCGGCGGAGAGGTTCTCGTTGCCGTCCTCGGTGACCAGGATGTCGTCCTCGATCCGCACCCCGACGCCCCGGTACTCCTCCGGCACCGTCAGGTCGTTCTCCTGGAAGTAGATGCCCGGCTCGACGGTGAGCACCATGCCCGGCTTGAGCGGGCCGTCGACGTGCTCCTCGGTGCGGGAGTGGGCGCAGTCGTGGACGTCGATGCCCAGCATGTGGCCGGTGCCGGCCAGGGTGAAGCGGCGGTGCAGGCCCAGCTCGTACACCTTGTCCGCACTCAGGTCGCCGAACAGGCCCCAGGAGGTGAGGTGTTCGGCGAGTTCGCGCTGGGCGGCGTGGTGGAAGTCGCGGAACTGCCCGCCCGGCCGCACGGCCGCGATGCCGGCCTCCTGGGCCGCGTACACGGCGTCGTAGACCTTGCGCTGGAGGTCGGTGAACCGGCCGGAGACCGGCAGGGTGCGGGTGACGTCGGCGGTGTAGAGGTGGTTGGTCTCCACGCCCGCGTCGAGCAGCAGCAGGTCCCCGGGGCGGGCGTGGCCGTTGTTGCGCACCCAGTGCAGGGTGGTCGCGTGCGGGCCGGCCGCGGCGATGGTGCTGTAGCCCACGTCGTTGCCCTCGATCCGGGCGCGGACGAAGAAGGTCCCCTCGATCAGCCGCTCGGCGGTCTCCGAGTCGGTGCCGAGGACGCGCACCACGTCCTCGAAGCCGCGGGCGGTGGCGGCGCAGGCGAAGCGCAGCTCCTCGATCTCGAACTCGTCCTTGACCAGGCGCAGTCCAGAGAGGAAGACCTCGAACTCCTCGTCCCGCTCGGCGTCCGCCCGGTCCGCGAGGGCCGCCTCCACGCCCGCGTCGTGGCGGCGCAGCACCCGCGCCGGGCCGGTGGCGGCGCGCAGGTCGGCGCCGACGGTGCGCACGTCCCGGCAGGGCAGGCCGAACAGCTGCTCGCTCTCGGTCAGGCTGTTGCGGCGGCCGTCCCACAGCTCGCCGTGGCCGTCCAGCCAGAACTCGCCGTTGTCGACGCGGGAGCGGTTGCGCAGGTAGAGCGCGGCCTCGTGGCCGTTCTCGCCGGTGGGGGTGAGCACCAGGACGCCGTCCTCGGACTGGTCGCCGGTCAGGTAGGCGTAGTCGGAGGAGGGGCGGAACGGGTAGTCGGTGTCGTTGGCCCGCACCTTGGGGTTGCCGGAGGGGACCACCAGCAGCTCGCCGGGGAAGGCGGCGGACAGCTCCGCGCGGCGGCGGGCGGTGTGCGCGGCCTGCGGGACCGGCTCCAGGGCGGTGCGCTCGGTGTCGGCCCAGCCCTGCGTCATGCTCTCGGCGAGTTCGTCCGTGACGCCGCGGGTCAGGCCGTTCTTCCGGTACTTGATGGTTTCGGCGGGCTCGGTCACTGCGGTCTCCTGGTGAGGTGAGGGAAGTGAGGCGTTTCGCTACGCTGCCCCGTCCGTCGGTGTGCGTCCCGTACGGTATATCGAACAGTGCCTGGTGAGAAGAGGTCGAGAGTGAACGACGCCGAGGAATCCGTCCGGGGCGTCCTCGCCGCCAATCTGAAGCGGGTACGGGCCCAGCGTGGCTTGTCCCTGTCCGAGCTGTCCCGGCAGGCCGGGGTCGGCAAGGCGACGCTCTCCCAGCTGGAGTCCGGGGCCGGGAACCCGACGCTGGAGACGGTGCTCGGGCTCTCCCGGGTGCTCGGCGTGCCGATCTCCGACCTGGTCGAGGCCCGGCCGGGCGGCGAGGTCACGGTGGTGCGGGCGGCCGAGACCGAGGTGCTCAGCGGGCGGGGCGTCGACCTGCGCCCGCTGCGCCGGATCGAGTCCGGGGACGCGGTGTTCGAGCTGTACGACCAGGTGGTGCGGGCCGGCGCCGCGCAGGAGTCCGGCGGCCACACCGGCACCGAGCACACCGTCGTCCAGACCGGCCGGCTGGGCGTGCGGGTCGACGGCCGGGAGATCGAGCTCGGCCCCGGCGACTACATCGGCTTCGACGCCGCCCTCCCGCACGCCTACACCGCGCTGGACGGCGAGCGGGTCCGCTCGGTGCTGGTGCTGCAGTACCGGGCCGAGCAGCACGGCCACCTCGCCGAACCGGCCCGGCCGGCCGCCTCCTGGGGGCTCTGGCACTGAGCGGTCCCGGCGGTTCGGCGCACCGCCGGATCGTTCGGAATACCGAACGTGTCCGGCCCGTGGGGCAGGATGATCACCATGACGGACGCACTCAGCTGGCTGGCGGAACCCGAGTCGATCACCTACGGCGGCTACAGCGTCGTGCTGGCCCGCGGCCTGACGCCGGAGGAGCTGGTGGCCCGGATCGCCGAGGAGCTTCCGGGGCGCACCGCACGACCGCTCGGCGAACTCACCGCGGAGGACCTGGTCGAGGACTACGAGCTCGAGTTCGCCGGCGAGGTCGAGGACATCGCGCTGCACCACGGGCGCAGCGGCGACCTCGCCTTCGCGGTGGCGTACGGCTACTGGCAGGGCGAGCTGACGATCCCGCCGTCCGTTTCACGCGGCGGTGCCGAGGTCTTCCACCTGGAGTTCGAGGAGGAGAACGGCAAGCCGGTGCCGCCGTTCTTCAGCAGCTACCGGGACGGGCGGGAGCACTGCTACCTCAACCTCCACCTGGACCCCACCTGGGGCCCCGGTGACGTCCGGGGAGAGCCGGCCACGGCCGCCGCCCTGACGGCGGAGCTGGCCGCCGCCGGGCTGCCGGACCCCGAGCGCGAGAGCGGTGACCTCCACCGCACCTGCCTGGAGGTGCTCGGCCGCCACTTCGCGCTCACCCTGCCGCGCACCCTGGTGCGGGAGGCCGAACTCCCCGCGGTGCTGCTGGAGACCGACTGATCCGAGGCGCGCCGCCGGCCGGGTGCCGGAAAGGGCACGGGCGGCCGTAGCGTGGTGGGTCGGGAACTCGGATTCGACCACGTCAGGACCGGTGCCTCCTTCCAGGGCATCGGGTTCGACGGCGGTGCGGGCCTGCTTCTGCGGGAGGGCCCGCCGCCCCGCCCGGCACCGGAGTCCTGACGCCCCGGGGACCGTTCCCCGGACGCGTCGTCAACCGGGCGGGCACATCTCCCCCTTGGGGCGCGAACGGCGCGGGAACGGGCCGTGAATTGTTCCTCGGACGGGTGGCCGTCCGGCCGGTCGACGGGGCCCTGCGGGCATCATGGGCCGCGACACGGGACGTCGCGGAACAGGGAGTCGACCGATGGGAAGGCCGCTGGCGGAGTTCGGCTGCGCGAAGTGCTACGGCGAGGACGAACGGGCGGTGTGGGGGCGGCAGCGTGAGGGGTTCGAGCACGAGACGGCGGTGGTGGACGGCTCGCGCT
Organism: Kitasatospora sp. NPDC048286; assembly: GCF_043201735.1. Taxonomy (NCBI): domain Bacteria; kingdom Bacillati; phylum Actinomycetota; class Actinomycetes; order Kitasatosporales; family Streptomycetaceae; genus Kitasatospora; species Kitasatospora sp. NPDC048286. The sequence goes on from NZ_JBICZE010000003.1 coordinate 570,984, forward strand.
TCGCCGTCAACCTCCGGCGCTGCCGGGAGTGTTCGCAGCGGTACGTCTGGATCTACACCGAGGTCGTCGACTGGATGGGCGGCGACGACGCCCAGTACGTGACGATCATGCCGGTGACCGACGGTGAGGCCACCGGCCTGACGGCGGGCACCCTGCGCCCGCGGGAGCTGGGCGCGCTCGGCCGCGACCGCCGCCACCTGAACCACGACTGGCCCACCGGCGGCCCGGCGCGCCTGCACTGGCGCTCCGGCCGCTTCCTGGTCGCGCAGGACCGCTGAGCGGTGGGTGGCTCGGCGCCGCCGCGCCGCCGCGCCGCCGCTCGCGCATGCCGAAGAAGCGCCGGGCTGTCCGCCCGTGCCGACGCCAGAGGCCGGTCAGGCCTGGGACGCTCCGAGGAAGCGCAGAACGGCGAGCACGCGGCGGTGGTCCGTGTCGATCACCGGCAGGTCGAGCTTGGCGAAGATGTTGTTGATGTGCTTGGCCACCGCGCTCTCGCTGACCGTCAGCGCCTCGGCGATGCCGGCGTTGGAGCGCCCCTCGGCCATGAGGCCCAGTACGTCCCGTTCACGAGGGGTCAGCCGGTCCAGCGGGTCGCTGTCCCGTCGCAGCAGCAGCAGCTGGGCGACGACCTGCGGATCCAGCGCCGTGCCCCCGTTCGCGACCCGCTGCACCGCCTCCACGAACTCCGTCACATCGGCGACGCGTTGCTTGAGCAGGTAGCCCACGCCGCTGGTGTTGGTCGCCAGCAGGTCGGCCGCGTACCGCTCCTCCACGTACTGCGAGAGCAGCACCACCGCCGTCCGCGGCCACCGCCGACGGATCACCATCGCGGCGCGCACCCCTTCGTCGGTGAAGCCGGGCGGCATCCGGACGTCGACCAGGGCGAGTTCGGGCCGGTGCTCCTCCACTGCCGCCAGCAGCGCTTCCCCGTCACCGACTTCCGCGGCGACCTGGAAACCACCCATCTCCAGCACCTTGACCAGACCGATCCGCAACAGCACCGAGTCCTCGGCGATCACCGCTCGCACGGCAACTCCGCCGCGATGGTCGTCGGTCCCCCGACGGGGCTGCTGAGGCGGAAGGTCCCGTCGACGGAGCCGATCCGCTTGGCCAGCCCGCTCAGCCCCGTACCGGCGGAGGCGTCGGCACCACCCAGCCCGTCGTCGGTGACATACACCCGCAACACCTTCCCGACCCGTCTGACGGTCACCTCGGCACGTGTCGCGCGAGCGTGCTTGGTCACGTTGGCCAGCGCCTCGGAGATCACGAAGTACGCGACCGACTCCACAGCGGGCACCACCCGCTCCTCAAGATCGACCCGCAGGCGCACCGGCAACGGTACCCGGGCGGCCAACCCGGACAACGCCGCGTCCAGCCCTCGGTCTTCGAGGACGGCCGGGTGCAACCCGCGTACCAGATCGTTGAGTTCGGCGATCGCCTCCTTCGCCTCGAGGTGCGCCTCCGCGATCACCTCGCGGGCCTCGCCCGGCAGGTCGGGGCGCGTGGCCATGGCCAGGCCAAGGTTGACCGCGAGGGAGACCAGCCGCTGCTGGGTGCCGTCGTGCAGGTCACGCTCGATCCGGCGGCGCTCGGCGTCGACTGCCTCGATCAGGTCGGTGCGACTCCCGGCCAGGTACTCGACCCGCTCCTGGAGCCGCTGGGCCCGGCTGGGCCCGAGCAGCGCCAACGCGAATCGCGACTCCGTCCGGGCCACCGCCCCCGCAATCCAGGGCATGGCACACAGGAGGGCGATGCCGGCCACCGTGTAGCACGGCACCTGCGTCGCGTAACCGAACCAGTCCTGGCGGACCCCCACCGGCAGCGCCCACACCCAGCCGCAGGTGATGGCGCCCGCCAGGCCCGCGGCCGCCATCGCGAGCACCGACAGCTCCAACGCGGCCACCAGCGGGCCCAGAAGAAGGTGGTATCCGAGCTGGCGCCAGATACGCGTCAGGGGAAGCCGTCGGGCGACTGCCGCCCACGACCACCGCTCCGGCGTGGGCGTCGGACGAGGGATGTCCACTCCGAGGAGTGCCCGGTGGCGGTACCGCTGAACGGCCGTCAGCACCGGGACACCGAGCAGGATCAGGGCGACCGACACGGTGAGCACCAGAGCCCAGTTCCCCGTCTCGGGGCCGACCGTCGCGGCCCAGGCCCACACGGGCACCAGGGTCAGGTGCGGCATGACACCGGCGGCCAGGAAGCCGGTGTCCCGCCGCACCCGAAGCGCCGAGCGCCTCAGCGCGGGTGGAATCATCATGATCAGACACTAGGGCACCTCGACGGGGGTCTGCCATGAGCCTGGCACCCGAATCCATGGTGGCACCAGTGCCACCGTCGCTGATTCTGTCGTCGGACAGGAGAGGACCTCCAGGCCGTGATGCTTCCCGAGCGCGTTACCACCGCGGTGAGCGCCTGGTGTTCGTCCTCGCCGTCCTCGCCGTCCTCGCCTTCTCGACTTGGGGACACATGCCCGTTGCCGGATGGCTGAGGGTGCGGACATGGCGGTGCGGGCTTCGATTCGTCTCGAAGCCCGCACCGAATCGTCGGTCCCTCGTCCCTCAGGTGCCGTTGAGGGCGTAGCTGCGGAAGGTGGCCAGCAGCGGCAGCACCTCGGTCTTGCTGGGGTCCTCGGTGACGGCCCGCATCGCGTCGATCACCGTGTGGGCGATGATCTTCGTCACCGAGAGGTCGTCCGCGGGCGCCAGGGTGCCCCAGGCCTTCAGCGTCTGGGTCAGCAGGGCGCTCATCCTGGCGCCGATGTTGGAGCTGACGGCATCGGAGATCTCGGCGATCTCCTCGTCGCTCATGGTGGCGCGCAACCCGAAGGCGAGCGCCATCAGGGTGTCCATCGCGTGCTCGCCGTACGCGGCGACCAGCGCCGGCAGCGGCCGTTCACCGGTGCCGCCCGCCGCCAGGGCGAACAGTGCCTCGTCGTCGTCCTTCCACGCCGCCTCGAGGGCGGCCAAGGCCCGCAGGGCCTCGTCTGCGGTGAGCCCGTCTGTCATGGAAGGAACGGTATTGAGCCGTCCCGGCTTCCGACAGGTGCGGAAGCCGGGATCACCCCTTCGAGCGAAGCGGGGCCGATTCGGGCCGGTGGACGTGGGCGAAGTGCTCCGCGTCCCAGCTGCCGCCCAGCTCAGGGGCCAGCGAGGCGTGGGCGAGGGCGGCGAAGTCCGCCGCGCCGCCCGCCCGTTCCGGCAGTGCGCCGAGCAGCGGGGCGCCGGCGCAGCGGGGCAGGTCGGCCAGGTTGCAGCGCTCGGCGAGGCCCGGCTCGGCCGGCCAGGAGCCGACGAGCACACCCGCGAGCGGCAGGCGGCGGGCCGCCAGCGCCTCCGCGGTGAGGGAGACGATGTTGAGCGTGCCGAGCCCGGCCGAGGCGATCAGCAGGATCTCGGCCGGAAGCCCGGCGTCGAGCACGGCCCGGGCCTGGTCGGCGAGCGTGCGGCCCTCGTCGTCGTAGCGGACCAGCAGGCCGCCCGCGCCCTCCACCAGGACCAGGTCGTGCGCGCGGGCCAGTTCGGCGACCTCGGACACCACCTCGGCGGGGGAGAGGTACGCCATCCCGGCCCGCCGGGCGGCGGTGTCGGGCGCCAGCGGCTCGGGGTAGCGGACCAGCTCACGGATCGTCAGATCGCCTGCCAGGCGCCGCACTTCGGCGGCGTCGCCCGGTTCGTCCGGCGAGACGCCGGTCTGCCCGGGCTTCAGCACCGCGACCCTCAGGCCCGCCCGCAGCGCCGCCGAGGCGACGGCCGCGGTCGCGACGGTCTTGCCGACGTCGGTGTTCGTCCCCGTCACGAACAGGATGCGCGCGCTCATCCGGCCACCGCCGCGGCGGTCACGGCGGCGGCGATCCGCGCCACGTCCTCGTCCTGCGTCACATAGGGGGGCATGGTGTAGATCAGGTCCCGGAACGGCCGCAGCCACACGCCCTCCCGCGCCGCCGCCTCGGTCGCCGCCGGAACGTCCACCGGGTGGTCCAACTGCACGACGCCGATGGCCCCCTGGACCCGTACGTCACGCACGCCGGGGACGTCCGCGGCCGCCGCGAGGCCCTCGGCCAGCCCGCTGCCGATCCGCTTCACCTCCACCGACCAGTCCTGCCCGAGCAGCAGGTCCAACGAGGCGTTGGCGACCGCGCAGGCCAGCGGGTTGCCCATGAACGTCGGCCCGTGCGCGAGCACCGGCACCTCGCCGCGGCTGATCCCGTCCGCGACCTCGGCGGTGCACAGCGCTGCGGCCAGCGTCAGGTAGCCGCCGGTCAGCGCCTTGCCCAGGCACATCACGTCCGGCGAGACGCCCGCGTGGTCGGCCGCGAACAGCGCGCCGCTGCGCCCGAAGCCGGTGGCGATCTCGTCGAAGACCAGCAGCACCCCGTAGCGGTCGCACAGTTCGCGCAGCATCCGCAGGTAGGCCGGCGAGTGGAAGCGCATCCCGCCCGCGCCCTGGACCACCGGCTCGACGATGACGGCGGCCAGCTCGTCGGCGTGCCGGGCCATCAGCTCCTCGAAGTGCTGCGCGTACTCCGGGTCGAGCGGGGCGTCGAACCCGGCCGGCGGCTCCGGGGCGAACAGCTGGCCGGGCAGCACCCCGCCCCACAGGTGGTGCATCCCGCCGTCCGGGTCGCACACCGACATCGGGTGGAAGGTGTCCCCGTGGTAGCCGCCGCGCCAGGTGAGCAGCCGGCGCTTGGCCGGCCGCCCGGTGGACTGCCAGTACTGGAGGCACATCTTCATCGCGACCTCGACGGCCACCGAGCCCGAGTCGGCGAGGAAGACGTGCCGCAGCGGCTCCGGGGTGATCTCCACCAGCCGGGCGGCCAGCCGGACGGCGGGCTCGTGGGTGAGCCCGCCGAACATCACATGGCTCATCCGCCCCAGCTGTTCGCGCACCGCCTCGTCCAGCACCGGGTGCCGGTAGCCGTGGATCGCCGCCCACCAGGACGACATCCCGTCGACCAGCTCGTGCCGCCCGCCCGCGACCGGCTCGGCCAGGCGCAGCCGCACCCCCGAGGCGGACTCGACCACGTACGGGGTGACGGTGCCGGGCATCGGCCCGTACGGGTGCCACACGTGGGCGCGGTCGAGGGCGAGCAGGTCGGACGCGGACGCGGCCGCGGACGGCTGGAGCATGGTGCGTTCTCCGGAGGGTCGGAACTGTCAGGCGTTGGGCGCGAGTTCGGTGCCGGCGCCGCGGCGGCGGACCTTCACGAGGTCGCTGCGGAGCCCGTCCTCGGTGCCGTTCTCGGTGTCGTTCCCGCTGTCGGGCACGGTGACGGCCTCCGGGGCGGGGGCGTCCGCGCCGTGGGCGTGCCCGCCGCACGGCCCGCAGCCGCCACCGCCGCTGCCGCAGGCCGAGGCCGCGGTGCCGCAGCCGCCGGCGGCCTGGGCGGCCTCGGCGACGTCCGCGCGGTGGCGCGGCAGGGTGGCCTCGCCGGCGCCCTCGACCTCGAAGCCGGCGTCCCTGATCATGTCGAGGTCGGTCTGCCCGGCCTGGCCCTCGCTGGTCAGGTAGTCGCCGAGGAAGATGGAGTTGGCGATGTGCAGGCCGAGCGGCTGCATCGAGCGCAGGTGCACCTCGCGCCCGCCCGCGATCCGCACCTCGGTGTCCGGGTTGACGAAGCGGACCATCGCCAGGATGCGCAGGCAGCGCTGCGGGGTGAGGTTCCACTCCTTGGCCAGCGGGGTGCCCTCGAAGGGGATCAGGAAGTTGACCGGGACGGAGTCCGAGCCGAGCTCGCGCAGTGCGAACACCACGTCGACCAGGTCCTCGTCGCTCTCGCCCATGCCGGCGATCAGACCGGAGCAGGCGGACAGGCCCGCGCCGTGCGCCTTCTGCACGGTGTCCACCCGGTCCGCGTAGGTGTGGGTGGTGGCGATGTCGCCGTAGGTGCCCTCGGAGGTGTTGAGGTTGTGGTTGTAGGCGTCGGCGCCGGCCGCCTTGAGCCGCTCCGCCTGGTTGTCGGAGAGCAGGCCGAGGCAGACGCAGATCTCGACCGCGGGGTCGGCGTCCTTGATGGCGGCCATGGTGTCGGTGACCCGGTCGATGTCGCGGTCCGTCGGGCCGCGGCCGCTGGCGACCAGGCAGACCCGCTTGGCGCCGCCGGCCACCCCGGCGCGGGCGGCCTCGGCGGCCTGGTCCGGCTTGAGCCAGGTGTACTTGAGGATCTCGGCCTTGGACCCGAGCCGCTGCGAGCAGTACGAGCAGTCCTCGGGGCAGAGCCCGCTCTTCAGGTTCACCAGGTAGTTGAGCTTGACCCGGCGGCCGAACCAGCGGCGGCGCACCTTGCCGGCCGCGGCGACGACGTCGAGCAGCTCGTCGTCGGTGGTGGCGAGGACGGCCAGGGCCTCCTCGCGGGTCGGGACTTCGCCGCGCAGGCCCTTGGCGGTGAGGTTATCGAGAAGATCCATGGGGCCGATCCTGCCTGGTGGCGATCGAGCGGCGCCAGAGCAAACCCGCCAGAAGATCGGCGTGAGGATGTGCCGATTGCCACAGTGTCGAAGGTCACGGGCTCCGTTGCTGGTCATGGGCTTGACGAGGTGCCGGGCCAGAGGTTACCGGCGAGTAGTCAGCGGGTGGCGGACGGACGGTGACCGGGGTGGCGGACGGAGGGCGACCGGGGTGGCGGATGGAGTGGTGACCGGGCTGGCGGCCGGGCCGCGGACGGCTCCGGCGGACGATGATCCACAACCCCCGCCCCCGTGATCCACGCCACCCCGGGGGTGCTTAGAATCTGCGCCATGACCACGCAGGGGGAGCGCACCCCGACTCCGGGAGAGGGCCGGGACGGCCGGGCAGAGCAGCGGGTCGGCGGGGCCGCCGAGGCCGCCGACGCCGAGGGGGGAACGGACCGCGGGCGGGGCCGTCGGATGACGGCCCGTCGGGCGGCCGGCTGGATCGTCGTGGTCGGGGTGGTCGCGGGCGGGGGATGGATCATCACCCGCCCGATGCCCGGCGACTACATACCCGGGCTCGGCCCGTCCACCAAGGACGCGGCCGCGACGCCGCGGGTGGTGGGCGCCCCGCCGCCGCGCACCGACTCCGAGGCCCTCAACGTCGACACCCTCTTCCCCGCCCAGCGGCCCGTCGAGGTCGGCGCCTTCAAGGCGCGGCGCAACGGCGTCCGGCAGGGCGAGAACTGCGTCGAGGTGCTCCAGGACCGCACCCAGGACCCGCTGAAGGACACCGGCTGCCAGAGCTACCTGGCCGTCAGCTTCACCGGCCAGGACCACCCCGTGCTCAGCAGCGTCACCCTGCTGCGCTTCCCCGACCAGCCCTCCGCCGCCCGGGCCGCCGAAGCCCTGCGGGCCAAGCCCGGCGCGGTCGCCTTCACCCTCGCCGACGCCTCCACCGCCCCCACCCTGCCCCCCGGCGCCAAGCCGGGCGGCGAGCCGCGGATCGAGGCGGTCGGGCACTACGTGACGGTCACCAGCTCGCGGTCCGGCGACGGCCGCCCGGCGAGCGCCGCCCCGAGCGGCACCGGGGCGCCGGCCACGCCGCTCCCGACGACCACCGGCACGGCGCCGAGCACCGAACAGAACCTGGACGAGGCCACCCGCGCGCTCTCCTACGCGGCGGGCTCGCCGTTCGTCTGGATCTGACAAACCGCCGGAGACGACGGACTCCCCCTCGAGGACGCGGGCCGACGGGGGGAGTCCGGGGCATCGCCGGCTCGGCTCCTGAGCGTCCGGCAGGAGCCGTCGGCGGAGGCGGGTGAAGGTGGTGGGTACGGGGCGGTGCGGGAGGAAATCCCTGATCTGCCGTGCGCATGCGCGCGGGCTCGCGGCGCCTGTGTCGCACTCCAGGTCGTAGTCGCCGTGGCGGTGCGCCAGCGCGTACCGGTGCACCGCGAGGCCTGACGGCCGGTCGTCGCGGGCCCGTTGGCCGGCCCTGGCCGTGGCCGCGATCGAACGGTGGAAGCCCCTCCTGGTCCGGCGCGGCGCCGCGTCCGACTCCTCGGCCCCGAGCGGCCGCCCGGTGCGCATCGCGTTGAAGTCGTCGACCGCCAGGTGGGAGAAGACGCCGTCGTCCGGGATGTCCGACAGCTCGCGGGCAATGCTCGATGTCCCGGAGCTGGACGGACCGTTGAGGAAGATGATCCGACCGGATGGCCTGACGTCATGGTGACCTGCCACCGAGGGTGCGGGTCGGCCACTACGGGCGGGCCGGCGGGCCGGGCCGCCCTGCCGAATCTCCCGGTTCGTGACGTGATGGGCCTCTGGTGGGCGTGGGTCGCGTCACTGTCGACGGCAAGTGCCGCAGGTCAGCCGGGTGGCGGGGACGGAGGCGGGGAGGTGGCCGAAACGTTCGTATCATATGACCTGTGACATTGTTCTGACCTTCAGTCAGTGACAGGATCCACGCCAAATCTCCTTCACTCAGCCCGACTCCCCGTCGGACTGCCCCCACTCGAAGAAGGATTCGGCGTGCTCCTGCGCACTAGACTCTCCACGCTCGCAGCCGGCGTCGTCGCCTGTTGCGCCACCGCCACCGTCGTGCTGCCGGCCCAGGCCCTCGCGGCACCCGCTGCCCTCACCGCGGCCCCCGCCGCCGCCCCCGCCAAGGCCGCGACCGACCCCAACGCGCCCTCCGCTCCCGCCACCGGCGCGCGGACGGGGTCCGAGGAGCCCGCCGCGCCCGCGGCACCGCTGCCCGCCGCGCTGATCGGCGAGCGCCTGATGACCGCGTCGGCCGACACCGCTGACACGGCCGCGGCAGACGCCCCCGTCGCGGCCAAGTCCCTGGCCGCGCAGCCCTGCACCCCGGCAGACTTCGCCGCGCGCAGCGGGGCCGACCTGGTCGCGTTCATCAGGAGCTCGACCCCGGACTGCGTCCGGGGCCTGTACAGCAGCGGCGGCACCGACCCGGGCATCTTCAAGCAGTCCCGGATGTTGTCCGTCGCCGCCGCCTTCAAGGAACTGGCCGCCGGCTACACGGGCGACAACTCGACCGGCATCCAGCAGCTGGCGCTCTACCTCCAGGTCGGCTACTACATCCAGTTCAACCACCCCGACGCCACCGGCCCGTACGCCGGCGAGCTCACCACCGCCGTCCGGGCCGCCCTGGACGCCTTCTTCGCCGGCTCCCGCTGGCACGACGTCAGCGAGAGCAACGGCATCGTGCTCAAGGACGTCGTGTGGCTCACCGACAGCGCCAACGTCCAGGCCGGCTACCTGAACGCCTACAAGCGGATACTCGACGACTACGACAATTCCTACAACGCGATCCCGAAGATGGTCGGCGCGGTCAACTCCGTGCTGCAGTACCCGCTTTGGCGCGGCAACTCGAACCCGGACTTCGTCAAGGCCGTCGCCGCCGACCCGAGCGTCGCCCGCTCGCTCGCCGACTTCGCGATCAACCACAAGGACCTGATCGGCGGGTCCAACGAGGTCCTGTCCACCAACGCCGGCAACGATCTCGCCCGGCTGGCCGGGAGCGGCGCCGCCGTCGAGCCCCTGGTCAAGCCGCTGGTCAAGAAGGTGCTGGACGCCGCGCCGCTGCTGACGCCCGCCGCGCCGCTGTACGTGCACACGGCCGTCCAGGCCAACTGGTACAACGGCGGCCAGTGCTCGTACTACGGCACCTGTAACCTGCCCGCCAAGCTCACCTCGGTGGTCCTGCCGAAGCAACTGGTCTGCGACAACCGCACCATCAAGTCCCAGGCGCTGTCCGCCGAGGAACTGGCCACCGTCTGCGCCAGCCTGCGCAACCAGGACGCGCTGTTCCACGACGTGGTCAAGGACAACGGGCCGATCCCCAACCAGTACGCCCAGAACGTCACCTTCGGGATCTTCGCCAACAAGACCGACTACACCACCTACTCGTGGGCGATCTTCGGCAACGACACCGACAACGGCGGCGAGACCGTCATGGACGCCACTGACCCGAACGTGCCGGCCGTGACGGTGATGTACCAGAAGTCCTGGAACGTCAACGACCCCGCCCGGGTGTGGAACCTGAACCACGAGTACACCCACTACCTGGACAGCATCTACGACCTCAAGGGCAACTACCCCACCCAGATGTCCGTCCCGGACATCTGGTGGGTCGAGGGCCTCGCCGAGTACGTCTCGCACCGCTACCGCGGCGCCACCGACACCGACGCGATGACCCAGGCCGCCAAGCACACCTACAAGCTCAGCGACCTCTTCCAGAGCACCCCCCGCAACTCGGACTCCACCCGCGTCTACCCGTGGGGCTACCTGGCCACCCGGTACATGCTGGAGAAGCACCCGGCCGATGTCCAGGCCATGCTGACCCGCTTCCGCGCCGGTGACTACCAGGGCGGCTACGCGGTCTACAACGGCCTCGGCACCTCCTACGACGCCGACTTCGACGCCTGGCTCGACGCCTGTGCCGCCGGCGCCTGCTACAACCCCGGCCCGACCGCCCTGTTCGACACCTCGGTGAACGGCGCGACCGTCACCGCGAACGACCGCTCCGTGCAGACCGGTTCCGGCCGCATCACCGCCTGGCACTGGACCTTCGGCGACGGCACCTCCTCCGAGGAGCGTAACCCGAGCCACACCTACGCGGCCTCCGGCAGCTACACCGTCGCCCTCACCGCCACCGACGACACCGGCCGGATCTCCACCACCCCGACCACCGTCACCGTCACCGCCGACCCCGTGACCCTGCCCGCCTGCACCGAGCAGCGTGCCGACGCGATGGGCCGCAACTGCTCGCGCACCGGCCGCACCGCCACCGCCGGCAACCTCGACTACCTGTACGTCTACCTGCCCGCCGGGACCACCACGCTGAAGGTCACCACCTCCGGCGGCACCGGCACCGCGCACCTCTACTACAACGCGGACACCTGGGCGTCGCCGAAGGCCTTCACCGCCTCCTCCACTGCCACCGGCACCACCCAGTCCCTCACCGTCACCAACCCCACCGCCGGCTACCGCTACCTCAGCCTGTACGCCGTCACCGACTTCAGCGGCGTCACGGTCAGCACCCAGTTCTGACCGCCGTCCCGCCACCTCGGCGAGCGCTCGGCCGGTCCTCCCGGCCGAGCGCTCGCCTTCGTCGTGTCGGGACGGCGGTCGACGGCGGCGGCACAGGGCCCCGCCGACCACCGGACGGACAGGTCGTCGAGGGCCGTGGCAAGGCCGGGCGGACAGGCATCCGGGCCAGCCCGGGCTCAGCCGCCGAGCCGGTCCACCGAGGTCACCCGGACCACCGCCCGGCCCTCCTCGTCCGAGCCGTACAGGTCGACCTCGGCGCTGATGCCCCAGTCGTGGTCGCCCTCCGGGTCGTCGAAGATCTGCCGGACCCGCCAGGCGGAGTCCTCCTCCTCGATGATCAGCATCTTCGGGCCGCGCGCGTTCGGGCCGGTGCCCAGGTCGTCGTACTCCTCCCAGTACCCGTCCATGGCGTCCGCCCAGCGGTCCGCGTCCCAGCCGTACTCGCCGTCCAGCTCGGCGAGCTCCTCGTAGTGCTCCAGCGCGCACAGCTCGACCCGGCGGAACATCTCGTTGCGCACCAGGACGCGGAAGGCGCGGGCGTTGGCGGTGACCGGCGCCGGCTTGTCGTCCAGCCGCACCTCGGCGGCCTGCGGCTCGCTCGGGTTGGCCAGCTGCTCCCACTCGTCCAGCAGGCTGGAGTCGACCTGGCGGACCAGCTCGCCGAGCCAGGCGATGACGTCCTTGAGGTCGTCGGTCTTCACGTCCTCGGGGACGGTCTGCTCCAGCGCCTTGAACGCGCCGGCCAGGTAGCGCAGCACGATGCCCTCGGTGCGGGCCAGCTCGTAGAAGCCGACGTAGTCCGTGAAGGTCATCGCCCGCTCGAACAGGTCGCGGACCACCGACTTCGGCTGCAGCTGGTGGTCGCCGATCCACGGGTGCGCCCGGCGGTACACCTCGTAGGCGTGGGTGAGCAGCTCCTCCAGCGGCTTCGGGTAGGTGATCTCCTGGAGCCGCTCCATCCGCTCCTCGTACTCGATGCCGTCCCGCTTCATCTCGCCGACGGCCTCGCCGCGCGCCTTGTTCTGCTGTGAGGCGAGGATCTGGCGCGGGTCGTCGAGGGTCGCCTCGACGACCGAGACGACGTCCATCGCGTACGAAGGGGAGGTCGGGTCGAGCAGCTCGAAGGCGGCCAGCGCGAAGGTGGACAGCGGCTGGTTGAGCGCGAAGTTCTCCTGGAGGTCCAGGGTGAGCCGGACGATCCGGCCCTCGGCGTCCGGCTCCGGCAGCCGCTCCACCACGCCGCCCTCCAGCAGCGAGCGGTAGATGGCGATCGCGGTGCGGATGTGCCGGCGCTGCGCGGCCTTGTCCTCGTGGTTGTCGGTCAGCAGCTTGCGCATCGCCTCGAAGGCGTTGCCCGGGCGGCCGATCACCGACAGCAGCATCGCGTGGCTCACCTTGAACCGGGAGACCAGCGGCTCCGGGTCGGCGGCGATCAGCTTGTCGAAGGTCTCCTCGGTCCAGCCGACGAAGCCCTCCGGCGCCTTCTTCCGCACCACCTTGCGCTTCTTCTTCGGGTCGTCCCCGGCCTTGGCGATCGCCTTGTCGTTCTCGATCACGTGCTCCGGCGCCTGGGCGACGACCTGGCCGACGGTATCGAAGCCGGCCCGGCCGGCCCGGCCGGCGATCTGGTGGAACTCGCGGGCGCGCAGGATGCGCACCCGCTGCCCGTCGTACTTCGACAGCGCCGTGAACAGCACCGTGCGGATCGGCACATTGACGCCGACGCCGAGGGTGTCGGTGCCGCAGATGACCTTCAACAGGCCCGCCTGGGCGAGGCGTTCGACCAGCCGGCGGTACTTCGGCAGCATGCCCGCGTGGTGCACGCCGATGCCGTGGCGCACGAAACGGGACAGGTTGCGGCCGAACTTGGTGGTGAAGCGGAAGTTGCCGATCAGCTCGGCGATGGCCTCCTTCTCCGCCTTCGAGCACATGTTGATGCTCATCAGCGACTGGGCCCGCTCCACCGCCTCCTTCTGGGTGAAGTGCACGACGTAGACCGGCGCCTGGCCGGTCTGCAGCAGCTCCTCCAGGGTGTCGTGCATCGAGGTGCGGCGGTACTCGTAGAACAGCGGCACCGGGCGGGTCGCGTTGCGCACCACCGTGGTCGGCCGGCCGGTGCGGCGGGTCAGGTCCTCCTCGAAGCGGCGGACGTCGCCGAGCGTCGCGGACATCAGCAGGAACTGCGCCTGCGGGAGCTCCAGCAGCGGGATCTGCCAGGCCCAGCCGCGGTCCGGCTCGGCGTAGAAGTGGAACTCGTCCATGACCACCTGGCCGATGTCGGCCCGGGTGCCGTCGCGCAGCGCGATCTGGGCGAGCACCTCGGCGGTGCAGCAGATGATCGGCGCGGTCGGGTTCACGCTCGCGTCGCCGGTCATCATGCCGACCTGCTCGGTGCCGAACATCTTCACCAGGTCGAAGAACTTCTCCGAGACCAGCGCCTTGATCGGGGCGGTGTAGAAGGTCCGCTGCCCCTCCGCCAGCGCGGCGAAGTGCGCCCCCGCCGCCACCAGGCTCTTGCCCGACCCGGTCGGCGTCGCGAGGATCACGTTGTTCCCCGACACCAGCTCGATCAGCGCCTCCTCCTGCGCCGGGTACAGCGTGATCCCCCGCTCCTCCGCCCAGGCTGCGAACGTCTCGTACAGCGCGTCGGGGGTGGCGGGCTTCGGCATCAGATCAAGGAGGGTCACCCGGCTATCTTGCCTGCTCGCCGCCACCCCGGGCAAAGCCCGGAGCCGAGGGGAGTGGGTCGCGGGAGTGTGACGGGCCCCGTCCGCCCGGCCGCGGGGCGTTCGGGCGGCCCCGGGCGCGGGCACCGCGGCACCGACGGCGATCGGCAGGACACGGCGACGGAGCGGGCGTTCAGCCATCGGCCTTCTCCTTCGGCAGCTCGGGGACGGCGGGGGCCGCGGCGGGCAACTGAACCTGGTTGGTGCACCGGTACTCGGCGGCGGCGACCCGGGCGATCTTCAACGCGGCCCCGGCGTACGCCTGACGGGCCCCGGCCGGCGAGGCACCCTTGATCGGGTCGCCGCCGACGTCGACGCGGACGTACGGCGGGGCCTTGGTGTCGGGCTTGTCCGACGTGGGGACCTGGAAGTCGCAGCGTACGTAGAGCCGGATGCGGTGACTCTCGTCGCCGCTGGCCAGTCCCACCGCACCGGGGCCGAAGTCCAGGTCGGCGACGGGGCGGTGCTTCTCGACGTCCCGGGCGCGGTCGGCGTCGACCCCGTCCCAGGCGGGGTAGACCTGGACGTCGAGGAGGAAGCCGCCGGAACCGTCGTCCCCGTTCCAGACGACACGGCAGTCGTTACTGCGGATCCCCGGCTCGTCCGGCGCGGTCGGCGTCTGGATCCGGGCCCGCGGCACCGCCTCGTACACCTTCCCGTACTTCCCGGCCAGCGGCTTCAGGTCGTCCTTCGACAACGCCGACCAGCAGGCGCTCTGCGCGATCTCCAAGGACCGCCACGGCTGCCAGGCCCACAGCCCGCCCCCACGGCGACGGCAACGGCGAGCCCGCCCGCCAGCCACGGCAGCACCCGGGGCCGCCGCCACCACGGCGGCGGAGGCGGCGGGTCGTCAGGCGAACGGGGGATGATGTGTGCGACGTCGACCATGCTTCAGTCAGCTCCTGTTGCTCGGGGTGTCAGGAACCGACGCGGGGGGCGGTACCGGCCAGCGTCACGGGGTTCCGGCACTCGTACGCGGTCGCGGCGGCCCGGCCGATCTTGAGGGCGATGTCCGCGTAGGCCTGATGTGCCTTGCCCAGCGAGGCGCCGTGGACGACGTCCCCGGAAACCAGGACGCCGATGAACTTCGGCGGGGGCTGGTCGCTGTCGTCGCTCGGGGCGTCGTAGTCGCACGGCACGTAGAGCCGGACCGCCGCGTTTCCGGGGACGATCTTGCTGGCCGTGATCCACCCGGTCGTGTCGGCGCCGAAGTCGAGCGGGGTGACCGATCCGCTGCCGGCATCGCTCTTCCGGTCGGCGTCGATCCGGTTGCGCGCCGGTCGGACGTCCACGTCGAGCAGGATGGTCGCGTCCGGCCAGGAGACGAGGCAACGGTAGTCGCGGCTTCCCGAGGCGGGGGTGGCGATCTTGCGGGACGGCGTGGGCTCGGTGGCCTCCCCGTCCGGGCCCGCGAGCGGCTTCAGGTCGTTCGCGCTGAGCACCCCCCAGCACGCGCTCTTCGGCAGCTCCACCGACTGCCAGGGTTTCCAGGCCCACAGCCCGCCGCCCACCGCCGCGACCACGGCGAGGGCGACGACTGCGTGCCAGGGGCGGACCCGGGACCGGCGCGGGGGCGGGTCGTCCGGGGACGGCGGGATGATGTGGGCGACGTCAACCATGGCTCAGCGCTCTCGGTCGTGGCAGGTGATGGGCTCGGGGGTCAGCTCTTGTGGTAGACCGTGTCGTACGAGGTCTTGCCGCTGCTGTAGCCGGTGTTCTCCTCCTGGGCGGCTCGGCGGGCCACGTCGTTGATGTAGTTCGGGTCGGCGCCGGCGTTGCGGCCGGCATCGCGGATGGCGTCGAGGATCGCCTGCTGCGCCTTGCGCTCGGCATTCTCCATCGCGGTGCCGGCCTCGTCGCTGGCCTCGTTGTGGGTGTCCACCTTGTAGCCGTTAGCGACGTTGTCCATGATCTGGTTGACCGCGGTGTCGATGCCCTCGCCGATCAGGGGCGCTCCCCCCTTGATCGCGTCGCCGGCGAACGACCAGACCTGACCGGCGATCTCCCGCTTGGTGTCGATGGCGGTGTTGAACTCGGCGTCGCTGGCCGTGTGCTTCTGGTAGACGGCGTCGACCATGGCGCTGGTGATCAGACCGTTGACCTGCCCGGCGGGCTTGGCGATGTTCTCGACCGCCAGGGCCAGGTCCTTGTGCAACTCTGGGTGGGCCAGCACGTCCTGGATCTGGGCCGTGGTGTACGCCTGCTGCCCGGCCGCGATCGAGGCGTAGGCGTCCGGGTCCTGTCCGAGTGCGCCGAGCAGACGCGCGACATTGGACTGGCCGAAGTGCTGCGAGTCGGCGCCCGGTCCCTCCAACGCGCCTTGGATGTCGCCGATGTAGTTGGCGGTCATGTTCCCTAGGCTGCCGTTGAGGTTCGCGAACAGGCCGCCCTTGAGCAGGTCCGGGCCGTCCTTGGTGCCGAACTGTTCCACCACCTTGGTCATGATGTCGTTCATCGCGGCGGTGTGCTGGGGGAACTTGCCGTCGACGTCGTCGTACGCCCTGCCCGTCGTGGCCGCCTCCAGGGCGTGGCCCAGCGCGCTGACGTCGAACGGGTCGGCGGTGCCCGGGTTGGGCCGGGGCGGGTACTGCTGGTCGATCAGGATCGACCGCGGGCCGGTGTCGGTGAGCATCTTGAGGTAGGTGTTCTCGCCACCGGTGCTCTTGACGGTGCCGTCCGGGTTGAAGGTGGCCGGCGCGTCGTGGAAGAACTTGGTGGCGGCCTCGGGGCTGTGGCCGAGACCTTCCAGGATCGCGGACATCGGGTTGATGCCCCTGATGTTCCCGTCCTTGTCGGGCACGCCGATGAACTTGAGCTCGGTGAACGGGTACGTGGCCTTGGCGGCCGCGTCCCAGCGCATCGGGTTCTCCTGGGTGAGCTGGGTGATGTGCTGGGCGACCGGGACGAGGAAGTGGTCGTCGTACTTCCCGTTCCGCAGCAGGTTGGCCATGATCTGGTAGCCGTACGGGCTGTGCGCGGGGTTGCCACCCGCCGGGACGGGGATCTGCGTGGCGCCGGCCGCGCGGAACCGCTTCTCCCACTCGTCCGACACGTGCACCGACTGCTTGGTGTCGGTCGCGGTGGCCAGGGTCAGGCCCAGGCCCTGCTGGATGCCCTTGATGGCCGCGCTGCGGGCCGGGCTGTTGGCGAAGTCGCCGCTCTGCGCCATCGCGCCGTACTTGGCCATGAACGTCGCCGGGTCCTGGTTGCCGTAGAAGGAGGTGGCGAACCGCGGGTCGTTCTTGTGGTGGTCCAGGATGTCCTGGAGGTGCTTGAGCTGGGCGTCGGAGGCCTGGGCGCCGAGGCCCAGGATGTAGGTGGCGGCCTTGGCCTCCTCCTCCGCGATGCCGCCGACGGGGTTGGCGTTGAACGCGGTGCCGTCGCTGCCGGTGTCGTCGCCCAGGGCCCTGGAGGCGTCCTGGTCGGCCTCGGTGGCGCGGTCGATCGCGTCGCCTATCGCCTTGGCGGCGGTCTCGGCCTTGGCCTTCCAGCTGTTGGCGTACTCGGGGTCCTTCTTGTCGGCCGGGTTGGTGGCCGGCGGCCAGTGCACGGCGCCCTGGTCGTCGACGGTGAGGCCCTCGTGGGTGGCGTTCTGGACGGCGGTGGTGAGGTCCTTCTTCGCCGCCGTGATCTCGGTGTGGGCGTCGCGGAGCGTCTTGGCCAGGGCCGAGGCCTCCTCGAAGGCCGCGTGGATCTGGTCGCGGGCCCAGGTGAGCTTGGCGTCGGCGAGGCCGGCGGCGTCGCCGTGCCAGCCGGACTGCTGGATGGTGCCGATGACCTCGTTCTGCATCCGCTGGGTGAGGTCCCACTTGCGGACGAGGGTCTCGAAGTCGCCCGCCGCGGAGGCGAGGCCGCCGAGGTCGACCTGCTGGAGCTGACTGAATGTGACCATGGTGGTGCGGTGTCCCCCCGTTTGCGCCGGCGCTAGCTGCCGGCGCCCTGCGGCTTGTTGAAGTTGGCCTGGATGTCCGAGTCGGTCTTGCTGTAACTCTGGGCCGTGGTCTGCAGGTTGGTGCCGATGTCGCCGACGGTGGTCTGCAGTCCGCCGGACTGGCTGGTCCAGGTGCCCCAGGCGGCGGTGAGCGCGCCGCCGAGGTTCCAGCCCTTGAGGGAGCCGGCCGCGGCGTTGACGTGCTCGCCGGGCTGGTCGCACTCGGTCTTGACGGCGTCCCGCAGGGCGAGGGCGTTCTGCGCGGCCTGCTGGAGCACGCCGGCGTTCACGGCGATGGTCTTGCCGCCGCCCGCCGGGTTCAACGAGACCGGCGCGGAGTTGGCCCCGGCGAGGTCCGGGAACTGCTTCTTCGCCTCTTCGGTCAGATTGCCCTTGTCGTCAAAGAGCCACGGATTCATGCGACGCTCGAATTCGAGGTCGGTCATTGTTTGCCCCCCGGATAAAGATCGGCATGGATCGTACTATTTTTGCGGCGCGGATTTCGGTGAATTGAATATTGACACTCCGTTAACACCTGGTGAATCACCACAAGAGTGGCCCGTCCGCAATGTGCCGATCCGCACATTGCCCCGCACACGGCGGCATGCCAGAGTGCCGAGCATGAACCATCCGCTCGCGGCCGAGCCGCGCCCCGCCGCCACCGACCTCGCCCCCGCCCCCGCGCGCGTCTTCGACTGGCTCGACGAGACGGCCGCGATGCGCGCGGAGGCGGGGCTGACGCGGACGCTGCGCAGCCGGGCGGCGGACGACGCGGTGCTGGACCTCGCCGGCAACGACTACCTGGGGCTGACCAGGCACCCGGTGGTCACCCGGGCCGCCGCGGACGCGGCGCTGCGCTGGGGCGGAGGTTCGACGGGCTCGCGGCTGGTGACGGGGACGACGGCCCTGCACACCGAACTCGAGGAGGAGCTGGCCGAGTTCTGCGGGGCGGAGGCCGCGCTGGTGTTCTCCTCCGGATACACGGCCAACCTCGCGGCGCTGACGGCCCTCACCGACCCGGACACCCTGATCGTCTCCGACGCCTACAACCACGCCTCGCTGATCGACGGCTGCCGGCTCTCCCGCGCCGACGTCCACCGGGCCCCGCACAGCGCCCCGGCGGCCGTCGCCGAGGTGCTCGCCGGGCGGACGCAGCCGCGGGCGCTGGTGGTCACCGACTCGGTGTTCTCGGTGGACGGCGACGCGGCCCCGCTGCCCGGGCTGTCCGAGGCCGTCCGCGCGCACGGCGCCGCGCTGCTGGTGGACGACGCGCACGGGCTGGGCGTACTCGGCCCCGGCGGCACCGGGGCGCTCGCCGCGGCCGGCCTCGCCGGGCAGCCGGACGTCGTGGCCACCGCCACCCTCTCCAAGTCGCTCGGCTCGCAGGGCGGCGTCGTCCTCGGCCCGCGCCGGGTGATCCGGCACCTCACCGAGACCGCCCGCACCTTCATCTTCGACACCGGTCTCGCCCCGGCCGCCGCCGGCGCCGCCCTCGCCGCCCTGCGGCTGCTGCGCGCCGAGCCGGCCCGCGCCGAGCGCGCCCGCGAGGTCGCCCGCACCCTGGCCCGGCAGCTCACCGCCGCCGGCCTGCACAGCTGCGAGCCCGAGGCCGCGGTCGTCTCCGTCCGCGCCCCGGGCCCGGAGGCCGCCGTCGCCTGGGCCGCCGACTGCCGGCGCGCGGGCCTCGCCGTCGGCTGCTTCCGCCCGCCGTCCGTCCCGGACGGCATCTCCCGGCTGCGGCTCACCGCCCGGGGAGACCTGACGGACGGCCAGATCGCCGAGGCCGTCCGCATCGTCGCCGAGCTGGCCCCGCCCGGCGCCCGGGCCTGAGGCTCCGCAGCGAAGGGGACGGCTGACTACTTCTTCTTCGCCCGGCTCGGCTGGACCCGGGGCGGCTCGCCCTTCGCCTTGGGGTGGTCGGGCGGGTAGGGGAGTTCGTCGAGGCCCTCGTCGTGGAGCTGCTTCTCGTAGAGCTCCAGCAGGGCCTCCAGGCGGAACGCGTGCTGCTCCATCTCGGCGTTCAGGTCGCCGAGTTCGGCGAAGCGGGCCGGGACGGTGCGCAGGTCGAAGTCCTCGGGGGCGGCGTCGTCGAGTTCCTCCCAGCGCAGCGGGGCGGAGGCGGTGGCGCGGGGGCGGGCGCGCAGCGAGTAGGCGGAGGCGATGGTGCGGTCGCGGGCCATCTGGTTGTAGTCGACGAAGATCCGCTCGCCGCGTTCCTCCTTCCACCAGGCGGTGGTGACCTTCCCGGGCATCCGCTGCTCCAGCACCCGGCCGAGCGCGATCACGGCGTGCCGTCCGTCAGTGAAGGTCCACTCGGGCGCGAGCGGCACGTAGACGTGCAGTCCGCGCCCGCCGGAGGACTTGGGCCAGCCGCGCAGCCCGTACTCCTCCAGCAGGGCGCGCAGTTCGTGGGCGGCGCGGACGGCGTCGTGGAAGTCGGTGCCGGGCTGCGGGTCGAGGTCGATCCGCAGTTCGTCCACGTGGCCGGTGTCGGAGCGGCGGACCGGCCAGGGGTGGAAGGTGAGGCAGCCCAAGTTGGCCGCCCACAGCACGGCGGCCGGCTCGGTGGGGCAGATCTCGTCGGCGGAGCGGCCGCTGGGGAACTCGATCCGGGCGGTGGGCAGCCACTCCGGCAGGCCCTTGGGTGCTCGCTTCTGGTAGAAGAACTCGCCGTCCACCCCGTCCGGGAAGCGCTGCAGGGTGGTCGGCCGGTCGCGCAGCCCGCGCAGCACCCCGTCGGCGACGGACAGGTAGTACTGCGCGACGTCCAGCTTGGTGAAGCCGCGCTCGGGGTAGTACACCTTGTCCGGGTTCGACAGCCGGACGGTGCGCCCGGCGACTTCCAGTTCCACGGCTGAGCCCATGCCCCTCACGCTAAGCGCGGTACGCCCGGCGCGCGCCCCGAGGCGAACCGGGTGAGGATCGGTCGCATGGACCTGCCCGTGATGCCACCGGTGGCGCCGATGCTCGCCAAATCCGTCGCCGAGATCCCGCCCGGGATGCAGTACGAGGCCAAGTGGGACGGCTTCCGTTCGATCGTGTTCCGCGACGGCGACGAGGTGGAACTCGGCAGCCGCACCGGCAAGCCGCTGACCAGGTACTTCCCCGAGCTGGTCGAGGCGTTGAGGCGGGAGCTGCCGCCGCGCTGCGTGCTGGACGGCGAGGTGGTGATCGCCCGGGAGGGGCGGCTGCGCTTCGAGGAACTGCTGGAGCGCATCCACCCCGCCGCGAGCCGGGTGAAGCTGCTCGCCGAGCGGACCCCGGCCTCCTTCGTCGCCTTCGACCTGCTCGCCCTCGGCGACGAGAGCCTGCTGGACGAGCCGCTGTCGGTCCGCCGCCCGGCCCTGGAGGCCGCGCTCGCCGGCGCCGCCGACCCGGTGTTCACCGCCCCCGCCGCCACCGACCTCGACCTCGCCCGGACCTGGTTCGCCGAGTTCGAGGGCGCCGGGCTGGACGGGGTGGTCGCCAAGCCGCTGGACCAGCCGTACCGGCCGGGGGAGCGGACCATGTACAAGATCAAGCACGAGCGCACCGCCGACTGCGTGGTGGCCGGCTACCGGGAGCACAAGAGCGGCCCGGTGGTCGGCTCGCTGCTGCTCGGCATCTTCGACGACGACGGCAGGCTCCAGCACGTCGGCGTCTGCGCCGCCTTCTCGATGGCCCGCCGCCGCGAACTCGCCGAGGAGCTGGCCCCGTTGCGGATGGCGGACGTCTCCGGGCACCCCTGGGGCGCCTGGGCGGACGAGGCCGCGCACGCCGAGGGCCGGCTGCCGGGCGCCGTCAGCCGCTGGACCGGCGGCAAGGACCTCTCCTGGATTGCGCTGCGCCCCGAGCGGGTGGTCGAGGTCGCGTACGACCACATGGAGGGCACCCGGTTCCGGCACACCGCGCAGTTCCGCCGCTGGCGGCCGGACCGCACGCCGGAGAGCTGCACCTACGCGCAGTTGGAGGAGCCGGTCTCGTACGACCTCGGCAGGGTGCTGGGGATCTGACGCGACGCCGACGTTCCGCCGACGCACTGTCGGCGGAACGTCGGCGAAGCGCTTGGAACGTGCTTCAGGAGAGGTGCAGCGTGGCGGCGCCGGTGGGTGAGGCCGTGGGGGACGGGGTCTGCGTGACCATCGGATTCGGCGACGGCGAGGCGGTGGGCGACGCCGGCGGCGAGATCGTCGGTGACGTGGTCGGCGAGGTCGTCGGCGAGGGGGAGGCCGTCGGTGAGCCCGTCGGCGAGGGGGAGCCCGTCGGCGAGCCCGTGGCGGGCGCGGTGGGCAGCGCGTAGACGTTGTTCGGCGAGACGATCTGGGTGATCGCCCGGGCCACGAACGTCGAGGGTTCCGAACCGTCGTGGGTGATGTCGGTGTTGAGCAGGATGACCAGGTTGGCCTTCGCCTCCGGCAGGTAGAGCACCACGGCCTCGTACCCGGGCAGCGAGCCGTTGTGGCCGATCCAGCCGTGGGTGGTGAACACCCCGAAGCCGTAGCCCAGGTCGGGGGTGTCTCCGGTGGACTTGAACTTCAGCCGCTCCGCCTGGGTGGCGGGTTTGAGCAGCGGCTCGCCGGTGGCCAGCACCTTCGACCAGGTCTGCAGGTCCGCGAGGTCGGAGATGGCGGCGCCGGCCGCCCAACCCCAGGACGGGTTCCAGGTGGTGGCGTCCTCGACGGTGCCGCTGGCCGTCTGGTTGGTGTATCCGTGGGCGTGCGGGTCGGGGAAGGTCGCGTCGGTCGGCAGGCTGGTCTTGGTGAGCCCGGCCGGGGCGAACACCTGCTGGTCCAGGAAGTCCTGGAGCGGCTGCCCGCCGACCTTCTCGACCACCAGGCCGAGCAGGATCAGGTTGGTGTTGGAGTACTCGAACTTGGCGTCCGGCGCGAAGTTCGCCGGGTGCTTGAACGCGAACCCGAGCAACTGGTCCGGGCTGAAGGGCCGGTTCGGGTCGTTGAAGACCGCATTCTGGAAGTCGGAGTCCAGGGTGTAGTTGAACAGGCCGCTGCGCATCTCGCCGAGCTGACGCAGGGTGATGCCGTCGCCGCCGGGCACGTTCGGGACGTACTTGGAGATCGAGTCGTCCAGGCCGAGCTTGCCCTGGTCGACGAGCCGCAGGATGCCGGTGGCCGTGAAGGTCTTGGTCACGCTGCCGACCCGCATGTACAGGTCGGGCGACATCGGCGTCCCGGCGTCCTTGTCGGCGACGCCGAAGGTGCGCTGGTAGCTGCCGTCGGGGGTGGTGTAGCCGACGATCACCCCGGGGATGGCGGCCTCGCTCATCGCCTGCTTGATCGCGGTGTCCAGCCGGCTCATGACGTCCGGGGTGAGCGCCATCACTCCGCCGGTGGGGCTGCCGGTCGGCGTGGCGGTCGGGCTGAGCGCGGCCGGCTCGGCGGTGACCGCCGGACCGGCCTGCGCGGGCGACGAGTCCCCGGAGCAGGCGGAGACGGCGAGCAGGCCGCTCAGCGCGAGGGCGGCGGAGGCCGCCCGTACGGACCTGGGCACGGCCGGACGCGGAGAGCGGGGTACCCGTACGGAGCGGGGAACGGCCGGTCGGGGCCGTCGGGTGTCGGTCATCGGCGCAGGCGCCTCTCTGGGGCGGGCGGCCCCTTGGCGACGAAGGGCCCCGGAGCGCGGCTCGGCCGGGTCGGAGCGCTGCTCCACGGGGCCGCGGGGGAGCGTCGCCACCGTAAGCACCGCCGCCGTCCGGCCGCGCGCGGGTCCGTGTCCGGCTGGACCGAACGGGAGCACCGTCAGCCGAGTGCCCCGCCCGGCTGGCGGCCCGCCGTCAGCCACCCCGGGGCCGTGGTCGGCCCCCGTCGGAGTCGCGCCCCCCGTCTCTGCGCTCGGCCCCGTCTCTGCGCTCGGCCCCGTCTTCGCGCTCGCCCCCGTCGGAGTCACGCCCGCCGCCTCCGCGCTCGGCCGGACGGGTGAGCACCGGCACGCCGCAGCGGCCTGCGGGCGCGGCTCGGGCACGATCGTTCAGCCCAGCTGTGGCCGCCCTTAAGAATTCCTCGATGGACCGCGCCCCCTCCGACCAGGCAGATTGCTGCCTGCCCGGAGCGCGCCCCGTCAGGAGCGGCCGAACCGGGCCCCCTCGGCCTGCCCCCGCACCCGCAGGCCGTTCCACCCGCACGTCAGGAGCCGCCGTGAAGGCACTCGTCAAGCAGCAGGCCGAGCCCGGGCTCTGGCTGATGGACGTCCCCATGCCCGAGATCGGCCCCGGCGAGGTGCTGATCAAGGTGCTGCGGACCGGTATCTGCGGCACCGACCTGCACATCCGCAAGTGGGACGGCTGGGCCCAGCAGACCATCAGGACCCCGCTGGTGCTGGGCCACGAGTTCGTCGGCGAGGTCGCCGAGATCGGT
Source organism: Kitasatospora sp. NPDC048286 (assembly GCF_043201735.1). Lineage (NCBI taxonomy): Bacteria > Bacillati > Actinomycetota > Actinomycetes > Kitasatosporales > Streptomycetaceae > Kitasatospora > Kitasatospora sp. NPDC048286. Next base: position 594,958 of record NZ_JBICZE010000003.1, read on the forward strand.
GTCGGCGTCGCGGACATCGCGATCGGCGACCTGGTCAGCGGCGAGGGCCACCTGGTCTGCGGCAAGTGCCGCAACTGCCTGGCCGGCCGGCGCCACCTGTGCCGCAACACCGTCGGCCTGGGCGTCAACCGCGACGGCGCCTTCGCCGAGTACGTGGCCCTGCCCGCCTCCAACGTCTGGGTGCACCGGGTGCCGGTCGACCTGGACGTGGCCGCGATCTTCGACCCGTTCGGCAACGCCGTGCACACCGCGCTGTCCTTCCCGCTGGTCGGTGAGGACGTGCTGGTCACCGGCGCCGGCCCGATCGGCATCATGGCCGCCGCCGTCGCCAAGCACGCCGGCGCCCGCAACGTGATGATCACCGACGTCTCCTCGTACCGCCTCGACCTGGCCCGCGAGGTCGGCGTGACGCTGGCGCTGGACGTCTCCCAGCACACCATCGAGGAGGGCCAGCAGAAGCTCGGCCTGCGCGAGGGCTTCGACGTCGGCCTGGAGATGTCCGGCCGCCCCGAGGCGATGCAGTCGATGATCGCCAACATGACCCACGGCGGGAAGATCGCCATGCTCGGCCTGCCCGCCGAGCAGTTCCCGGTGGACTGGGCCTCGATCGTCACCTCGATGATCACCATCAAGGGCATCTACGGCCGCGAGATGTTCGAGACCTGGTACGCGATGTCCGTGCTGCTGGAGGGTGGCCTGGACCTCAGCCCGGTGATCACCGGCCGCTACGCTGCCACCGACTTCGAGGCCGCCTTCGACGACGCCGCGAGCGGCAACTGCGGCAAGATCATCCTCGACTGGACCGCCTGAGCCACCCCGCCGACGCAAAAGGAGCCTGCTGTGTTCGACAACGTGCGCGCCGACATCGCCACGACCCTCGACGAGATCCGCGAGGCCGGCCTGTTCAAGCCCGAGCGGGTGATCGGCTCCCCGCAGAGCGCCGCGGTCACCGTCACCGGCGGTGGCAAGCCGGGTCAGGTGCTGAACTTCTGCGCCAACAACTACCTGGGCCTCGCCGACGATCCCGAGGTGATCGCCGCCGCCAAGAAGGCCCTGGACGACTGGGGCTACGGCATGGCCTCGGTCCGCTTCATCTGCGGCACCCAGGACGTCCACAAGGAGCTGGAGGACCGCCTCTCGGCCTTCCTCGGCCAGGAGGACACGATCCTCTACTCCTCCTGCTTCGACGCCAACGGCGGTGTCTTCGAGACCCTGCTGGACGACCGTGACGCCGTCATCTCCGACGCGCTGAACCACGCCAGCATCATCGACGGCATCCGGCTCAGCAAGGCCCGCCGCCACCGCTACGCCAACCGCGACCTCGCCGACCTGGAGAAGCAGCTCCAGGACACCCAGGACGCCCGCCGCCGCCTGATCGTCACCGACGGCGTGTTCTCGATGGACGGCTACGTCGCCCCGCTGCGCGAGATCTGCGACCTGGCCGACCGCTACGACGCCATGGTCATGGTGGACGACTCGCACGCCGTCGGCTTCGTCGGCGCGGGCGGCCGCGGCACCCCCGAACTGCACGGCGTGATGGACCGCGTGGACATCATCACCGGCACCCTCGGCAAGGCGCTCGGCGGTGCCTCCGGCGGCTACATCGCCGCCCGGCGGGAGATCGTCGCCCTGCTGCGCCAGCGCTCCCGCCCGTACCTGTTCTCCAACTCGCTGGCCCCGGTGATCGCGGCCGCCTCGCTCAAGGTGCTCGACCTGGTCGAGAAGTCCAACGAGCTGCGCGAGCGGCTGGCGGCCAACACCGCGCTGTTCCGGACGAAGATGACCGAGGCCGGGTTCGAGATCCTGCCCGGCGACCACCCGATCGCCCCGGTGATGATCGGCGACGCGGCCAAGGCCGGCCGGCTCGCCGAACTGCTGCTGGAGCGCGGCGTGTACGTGATCGGCTTCTCCTACCCGGTGGTGCCGCACGGCCAGGCCCGGATCCGGGTGCAGCTGTCCGCGGCGCACTCCACCGAGGACGTCGAGCGCGCCGTCGCGGCCTTCGTGGACGCGCGCGCCGCGCTGGGCGAGTAACCCCACCCCAGGCTGCCCGCGGGCCGGACCGCTCGGAACCGGACCGGCCCGCGGGCTCACAAGGCACGCCCTCACCCTGCGGTGGAGGCGAATCGATTCGCCTCCACCGCAGGGCCCAGAACCACCTGCCCCACCCTCCCGCTGCGGGGGCGGGACGCCGGCCCGGCCGACGTCCCGCCCCCGTCGCGGTTCCTCCGGGGGCGGGTTACCGCTCGTCGCCGTCCTCGCCCTGGTCGTCGCCGTCGCCCCGGTGGAGCCCGGTGGGCTTGGCGAACACCTGGTAGTGCTCGCCCGCCGGGCCGTTGCTGCCGGCGACCAGGTTGCCGCCGGTCGAGTCGAACACCACGGTGGTGCCGGCGGCCGACACGAACGGCTGGTTCGACGCGCCGTTGCCGAACGAGCCGTCCGGCGCGGTGGCGACCCGCTCGGTGCGGCCGGTGCGCAGGTCCTGGCGGTAGACGTCCCAGCCCGGGTGCTGCGGGCCGGGGACCAGGTTGTCGGCGGCGGACTCGAAGTACAGCCAGCGGTTGTCGGCGGTGATCGAGCCGTGGTCGGAGGAGCCGACCGAACTGGTGCCGGGCAGGCCGCCGCTGACCTTCGTCACGACACCCGTGCGCAGGTCCCGGACGTACAGCACGGTGTGGTACCGGTGGCCGCCGGTCGAGCCGCCGGGCTCGGGCAGGGTGTAGATCGCGTGCCGCCCGTCGGGGCTGATCGTCGCCTCGAAGCTGGAGTGGCCGATCGCGCCGTCGAGGCCCACGCTCACCGGCGTGATCGTCCCGGAGCGGACGTCGTAGGTGTAGTAGACGGCGGAGGTCGGGTTGGACGCGAGCGGCTGCGCCACGTTCCGCGGGGCGCTGTGGCGCGCGGCCTCGGCGGCGCCCGGGGTGAGCTCGACGTCGGCGGCCGCGGCGGCCGCGGCGGCCGCGGCGGCGAGGTCGGGGGTCTGCTCGGGCGGCAGCAGGGCGGAGATGGAGCCGAAGCCGATGGTGCGGCCGTCCGCGCTGATCGTCGGGCGGAAGGACGTGAGCTCGCCCGGCCTGCCGTTCACGTCGTGGGAGACCAGGCGGGTGGTGTGGGTCCAGCGGTCGGTGAGGTAGACGTTGATCTTCCAGGTGTACGGCCTGGCGAGCGAGGGGCCGGCGGTGGGCTCCGGCTCCACGACGGTCGGGTCCAGGTCGTTCCGCGAGGACACGTAGACCACGTACCGGCCGTTCCCGCTGACCTGCGCGTTGTACGAGTAGTGGTACTTGTCCTTGTCGGTGTTGGTGGGGCTGCTGCTGACCAGCTCGGTGCGGCCGGTCCTGCGGTCCCTGATGTACACCTCGGTGCGGTCCTTGACCTGCGCGCCGGGCGCCACGTTCTCGCCTTCGCTCTCGAAGACGACGTAGCGGCCGTCGGCGCTGATCCCGGCCTGGTCGGTCGAGCCGCTCGGCGCCGCACCCGAGTCGGACAGGTTGACCTGCTCGACGCGGCCGGTGCGCAGGTCCTTCACGTAGGCGTTGCTCCAGCCCACCGGGGGCTGGGGCAGCAGGTTCGTGGCCCGGGACGTGAACAGCGCGTAGCGGCCGTCGGCGCTGAGGCCCTGGGCCGAGGACCCGTTGTCGGGCGCGGTGCCGTCGACCCCGGTGCTGACCTGTGCGGTGCCACGTGGCGGCGGGGCGGCCTGGGCGGGCGCGGCAGTGACGGCCAGTACGGCGGCGGCGGCCAGCACGCCGCCGCCCGCCGACCACCGGTTGCGGGTGGTACGTGTCATGAGGTTGTTCCTCCCCAGCGATCGCCCGGCCGGGCTCCCTCCCGGCGACGGGCTTTCGCAGAGCCAATCGTCGGGAGGGCCGAAGGGTCAACGTCCTCGGTTGATGTCGGCGGAAAATACGTCAACGGACGTATGCGGAACGGGAGTCAGGACGTCACAGGTGGCGCAGGTAGACGTCCTGCCGGTCGCCGGTGTTCCCCGGCACCAGGTTGCCGCCGACGGCGGTGAAGATCACCGTGTTGCCGGCGGCGTCCACGGCCGGGCTGTAGGAGGAGGCGCCGGTGGTCTGCTCGCCGTCCCGGGTGAGGCTGACCCGTTCGATCAGGCCGGTCCTCAGGTCGCGGCGGAACACGTCGGTGCTGTCGTTGGTGTCGCCGGGGACGAGGGTCTCGGCGCCGGAGGCGAAGTAGACCCAGCGGTCGTCGAACGTCATGACGCCGCCGAAGGACGACCACTTCGTGCTGGTGCCCGGCAGGTCGGTGTTGACCTTGGTGACCTTGCCGGTGGCCAGCTCGTGGACGTACACGTCCATCCGGATGCCGTGGGCCGGGCCGGGGAAGCCGCCGATGAAGATCGGGAGGCTGTAGACCGCGTAGCGGCCGTCCGGGCTGATCCGGCCGTCCCGGGAGCCGATCAGCTCCCCGGTGTCGTCCAGGCTGCCGCCGACGATGCCGGTGGCGGCGTTCCAGACGTAGTAGCGGTAGTAGCGGGGCCCGGTCAGGCCGGGTGCCCCGCCGTCGGGCGCGGACTCGGCGTCGGCGGCGGCCGGGTCGGTGGCCGGGGTGCCGGCCGGGTCCGGCGGTTCCGGGAGCAGGTTGCCGGCCCGGGAGGTGAAGCCGACCGTGGAGCCGTCCGCGCTGATCGTCGGCTCGAAGGAGTTGTTGTTCGCGCCCTCGCCGTCCGCGCCGACGGTGACCAGCCGACTGGTGTGGGTCCAGCGGTCGGTGATGTAGACGTTGTTCTTGCCGCGCCGCAGGACGCCAGGGGCGAGGTCGCTGCGGTTGGAGACGTAGGCGACGTAGCGGCCGTCCCGGCTGATGCTGGGGCTGAGGGCCCCGTAGCGGCTCTGGTCGTCGGTGCTCGGCAGGGCGGCGGCGGTGACCAGTTCGGTGTGGCCGGTCCAGCGGTCGCGGACGAAGACGTCGCTGGCGTGCTGCACCTGGCCGGGCACCACGTTGGTGGCGGTGGTGCTGAACGCCACGTAGCGGCTGTCGCCGCTGATCGAGGCCTCGGTGGTGGGGGCGTTCAGCGGGGAGCCGTCGTCGGCGACGCTGGCCCGCTCGATGTGCCCGTTGCGCAGGTTCCGCACGTAGATCTCGTCGGAGTTCGGGGTGCCGGCCACGGGCAGCAGGTCGGTCGCGGCGGACGTGAAGAGCGCGGAGCGGCCGTCCTCGCTGAGCCCGAGCGCGGACGAGGGGCCGTTGAGCTGCTCGCCCTTGGGGCCCTCGCTGACCTTGGCGGTGTCGCCCTTGGGCGGCTTGGCCTCGGCGGCGGGCATCGCGGCGCCGGCCACGGCGGTGGCCGCCAGGACGGCGGCGGTGCGGGCCAGCCATCGGCGGGTGCGTGCGGTGGTCATGGATCGTCCTCCCCTGGGGTCGCCCGGCCGCGCTCCCTCCCGGCGGCGGGCTTCCGCAGAGCCAACCGTCGGGAGGGCCGGTGGTCAACGGCCGTGGGTGATCCCGTCGGGAAATACGTCAACAGGCGTATCCCGCAGGGGAGTCAGATTGGTGTCGTCGGGGACCAGGTCGGTGACCTCGGAGGTGAAGTACACCCAGCGGTCGGGCCAGTCGGCGACGGGTGCGTGCGGTGGTCATCGATCATCCTCCCCAGATGACGGCCCCGGGCCCTCGGCCCCCCGCGGCCCGGTCGGTACGAGCCAAGCGCCGTACGGATGGTCGGTCAACGACCTGGAGCGATCTCGTCCGGAAATGCGCCTCCCGTGCCGCCTCCGGCCGAAACCGCTGCTCCGGGCACTGCCGCCGCAGCTCCGGCCGGTCCGGCGTGCCGCGCCGCGCTGGCAGAATTGGTGCGTGATCGACGCACGACGGCTGCGGACCCTGCGGGCTGTGGCGGACCACCGCACCGTGACCGCCGCGGCGGCCGCCCTCTACCTGACCCCCTCCGCGGTCTCCCAGCAGCTGGCCGCCCTGGAGCAGGAGACCGGCCACCACCTGCTCGCCCGGGAGGGCCGGGGCGTGCGGCTGACCGCCGCCGGGGAGATCCTGCTCGGCCACGCCGATGTGGTGCTCGCCCAGCTGGAGCGCGCCGAGGCCGACCTCGCCGCGTACAGCGCGGGCGTCTCCGGGGAGGTCACCGTCGCCTCCTTCGCGACCGCCATCGCCTCCGTGCTCTCCCCGGCCGTCGGCCTGCTCGCCGAGCGCGCGCCCGGGGTGCGGCTCAAGGTGCTGGACGCCGAGGGGGACGCCAGCCTGCCGATGGTGCTGGACGGCCGGGCCGACCTCGCGGTGGCCGTCGAGTACCGGGGCGCGCCGCGCGCCGACGACGCCCGGCTGACCAGGGTGCCGCTGTACGCCGAGCCCTTCGAGGCTGTGCTGCCGCTCGGCCACCGGTTGGCCGCCGAGTCGGGACCGCTGGCCGTCGCCGCGCTCGCCGACGAGCCGTGGATCGGGCCGTACCCGGGCAACCCCTGCCACGACGTGGTGCTGCTGGCCTGCGAGCACGCCGGGTTCCAGCCCCGGCTGCTGCACTCCTCGGACGACTTCCGGGCCGTGGTCGCGCTCGCCTCGGCGGGCCTCGGGGTGGCGCTGGTGCCGCGCTCGGCGCTGCGCGGTGTGGACCTCTGCGAGGTCGCGGTGCGCCCGGTGGACAGCGAGCTCGCCACCCGCAGGGTCTTCGCCGCCGTCCGGGCGGGCGCGGACGGGCATCCGCTGGTGCGGCCGGTGCTGGACTCCCTCGCCGAGGCGGCCGCCGCGGGCGGGTGAGCCCGCCGGGCGCGTACCGACCGCAGGACGGCACCGACCTCAGGACGGTACCGATCGGTGCCGTTCGGCGTCGGGGGTGGTTAGGATCTGCCGCATGGCAGTCAACGCGAGGGCGCGCCTGCTGAGCACGGCCGAGTCCCTCTTCTACGCCCACGGGATCCGCGCGGTCGGGGTGGAGCGCATCCTCTCCGAGTCCGGCGTGGGCCGGGCCTCCTTCTACCGGCACTTCGCCGGCAAGGAGGCGCTGGTGACGGCGGTCCTGGAAGGCCGCGACCTCCGGTGGCGGGAGTGGCTCACCGAACGGGTCGCGGCCCACGGCGGCCACCCGCTGTACGTCTTCGACGCGCTGGCCGAACGCTTCGCGGCGCAGGACTTCCGCGGCTGCGTCGCGATCAACACGATGACCGAGCTCGCCGACCCGGCCAGCCCGGCCCGCCGGATGGCGGCCCTGCACAAGAGCCGCGTCATCGAGCTGGTCGAGCAGCTGATGCGGGGCGCGGACGTCCCCGAACCCGGGGAGCGGGCGCGGCAGTTCGCGCTCCTGATGGACGGCGCCATCGTCACCGCCCTGCGCGAGGGCACCCCGGACGCCGCCTGGCGGGCCCGGGGCATCGCCGAGGCCCTGCTGGCGGCCTGACCCGCCGCCGGAGGCCGGGCGAGCCTCCGCCCGACCCGCCCCATAGGGTGGGGGCGGCCGACGACCGCGCACCACAGGAGCCCTCATGAGTTCGACCGCCGCACCCGAGACCCGGCTCCCGGTCGGGGTGATCGGCCTCGGCGACATCGCGCAGAAGGCCTACCTGCCGGTGCTCACCGCGCTGCCCGGCCTCGACCTGCGGCTGATGACCCGGGACGCGGCCAAGCTGGACCGGCTCGGCGAGGCCCACCGGATCGCCCCCGAGCACCGCTTCACCGACCTCGGCGCGCTGATCGACGGCGGCATCCGCGCCGCCTTCGTGCACGCCGCCACCGACCAGCACGTCCCGATCGTCGAGCAGCTGCTCACCGCCGGGGTGGACGTCTACGTCGACAAGCCGCTCGACTACACCCTGGACGGCGCCCGCCGGCTGGTCGACCTCGCCGACCGCACCGGCCGCTCGCTGATGGTCGGCTTCAACCGCCGCCACGCGCCCGGCTACGTCCAGGCCAGGGAGCGCCCGCGCGACCTGATCGTCCTCCAGAAGAACCGCGAGGGCCTGGCCGAGGCCGCCCGCACCCTGGTGTACGACGACTTCATCCACGTCGTGGACCTGCTGCGCTTCCTGGCCCCCGGCGAGATCGAGCACGTGGACGTCCGGGCCCGCACCCGGGACGGGCTGGTCGAGCACGTGGTGCTCACCCTCGGCGGGGCGGGGTTCACCGCGCTCGGCATCATGAACCGGGTCTCCGGCTCCACCGAGGAGGTGCTGGAGGTCTCCGGCGGCGACTCCAAGCGCGAGGTGCGCAACCTGGCCGAGGTGATCGACCACCGCGGCCAGCCGACCGTCCGCCGCCGCGGCGACTGGGTGCCCGTGGCCCGTCAGCGCGGCATCGAGCAGTGCGTGCTGGCCTTCCTGGCGGCCGTCCGCGCCGGGCAGACCCTGGATGCCCACGACGCGCTGCGCACCCACGAGCTGTGCGAGCTGGTCGTCGAGCGGATCGAGGCTTCCTGGGAGTCCGCTGGGAGCGGGCTGTGAGGGGCTCGGACTGACCGTGCGTCACGTCACCCCGGTGGAACCGACAGTTCACCGGCAGGGTCTTGTCGGGGCATTTTCTACGCGCGTATCTTGAGGGGCGCCGCGGGGGGCGGGAGTCCGTCCTCCGCTTCTTCCCCATGCGAGCAGCGCGCGCTCGAAGCGCGCCTCCGCCCGGACCGCCGTGCCACACCAGTGCCGCACGGCGGAGCTAGGAGTCCTGCCCCGGTGACCACCGCCCCCGCACCCCGCCCCCGCAGAGCCCTGCTGCGCGCCGCCCTGATCCCGGCGTCGCTGGCCGCCTCGCTGGTGCTCGTCCCGCTGCCGATGGCCACCGCCGCCTCCACCGCGACCCCCGCCCCGACCGAGGTCGGCCCGCTGCGGATCCACGACATCCAGGGCAACACCCGGATATCCCCGCAGGCGGGCAAGCCGGTCACCGGCGTGCCCGGCATCGTCACCGGCGTGCGCGCGTACGGCAGCTCCAAGGGCTTCTGGATCCAGGACCCGAACCCGGACGCCGACCCGGCCACCAGCGAGGGCGTCTTCGTCTTCACCGGCGGCAACCCGACCGTGAAGGTCGGCGACTCGGTGCTGGTGAGCGGCAAGGTCACCGAGTACTACCCGAACCTCGGCGGCGGCTCGCAGTCCCTCACCGAGATCTCCGCCCCGGGCATCACCGTCCTGTCGGCCGGCAACCCGCTGCCCGCCCCGGTCGTCGTGGACACCCGCAACATCCCCGGCACCTACGCCCCGCCGGCCGGTGCGGACGGCTCCATCGACGGCGTGAAGCTCGACCCGGAGAAGTACACCCTGGACTTCTACGAGTCCCTGGAGGGCATGCTCGTCCAGGTCAAGGACGTCCGGGTGATCCAGGCGACCGACAAGTACAACGAGCTGTGGGTCGCCGCCGACAAGCAGGACCAGCGCAGCAAGCGCGGCGGCGTGCTGTACGAGTCCTACCGCGAGCCCAACGTCGGCCGCCTGATGATCCAGCAGCAGGCCGCGGTCTCCCAGCAGCCCTTCCCGGTGGCCAACGTCGGCGACGAGCTGACCGGCGCCACCACCGGCCCGCTGGACTACAACAACTTCGGCGGCTACACCCTGGTCGCCGGCACCATGGGCACGCTGAAGGACAACCACCTCCAGCGCGAGGTCACCGCCCAGGCGACCGACCGCGAACTCACCCTCGCCACCTACAACGTGGAGAACCTGGCCCCGGGCAACCCGGACGCCAAGTTCGCCGAGCTGGCCCAGGGCGTCGTCACCAACCTGCGCTCGCCCGACATCGTCGCCCTGGAGGAGATCCAGGACAACAACGGCGCCAAGAACGACGGCACCGTGGACGCGAGCCAGACCGTCGCCAAGTTCGTCGCCGCGATCAAGGCGGCCGGCGGCCCGGCCTACGACTGGCGCTCGGTCGACCCGCAGGACGGCAAGGACGGCGGCGAGCCCGGCGGCAACATCCGCCAGGTCTTCCTGTTCAACCCGCAGCGGGTGTCCTTCACCGACATCCCCGGCGGCACCGCCACCACCGCCGTCGGCGTGACCGGCACCGGCGCGAGCACCGCGCTGACCGCCTCGCCCGGCCGGATCGAGCCGAACGACGAGGCCTGGACCAACAGCCGCAAGCCGCTGGTCGGCCAGTTCTCCTTCCGTGGCAAGAAGGTCTTCGTCATCGCCAACCACTTCAACAGCAAGGGCGGCGACCAGGGCATCGACAGCCGCTTCCAGCAGCCGACCCGCAGCTCCGAGGTGCAGCGGATCAAGCAGGCCACCGTCGAGCAGACCTTCGTCGCCCAGCTGCTGGCCGCCGACAAGGAGGCCAAGGTCGTCTCCCTCGGTGACTTCAACGACTACCAGTTCTCGCCCGCGCTCGCCGCGCTCACCAAGGGCGGCGTGCTGCGCGACCTGGTGAACGAGCTGCCGGAGACCGAGCAGTACTCGTACGTCTACCAGGGCAACTCGCAGGTGCTGGACCACATCCTGGTCAGCCCCGAAGTCGGTTACGCCAAGTACGACGTGGTGCACATCAACGCCGAGTTCGCCCAGCAGGCCAGCGACCACGACCCGCAGGTGGTCCGCATCAAGCCGTAGTTCCACCCGTAGCTCCACCCGCGGTTTCACCCGTGGTTCCTCCCACGGTTCCTCTCGCGGCTATCCTGCCTCCGCCGCCGGTGATCACCGGCGGCGGAGGCGGTGTCGTGTGACGGGGGAGAGCATGGAGTACCGGATCGAGCGGATCGGGCGGGGCGACTGGCAGCGCCTGCGGAAGGTCCGGCTGGCCCAACTCCTCGACACGCCCCTGGCGTTCGGCGAGATCCACGAGCACGCGAGCCACCACGGCGAGGGCGAGTGGCAGGCCCGGTGCGGCTGGCTCAACGAGCCCGAGCGGCTCGGCCTGGTCGCCGTGGACGCCGCGGGTGAGTGGGTCGGCACCATGCTGTCCGCCCCGAACCGGGCGCAGGTCGGCGCGCTCGACCTGATCGGCGTCTGGGTGGACCCGGCGCACCGCGGCCGCGGGCGCGGCGTCGCCGACGCCCTGCTGGACGCGGTACTCGCCTGGGCCCGGGTCCGGGGCGCCGGGCGGATGCTGCTCGGGGTGCACGAGGCGAACCCCCGCGCCGCCGCCTTCTATCTGCGGCGCGGGTTCGCCTACACGGGGGAGGACACCCCGTACGTCCTGGACGCCTCGGGGCGGATCCTGGAGATGGCCCTCCCGCTCGACCCGGCCGCGGCGGCCCGGCCCAGCTAGGACGGCCCGGCCGGGGTAGGACGGCCCGGCCGAGGCAGGACGACTCAGCCCAGGTAGTCGGCCAGCGCCTCGCCGGTCAGCGTGGAGCGGGCCGCGACCAGCTCGGCCGGAGTGCCCTCGAAGACCACCAGCCCGCCGTCGTGGCCGGCGCCCGGGCCGAGGTCGATGATCCAGTCGGCGTGCGCCATCACCGCCGGGTGGTGCTCGATCACGATGACCGACTTGCCGGACTCGACCAGCCGGTCCAGCAACCCGAGCAGCTGCTCGACGTCGGCCAGGTGCAGCCCGGTGGTCGGCTCGTCGAGGACGTAGACACCGCCCTTGTCCGCCATGTGGGTGGCCAGCCTGAGCCGCTGCCGCTCGCCGCCGGAGAGTGTGGTGAGCGGCTGGCCGAGGCTCAGGTAGCCGAGCCCGACGTCGGCGAGCCGCTCCAGGACGCGGTGCGCGGCCGGGAGCTTCGTCTCGCCCGAGCCGAAGAACTCCTCCGCCTCCGTCACCGACATCGCCAGCACCTCGGCGATGTCCCGCCCGCCCAGGTGGTACTCCAGCACCGCGGGCTGGTACCGCTTGCCCTCGCAGTCCTCGCAGGTGGTGGCCACCCCGGCCATCATCGCCAGGTCGGTGTAGACCACCCCGGCGCCGTTGCAGGTCGGGCAGGCGCCCTCGGAGTTGGCGCTGAACAGGGCCGGCTTCACGCCGTTGGCCTTGGCGAAGGCCTTGCGGATCGGCTCCAGCAGCCCGGTGTACGTGGCCGGGTTGCTGCGCCGGGAACCCTTGATCGCGCCCTGGTCGACGGAGACCACGCCCTCCTCCGCCGCCCCCGACCGTCGGCACAGCGAGCCGTGGATCAGCGAGCTCTTGCCCGACCCCGCCACCCCGGTCACCACCGTGAGCACCCCGAGCGGGACGTCCACGTCCACGTCCCGCAGGTTGTGGGTGTTCGCGCCGCGGATCTCCAGCGTGCCGGTGGGCTTGCGCGCGGTGTCCCGCAGCGCCGTACGGTCGGCCAGGTGGCGGCCGGTCGCCGTGCCGCTGGTGCGCAGCCCCGCCACGTCGCCCTCGTAGCAGACCGTGCCGCCGGCCGTACCGGCCCCCGGGCCGAGGTCGACCACGTGGTCGGCGATCGCGATGGTCTGCGGCTTGTGCTCCACCACCAGCACCGTGTTGCCCTTGTCCCGCAGGCGCAGCAGCAGCCGGTTCATCCGGTCGATGTCGTGCGGGTGCAGGCCGGTGGTGGGCTCGTCGAAGACGTACGTGGTGTCGGTGAGCGAGGAGCCGAGGTGGCGGATCATCTTGACCCGCTGCGCCTCGCCGCCGGACAGGGTGCCGGAGGGGCGGTCGAGCGAGAGGTAGCCGAGGCCGATCTCCACGAAGGAGTCGAGGGTCTGCCGGAGCGTGCCGAGCAGCGGCGCCACCGAGGGCTCCTGGAGGTCGCGGACCCAGGCGGCGAGGTCGCTGATCTGCATCGCGCAGGCGTCGGCGATGCTGATGCCCGCGATCCTCGAGGAGCGGGCCGCCGCGCTGAGCCGGGTGCCCTCGCAGTCGGGGCAGGCGGTGAAGGTCACGGCCCGCTCCACGAAGGCCCGGATGTGCGGCTGCAGCGCGTCCTTGTCCTTGGACAGCATGGATTTCTGGATCTTGGGGATCAGGCCCTCGTAGGTGAGGTTGACGCCGTTGACCTTGACCTTGGTCGGCTCCCGGTACAGGAAGTCCTGCATCTCCTGCTCGGTGAACTCGCGGATGGGCTTGTCCGGGTCGAGGAAGCCCGAGTTGGCGTAGACGCCGACCGTCCACCAGCTGTCCGTCTTCCAGCCGGGGATGGTGAACGCGCCCTCGGAGATCGACTTGCCGTCGTCGTACAGCTGGGTGAGGTCGATGTCCGAGACGGTGCCGCGGCCCTCGCAGCGCGGGCACATGCCGCCGGTGATGCTGAAGCTGCGCCGCTCCTTGACCGTCTTGCCCGCGCGTTCGATGGTGACGGCGCCGGCGCCGCTGATCGAGGGGACGTTGAAGGAGAAGGCCTTGGGGGAGCCGATGTGCGGGGTGCCGAGGCGGCTGAACAGGATGCGCAGCATCGCGTTGGCGTCGGTGGCGGTGCCGACGGTGGAGCGCGGGTCGGCGCCCATCCGCTGCTGGTCGACGATGATCGCGGTGGTCAGGCCCTCCAGAACGTCCACCTCGGGGCGGGCCAGGGTGGGCATGAAGCCCTGGACGAACGCGCTGTAGGTCTCGTTGATCAGCCGCTGGGACTCGGCGGCGACGGTGTCGAAGACCAGGGAGCTCTTGCCCGAGCCGGACAGCCCGGTGAACACCGTCAGCCGGCGCTTGGGGATGTCGACGCTGACGTCCTTGAGGTTGTTCTCGCGTGCGCCGTGCACGCGGATCAGGTCGTGGCTGTCGGCGACGTGCGGCTGCGCGTCCGTCCGGTTGGGCATCGTTGTGTTCGCTCCCTGGCTCTCGGTGGTCCGTGGGTGTCCTGAAGGGTACGGGTACCGGCGGGGGTCAGCCCAGCTCGTTGAAGCGGACCATGTTGCCCGCCGGGTCGCGGAACGCGCAGTCGCGGACGCCGTACGGCTGCCGGGTCGGCTCCTGGACCAGCTCGGCGCCGCCCGACTTCAGCCGGTCGTAGACGCCGTCCAGGTCGCGGGTGCCCAGGACGATCCGGGCGAAGGTGCCCTTGGCCATCATCTCGGTGACGGTCCGCTGCTCGTCCTGGGTGCGGCCCGGGTCGGCGGACGCCGGCTCCAGCACCAGGGAGACGTCGGGCTGGCCGGCGGGGCCGACGGTGATCCAGCGCATCGGGCCGCCGCCGATGTCGCTGCGCACCTCGAAGCCGAGCAGGTCGCGGTAGAAGGCGAGGGAGGCCTCGGGGTCGGTGTGCGGGAGGAAGGTCCAGTGAATGGTGATGTCGCTCATGACTGCAACGCTAGGGGTGCACCCCGGTCGGGCGCTTCTCGAATCCTGATCGGTCGGCGCGGGCCCTGATCGGTCGGCGCGGGCCCTGATCGGCGGGGCGGGTCCTGATCGGCGGGGCGGGCCCTGGCCGGTTCACGCGCGGGCGCCCCGGGAAGACGCGACCGTGCCGGCCGCACCACCTCGTCGGTGGCCGCGGCCGGCACGGTCGGCCCGCTCCTAGCAGTCGGGGATGGTCGTGCCGTTGTTGTCCTTGGCCGTGTCGCTGCCCCAGCGCGACAGGTAGTACGCGGACACCCACTGGCCGGCCGGGCCGCCGTCCGCGTCCGTCTTCAGCCACCAGTGGTTGTAGCTGCTGCCGTTCGACACCTCGCGGCCCCAGGCCTTGCAGTAGACGTAGTTCGTCCCCTGGTTCAGCGTCCCGGTGGCGTTGGTGGAGGTCGGCGAGGCGTAGACGCTCGCGCTGGTGAAGGTGTCCACCCAGTACTTCCCGGTGGCGGGCGGGGCGCCGCCGCCGGCGCAGGTCGGGATGGTCGTGCCGTTGTTGTCCTTGGCGACGTCGTTGCCCCACCGGGAGAGGTAGTACGCGGACACCCACTGGCCGCCGGGGCCCACGTCCGGGTCGGTCTTCATCCACCAGTGGTTGTAGGCGCTGCCGTTGGAGACCTCACGGCCCCAGGCCTTGCAGTAGACGTAGTTGGTGCCCTGGTAGAGGGTGCCCGTGCTGGTGGTGGAGGTCGGGGAACCGTACACCGGAGCGTTGGAGTTGGTGTCCACCCAGTACTGGCCGCTGTTCGACGGGGGCGGCGTGGTGGGCGGGGTGGTCGGGGTGGAGTTGCCGGGGCCGTACAGGCGGATGGCGCCGTAGTAGTCGCTGTGCGAGGAGAGCGCCACCACCCGGACGTAGCCGCCGGAGTACGGGGCCTCGACGATCCAGCCCTGTCCGAGGTACATCGCGACGTGGTGGATGGTGGAGGCGGTGTTGCCGAAGTACACCAGGTCGCCGGGGAGCAGCGGTGCGGTCCCGTCCGACTTGTAGTAGCGGGCGACGGCCCGCGAGGTCGGCCACTGGGTCCGCGTGGTGCCGTTGATGACGTCCGTGCCGACGGCCAGGTAGTACGCGTAGCGGACCATGCCGGAGCAGTCCAGGCCGCGGACGTTGCAGTCGTTGGGCGCGCCGTTGGCCGAGTCGCAGAGGCCGTACGTCGGGCCGGGCTGGGAGCCGTGGCCGCCGCCCCACGAGTACGGGGTGCCTATCAGGCCGCAGGCGGAGCGGACGGCGGCGTCGGCCTGCGAGGCCGCGCCGGTGGAGAGCACCGCGCAGGAGGGTGCCGCCTGGGCCTCGCCGGCGCCGGCGAAGAACACCCCGACCGACACCAGCAGTGACAGCAGGGCCGCCAGCCGGAGCGGGGCGATCAGCCGTCTTGACAGAAGGTTTACGCGCGTAGTCATGGTGGCGCATCCTTTCGGAACCGCTGACTCCGGGTCAATGGTTGTGGCCCACACACCCCCTGTGGCCGTCCGACCTGCCGGTTTACGGCTCGCGGGCCCCGTCGGCGGCAACTGTGCGGCAAGTTGCCGGGAGGGCCGCCGGGCCTCCCGCCCGGCCAGGGGGTGCCGGTCCGGAGCCCGGCTGTCCGCCGGTTCGTGAGTCCCGATCGGGTGACTGTGGCTGGTGCCGCACAGAGCAGGGCCTCCTGGCAGCTCGAAGGTTGTCTACGCCAACAGGCTGTCCAGTAGGCCCTGCTGCCCCGCTCCTACGCTCCCGCCGCCGATCGCGGCACGTGCTGCGGCGTGTCGTGCAACCCGACGCGGCTCAGGTCGGAGCGCACGTCGGTCGGAGCGCCGAGGAGCTTCGAGCGCTTCGCGGCTTCGACGGAACCGAGACCGTGGATGGTGAGCTCGAAGTCACGATGCGCCTTGGCGTCCAGGGCCAGCGGCAGGTGGATACGCCCGTCCCCGACCATGCGTCGTACCCCACTGCGGCTCAGACCGAGCCCGAGCATGAGCAGTCGTTCGACCCGGACCGGCGCGGGCAGTTCGAAGCTGACCAGGACCTTGAGCGGTGCCGGGTCGTCGAGTGCGTAGAGGGGCGTGCGGGTCTCCACGTCCCACGTACCGGTCCAGTCGAGGCGGTATCCGTTCTTCGCGGCCAGCGACGCACTCATCGTCAGCTCCCGTACCACGGCTGGGTCGTTGTTCTCGTACGCCACCAGGCGAGCGGGCTCCAGTGACGAGACGTGGGCGCGCTCGTGGACGGGCACCTTCGAGGTCCGGTCGCACCCCGCACAGCTCAGGAGAAGCCAGACGTCGAGGAGTTTGCCGCTCGCGTTGACACGGATCTTGCCCGAGGGGCGGTGCCGGCTGCCGGAGCAGTCCGGGCAGGGGCGTACGACGGTGGGCAGCGCGGACTCACGCACGGCCCACAGGGCCTTGCGGTCGGTATTCATGGATGTGGTTGCTTTCAGGACTGACCAGGAACTCTCGCAGGCGAGGCCGCGGCTCCTGGGATATGACGGATGCACACGAGGGCGCGAGTCATCGCCTCGGGGCCGAGTCGTCAGGCTCCGGGGTCAACCGCGCGACAGGTTGGCTTTGCTACGTGGCAGCCGTTACAGGTCCATGCGGGCGATCATGATCGAGGCCGGGGCCCGCGAGCAACTCGTTTTTCGCGGGCCGTGCCGCGCGCCCGCCGCGTCGGCTGTGAAAATCCGCGTGCGGTCGCCTGGAGCACGGGGATAGACATCCGGCGTGGAAAAGAATCTTGAGTTCCCTGACCTGCTGCGACTGATCGATGAACGGTCGACCGCCTTCCGCGCCGCGGTCGCCGCCGCGCCCGGTCTCGACGCACAGGTGCCGACCTGCCCCGGGTGGACGTTGTTCGATCTGGTGAAGCACCTGGGTGGGGGAGACCGTTTCTGGGCCGCCATCGTCGGCGCGGGGCCTGCCGACGGGCCCCCCGGCCGAGGCCGCCGTCGCGCGCGCCGCTCTGGAACTGCCGCGGGAGCGTGAGGCCCTGCTGGCCTGGCTGGACGCGTCGACGCAGCTTCTGCTGAGCGACCTGCGCGAGGCGGGACCGGGGAGCGGTTGCTGGACGTGGTGGCCCGCGTCGCAGTCGCCGCAGACGTCCGGTGGTGTCGCCCGGCACCGGGTCCAGGAGACCGCGGTGCACACGTACGACGCCGAGCTCAGCGGGGGCGCCCCGCAGCCGCTGCCGGTCGAGTTGGCACTCGACGGTGTGGAGGAGTTCCTGTTCACCGTCTGCGCAACGCCGAGTGCCTGGCCGCACAAGCCCACGGCCTTCGACTTCCACGCCGCGGAGGGCCGCTCCTGGCGCCTCACGGTCGACGGCGACGGCGCACGCGTCACCCGCATCCCCGCGCCCACCGCCGCGACCGGTGAGGACTCGGACGCAGCCGCGCCGCCGTCCATGGCACGGCCAGTGAGCTGGTCCTCTACCTGTACGACCGGATCAAGGCCGACTCCTTGCACGTTGACGGAGACGCAGGGCTGCTCGACCTGCTCCGCGCCTGGGAGCCGGAGGAGAAGTAGGACGTAGCGGGGGCGGTTGGCCGCGCCTCGAACGGGTAGGACACGACTCTTCGCCAGGTTCGTCGGTCGCGGCACCGGGCCCAAGCCCGCGAGGCGGCCTCGGGGCGTCACCAAGCCGATCGTCTACCCGGTCAGAGCTCGAACTCACGACCTCCGCACGATCAGGACGAGTACATCGACAGCCGGGCAACCGCAGGCCGGCTCGCTCTCCGTAGAGAGCGAGCCGGCCGTTCTGCGTCGCGCCCCTGGCCGCGTGCGTGGTCCCACGAACCCGGCGGGTGATCATCCCGTGGAACGGATTCCGGCAAGCCGTCTGGAGCGAGTCGGGGTGCGGGACCGGCTCCCACCACGGCGAAGTCCGGAGCCGCCCGCAGATAGGTCAGAAGCACCACACACTGTTCGCCGGATGCCCCGAGAAGCCGATGTCGGAAAAACAAGCAAGCATGATTGCTTTTTTCTCGGGGCGGTGCCACGCTGCTGGTCGGCGCCGCCCGCCCGAGGGTGCGCCCAACTCACCGGCAGGGGAGGCGCATTGGCGCGCGACGGCACGGTACTGCGGATCGGCAACGCCTCGGGGTTCTACGGGGACCGCTTCGCGGCGGTGCGGGAGATGCTCACCGGGGGGCCGCTGGACGTGCTCACCGGGGACTATCTGGCCGAGCTGACCATGCTCATCCTCGCCCGGGACCGCTTGAAGGACCCGTCGCTCGGCTACGCCAGGACCTTCCTGCGCCAGATGGAGGAGTGCCTCGGCCTGGCCCGGGACCGCGGCGTGAGGATCGTGGTCAACGCGGGCGGCCTCAACCCGGCCCGGCTCGCCGAGGAGTTGCGCGCGCTGGCTCGGCGGCTCGGCGTCGAGGCGGCCGTCGCCCATGTCGAGGGTGACGACCTGCTCCCGCGCCGCGCCGAACTGGGCCTGCCCGATGGCCTGTTGGCCGCCAATGCCTACCTCGGCGGGTTCGGCGTCGCGGCCTGTCTGGCCGGCGGCGCCGACGTGGTGGTGACCGGCCGGGTGACGGACGCGGCGCTGGTCGTCGGCCCCGGGATCGCCCACTTCGGCTGGACCCCGCAGGACCTGGACGCCCTGGCCGGCGCCGTGGTGGCCGGGCACGTCCTGGAGTGCGGCGCCCAGGCGACCGGCGGCAACTACGCCTTCTTCCACGAGCACGACGTCACCCGCCCCGGCTTCCCGCTCGCCGAGCTGCACGCCGACGGCTCCAGCGTGATCACCAAGCACCCGGGCACCGGCGGCGCCGTCACCACCGGCACCGTCACGGCCCAACTCCTGTACGAGACCGGCGGATCGCACTACCTCGGCCCCGACGTCACGGCCCGGCTGGACACCGTGCGGCTCACCGGGCAGGGCCCGGACCGGGTCCGGATCGACGGCGTGCGAGGCGAGGCCCCGCCGTCGACCCTGAAGGTGGGCCTCAACCGGCTCGGCGGCCACCTCAACGAGGTGGTGTTCGTCCTCGCCGGCCTGGACATCGAGGCCAAGGCCGCACTCGTCCGGCGGCAGTTCGACGACGCCCTGCCGCCCGCCGCCCGCCCCGCCGAACTGCGCTGGACGCTGGCCCGCACCGACCACCCGGACGCCCCGGCCGAGGAGGCCGCCTCCGCGCTGCTCCGGCTGGCCGCCCGGGACCCGGACCCGGCCAAGGTCGGGCGTGAACTCGGCAAGGCCGCCGTGGAGTTGGGGCTGTCCGGCTATCCGGGCTTCCACCTCACCGCCCCGCCGGGGCCGGGTGCGCCGTACGGGGTGTTCAGCGCCGCGTACGTCGACGCCAAGGCCGTCGAGCACACCGCCGTCCTGCCGGACGGCCGCCGGATCGCCGTACCGCCGCCGCCCGTCACCGGGCAGGCCCGCCCGGTGGAGGGCGAGCTGCCCGAGCCGCTGCCGGCCGGCCCGACCAGGCGGGCCCCGCTCGGCCTGGTGGCCGGCGCCCGCAGCGGCGACAAGGGCGGGGACGCCAACCTCGGCGTCTGGGCCCGTTCCGCGGACGGCTGGCGCTGGCTGGCGCACGCCCTCACCGTCGAGAAGCTGCGCGAACTCCTCCCCGAGACAGCGGAGTTGACCGTCACCCGACACGTGCTGCCGAACCTGCGCGCGGTCAACTTCACCCTCACGGGACTGCTCGGCGAGGGCGTCGCGGCCCGGCACCGCTTCGATCCGCAGGCCAAGGCCCTCGGGGAGTGGCTGCGCTCCCGTCACCTCGACATCCCGACCACGCTCCTGGACAGCCCGGAGGCCCCGCTGTGACCGTCCTGACCACCCGCGTCGACCCGGCCGGGCCCGAGTACGCCGAGCACCGCGCCGCGATGGTCGGCCGGCTCGCCGAGCTCGACGCCGAGCACGCCAAGGCGCTGGCCGGCGGCGGCCCCAAGTACGTGGAACGCCACCGCAGGCGCGGCAAGCTGCTGGCCCGTGAGCGGATCGAGCTGCTGCTCGACCCGGACTCGCCCTTCCTGGAGCTGTCCCCGCTGGCCGCCTGGGGGAGCGACCACCCGGTGGGTGCGGCGCTGGTCACCGGCATCGGCGTGATCGAGGGCGTCGAGTGCGTGGTCACCGCCAACGATCCGACGGTGCGCGGCGGCGCCAGCAACCCGTGGACCCTGCGCAAGGCCCTGCGGGCCAACGAGATCGCGCTGAACAACCGCCTCCCGCTGGTCAACCTGGTCGAGTCCGGCGGCGCCGACCTGCCCAGCCAGAAGGAGATCTTCATCCCCGGCGGCGCCCTCTTCCGTGACCTCACCCGGCTGTCCGCCGCCGGGATCCCCACCGTGGCCGTGGTGTTCGGCAACTCGACGGCCGGCGGCGCCTACGTGCCCGGCATGTCCGACCACACCGTGCTGGTCAAGGAGCGCGCCAAGGTGTTCCTCGGCGGCCCGCCGCTGGTGAAGATGGCCACCGGCGAGGAGGCCGACGACGAGTCGCTCGGCGGCGCCGAGATGCACGCCCGGGTCTCCGGCCTGGCCGACCACTTCGCGGTGGACGAGGCGGACGCGCTGCGGATCGCCCGCCGGATCGTCGCCCGGCTGGACCACCGCAAGCCCGGCCCCGCCCCGGACCCGTCCGCCGAGCCGCCGAAGTACGCCGAGGAGGAGCTGCTCGGCATCGTCCCGGGCGACCTCAAGGTGCCCTTCGACCCGCGCGAGGTGATCGCCCGGATCGTCGACGGCTCCGACTTCGACGAGTTCAAGCCGCTCTACGGCGGCAGCCTCGCCACCGGCTGGGCCCGCCTCCACGGCTACCCGGTCGGCGTCCTGGCCAACGCCCAGGGCGTGCTGTTCAGCCAGGAGTCCCAGAAGGCCGCCCAGTTCATCCAGCTGGCCAACCAGCGGAACACGCCGCTGCTGTTCCTGCACAACACCACCGGCTACATGGTCGGCAAGGACTACGAGCAGGGCGGCATCATCAAGCACGGCGCGATGATGATCAACGCCGTCGCCAACTCCAGGGTCCCGCACCTGTCCGTGCTGATGGGCGCCTCCTACGGGGCCGGCCACTACGGCATGTGCGGCCGCGCCTTCGAGCCGCGCTTCCTGTTCGCCTGGCCGAGCGCCAAGTCCGCGGTGATGGGCCCGCAGCAGCTCGCCGGAGTGCTGTCGATCGTCGCCCGGCAGTCCGCCGCGGCGAAGGGGCAGCCGTACGACGAGGACGCGGACGCGGCGATCCGGGCGATGGTCGAGCAGCAGATCGAGGCCGAGTCGCTGCCGGTGTTCCTCTCCGGCCGGCTCTACGACGACGGCGTGATCGACCCGCGCGACACCCGTACGGTGCTCGGCCTGTGCCTGTCCGCGATCCACAACGCGCCGGTCGAGGGCGCGCACGGCTACGGCGTCTTCCGCCTGTAAAGGACCCCCGAGACAATGATCACCAACCTGCTGGTCGCCAACCGGGGTGAGATCGCCCGCCGGGTCTTCCGCACCTGCCGGGAGCTCGGCATCGCGACCACCGCCGTCCACTCCGACCCGGACGCCGGGGCCCCGCACGTGCGGGAGGCCGACGCCGCCGTCCGGCTGCCCGGCGCCGCGCCCGCCGACACCTACCTGCGCGCCGACCTGATCGTCGGGGCCGCGCTCGCCGCCGGGGCCGACGCCGTCCACCCCGGGTACGGATTCCTCTCCGAGAGCGCCGAGTTCGCCCGGGCGGTGCTCGACGCCGGCCTGGTCTGGGTCGGCCCGCCGCCGGCCGCGATCGCCGCGATGGGCTCCAAGACCGCCGCCAAGCGGCTGATGGCCGAGGCCGGGGTGCCGGTGCTGGGCGCGCTCACCGAGCCCGCCGAGGCCGACCTGCCGCTGCTGGTCAAGGCCGCGGCGGGCGGCGGCGGGCGCGGCATGCGCGTGGTGCGGAGCCTGGCCGACCTCCCCGGCGCGCTGGCGGCCGCCAGGGCCGAGGCGGCCAGGGCCTTCGGCTCGGACGAGGTGTTCTGCGAGCGCTACCTGCCCGCCGGACGCCACGTCGAGGTCCAGCTGCTGGCCGACGCCCACGGCACCGTCTGGGCGGTCGGCGACCGCGACTGCTCGCTCCAGCGGCGCCACCAGAAGGTGATCGAGGAGGCCCCGGCCCCCGGCCTGCCGGCCGGGGTCCGCGCCGAACTGCACGCGGCGGCCCGCACCGCGGCCCGGGCGATCGACTACACCGGCGCCGGCACCGCCGAGTTCCTGCTCGCCGAGGACGGCCGGTTCTTCTTCCTGGAGATGAACACCCGGCTCCAGGTCGAACACCCGGTCACCGAGGCCGTCACCGGACTGGACCTGGTGGCCCTGCAACTCGCCGTCGCCGAGGGCGCCGCGCTGCCGCCCGAGCCTCCGGCCTCCCGCGGGCACGCGATCGAGGCCCGGCTCTACGCCGAGGACCCGGCCAGGGACTGGCAGCCCGCCACCGGCACCCTGCACCGGCTCGAACTGACGCTCCCGTACCAGGAGTTCACCGGTACCGGTACCGGTACCGGAGCCGGAGCAGAAGCCGGAGCCGGAGCGGGCACCGGACTGCGGCTGGACTCCGGCGTGGCGGCCGGCAGCGAGATCACCCCGCACTACGACGCGATGCTCGCCAAGGTGATCGCCTGGGCGCCCACCCGCGCCGCCGCCGCCCGCCGGCTCGCCGACGCGCTCGCCCGCGCCCGCGTCCACGGCCCCGCCACCAACCGGGAACTGCTGGTCCGCGCCCTGCGCCACCCGGCGTTCCTGGCCGCGGAGCTGCACACCGGCTTCCTGACCGAGCACACCGCCGAGCTCACCGCCCCGGACACCAAGGGCGCCGACCGCGCCGCCCTGGCCGCCGCCCTCGCCGACGCGGCCGGCCGCCGCGGCGCCCTGCCCTCCGGCTGGCGCAACCTGCCCTCCCAGCCGCAGCTCAAGCGCTACCGGGCCGAGGACGGCACCGAGTCGGCCGTCCGCTACCGGCTCACCCGGGCCGGCCTGCTGGCCGAGGACCACCCGGGCGTCGAGCTGGTCGAGGCCGCGCCGGACCGGGTCGTGCTGTCCGAGGACGGGCTCCGCCGCACCTACCACGTCACCCGGTACGGCGACCGGGTGCACGTCGACACCCCGGCCGGCTCCGCCGCGCTCACCGCCCTGCCGCGCTTCCCCGACCCCACCGTCCGCACCGACCCCGGCGCCCTGCTCGCCCCGATGCCCGGCACCGTCGCCCGGGTCGTCGCCGCCGTCGGGGACACCGTCACCGCCGGCCAGCCGCTGCTGGTGCTGGAGGCGATGAAGATGGAACACCGCATCGCCGCCCCGACCGACGGCACCCTCGTCGAACTGCGCGCCGCCCCCGGCCGGCAGGTCGAAACCGGCACCCTGCTGGCCGTCGTCCAGCCCACCGAAGCCTGAGGAAGGACCCCGCATGTCCACCATCGGCAGTCAGCTCCTGGAGACCCCCGAACGCCAGGCCCTGCGCCGGGCCGTCGGCGACCTCGGCCGCCGCTACGGCTCCGCCTACTACCTCGCCAAGGCCCGGGCCGGCGAGCCCGCCGACGAACTGTGGGCGGAGGCCGGCAAGGCCGGCTACCTCGGCGTCAACCTGCCCGCCGAGTACGGCGGCGGGGGCGGCGGCATCACCGACCTCGCCATCGTCCTGGAGGAGCTCGGCACCGCGGGCTGCCCGCTGCTGCTGCTCATCGTCTCCCCGGCGATCTGCGGCACCGTGATCGCCCGCTACGGCACCGAGGAGCAGAAGCGCCGCTGGCTGCCCGGCCTGTCCGACGGCAGCCGCAGGATGGCCTTCGGCATCACCGAACCCGACGCCGGTTCCAACACGCACCGGATCTCCACCGTCGCCCGCCGGGACGGCGAGGACTGGCTGCTGACCGGCCGCAAGGTTTTCGTCTCCGGCATCGACCACTGCGACGCGGTGCTGTTCGTGGCCCGCACCGAGGACGCGCGGACGGGCAAGCTGAAGCCCTGCCTGTTCGTCGTCCCGCGCGAGACCCCCGGCTTCGAGTACCGGGCGATCCCGATGGAGCTCGTCGCCCCGGAGAAGCAGTTCCAGGTCTTCCTGGACGACGTGCGGCTGCCCGCCGACGCCCTGGTCGGCGACGAGAACGCGGGCCTGCTCCAGCTGTTCGCCGGCCTCAACCCCGAGCGCGTCCTCACCGCCGCGTTCTCGCTCGGCCTCGCCCGCCAGGCCCTCGGCAAGGCCGTCGAGTACGCGAAGACCCGCACCGTCTGGTCCACCCCGATCGGCGCCCACCAGGGCCTGGCCCACCCGCTGGCCCAGTGCGCGGTGGAGATCGAGCTGGCCCGGCTGATGACCCAGAAGGCCGGGCTGCTCTACGACGCCGGCGAGGACCTCGCCGCCGGGGAGGCCGCCAACATGGCCAAGTACGCCGCCGGCGAGGCCGCCGCCCGGACCGTCGACCAGGCCGTGCAGACCCTCGGCGGCAACGGCCTGACCCAGGAGTACGGGCTGGGCGCGCTGCTGGCCGCCACCAGGGTCGGCAGGGTCGCCCCGGTCAGCCGGGAGATGGTGCTCAACTACGTGGCACAGCACACCCTGGGGCTGCCCAAGTCGTACTGAGCCCCGACGTCGCGAACGGACATGCGGACACCCGCGCACCGGTCCGGGTGACCGGTGCGACCGCCCGTGGTCGGGGGAGGTCCAGGGGCGCACGGCCACGGTGCACACCGCCGCGTCGGGCGCCCCCCGGGAGCAACCCGCGCCACACGAGGTCCCGCACGGGTTCCCCACAATGGCCGAGCCGGACCCCCGACTGTCCGTATGCTCCTGAACGCGCCCCGCACGGAACTGCTCGCCGGTTTTGTTGCTACGTCAACTTCCTTACTGGAGGCTCACCTTGGTGTTCCGCAGCGAGTTCCCCGACGTTCCGGTGGTCGACCTGCCGATCCACGAAGCGGTGCTCGGCGCCGCGGCGAGGTACGGCGACCGCCCGGCCCTGATCGACGGCGTCACCGGCGACATCGTCACGTACGCCCAACTCGCCATCACCGTCGAGCGGATGGCCGCCGGGCTGGCCGACACAGGCGTCCGCCGCGGTGACGTCGTCGCCCTCTTCAGCCCCAACTCGACCGCCTACCCGATCGCCTACTACGGCGCGAGCAGGGCCGGCGCCACCATCACCACGGTCTCCTCCTTCGCCACGCCCACCGACCTCGCCGGCCAGCTGAGCGACAGCGGCGCCCGCTGGCTGGTCACCGTCTCCGCCTTCCTGCCGACCGCCCGTGCGGCCGCCGAACTCCTCGCCGAACAGGGCCGCCCGCTGGCCGAGATCGTCGTCCTGGACGGCGCCGAGGGCCACCGCTCGCTCACCGACCTGCTGACCACCACCGCCCCCGTCCCCGAGGTCGCCGTCGACCCGGGCGAGGACATCGCCGTGCTGCCGTACTCCAGCGGCACCACCGGCCTGCCCAAGGGCGTCATGCTCACCCACCGCTCGATCGCCACCAACCTCGCCCAGTGCGACGCCCTCTACCACCCCGCCGAGGGCGAACGGGTGCTCGCCGTCCTGCCGTTCTTCCACATCTACGGCCAGGCCGCGCTGCTCAACCAGCCGCTGCGCTGCGGCGCCACCGTCGTCGTGCTGCCCCGCTTCGACCTGGAGCAGTTCTGCCGCACCGTCCAGGAGCAGCGGGTGCAGGCCCTGGTGGTGGCCCCGCCGATCGCCATCGCGCTCGCCCGGCACCCGATCGTCGACCAGTACGACCTCTCCTCGGTCGAGTACCTGCTGTGCGCCGCCGCCCCGCTCGACCGCGAACTCGCCGACGCCTGCGCCCGGCGCCTGGGCCTGCCGCACCTGCTCCAGGGCTACGGCATGACCGAACTCTCCCCGGTCACCCACGTCGTCTCCCCGCGCGAGGGCGACCCCTCGCCCGGCTCCGTCGGCCGGATGCTCCCCTCCACCGAGCTGCGGATCGCCGCCCTGGACGGCTCCGACGGCGACCTCGGGCCCGACGAGCGCGGCGAGCTGCTGATCCGCGGCCCCCAGGTGATGAAGGGCTACCTCGGCCGCCCCTGCGAGACCGCCGCCGTGGTCGACGCCGAGGGCTGGCTGCACACCGGCGACGTCGGCTTCGTGGACGGGCGCGGCTACCTGCACATCGTCGACCGGGTCAAGGAACTGATCAAGTACAAGGGCTACCAGGTCGCCCCCGCCGAGCTGGAGGCCGTCCTGCTCGGCCACCCGCAGATCACCGACGCCGCCGTGATCGGCGTCCGGGACGCCGAGGGCACCGAGTGCCCCAAGGCCTTCGTGGTCCGCGCCCCCGGCAGCACCCTCACCGAGGACGAGGTCACCGGGTACGTCGCCGGGCAGGTCGCCCCGTACAAGAAGGTCCGCGTCGTGGAGTTCGTGGACACCGTCCCCAAGTCCGCGGCCGGCAAGATCCTCCGGCGCGAACTGCGCGCCCGCGAGGCCGCCCGCACCGCCGTCCGCTGACCGGCCCCGGGCGCCCCGGCGGCCGCGGACCCGCGCCCGTCTGTGAGGATCTTCCTGCCGCGCCCCGACCGGGAGCCGCCGCGCCCCGACCGGAACAGGAACCGCCCGCCGCCATGACCAGCCACCCCGCCGCCCGCACCCCGCAGCAGGACCGCAGCCGAGCGACCAGGGCCCGGCTGCTGGCGGCGGCCGTGGACTGCCTGGCCGAGCTCGGCTGGCACGGCTCCACCGTCGCCGTCGTCGCCGAGCGGGCCGGGGTCTCCCGGGGCGCGGCCCAGCACCACTTCCCGACCCGCGAGGACCTCGTCACCGCGGCCGTCGAGCACGTCACCGCCGAGCGGCTGGCCGCCGTCCGCGCCCACGCGGACGAGCTGCCGGCCGCCGGACCGGACCGCACCCGCGCCGTCGTCGACATGATCGTGCGCCTCTACACCGGCCCGCAGTTCCGCGCCGCCCTGCACCTGTGGACCGCCGCCGCCACCGAGGAGTCGCTGCGTGAGCGGATCATCGCCCTGGAGGGACACGTCGGCCGCGAGGCCCACCGGGCCGCCGTGGAGTTCCTGGACGCCGACGAGAGCCGCCCCGGCGTCCGCGAATCGGTGCAGGCCACGCTGGACCTCGCCCGCGGACTGGGCCTCGCCAACCTGCTCACCGACGACAGCCACCGACGTTCCGGAGTGATCCGGCAGTGGGCGGGCGTTCTGGAGAGTACGCTGCGGCCGGTACGCCCATGACGCCCGTACACCCGGAGCGGCCGGAGGCCCCTGACCAAGGGGTCGCCGGGCGGCCGATGTCCGTGCAGTCTGGAGAAGAACCCGGCCGGCACGGACCGCGAGGCCCAACCGGCCGGGCACGAGCCGAACCGGGGTGCTGCCTGATCATGCACGGACACGAGTGGGACGCTGCCGACGCCGCCGACCCGGCACCGGGCGGTACCCCGGGCCGCCCCGAGGGCGCGCACCCCGAAGGCCACCGGCTCGTCCCGTTCGCGACGGCGCTGCTCCAGGGCGACGGACTGATCCTGCACTGGAGCGAGGACGCCGAGACCCTCCTGGGATACACCGCCGAGGAGGCCGTCGGCAGCTACGCCGCCCAGCTGCTCACCGACGAGTCCGACCGCTCCGAGGTGCTCGAACTCTTCCAGCGGATCATGAGCGGCACCGGCTGGTCCGGCGTCTTCCCGGTCCGCCACCGCGACGGCCACAAGGTCGACCTGGAGTTCCGCACCTACCCGATCGCCGGCCCGGCCGGCACCCTGCTGCTGCTCGCCACCGCCTCCGACACCCGCGCCCTGCACGCCGTCGAGGCCGACCTCGCGGTGCTCGACGGCATCTTCGACCGCTCGCCGATCGGCATGGCCGTCTACGACACCGAGCTGCGCTACGTCCGGATCAACGAGGCACTCGCCCGGATGAACGGGGTACCGGTCGCCGCCCACCTCGGCCGCCGGATACCCGTGGTGCTGCCCGGCATCAACAGCGCCGAGATCGAGCAGATCATGCGCCAGGTGCTCAAGACCGGCAAGCCCGCCCTGGACGCCCGCTCGCACGGCAGGGTCCCCGGCGACCCCAAGCGGGACCACGCCTGGTCCGCCTCCTACTTCCGGCTGCAGGACTCCACCGGCCGGATCTTCGGCGTCTGCTCCTCGATCATCGACGTCACCGAGCGCTTCCAGGCCGAGGCCCGCGCCGCCCGCGCCCAGGAACGGCTCGCCATGATCGCCGAGGCGACCGCCCGGATCGGCACCACCCTCGACCTCCAGCGCACCGCCGAGGAGCTGATCGAGGCCGTCGTCCCCCGGTTCGCCGACTTCGCCACCGTCGACCTGCTGGAGCCGGTGCTGCGCGGCGCCGAGCCCACCGCGATCCCCTCCGACCGCAACATCACGCTGCGCGCCGTCGCCGTCGGGGAGTCCTACGAGACCGGCCTCGCGCACGCCGTGGACGTGATCGGCGAGACCTCCGAGTACGCCCCCGACCGCAGCTACGTCCAGTGCCTGCGCAGCGGGAAACCGCTGCTGCGCGCCCGCGTGGACGAGGAGGCGCTGCGCGGACTGGTGGCCAGCGAGGACCGGGTGGCCCCCGGCATGGCGGCCGGCATCCACTCGTACCTGATGGTGCCGATCACCGCCCGGGGCATGGTGCTCGGCGGCTCCGAGTTCATCCGGATGCGCAACCCCCAGCCGTTCACCGCCGCCGACGTCGCCCTCGCCGAGGAACTGGTCGCCCGCACCGCGCTGGCGCTCGACAACGCCCGGCTCTACCGCCGCGAGCGGGAGACCGCCCTGACCCTCCAGCGCAGCCTGCTGCCGCAGGAGGTGCACCGCACCCTCGGCCTGGAGATCGCCTACCGCTACCTGCCCAGCAGCGTGGTCAGCGAGGTCGGCGGCGACTGGTTCGACGTGGTGCCGCTGTCCTGCGGGCGGGTCGCCCTGGTGGTCGGCGACGTGATGGGCCACGGCATCCGGGCCGCCGCCACGATGGGCCAGCTGCGCACCGTCGCCCGGACCCTCGCCACCCTCGACATGCCGCCCGAGCAGGTCCTCACCCGACTGGACGAGACCGCCTCGGGAATCGGCGAGGGCCAGTTCGCCACCTGCATCTGCGCGGTGTACGACCCGCTGGAGCGCACCGTCCAGGTCGCCTCGGCCGGACACCTGCCGCCGGTCCGGGTCGCCCCCGACGGCACCGCCACCCGGGTGGACGTGCCGCCCGGGGTGCCGCTGGGCGTCGGCGGGGTGGCCTTCGAGTCGATCGAGTTCACCATCCCCGAGGGCGGCATGGTCACCCTCTACACCGACGGCCTGGTCGAGCGGCGCGGCCAGGACCTGGACGCCGGGATCGACCAGCTCGCCCGCACCCTGGCCGGCCCCGGCCGGACCCTGGAGGAGAGCTGCGACGCCGTCCTCGCCGCGCTGGTCACCGACGGCACTGAGGACGACATCGCGATGATCATGGCCCGGGTGCTGCCGCTGCCCGCCGACCGGATCGCCAGCCTGCCGCTGTCCGGCGGCGGCCGGCTGCCCGGCAGGGCCCGCCGCTTCACCCGCGCCACCCTCGAGGCCTGGGGCCTGTCCGCGCTCACCGACTACGCCGAACTGCTGGTCAGCGAGCTGGTCACGAACGCCCTGCTGCACGCGGACGCCCCGCGCCGGCTGAGACTGTTCCGCGACCGGGTGCTCACCGTGGAGGTCTCCGACGCCGGCGGCCAGACCCCGCAGCTGCGCCCGTTCGCCG
Organism: Kitasatospora sp. NPDC048286; assembly: GCF_043201735.1. Taxonomy (NCBI): domain Bacteria; kingdom Bacillati; phylum Actinomycetota; class Actinomycetes; order Kitasatosporales; family Streptomycetaceae; genus Kitasatospora; species Kitasatospora sp. NPDC048286. Next base: position 624,722 of record NZ_JBICZE010000003.1, read on the forward strand.
AGCAGGACGAGGGCGGGCGCGGGATGTTCCTGGTCAGCGAGCTGGCCCAGCGCTGGGGCAGCCGGCTCACCCGGGACGGCAAGGTGGTCTGGGCGGAGCTGGAGCTGCCCTTCGGGGCCTCGTAGGAACGACCGTTCCGCGGATGAGAACGGCCGTTCCCCAGGGGGAAACGGCCGTTCTCATCCGTTCTCGGGCGCCCTTGCGGGTCGCTACGCGTCGACCTTCGGCTGGACGGCCGACGCGTCGACCGTGCCCTCCGCGCCGGTCTCCGCCCCGGCCCGCCGCTCGGAGAGCCCGCGCAGCAGCCGCCAGGCCATCACGGCCGCACCGACCAGCAGCGCGGCGGCCAGCAGTCCGGCGCTGTTCATGCCGTGGACGAAGGACTCCCGGGCACTCGCCAGCAGCGGCTGGGCGAGCTCCGGCGACAGGCCCTGGGCCGTCTCGACGGCCGAGCCCAGCGACTCGCCGGCCCGGGCGGCGGCCGCCGGGTCCGTCCCGGCCGGGACGACCAGACCGCTCGCGTACATCGAGCCGACCACCGAGCCCACCAGTGCGATGCCGAGCGCGGTGCCCAGCTCGTACGCCGTCTCCGAGACCGCCGAGGCGGCGCCGGCCTTGTCGGCGGGCGCGGCGCTCAGTACCAGGTCGGCGCCGAGCGTGTAGACGACGCCCTCGGCCGTTCCGACCAGCAGGAAGGAGGCGGCCAGCAGCAGGTAGGTGGTGTCCTGCGACAGCCAGCCGAGCGCGCCCACGCCCAGACCCATCGCCAGCAGACAGGCCGTCAGCGCCTTGCGGGCGCCGAAGCGCCGGGCGATCGCGGCGGTCAGCAGTCCGCCGGCCACCGAGCCGGCGAAGGCCGGCAGCTCGGCCAGGCCGGCCTGGAGCGGCTGGTAGCCGCGGACCAGCTGGAGGTACTGGGAGACCACGAAGATCACGCCGGAGAGTCCGACCAGGGAGATCAGCGAGGCCGAGACGGCCGCGGTGAACCGCCGGTCGCGGAACAGCCGGACGTCGAGCAGCGGGGTCTCCAGCCGCAGCTGGCGGCGGACGAAGGCGAACAGCGCGGCGGCGCCCAGCACGAAGGCGACCGGCACGTCCCAGCGGTCCACGCCGTGTGCGGCGGCCTCCTTGACCGCGTACACCACGCCGATCACACCGGCCATCGACAGGAACACGCTCAGCACGTCCCAGCGGCCCGGCTTCGGGTCCTTGGACTCCGGCAGCAGCCAGGCGCCGGACACCAGCAGCAGGATCAGCACCGGGATGTTCATCAGGAACACCGAGCCCCACCAGAAGTGCTCCAGCAGCACCCCGCCGACCACCGGCCCGAGGGCGGCGCCGGCGGTGGCCGCCGCACCCCAGATGCCGATCGCGGTGGCCCGCTCCCGGTCGTCCGGGAAGAGCCCGCGGATCAGCGAGAGGGTGGAGGGCATGATCGTCGCCCCGGCCACGCCGAGCAGCGCGCGGGCCAGGATCAGCCAACCGGCACTCGGCGCGTACGCGGCCAGCAGCGAGGCGGCGCCGAACGCGGCGGACCCGGCCAGCAGCAGCTTCTTGCGGCCGATCCGGTCGCTCAGGGCGCCCATGCTGACCAGCAGGCCGGCCAGGACGAAGGAGTAGGAGTCGCCGATCCAGAGCAGCTGGGTGCCGCTGGGGCGCAGCGTCTCGCTGATCGACGGGATGGCGAGGGAGAGGACGGTCGCGTCCAGGGCGACCACGGTCACGGCCAGGACGAGGACGGCGAGGCCGGTCCAGCGCTGGCGGGCGGTCAGGGTGTTCACGCTCCCACCTCGCTTCGCTCGGCAGGCGCTTCGCACAATGCGCGCCTCTTGATGATTCGCTCGCTTCGCTCACTCATGGTTTATCGGTGTCCGGCCTGTGGTCGGCGGTGCTGTGGGTGGGGGAGGTGGCGGCGGGAGCGCAGGCGTCCGGTCTGCGCAGCGCGCCGCCGAGGAACAGCTCGGCGAGCGAGAAGGCGGCGTCGCGCGGGGCGAGCCGGCCGTCCTGGATGGCCCAGCCGACTCCGGCCACCAGGTCGAAGAAGGCCTCGCTCAGCCAGGCGGCGCTCAGCTCGATGCGGAACACGCCCTGCTGCTGGCCGCGCAGGAAGAGCGCGTGCAGCCGGGCGATCTGGACCTCCCAGAGGTCGTTGATGTCGTCGTGCTCGTAGAGCTGGTTCTCGCCGGCCAGGAAGGCGCAGAGTGTGGCGTCCGGGACGGAGGCGTCCACCAGGCGGCGCAGCGCGGCCTCGGCGTCACCCTGCTCGACCTCGGCGGTGTCCAGCGCGGTGGCGAACCGGCGCAGTCCGAGCAGGCCGATCTCGCGGATCAGCGCGTCGCGCCCCGGGAAGAGCCGGTGCAGCGTGGCGCGGCTGATGCCGGCGGCGCGCGCGATCTCGTCCAGGTGGGCGGTCGGGCGGCGGGAGAGCACGCCGACGGCGGCTTCCAGGACGGTGTCGCGATCGGTGGCCATGAGCCGAGTTTAGTTCATGTGAGACATGGATGTCTCACTATTGATTTCCGGCTCTCAGCTGAGGCGTGGGGGATCGGTGTCCGGGCAGCAAAAAACCGGGGACGGTGGGTGTACCGTCCCCGGTTCCGGGGTGTCGCCGTCGCGGCTCTGCTCGGCCCTGTTGCGGCGGCTCAGCTCTGGTTGTAGAAGCCGGTGTCGTCCATCGGGCGGTCGATCACCATGACCTCGACGTCGGCCGGGGTGAGCAGGAACACCCGCTTGGCGATTCGTTCGATGCCGCCCCTGGTGCCGAAGATCAGCCCGGAGGCGAAGTCGACCATGCGCTTGGCCTCGGCCTCCGCCATCTCGGTGAGGTCCATGACCACCGGGGTGCTCGCCCGGATGTGCTCACCGACCGTTCGGGCCGCCTCGAAGCCCGTCGGCCGCAGGGAGACGATCTTCGCGGGCGCGGGGACGGCCGGAACCGTCTCCTGATCGACCCACTCGTCGTCGTACACCGCGGCCGGGTAGTTCCCCGAGGGCATCAGCCACCCGTTGTGGTGCTCGTCGCGAAGTGCTCCCATGCCGCGCCTCCCTGCCTCGTCCCGTCCTGGTCCCCCGGGGTCGCGTGCCGTTCTTGACACGTCATCCACTCGTCGGAACTGTCCGAGTATCGCACTGTTCACCGGTCCCGTGCCCGCTCGCAACCCCCGTACGAGTCGTGCCGCGCCGGAAACCCGGGCGAACCCGGGCACTCCCACTGACGCGGCGCAGCGTCGTACGGTTGCGCGCGTTGACCTTATCGGTCGCCGTCACGGCGTAATTGACCTTCTGTCAACAATGCGGAAACGATTTCACCCGCGGCGTCACTCGCCGGTCGCACCGTCGATCAATTCGCGCAGAAGATCCGCGTGGCCGTTGTGTCGCGCGTACTCCTCGATCATGTGGGTGAGCATCCAGCGCAGCGTCACCGGCTCGCCCCGGCGCGGCTTCTTGCCGACGGTGTCCAGCGGCAGGCCGGCGGCGGCGCCGCGGGCGGCCTCGACCTCGGCGCGCCAGGTGGCGAAGTCGGCCGCGACGTCGGCGGTGTCGACGTCGTCGAAGTCGCCGTCCTCGTTCTCCTGTGTCCAGAAGTGGCCGTTGGTGATCTCCCGCCCGAGCAGGACGGACTGGAACCAGTACTGCTCCACCTCGGCCATGTGCCGGACCAGGCCCAGCAGCGAGAGGTTGGACGGCGGGACGGAGCGCAGCCGCAGCTGGTCGTCGGTCAGGCCCTCGCACTTCAGCGCGAGGGTGTCGCGGTGGTAGTCGAGGAAGGCGGTCAGGGTGGCGGCCTCGTCGGCCGTCGTCGGCGGGTCCACCCGCGGGTCCGTTTCGGTCATGTGCGCCATCCTGGCGTCCGGCCGTGCCCGGGCGCGAACGATTTTGCGCCGCGGGGGCATGGTGGCTTGCTTGTGCCGGGTTCAGCCCGCCGTCGCTTGGCGGCGGGTGCGGGCCGTCCGCCACAGGCCGACCACGCTGCCCAGCACCAGCAGCGCGATCACCCCGGCCGACAGCAGGAAGGCCGCCGAGCCCGGCCGGCCCGCGCTGGCCGCCGCCGTGACGTACACCGCGGTGGTCGGCACCACGCCGATCGCGGTGGCCAGCACGAAGGGCAGGAAGCGGACGCCGGAGAAGGCCGCGCCGTAGTTGGCGGCCTGGAACGGCATGCCCGGCAGCAGCCGCAGCACCAGCACGCTGCGGAAGCCCTGCTCGGTGAACCGCCGGTCCAGCGTCCCGAGTACCTTGCCGCGCAGGTACGGGCGCAGCGCCTCGCGGCCCAGGCCCCGCCCGAGCACGAAGGCCAGGGCGGCGCCCACCGTGGTGCCGAGCACCGCCAGCAGCACGCCCTGCTGGATGCCGAGCAGCAGCCCGGCCGCCGCGTTGAGCGCCGGCCGGGGCACGAAGGCGAGTGTCCCCACCGCGTAGACCAGGGCGAACAGCGGGCCGAACCAGTACCCCGGCATCCGCTCCGACAGCCCGCCGGACAGCAACTCCGTCGGGCTCCACAGCAGCAGCGACCCGGCGGCCGCCGCGAGCACCGCCACCAGCAGGGCGAACCGCCACCAGGGCGAACGCGACTGGACGGCGGCGGGCGCCGGCGGCGCGACGGGCGGCGCGGGAAGGGCCACGACGGGCGGCGCGGGAACGGCATCGGGCTCGAACACCGCCCGAGCCTAACCGGTGCCCGGGCCCCGCCCGCGCCGGGTCCCGGCTCAGCTGTACGGGCTCTTCTCCGGGTTGTAGTGCCAGTACTGGTTGTAGGCGCCCGAGAGGTACTGCCACTGGATCACCGGGGTGCCGTTGTCGATGACGCCGCCGGAGACGTCGAGGACCAGGGCGCTGTTGGCGTTCACGATCCGGCGCGGGGTGCCGGGGTGGCTGGCCGGCGGGTCGCTCCACTGCTGGTTGCGGCCTCCGTTGCAGCTCCACTGGCTGGCCTGGGTGCCCGGGACCTTGCTGAAGGCGGCGATCTCCAGGCACTTGCCGCTGTGCAGGTTGATCCAGCCCTGGGCGGTCTGGGTCCACTTCTGGTTGTCGCCGCCGGTGCAGGTCCAGATCCGGACCGGGGCGCCGTTGTCGGTGCGCCAGTCGGCGACCTCCAGGCAGAGGTCGTTCGGCCCGGCGTACATCCCGGTGCGGATCTCGGCGGGCCCGAAGTCGGCGGTGGTGGAGGCAGAGGTGGCGGTGGACGCGGTGGCGGGCGGGGCGGTGAGGGCCACCGCCGCGGTGGCGAGGACGGCGGCGGCGGTGGAGAGACGGGCTCTGAGGGGCATCTGTTCGACCTCCGTGGTCAGTGCACCTGACGCGGCCGGGCGAGGAATCCCAGCAGGCGTTGCCAGGAGTCCCTGGCCGCGTCGGCGTGTTCGACAGCGGAGAGTTCGAAGAAGTTGTGCGGTGCGCGTGGATATTTGACGAACTCGTGCGGGCAGCCGGCGGTGGTGAGGGCCGCGTCGAAGGCCGCGACGGTGTCCGCCGGGATGTGCTCGTCGGCACCGCCCCAGAAGGCGAGGATCGGGGCGGTCAGCTCCCCGGCCAGCTGGGTGGGCCCCGGGGCGCCGTTGATGGCGTCCGGGTAGCCGTAGTAGCCGACGGCGCCGGCCAGGCCGAAGCGCGGCGCGGCGGTGCGGAAGGCCTGCCGGCCGCCGAAGCAGAAGCCGAGCGCGACCACCTCGGCGGGCCCGACGGCGCGCAGCCGGGCCAGGGCGGCGGTGATGTCGGCGTCCAGCCCGTCGGGGGTGAGCGCGAGCAGGTGGGGGAGCAGGTTCGGCAGTTCGCCGAATTCCGCCGGGCGCTTTTCCGGGAATGCGCCGGCGGTGCGGCCGTAGTAGTCGAGGACGAGCGCCGGGTGGCCCTGTTCGGCGAGTCGGGCGGCGGTCTGCCGGTAGAACGCGGAAAGGCCCTTGTTGTCCGGCAGGACGAGTACGCCCGGCCCGGTGGCGATCTCCGGGCGGGCCAGGAAGGCGCCGAAGCGGGTGCCGTCGGCCGAGGTCAGGACCAGTGGGGCGGCCTCGGCCAGCGGCCACGGGGCGGGTGCGAAGGCGGGCGGGGCGGCGTCCGGGTCGTAGCACACGGGGAATCCCTCTCGCGGAACACGAAGAACCGCCGGGCGCGGCTGCGCCCGGCGGTTCGAGACCTTAGCCGGGAATTTCCTCGGAAATTCACCATCATATCGCGTGGAGATCTTTTCCGGAAGGCTTTTCCGGTGACGGTGTGGTCACGTTTTCACCGGGCCCGCTTTTGCCGGCGGCGTTTTTCCGGGGGTGCTTTCGTGGCCGGAATTCCGCTCGGCCAGCCGCAGCGCCCCGGCGCTCAGCAGCAGGGCGCAGGCGAGCGCGGTGACCAGCCCGAAGGAGACGGTCAGCGAGGTGGCCTGGGCGAGGGTGCCGATGACCGCGGGGGCGATCAGGCCGGAGGTGTAGGTGACGGTGGCGACGCCGGCGATCGCCTGGCTGGGATTGGTGCCGATCCGGCCGGCCGCGGCGAAGGCGAGCGGGACGATCACCGCGATGCCGATGCCGATCAGGCCGAAGCCGGGGATGGCCAGGGCCGGGCTGTCGGCGGCGACCACCAGCAGGCCGCCGGCGGTGGCGACGGCGCCGCCGATGCGGGTGGTGCGGACGGCGCCGAGGCGGCGGATCACCGCGTCCCCGGCGAGTCGGCTGACCGCCATGGTGAGCGAGAAGGCGGTGTACGAGGCGGCGGCGACCGTGGCCGAGGCGCCGGTGACGTCCCGCAGGTAGACGCCGCTCCAGTCCATCGAGGCTCCCTCGGCGAAGACCGCGCAGAAGCCGACCAGCCCGATCACCAGCGAGCTGCGCGGCGGCAGGGCGAACCGCGGCGGCTCCTCCGCGCCCTCGTGCGCCCGGATGTCCGGCAGGCCGCGGCAGACGGCCTGGGCGAGGACGAGCAGGACCGCCGCGGTGACGGCCAGTTGGAGCCGGGCGTCGAGGTCCAGGTGGGCGGCGAGGATGCCGAAGGGGGAGGCCAGTAGACCGCCCGCGCTCCACATCCCGTGCAGGCCGGACATGATCGAGCGGCCGAGCCGCTCCTCGATCTCCACGCCCTGGGCGTTCATCGCCACGTCCGCCATCCCCGAGGTGGCGCCGTACGCCAGCAGCGCCACGCACAGCGCCGGCAGCGAGGGGGCGAGCGCGGGCAGGGCGAGGGCGAGGCACCAGAGCGAGAGCAGTCCGCGCACCGCGGCCCGGCCGCCGTAGCGGTGGACGAAGCGGCCGGCCAGCGGCATGGCGAGGGAGGAGCCGATGGCGGGCATGACCAGGGCCAGTCCGAGCTGGCCGGCCGAGAGGTGGAGGTGGTTCTGGATCCAGGGGATGCGGGTGACGAAGCTGCCGGTGACGGCCCCGTGCACGCAGAAGACCAGGGCGATGCTCGCCCGGGCCCGGCGCGGTGCGGTCATCGGCTCCGGCGGTGGTGGTGTGGTGGTCCCGGTCATGCGGTGTCCCTCCCGGTCGCGCGGCGCGGGCGCGACAGTGCCCTTGACGGTCGATAAATTATCAGGGAGGGATCCTGATAGAAAGGCTCTGGAAGGATGATCTGCCATGACCACCGCGCGTACGGCCACGCCGAGCACCGCCCGGGCGATCAACGACCGGCTGGCGCTCAACCTCCTGCTCGAACAGGGGCCCCTCACCGCGACCGAGCTGCGCGACCTCACCGGCCTGTCCCGGCCGACCGTCGCCGACCTGCTCGAACGCCTCCAGCGCACCGGCCTGGTGGCCGTCGTCGGTGAGCGCGGAGAACAACGGCGCGGCCCCAACGCCCGGCTCTACGCGCTGGTCGCCTCCCGGGCGCACCTCGCCGCCGTCGACGTCCGCTCCGGCGGCGTCAGCCTGGTCGTCGCCGACCTGGCCGGGCGCAGCCTGGCCACCGCCGAGGTCCCGGTCGACGGGGACGGCGGGCCGGACACCGCCGGGACGATCGTCGCCACCCTGCTGGAGACCGCCCACGGCGTCGGCGTCGAACGGCTGCACACCGTCGCGGTCGGCGCCCCCGGACTGGTCGACCCGGCCACCGGGCGGCTGCAGAGCACCGGCAAGCTCCCCGGCTGGCACGCCGAACTCCTCGCCGCGCTGCAGGAGCTGCCCGGCACCGAGGTGATCCCGGAGAACGAGGTCAACCTGGCCGGGCGCGCCGAGTACCGGGTCGGCGCCGCGCGCGACCGCGACACCTTCGTGCTGATCTGGCTCGGCCACAGCGTCGGCGCCGCCGTGATCCTGGACGGCCGGCTGCGCCGGGGCTTCTCCGGCGGCACCGGCGAGATCTGTTTCCTGCCCGTCCCCGGCACCGTCGGCCTGCCCAGCGCCGACAGCTGCGAGGGCGGCTTCCACGGCCTGGTCGGCAGCGCCGCGATCTGCGCGCTGGCCCGCGCCCACGGACTGCCCGCCGACCGGGCCGGGGACGCCTCCGCCGCCGAGGCCGCCGTACGGGCCGCCCTGGCGGCAGGCCCGGCGGGCGAGGGCTTCCTGGACGAGCTGGCCGAGCGGATCGCACTCGGCGCGGCGAGCGTCTGCGTGGTGCTGGACCCCGGCTGCGTGGTGCTCGGCGGCGAGGTCGGCCGGGCCGGCGGGCCGGAGCTGGCCGGCCGGGTCGAACGGCGGCTGGCCCTGCTCTCCCCGCTGAGCACCGAGGTGCGGGCCGGTACGGCGGGCGGCGGCGCGGTGCTCGCCGGCGCGGTGCTCACCGCCGGCGACGCGGTGCGGCGCGACCTCTTCGGCGAGCCGTGACGGCCCTCGCGTGACCGTCCGTGCCGCCGGTACGGCAGGATGGCGCGGGGGCGCACGCCTCCCGATCCCGAACCACCGTCAGGAGACGCACATGGGCCAGCCCGAGGCGCCGGCCAACCCGTACCGCATCGGCGAGGCCGCGGCGCTGCTCGGCGTCAGCGCCGACACCATGCGGCGCTGGGTGGACGCCGGGCGGGTCGCCGCCGCGCGGGACGAGAACGGGCACCGGATCATCCCGGGGGCCGAGCTCGCCGCCTTCGCCCGGGAGCTGGCGCGGCCGGAGAACGCCGAGACGGAGGGCCGGCCGTCCTCGGCCCGCAACCGCTTCCCGGGGATCGTCACCGACGTGGTGCTCGGTGACGTGGCCGCGCAGGTGGAGATCCAGGCCGGGCCGTTCCGGGTGGTGTCGCTGATCAGCCGGGAGTCGGCGGAGGAGCTGAACCTGGTGCCCGGCGCGCCCGCCACGGCGGTCATCAAGTCCACCAATGTGATGATCGAACGGCGCTGACGCTCCCCGCAGGAGCCGTCGCACCGAGTCGCCGCAGGAGTCCCGCACGAGTCCCCGCAGGACTCGCCGCAGGACCCCCGTCACGAGTCCCGTCACGAGTCCCGGAACCGAACGAGAGGCCCGGATGCCACCCCCGCACCTGCCGACCACCCAGAGCGCCGTGCTCGCGATCGAGGCCGTGGCCGCCCGGCACGGCCGCACCGTCCGCGCCCAGCACGACATCGGCCGCGACCGGACCTTCGCCGGGCTGGTCGGCCCGGACGGCCCGGGCGACGAACTCGACGGGGCCTGCGGCGCCATCCCGCACGAGGCGCTGCTGGAGTTCGACGGCAGCCCCGCCGTCACCGTCCGGCTGTTCACCCACGACGAGGTCACCGTCACCGTCGAGGGCATCGCCTTCGACGTCGACCGCGACCGCGTCCCCGGCTTCCTGAACGCCGTCTGGTCCGACCTGGTGCACGTCAGGGCGCGCACGTTCCCGCCGTCCACCACGCTGATCGTCACCGTCCCCGGGGAGCCGAGCCACCGCGAGGACGTCGGCGTCCGCGACCTCACTCCCTGGCTCGCCGGAAGGATTCGATGAACACCGCAGCCAAGCCGCTCGCCGTCGCCCACCGCGGCGACCCGTTCCGCTTCCGCGAGAACACCCTGCCCTCCGTCGAGTCCGCGCTCGCCGCCGGGGCCGACGCCGTCGAGGTGGACGTCCAGCTCACCCGCGACCGGGTGCCCGTGCTGCTGCACGACCGTACCCTGGGCCGGCTCTGGGGCGACCCGCGGTCGATCGACCGGGTCACCGCCGAACAGCTGGAGGAGCTGCGCCAGGGCCCGCTCGCCGTCCCCACCCTCGCCGAGGCGGTCAAGGCGGTGGCCGCCGTCGAGGGCCGCCGGCTGCTGATCGACCTGGACGACGCCGGGCCGGCCGCGGCCACCTGGGAGGTGGTCGCCGGCCTCGGCGCCGAACGGGCCGTCGCCTTCTGCGGCCCCACCACCGCCATGCTCGCGGTGCGCGAACTGAGCCCCGACGCCGAGATCGCGCTCACCTGGAAGCAGCCCCGGATGCCCGTGCGCGCCCTGCTGGACGACCTGCGCCCGCGCTACCTCAACCCGCCGTTCGGCCTGGTCACCCCCGACTTCACCGCCGCCGCGGCGGGCGAGGGGCTCGCCGTGTCCACCTGGACCGCCGACCTGCGCCGCACCATGCGCCGACTGCGCGACACCGGCGTCGCCTCCATCACCTCCAACCGGATCGGCGTGCTGCGCTCGGTGCTGGACGGCCGCCGGTGACCGAACCGCTCCTCGGGCGGCGGGCGCTCGGCCGGGCCCTGCCGGCCCGCCGGCACCTGCTCGCCAGCACCGACCTGGCGCCGGCCGCGCCGGTCCACCACCTCGGCGGCCGTCGGGCCGATCGGCGGGCGGCGGAGGCCGGGGTGGAGCGGGTGCCGGCCTTCGCGGGGGCGGGCGACGGTGGGTCCGTGCGGTTCGGGGAACCCGGGTAGCTCGTTCGGGTGCTCCCGGCCGATCCGCCGCGCGGGCCGTCGGAACCTCTGCTGAGCTGGGGCGGTTCGGAAACGTCGACGACCCCCGGCGGAGGTGGCCGTGCCCGTGGAGCGTGCGCCCGGCGAGGAGCCGCGGCCGGACCACCGCAGGCCGTACCTGATGCTGCCGCCCGCGCTGCGGCAGGCGGCGGCCTGGTCGCTGGCGGTGATCCTGCTGATCGCCGTCGCCTCGCTGGTGGTCTTCGCGCTGGTCGAACTGCGGGCGGCCACCGTGCCGTTCATCCTGGCCCTGCTCGGGGCCTCGCTGCTCCACCCGGTGGTGCCCTGGCTGGTGCGCCGGGGCGTCGGACGGAGCCTGGCCGCCGGGCTGACCTGCGCGGTGCTGGTGGCCGCGGTCGGCGGGGTGATCGCGCTGCTGGTCAACTCCCTGGTGCACAGCGCCCCGCAGATCGCCTCCTCGCTCCCGGCGGCCGGGCGGCGGCTGGCCGGCTGGCTCGGACCCTTCGGGGCGAAGATCGAGCACGCGCTGAGCAACGCCAGGGGCGAGACCAACTCGCTGATCTCCACCCTCACCAACGGGGTGCTCTCCGGGCTCGGCCTGCTCACCCAGGTGATCACCGGCGGGGTGCTGGCGCTCGCCCTGGTGTTCTTCTTCCTCCGGGACGGGCACCGCACCGGCGACGCCATCCGCGCCTACCTGCCGGAGCGCAGCGCCACCACCGTGATCGCCTGCGCGGAGCGGGCCTTCGAGGCGATGGCCGGGTTCATGCGCGGCACCACCCTGATCGCCCTGATCGACGCGAGCTTCATCACCATCGGCCTGGTCGCCCTCGGCGTGCCGGGTGCGCCGGGGCTCGGCGCGCTGGTCTTCATGGGCGCCTACATCCCCTTCGTCGGCGCGTTCCTGTCCGGCACGGCGGCGGTGCTCGTGGCCCTCGCCAACGGTGGCCTCGGTACGGCCCTGTGGGCGCTCGGCGTGGTGCTCGCGGTGCAGTTGATCGAGGGCAACATCCTCCAGCCCGTCATCCAGAGCCGCACGGTCGAGCTGCACCCGGCCACCATCATGGTCGCCGTGGTGGCCGGCGCCGGCATCGCCGGCATCATCGGCGCCCTGCTCGCCGTCCCGGTCTGCGCCGCCGGCATGGGTGTCGTCACCGTGCTGCGGGGCGACCGGGAGCGGGCGGGGAAGTCGCTTGCCGGGCCGTGAGTCGCCGTGTGATCATCACTAATGCGAAACAAGTCGCAATAGTGCTTGAGGGGGCGTTCATGGAGCTGATCGAGGTGGCCGGGGCGGGGGCCGGGCCGTACGGGGTGGCGGTGGGGGCCGACGGGGGTGTCTGGTTCACCCTGGTGCACGGCGGGGAGATCGGACGGCTGGCTCCCGACGGGGCGGTGGAGCGGTTCGGGCTCGGGGCGGCCGGGTGCGGGCCGGCGGTGATCGCGGCGGGGCCGGACGGGGCGATGTGGTTCAGCCGGTTGCGGGACCACCGGATCGGGCGGATCGACGCGGGCGGGGCGACGGCGTCCTTCGCGCTGCCGACGGCGGACGCCGGGCCGTACGGGATCGCCGCGGGGCCCGACGGGGCGCTCTGGTTCACCGAGTCGAACGCGAACCAGGTCGGGCGGATCACCGTCGACGGCGAGGTGACGGAGTACCCGCTGCCGGTCGAGGGGGCCTTCCCCTCGCTGATCACGGCCGGGCCGGACGGCGCCCTGTGGTGCACGCTCCACCAGGCGGACGCGGTGGCGAGGGTCGCCGCGGACGGCGAGGTGACCGTCCACCGGCTGCCCACCGGGGGCACCGCGCCGGTCGGGATCGCCGCCGGGGCGGACGGGGCGCTCTGGTACGTCGGGATCGGCGGCGGGCTGGTCGGGCGGATCGCCGTCGACGGGGAGGTGACGGAGTACCCGCTGGCCGACCGCTCGGCCAGGCCGCACGCGATCGCGGCCGGGCCGGACGGCCGGCTCTGGTTCACCGAGTGGGGCGCCGGGCGGATCGGGGTGCTCACGCCGGACGGCCGACCGGACGGGTACCCGATCTCCGGCGAGCGCGCCGAGCCGCACGGCATCGCCGTCGCCCCGGACGGCACGGTGTACGCGGCGCTGGAGCGCGGGCAGATCGCCCGGCTGACGCCGTAGCAGCGCCCGACGGCCGGTCAGGAGGTCCCGGTCGCCCGGTCGGGAGGTCCCGGTCGGGGCCCGGGAACTCGGGCCCAGCGGCCCCGGGCGGGCGGGCCGAAGGGCCCTGGGGTGCGGAGGCGGCGAATTCGGATCATGGATCGCCATCCATTCGCACGACGTTCCGAAGGAGTGCGTCCTTGAGCGCCACCCAGGCACAGGGCGACCCCACCTCACCGCCAACGGCCATCCCCGCGGGGACGGTCAGGGCCAGGAGGCCCGGCTCGGCCCTGGTCAGGCTGCTGACCACCACCGACCACAAGACGATCGGCACCATGTACCTGGTGTCATCGTTCGCGTTCTTCCTGATCGGCGGCATCCTCGCCCTGGTCATGCGCGCCGAACTCGCACGGCCCGGAACGCAGATCCTCTCCAACGAGCAGTTCAACCAGGCGTTCACCATGCACGGCTCGGTGATGCTGCTGCTGTTCGCCATGCCGCTGTTCACCGGCTTCGCCAACTGGATCATGCCGCTCCAGATCGGCGCCCCGGACGTCGCCTTCCCGCGGCTGAACATGCTGTCGTACTGGCTGTTCATGTTCGGCTCGCTGATCGCCGCGGCCGGCTTCGCGACCCCGCAGGGCGCCGCCGACTTCGGCTGGTTCCTCTACGCGCCGCTGTCCGACGCGATCCACTCGCCCGGCGTCGGCGCCGACATGTGGATCATGGGCGTGACGCTGTCCGGCTTCGGCAGCATCTTCGGCGCCGTCAACTTCATCACCACCATCATCTGCATGCGCGCGCCCGGAATGACCATGTTCCGGATGTCCATCTTCTGCTGGAACGTGCTGCTCACCTCGGTGCTGGTGCTGCTGGTCTTCCCGGTGCTGGCCGCCGCGCTGCTGGCGCTGGAGTGCGACCGCAAGTTCGGCTCCCACGTCTTCGACCCGGCCAACGGCGGGGCGATGCTCTGGCAGCACCTGTTCTGGTTCTTCGGGCATCCCGAGGTGTACATCCTGGCGCTGCCGTTCTTCGGGATCGTCTCCGAGGTCATACCGGTGTTCAGCCGCAAGCCGATGTTCGGCTACGCCGGCCTGATCGCCGCGACGGTGGCCATCGCGGGCCTGTCGGTGACGGTGTGGGCGCACCACATGTACGTCACAGGACAGGTCCTGCTGCCGTTCTTCTCCTTCATGACCTTCCTGATCGCCGTCCCGACCGGGGTGAAGTTCTTCAACTGGGTCGGCACCATGTGGAAGGGCTCACTGAGCTTCGAGACCCCGATGCTCTGGACGGTCGGCTTCCTGGTCACCTTCCTGTTCGGCGGCCTGACCGGCGTGCTGCTCGCGGCCCCGCCGATCGACTTCCACGTCTCCGACTCGTACTTCGTGGTCGCGCACTTCCACTACACGCTGTTCGGCACCGTGGTCTACGCGATGTTCGCGGGCTTCCACTTCTGGTGGCCGAAGATGACCGGCAAGAAGCTCGACGAGCGGCTCGGCCGGATCACCTTCTGGACGCTGACCATCGGCTTCAACGCCACCTTCCTGGTCCAGCACTGGCTGGGCGTGGAGGGCATGCCGCGCCGCTACGCCGACTACCTGGCCTCGGACGGCTTCACCACCCTGAACACCGTCTCGACCATCGGCTCGTTCCTGCTCGGCCTGTCGATCCTGCCGTTCCTCTACAACGTCTGGAAGACCGCCAAGTACGGCGAGAAGGTCACCGAGGACGACCCGTGGGGCTGGGGCCGCTCGCTGGAGTGGGCCACCTCCTGCCCGCCGCCGCGGCACAACTTCGTCAAGCTGCCGCGGATCCGCTCCGAATCCCCGGCCTTCGACCTCCACCACCCGGACATCGCGGCCCGGGACATCCTGGAGAACAGCGGCAAGCCCGCCACGCACCTGGGTGACGTGGAGCCGGCGAAGTACGACCGGCCGCTGAGCCGGGCGGACCGGGCGGCCGCCGCCGTCGCCACCAAGGACCCGGACGCCGGGCCCACCGAGGGCGGCTGATCCCGCCCCCCGAACGCCGTCCCCGCCCGCGTCGCTGCCCCCGGGCGGGCGGGGACGGCCCCTCCGCTCCTGATCTCTCCCCTCTCCTCACCCCTTCGTGACCAGGAAGGCCGGGTCGTGAACCACACCGTTCTCGCCATCGGCACCGCCGCCCTCACCGCGAGCGGCTGTGTCTGGTACCTGCCCGCCATCGCCGACCTCCAGGCCGGCGCCGACCGGCCCCGCTCCACCCGCACCGCCGCCGCGGCGTGCGTGCTGTGGTGGGCCGGGCTCGCGCTCGCGGGCGGGCTGCTGCTCGTCATCACGGACTGGCGGCCCGCCGCGCAGGTCGCGCTCGCCGGACTGGTCGGCGGCGCGGCGCTGCGGCTGCGGGCCCTGTGGGACCGCCGCCGGGAGGTGCGCGAGACCGCGGCCCGCTGGGCCGCCCTGGACGCCGGGCCCGCCCCGCGCTCCAACCGCCCGCCGGCGCTGGCCCTCGCCGGGTGGCTGGTGGTCGGTACGGCCGTCGCCCTGCTCGGGGCGGTGGCCATCCTGCTGTCCGGCGGCGGCGAGGTCGTGCCCAGGGTGGCGCTCGCGGCGGTCAGCGGCGCGGGCGTCGCGCTCGCCTTCCTGCTGATGGGGCTGGGCAACGTCCGGCGGCAGGGGCGCTGAGACGCGCCCGCCGGCCGGGTCCTGTGTCCCGGTCGCAATGGGGCCCTTGGGCCCTGGGCCGGCGGCCGGCCGTGCGGGATGATGCCCTGGGCCCCGCTGGGAGTGTGCGGGGGTGACGAAGGTGGAGCCGCGTGATGGCGACCAAGACGGAGGGTGCCGAGGCCTCGGCGCCGGTCCGGGTGTTCCTGCTGGACGACCACGAGGTGGTGCGCCGCGGGGTGCACGACCTGCTGGACGGCGAGCCGGACCTGGAGGTGGTCGGGGAGGCGGCGACGGCCGAGCAGGCGCTCGTCCGGGTGCCCGCGCTGCGGCCCGACGTGGCCGTGCTGGACGTCCGGCTGGGCGACGGCGACGGCGTCTCGGTCTGCCGTGAGCTGCGCTCGCGGATGCCCGGCCTCGCCTGCCTGATGCTGACCTCCTTCGACGACGAGGAGGCGCTGCTGGACGCCGTGATGGCGGGCGCCGCCGGATACGTGCTCAAGCAGATCAGCGGGACCGACCTGGTCGCCGCCGTCCGCACCGTCGCCTCCGGGCGCTCGATGCTGGACCCCGGCGCCGCGACCCGCCTCCTCAACCGGCTGCGCAGCGACGCCGAGCCCGCCCAGCCGGTGACCACGGGACCCGGCCTGACCGTGCGCGAGCAGGAGGTCCTCGAACTCATCGGCGAGGGCCTGACCAACCGGCAGATCGGCGAGCGGCTCTACCTCGCCGAGAAGACCGTCAAGAACCACGTCTCGCGGCTGCTCGCCAAGCTCGGCGTCGAGCGGCGGGTGCAGGCCGCCCTGATCGCCACCGAACTGCGCCAGGCCGCCGCCCCGCAGTCCTCCGCGCTGCGCTCAGGCCGGTACTGACCCGGCCGTTCGCGGCTGTCCGGGCCCGTTCGGCGTTGTCCGGGCCCGTCCGGTGCCGTTCGGGGCCGAACGGGCCTTCGGTCCCGGGGCCGGCGGTCCTCGGGGCGGGGCCCTCACCGGGACCATCGGCCCTCGCGACCGGGCCCGGGCCCGGGCGAGCATCGCTCGCATGAACCGCGACCACGTCCCGTCCCCCCGGCCCGTCCCGTACGACCTTCCCGAACTCCGCGAACTCGACCGCAGGCGCTCGCTGGAGCTGCTGGCCAGGGCCGACGTCGGCCGGGTGGTCTACACCGTCGACGCCCTCCCGGCCGTCCTGCCGGTGCCGTTCCGGCTGGGCCCCGGCGGCGTGCTGCTCTCGGCGCCGGCCGGCTCCGAACTGGCCCGGGCCGTCGACGGCGCGGTGATCGCCTTCGAGGCCGACGAGGTGGACGGCCGGGACGGCTCCGGCTGGTTCGTCACCGTCCTCGGCCGCGCCCAGGTCCGCCCGGCCACCAGGAGCACCGACCCGGGCGACACCGTACGGATCCGGATCCGCCCGGAACTGGTCATCGGCCGCTGTCTGGCCTGAGCCCGGCCCGGGCCCCATCGCGGGTCACGGCCCCAGCAACGTCTTGGCGGTGCGCAGGAGTTCGGCGTCCGCCGCCGCGTCCGGGCGGCCGGCCAGGCCGGAGCGGAAGAGCGAGGCGCCCTCGACGAGCATGATGAACACCCGGGCTCGGGCGTGCCGTTCCTCCTCCGCCAGGGCCGGGTGCCGTTCGGCGAGGAAACAGGCGACCAGCTCCCGGTAGCGGTCGTAGAAGGCCTGGACGGCGGCGGCCACCGAGGGGTCGTGGGCGGCCAGTGCCCACAGTTCGGCGAACAGCCGGACCAGCCGGACGTCCTGCTGCTCGGCGAGGAGTTCGCGGATCAGGGCGTCCTCCTCGCGGGCCGGATCGAGCAGTGGGTCGAGTCGTTCCACCGAGCGGCCCAGGACGCGTTCCAGGACGGCGGCCACCAGCTCGGCGTGGGTCGGGAAGTAGTGCTGGAGGTGGCCGAGGCGGACGCCCGCGGCGGTGGCCACCGCCCGCATGGACAGTTCGGTGCCGCCCGCGGTGACCAGCAACTCCTCTGCTGTGTCGAGTAGTTGCTCCCGGCGCTGGGCGCCCTTGCCGCTCAGGCCGCGGACGCTGCTCATGCCGCCGCCTCCGTGTCGCGCCGCTCGTCGGCGGAGGTGACCGTGACGGTGACGTTCAGTGCCGCCAGGTCCGCGAGCACCTGTCCGGGGCGCGGGGTCTGCTCCGGGAAGGCCACCCCCTCGGGCGGCGGGGCGCCGTCCGTACCGAGCGCCCGGCGCAGCGCGAGGAGGGCGCCGACGGCGGTGAGCCGGGCCTGGCCGGCCCGGTCCTCCACGGTGGCGGTGAGGGTGCGTCCGCCGTGGCCGACGTCGGTGCGCAGCAGGGCGGTGCCGCCCTCGCCGGGGGAGTACAGCAGGGCGCGGCGGGCCGGCTCCCAGCGGTCGCCGCGGCCCCAGCGGAACAGACCGACGCGCCGGGCCGCCAGCAGGGCGGTGGTGGAGGAGCGGGAGCTGAAGCCGATCCGGGTGGCGGCGGTGGTGGTGCCCAGGGTGAGCGGGAGGGTGAACTGCTCGGGGGTGTCGATCCCGGCGACCAGGGTCGGGGCGTCGCCGATCCGGACGGTCCGCGGGCGGCTGAGCGGGGCGACGGAGCGGCGCCGGCCGTCCTGCACCACCTCGTAGTCGAGCCCGAGGCGGTCCATGAACTCCACGGAGTCGGCGCCGGCCCGGTCCGCGAGGTCCCAGCGGATGGCGGTCTCGATCCGCTCGGCCCCGCCGAGGCGGTCCGCCAGGGCGGCGGCGACCAGGCTGGTCACCCCGCCCATCCAGGCGGAGGAGAGCAGCACCGGGGCGGTCGGGCGCAGCAGGGCGGCGAGGGTGGCCGCGCGCTGGAGCCGGGCGGTCCAGCGGGTGACGTCCACGTACGGGACGCCCGCGCGGACGGCGGCTCGCAGCACCCGGTCGTCCGGGTCGTTGACCACCCCGACCACCGCCCGGACGTCTGCGGTGAACGGTGCGGGGTCGCTGAGGTCCCAGCGGCGGGCGGTGGCGTCGTCGAGTTCGGCGGCGAGGGCGGCGCCGCGTTGCTCGGAGCGGCCGGTGAGCAGCAACGGCCAGGCGGGGGCGGCGAGTCGGGCGAGTTCGGCGCCGACGGTGCCGTAGCCCCCGACCAGCAGGACGGGTCCGTCGGGGTTGTGGCCGAGGCGGTCGGAGGGGAAGGTGGGGTGCGCGGGGCCGTCGGAGACGGGTTCGATGCTCATGCGGACAAATATAGGTCGCCCGACCTAAAATTGTCGTCATGACTGAATCCACCGCTACCGGTTCCCCTGACGACCTGCGCTCCTTCGACAGCGGCCACGGCCGCCTCGCCTACCTCGACGCCGGTACGGGCGAACCGCTGGTGCTGCTGCACGGCGGCCTGCTGGACCACCGGAGCTGGGCGGACCAGCTCCCCGCCCTGCTGCCCGAGTACCGGGTGATCGCACCGGACACCCGTGGCCACGGTGCCTCCGCCAACGCGAGCCGGCCGTTCCGCCCCGCAGACGACCTGGCCGACCTGCTGCGCCACCTCGGCCTCGGTCCCGTGGTCGTGGTCGGGCTCTCCATGGGCGGGACGATCGCCCTCGACCTGGCCCTCGAACACCCCGAGCTGGTCCGCGCGCTGGTGATCAGCGGCAACGGCACCGGCGAGTCCGAGTTCAAGGACCCGTGGCTCGGCGAACTCCGCGACGAGCAGAACGCCGCGCTGGCCGAGGGCGACGGCGAGCGCTGGCTCGACTCGTTCACCCGCCTCGCCTCCGGGCCGCACCGCCGCCTGGACGAGGTCGATCCCGAAGTGGTGCGCCGGCTCAAGGAGATGACCCGGAACACCGTCGCCAAGCACACCCCCGACGAGCCCCAGTACCTGGTGCCGGTGACGGACACCTGGAAGCGCCTGACCGGGATCACCGTCCCGCTGCTGGCGATCAACGGCGGCATCGACTCCGTGGACCACATCGGCCTGGCGGAGCGGGTCGTCCGCACCGTCGTCGACGGGCGCGCGGTGATCGTCGAGGACACCGGGCACTACCCGAACATGGAGCGGCCGGAGGAGTTCAACGCCCACCTGCTCGGCTTCCTGCGCGCCCTGCGGGGCTGACGGCCCGGGCCCGCCGGCGGGCGGCCGGCCCCCAGTGGCGGGCCTCCGGCGGTGGGCCTCCGTGTCGGGAGGGGTCCTCAGGACCCGATCGGGGCCTCCCACACCAGCCGGGTGCCGCCGCCCTCGGCCGGGTCGACGGTGAAGGAGCCGCCGGCCCGGTCGGCGCGCTCGGCGAGGTTGCGCAGCCCGCTGCGCCGCCCGCCCTCGGGCACGCCGACACCGTCGTCCGTCACGGTCAGCACCACCCGCCCGGCCAGGGCGCGCAGCGTCACCTCGACCCGGGACGCCCGGGCGTGCCGGGCGGCGTTGCTGAGCGCCTCGGCGAGGACCGCGACCACGTGCCCGGCCAGCTCCTGCGGCACGTCGGTGTCCAGCAGGCCCTCCATGCTCAGCCGGGGCGGGAACCCGAGCGTGCCCTGGGCCTCGGTGACCACCCGGGTGGCGCGGGCGCGCAGA
The DNA here is from genome assembly GCF_043201735.1 of Kitasatospora sp. NPDC048286. NCBI lineage: Bacteria > Bacillati > Actinomycetota > Actinomycetes > Kitasatosporales > Streptomycetaceae > Kitasatospora > Kitasatospora sp. NPDC048286. The sequence goes on from NZ_JBICZE010000003.1 coordinate 644,749, forward strand.
CCGCGGTCCGGCTCGCTGTGGGCGCGCAGGCCGAAGATGGTCGAGCGGATGATCTTGATGGTCTCGTCCAGGTCGGCCACCGCCCGGGCCACCCGGTCCGCCGCGGCCTGGCTCTCGATCAGCCGGCCCGCGCTCTGCAGCGTCATCCCGGTCGCGAACAGCCGCTGGATCGCCAGGTCGTGCAGGTCCCGGGCGATCCGGTCCCGGTCCTCCAGCAGGTTCAACTGCTCGGCGTCACGCCGCCGTTCGGCCAGCTCCAGGGCCAGCGCGGCCTGGTCGGCGAAACCCAGCAGCGGGCCGGTCTCCTCCGGCCCGAAGGCCGGCTGCCCCTGCGCCCTGGCCAGCAGCAGCACGCCCCGCCCGTACCCGGCACCGGTGCCCAGCGGCACCGCCACCGCCGCGCCCAGCCCGTCGAAGCGGCCCGCCGGGCCGGCCTTGAACCGGGCGTCGCAGGCCAGCTCGTCACTGGTGGCCGGCGAGCCGGAGGCGTACGCGGCACCGGACAGCGTGCCGTCCACCGGCACCGTCACCCCCAGCCGCGCCGACGGCGTGCCGCCCAGCGCGACCTCCACCGTCAGCTCCTCGGCCCGCTCCTCCGGGCCGGCCAGCGCCACCGAGACGTCCGCCAGCTCGGCGCCCGAGATCTCCCGCGCCCGGCGGGCGATCAGCTCGACCACCTCCAGCCGCGGCGCCCCCGACAGCAGGCTGCGGGTGATCTCCGTGCTCGCCCGCAGCCAGCGCTGGCGCAGCTGCGCCTCCTCGTACAGCCGGGCGTTGTCGATCGCCACGCCGGCCGCGACCGCCAGGGTGGCGATCACCGCCTCGTCGTCCTCGTCGAAGTCCAGTCCGCCGCGCTTGTCGGTCAGGTAGAGGTTGCCGAACACCTCGCCGTGCACCCGCACCGGCACCCCCAGGAAGGTGTGCATCGGCGGGTGGTTCGCCGGGAAGCCGATCGAGGCCGGGTGGTCGGACAGCACCGGGCAGCGCAGCGGCTGCGGCTCGCGGATCAGCTCGCCCAGGATGCCGCGGCCCGACGGCGGCGGGCCGATCTCGGCGATCTCCTCCTCGGTCAGGCCCACCGTCAGGAACTGCGACAGGGTGTGCCCGTCCGGCCCGATCACCCCGAGCGCCGCGTACCGGGCGTCCACGAGGTCGGCCGCCGCCTCCACGATCCGGTGCAGCGCCTGCGCCAGGTCCAGCTCCCGCCCGACCGCCAGCACCGCCTCCAGCAGGCTGTGCACCCGGTTCTGGGTGCCGCGCGCCGCGTCGATCCGCCCCTGGAGCTCCTCCAGCAGCTCGTCCAGGCGCAGCCGTGGCATCCGCGCGCCGCCACCCGTCGCGCTGCCGTCCGCTCCGCCCACCGCTGTCCTCCTCGTCGTGCCGCCCTGACCGGCCCGTCCACCGTCCGGACGTGCCCCATCCGCCCTGCGGACGGCCGCTCCCACCGCCCGGCCCGGCTCGGGCGCCGTCCGACCAGCGGGAATGTCCATTACACGATAGACCGAACGGGGGACCCGACACCGGGCCGGGGAGGGATCCGGGCGGCCGACGGGCCCGAGGTGTCAGTGGCGTGTGCCGGCCTTCCGGTGGGCGCGGGACAGAACGGGACGGAACGGGACGGCGGTGAGGTGGTGACGACGCGGGGCGGAACGGGACGGCGGTGAGGTGATGACGACGCGGGGCGGAACGGGACGGCGGTGAGGTGATGACGACGCGGGGCGGAACGGGACGGCGGTGAGGTGGTGACGACGCGGCAGGACGCCGTGGGGAGCGGGGCGGTGGGAGCCGGGCACCGGCTGCCGTGTCATTGGTGGGGACGGCGGGGTCGGCCGTAGGCTCCGTCGGGCGGGGCCTTTCGTCCCGCCGCAGGGGGTCCTGCGGCCTCTGCCGCCGGTCCTGCGTCGCTGCAAGGGTGGGGGAGGAGCGGACGGGGCGTCAGAACGCACCGCGGCCCGCACCGAACCGCCGAGCGTCGACAGCGTGTCGACAGTGTGGAGGAACTCTCATGACGTCAACCGTGCTGGCCGGGGTCGACGGCTCGCCGCAGAGCACCGCGGCCGCCCACTGGGCCGCCGCCGAGGCGGTGCGCCGCGGCGCCTCGCTGCGCCTGGTGCACGCCTGGCCGTGGCTGACCGACGGGGTGTCCTCCTTCGCCGAGCAGGACGACCTGCCCGCGGCCGTCCGCCGCACCCTCGCCGAGGCCGCCGAGGACGTCCGCCGCCTGCACCCGGACCTGATCGTGGAGACCGACGCCGTCCTGGACGCGCCGGTGGACGGTCTGGTGGCCGCCGCCGCGGAGGCGGAGCTGCTGGTGCTCGGCTCGCGCGGCCGCGGCGGCTTCACCGGCCTGCTGCTCGGGTCGGTCAGCATGTCGGCGGCCGGGCGCAGCAGCGTGCCGCTGGTCGTGGTGCGCGAGGAGGGCGAGGCCGGCGAGGGCGAGGTGGTGGTCGGCGTCGACGCCCACACCCCCGAGACGGAGGTGCTCGACTTCGCCTTCCGCGAGGCGGCCCTGCGCGGCGCCCGGGTCCGGGCGGTGCACGGCTGGGACCTGCCGCCGGTGTTCGGCTACGCGGGCGGCGCCGTCCCGGCGGCCGAGCTCGCCCAGCTGGAGGCGCTGGAGGCCAAGCTGCTCTCGCTCGCCCTGGCCGGCCCGCGCGAGCAGCACCCGGAGGTCGAGGTGGTCGAGGACGTGCAGCTCGGCGCCGCCCGCGCCCTGGTCGAGGCCTCCGCCGGAGCCGCGCTGGTCGTCGTCGGCCGTGGCCGCCGCCCGATCGAGATCGGCCCCCGGCTGGGCCGGATCGCGCACGCCGTACTGCACCACGCCGAGGCCCCCGTCGCGGTCGTCCCGCACGGGTGACGGAGCGGCCCGTCCGGTGGATCCGCCCCCGTCCCGGATCCACCGGACGGGTCCGATGACGGGCCGAAGGAGGGGCCCAAGGGCCCTGTCCTCGGGCACCACAGGGCGCGCACGCTCGGAAGCAGCGGGACCTCCTGGCGGGTGCGCGTGCCCGGAGGCGAAGCCGACGCCCCGCGGTTGAAGGAGTGGATCGCCATGACGCTCGACCCGGCTTTCACCCAGATGCTCAGCGCGGCCGACCTGCGCCTGCTCGCCGCCGCCGGCGGCGCGGCGCCGTCGCTGCACAACAGCCAGCCCTGGCGCTTCGTGCCGACCCCGGACGGGCGCGGGCTCGCCGTGTACGCCGACACCGCGCGCTCCGTACCGCTGGCCGACCCGGTCGGTGCCGCCGCGCACATCGCGGTCGGCGCGGCCCTGTTCAACCTGCGGGTGGCGGCCGGGCAGCTGGACCGGGAACCACTGACCCGGCTGCTGCCGGACGCCGACGAGCCCGAACTGCTCGCCGTGCTCGACCTCTCCCGCCCGGCCGCCGCGCTCACGCCCTTCGGCCGGGACCTCTACCCCGCCATCGCCGCCCGGCACTCCAGCCGCGAGCCGTTCGCCCAGCGCGACGTGCCCGAGGCGGTGATCGGTGAGCTGATCGACGCCGCCCGCGAGGAGGGCGTCACGCTGGCCGCGCTGGAGGAGGAGGGCGTACGGCGGGTGGAGGCGCTCACCGCCGAGGCCGAGAGCCGCAACGCCGCCGACCCGGGCCGTGCCGCCGAGTCCCGGGCCTGGCTGCGGTCCGACGACGGCACCGCCGAGGACGGTATCCCGCACGCCGCGCTCGGCCCGCAGGACCACGACGCCCGGGTGCCGATGCGCGAGTTCGGCGGCCGCCCGCCGGAGGCCCCCGCGCAGCCGTCCCGGCGCTTCGAGGCGCTGCCCCAGCTGTGCACCCTCACCACCCCCGGCGACGGCCCGCTGGACTGGCTGCGCACCGGGCAGGCGCTGGAGCGGGTCTGGCTGCTGGCCACGGCGCACGGCGTCCGGCTCTCCATCTGGCACCAGGCGATCGAGTGGCCGGACACCCGCTGGGCGCTGCGCGACCCGGACACCGGGCCGGGCCACGTCCAGCTGGTGCTGCGGGTCGGCTACGGCCCGTCCGGCGCGGCCACCCCGCGCCGGACGGTCGAGGAGACGCTCGGGGAGCGGCCTTCCTGATCGCTGCCCCGAGTCGGTGGGAGTGGCCGGAGTCGACAGGAGTGGCCCGGGCCGGTGGGAGCGGCCCGGGCCGGTGGGAGTGGCCCGGGCCGTCGCCGTCGCCGTCGCTCGGCGCGGTCGCTCAGCGCGGTCGCTCGGCCGCGGGCAGCACCCGGGCGCCGAGCCGCAGCGGCGGGCTGTGGCGGAAGGTGAGGGTGAACTCCACCCACTGGCCGGCCCGCAGCGGCGGCGGGTCGGCGATCATCAGGTCCGCGTCCTCCGGGGTCATCCGCAGCTCGCCGCGGCCCGGCACCGGCAGCGCCGACGCCGGCTCCCAGCGGCCCGCCGCACCCTGGTGCAGATGCCGCTTCGGGGTGATCCGGCCGCCGAACTCCCAGCTGGCGCCGGTCAGTTCGTCGGGCACGTCGCCCGGGTTGCGGACCGTGAAGAAGGCTGCCGTGGCGGCGGACGCGCCCGCCGTCGGCAGCAGCACCCAGCCCGGCCCGGCCTCCACCGGGCGGGTGCGGCCGGCCCCGCCGACCGCCGTCCACCCGGTGAGCAGGACCAGCGCCAGTGCCGCCGCGCCGACCGGCGGGCCCGCCACCCCGAACCTCTCGGACAGCTTCACCGGCGTCCCCCTCGGCTCTTGCCCCGGCCCGGCTCCCAGGTGCGCAGCCGCAGGCTGTTGCCCACCACGAGCAGCGAGCTGAGCGACATGGCGACCGCCGCCAGCATCGGGTTGAGCAGTCCGACGGCCGCCAGCGGGATCAGCACCAGGTTGTAGCCGAAGGCCCAGAGCAGGTTGGCCCGGATGGTCGCCAGGGTCTGCCGCGCCAGCCGTACGGCGTCCACCACCGCCTCGATGTCGCCGCGCACCAGGGTCAGCCCGGCCGCGCCGACCGCGGCGTCGCTGCCGGAGGCCAGCGCCACCCCGAGGTCCGCCGAGGCCAGGGCCACCGCGTCGTTGACGCCGTCGCCGACCACCGCCACCGTCCGTCCGGCGGCGCGCAGTTCGGCCACCACCTCGGCCTTGCGCTCGGGGGAGGCCGAGGCGTGCACCCGCTCGATGTCCAGCTCGGCGGCCACCGTCCGGGCGGCGCCCGGGCCGTCCCCGGTCAGCAGGACGGTCTCCAGGCCCAGCCCGCGCAGCCGGTGGAGCGCCCGCCAGCTGCCCGGGCGCAGCGTGTCGCCGACCGTCAGCACGGCCGCCGGCCGTCCGTCCAGCTCGACCACGACGGCCGTGCTGACGGCCTTCCCGGCCCGCGCGGCCGCCTCGGCCAGGTCCGGCGGCAGGACGGTGTCGTCCGGCCGCACCACCCGTACGGCCCGGCCCTCGACCGTCCCGGACACCCCGAGCCCGGTGGCGGCCCGGAAGCCCTCCACCGCGGGCAGCGGCCCGCAGCGCTCCCGCGCCGCCTGCGTGACCGCCCGGCCGATCGGGTGCTCGGAGCGGTGCTCGACCGCGCCGGCCAGGCGCAGGGCCTCGTCCCGGGTGAGGCCGCCGGTGGTGGTGACGTCCGCCAGTGCCATCCGGCCGGTGGTCAGCGTCCCGGTCTTGTCCATCACCACCGTGTCCACCCGGCGCAGGCTCTCCAGCACCTCCGGGCCGCGCACCAGCACGCCCAGTTCCGCGCCCCGCCCCGTCGCCGCCAGCAGTGCCGTCGGCGTGGCCAGCCCCAGCGCGCACGGGCAGGCCACCACCAGCACCGCGACCGCCGCCGTCACCGCCGCCTGCGGGGCCGCGCCCGCGCCCAGCCAGAAGCCCAGCACGCTCGCCGCGACCGCCAGCACACAGGGCACGAACACCCCGGCCACCGCGTCCGCCAGCCGCTGCGCCCGCGCCTTGCCGGCCTGGGCCTCCGCCACCAGGGCGGTGATCCGGGCCAGCTGGGTGTCCGCGCCGACCGCCGTGGCCCGGACCACCAGCGCACCGCCGACGTTCACCGTCGCACCCGCCACCACGTCCCCGGGGCCGACCTCGACCGGCACGCTCTCCCCGGTCAGCAGGCTCAGGTCGAGCGCCGAACCCCCTTCGACCACCACCCCGTCGGTGGCCACCCGCTCGCCCGGCCGCACCACGAACTCCTGCCCGGGCAGGAGCAGCTCGATCGGCACCAGGCGCTCCTCGCCGTCCGCCCCCCGCAGGCACACCTGCTTGGCGCCCAGCTCGGCCAGCGCCCGCAGCGCGGACCCGCTGCGCCGGCGCACCCGGCCCTCCAGCAGCCGCCCGGCCAGCACGAACAGCGGCACGCCGACCGCCGCCTCCAGGTACACGTGCGCGGTGCCGCCGCCGTCGGCGGTCAGCGAGAACGGCATCCGCATGTCCGGATCGCCGGCCCCGCCGAGGAACAGCGCGTACGCCGACCAGCCGAAGGAGGCCACCACGCCCAGGCTGACCAGGGTGTCCATGGTCGCCGCCGCGTGCCGCAGCCCCTGCCAGGCCCGGCGGTGGAAACCGGCCGACCCCCAGGTCACCACCGGGACGGCGAGCGCGAAGCAGACCCACTGCCAGGCGGTGAACTGCGCCGACGGCACCATCGACAGCACCAGCACCGGGACGGCCAGAAGGGCGGTGACCAGCAGCCGCCACCGGTCGTCCGGCTCCTCGGCCGCGACCCCGACCGGCGCCCCCGCGGGCAGCGGCTCGGCGGTGTAGCCCGCCCGCTCGACGGCCGCGACCAGCTCCGCGACTGGCACCCCGGCCGGATGCAGCACCCGGGCCCGCCCGGTCGCCAGGTTCACCCCGGCCGTCACGCCCTCGATCCGGGCCAGCCGCTTCTCGACCCGGCCCACGCAGGCGGCGCAGGTCATCCCGCCGACCGCCAGATCGGTGGCGACCACGGGCTCGGCGACGGCGCTCATCGCATCCCGCCCATGTCGTGCCTGCCCATCCCGGGCGAGGCGCCGCCCCCGCTGCTCGGCCGCAACCCGGGCGCCACCGGCCCGACCTGCCGTCCCACCCCGTAGGCCACCACGAACACCACCACCAGCAGCAGGACGAACCCCGCCAGCACACTCAACGGCCGGACACCCGGCGACTTCGCACTCACGTCCCAGCAGTCGGACGGGCACCGCGATCGGTTCCCGTACGGTCCGAAGTCGGAGCGCCGATCAATTCGGATGACGGGCGCGGCCCGAGCGGGTAGCGTCCCGGACGGCGCCTCCCGATGCGCCCCGGCCCCGGTTACTTCCTGACGAAACCAAGTGCACCCGGTGCCACTTCTGATCCCGGGAGGCGCCGGCCTCGGCCCGCGCCGGCTTCAGCCCGTGCCCGTTGCACCCCGCACCCCGCGCCTGCGCGCCCGCCTCAGCCTGACCACCCACCAGGGGGACCTCTGCATGACCCGGTTCAACCGCCAACGGACCAAGGCCGCCACCAGGGCCGAGATCCAGCGAGAACTGCCGGGACTCACCAGGCGAGGCGTGTCCTCCCCGCTCGCCACCGGCGACCTGTGGCCGATTCCTTCGGTCGAGCACCTGCGCTCGGCACCGCCCCCCGTCGTCCGCAGCGCGGGCACCGCGAAGGCCGCCCCGGGAGCGGCGGTCACCAACCGTCAGGGCGGCACCGGCCACCTCCGGGAACCGAAGGAGGAGCTGTTCCTGCTGGCCGTCACCCACCTGTACGGGCAGGAGAGCTTCTACGAGGCGGCCGCCGAACGCGACGAGCGCTACCGGCGACTGATCCGTGAGCACGCCGTGAGCGACCCCGAGTGGACCCTCGACCTGCTGCGCCGGCTGCGCACCGAGTTCCGCATCCGTACCGCCGCCCTGGTCGGCGCCGCCGAGTTCGTCCACGCCAGGGCCGCGGCAGGAGCCGCCGGACACTCCCGGCAGGCCGTCGACGCGGTGCTCCAACGCCCCGACGAGCCGGGCGAGTTGCTGGAGTACTGGACGGGCCGGTACGGCCGCCGGCTGCCCCAGCCGCTGCGCCGGGGCATCGGCGACGCGGTGCGCCGGCTCTACACCGGCCGCGCCCTGCTGAAGTACGACACCCCCTCGCACCGCTTCCGCTTCGGCGACGTCCTGGAGCTCACCCACCCCGCGCCCGACCCGGACAAGCCCTGGCAGGGCGCACTGTTCCGGTACGCCCTGGACCGCCGTCACCACCCGGACCGCGCCCAGCCGCCCGCCGGGGAGCACCTGCTGAGCGCCCACCACGCGCTGCTCGCCGTCCCGCGGGCCGACCGCCGCGCGCTGGTCACCGAGCCCGGCGGCGCGCAGCGCCTCGCCGACGCCGGGATGACCTGGGAGGCACTGGCCGGCTGGCTGCAGGGCCCGCTGGACGCCGCCGTCTGGGAGGCCGTCATCCCCTCGATGGGCCTGATGGCACTGGTGCGCAACCTGCGCAACTTCGACCAGGCCGGGGTCGGCGACGAGGTGGCGGCGCGGGTGGCCGACCGGATCGCGGACGGCGAGGAGGTTCGGCGCTCCCGGCAGTTCCCGTTCCGGTTCCTGGCCGCCCACCGCGCGACCGGGTCCTCGCGCTGGTCCGAGGCGCTGGAGAGCGCCCTCGGCCACTCGCTGGCCAGGGTTCCCGCGCTGCCCGGCCGCACCCTGGTGCTGGTGGACCGCTCGGGCTCGATGTTCGACCGGCCGTCGGCCCGGACGCGGCTCAACCGGGCGGACACGGCCGCCCTCTTCGGCACCGCGCTGGCCCTGCGGGCCGAACAGGCCGACCTGTTCCAGTTCGGCACCGGCAACCGGGCGGTCGAACCGGAGCCGTCGGTGCTGGGGACCCTGCGGCTCTTCCGGAACATGGGCGGCACCGACACGGCCGCCGTGGTCCGCCGGCGCTACCGGGAACACGACCGGGTGGTCGTGGTGACCGACGAGCAGGCCCACCAGTCGCGGGCCGACCCGTTCGCCTCCGTCCCCGAGGACGTTCCGGTGTACACGTGGAACCTCGCGGGCTACGCCACCGGCCACACCGCCCCGGGCCCGCACCGCCACACCTTCGGCGGGCTCAGCGACGCCTCCTTCGAGCTGATCCCGCTGCTGGAGAGTGGCCACCCCGCCGGCCACCCCTGGGAGCGGTCGGCTCCGTACACCGCGCGGCCGGTGACGGTGGCGCCCGGGCCGGTGTCCTCCGGGCAGGCGTGCTCTGTCGGTGGGGCGTCGTAGGTTTGCTCCGTACGTCGAACACCAGGCGTACGACCGAGGGGCACCGAAGGGGGAATCAGCGGTGAAGCGTATGAAGAAGCACAGCTTCGTGGCGGTGGCGGGGGCGGTGGGGGCGGTTCTCGCCGTCGCCGGGACGGCGGTGGCGGAGCCGGCCACGGGTGGGGCCGCGGCTCCCGTCAGGGCTCTGGGCCAGCCGGGGACGGGCGAGATCCTGCCGCACCCGGGGCCGGAGGGGCTGCTCTGGATACCGGACTGGATCGGCGACGGCGGCGCGGTGTCGGCCTCGGTGAACCCGTCGCTGCCGTTCACGTTCACGCTCGGCTGCCGTGGCGGAGGCTCGGTGGACGTGCACATCGGCGGCGAGGCGCCGGCCGACTTCACGGTCCAGTGCCCGGCGGACTCCACCGGCATCGGCTCGGTGGAGGTCCCCGCCCGCCCGGGCCGGGACCTGCTGTTCACCGCGCACACCTCGGACCCGTCCATCCACTGGGGTATGTACGCCGTCCAGGCCGACTGAGGTCCTACGGCCGCACGCTGCGCGGCCCGGTGACGGTGGCGCCCAACGCGCCGACCCGGGCCCGCAGTTCGCGGTCGGCGGTGGCGACCAGGCAGGCGCGGGCAGGGTGTCGGGCCTTCTCGCCCCGGACCAGCTCCACGATCCGGTCGTCCCCGCTCCCGCTCGCCTCCACCACCCGCACCCCCGGCACCCCGGCGACACCCCGGGCCGCGCCCTCCACCACCAGGACCACCTCCAGCGGTCCCGGGAGCTCCGGCACACCCCGCCCGGCGACGGCGACCAGCGCGTCCCGCAGCCGCTCGGCGGCGCCCCGCCGGTCCCGCCACCAGCCGTCCGGCACCGATCCGACCACGTTCGCGCCGTCGACGACCAGCAGGGGGAGCGGCGCGGCCTCGTTCTCGTCCATGGCCGTCAGCCTGCCACCCCCGCCCGCGGGACTCCTCAGGGAGTGGCGGTCCGGCGGACCGGGTGGCCCGAGGAGTCGGTGGTGAGCCAGGAGCCGTCACCGAGCGGCAGGAGGTCGTACGGCTCCGCCGTGCGGGCGTCGAACTCGCCCCGGATCCGGCCGGACCGGGCGTCGACGAGGTAGTGCCCGAACCAGTCCTGCTCGTCCTCGGTCTCGCCGACGAGGGTGGCGACGAGGGTGTCCGAGGTCAGGTAGCCGCCGCTCCACTCCAGGTAGACGGCTTCCGGGTCGTGCCCGAAGTCCTCGGCCGTCAGGGTGAACGCCACCTCGCCCCCGGGGAAGGCGTGCACGGCGAGGTCGTTCTGCGCGTGGTCGACGGTCAGGAACCGGTGGCCGTCGGGCGAGAGGTCGATGAGGCACCGGTCGACCCAGGGGTAGCCGACGAGATCGATCCGGCCGTCGGCCAGCGACGCGTGGTGGACGACCGTGCCGTCCTGCCCCTCGCCCACGTTGAGGAAGATCCGGCCGCTCGCCGGGTGCGGCAGCTGGATGCCGCCGTGCCCGGCCGTCTCCAGGTCCGTCCGGGCGAGGACCTCTCCCGTCGCGGCGTCCACGGCGACCCACTGGTCCGGCCGGTCGCGGCCCGCCAGTACGTCGGGCCGGTAGACCCAGAGCACCCGTCCGTCCGGGGACAGCTCGCAGGCGGGCCGGTGGCCGTGGACGGGGTGCGCCTGCGGCTCGAACCGCGACCGCCAGACCTCGGCGCCGTCCGCCGTCGCCACGCAGACGGCGGCGTCGAGCGTCGTGTAGTAGGCGTGCCGGAGGTCGGCGGCGACGGTGTGGCCGACGACCTCGTCCCCGGCGGCCGGCCGGCAGGCCACGGCGGGCGACAGCACGCCCACGGTGTCGGGGGCGGGGGCGTAGGCGCAGACGAGTCCGTCGACGAGCCGGGTGGTGGGCCGAACGGGGCGGGGGGAGGAGGCCATCCCGGGAGGTTAGCGAACCCGGCCCCCCGCCTGCCCGTCCGCCCGGGCCGGTCCCCGGTCGGGGTCAGTCCGTGAGCGTGATCCGGATGCCGACGGTGCCGCGCTCGCCGCGCCGCAGCCGGCTGCCGAGCAGGGTGAGCACGCCGAGCAGGCCGTACTTCTGACGCAACAGGGTGCGGTAGGCGGAGGTGCGCTCGGGGCCGAGGATCTCGGCGGTGGCGGGGTACTGCTCGCCGGTCGGGCGGCCCTTGACGTCGCACGGGCCGACCAGCACGTCGGCGCGGTTGCGGATCCGCTTGACCTTCCAGGAGTCCGCGACCGTCCAGACGCCCAGCGCCTCCCCGTCGCGCACCACCCACACCGGGGTCGGTACGGCGGTGCCGTCCTTCTTGTACGTGGTGACGAGCAGGTAGCTCCCGGCGGAGAGCCGGACGATCCGGTCGAGCCGGGCCGCGGGGGAGGAGTCGGGCGTGGTCATGGCCGGAAGTCTAGGGCCGGTCGGCGCGGGACACCCTGCGGGGCCGTTCGGCGAACGACGGTCACCGGCGGGCGGCCCGCCAGGCCGGGATGTCGGCCTCGGTCACCGGGGTCCGCGGCCACGGGCGGTACGGACCAGGGCGCGGGCCCGGCGGGTGAGGTCGCGCGGGCCGTGCCCGCCGACGCCGGTGGCGCCGCCGCGGGCGGTCGTGCCGCCGCCGGACCCCGGGGCGGCCGCGGATTCGCCCGGCGCTGTGCGGCGGCGGGCGGCGACCCGGGAGATGACCCAGGCGACGAGGGCGGTTCCCAGGATGGCGGCGGTCCAGACGGCGGGGGCGAGGCCGGGGCCGGATCCGCCGGCCACCGGCGGGCGGGACCAGGGCGGCAGCTGCTCGTCGGTGTCGGACCGGCCCTGGGCCGTGGCGCTGGGGGAGGGCGCGGCGGTGTCGTCGACCAGCTTGCCGACCGGCTGGACCTTCCCGGCGGCCGCGAAGCCCCAGTCGAGCAGGCTGGCGGCCTCGTCGTACACCGCGCCCTGCACCTTGGGGTGCATCACCGTCACCAGCAGGGTGCGGCCGTCGCGTGCGGCGGCGCCGGTGAAGGTGGCGCCCGCGTTGGTGGTGTAGCCGTTCTTGACGCCGATCAGGCCGGGGTACTTGCCGAGCAGCCGGTCGGTGTTGGCGATGTCGAAGCTGATGCGCTGGCCGGTGATCTTGTCCAGCCCGCCGGGGAAGCGCGCGGTGCGGGTGGAGCAGTAGGAGCGGAAGTCGGCGTTGCGCAGCCCGGCCCGGGCGAAGAGCGTGAGGTCGTAGGCGGAGGAGACCTGGCCGTCCATGTCGTAGCCGTCGGGGGAGATCACCTTGGTGTCGCGGGCCTGGAGCGTCCGGGCGCGCTCCTGCATCTCGGCGACGGTCCGCTGGATGCCGCCGTTCATGTGGGCGAGCACGTGGACGGCGTCGTTGCCGGAGCTGAGGAACACGCCCCGCCAGAGGTCCTCGACCCGGTACGGCAGGTTCTCCTTGACGCCGACCAGGCTGCTGCCGACGCCGAGGCTGGCGAGCTCGGCCGGGGTGACCTGGTGCTCCAGCGCCCGGTCGAACTTGGGCAGCACGGTGTCCGCGAACAGCATCTTGAGGGTGCTGGCCGGAGGCAGCGGCAGGTGGGCGTCGCGGGCGGCGAGCACCTCGCCGGTGGACGCGTCGGCGACCAGCCAGGAGCGGCCGGTCAGCTCGGACGGCAGCGCGGGTGCCCCGGCCAGCGGCGCGACCTGGACGGCGGTGCGGCCGAGCCGCTCCCCGCCCACGGCGGGGACGGCGTCCCGGGCGAGGGCGGACGGGGCGACGGCGGTGAGCACCAGGGCGGAGGCGGCGGCGCCGGCCGCGACCCTGGTGACGGAACGTTTCTTCTGCGCCGCGTGGGTGGGGAGCACACGGCGAACGTACCCGGGCCGCCGCCGGGGCGCCGGGCCTGCTGCTCCGTCCGGAGCCACGCGGGGCGGGGACGACTTTGGTGGCGCCGGGCCGCACCGAAAGTCGGATGTCCGGCCGCGAGCGGCTTCCTAGGCTCGGGAGCATGAAGACCCTGCTCGGCTACCTCGGTTTCGTGTTGATCGTCGGCGGCGCCTCCGGCCTGGTGTCCGGCTGGGTCGCCGGCTTCCGGCTGTTCGGTTTCGTCCGGTTCCTGGTGCCGGAGGGCCACGAGACCGCCGGGTACGCCGTCCTGGTGGCGCTCGGCGTCCTGCTGGCGATCCCCGCCGCCCGGCGGGGTTAGGCGGTCTCCGAAGGGTCCTCCGCCGACGGCTGCCGCGCCGACGGTTCCCCCACCGACGGTTCCCCCGCCGACGGCTGCCGCACCGCGATGCCGTCGAGGAGCACGGCGAGCCCGCTGCGGAAGGCCTCCCGGTGGCTGTCCTGCGGGGCGCCGCCGCCCGTGCTCTGCAGGGCCACGAGCAGCGGGAAGCGTTCCGCGAAGTCCGGTGCCAGCTCGGCGAGTCGGGCGGAGCGGCCGGCCCACCACTCCTCGTCGGCGACCCCGGTCGCGGCCGCCGCGCCGCGCGCGTCGGCGGTGGTGGCGGCCAGGCCGCGGACGAACTGCCAGAGCGCGGCGACCGCCCCGCGCAGCCGCAGCGGCGACAGCCCGGCCGGTCGCAGCGCGCCCAACAGCGACTCCATCGCGGCCAGTTCGGCCGGGCCGAGGACCGGGCGGGCCTGCGAGACCTGGAGCACCCAGGGGTGGCGCAGGTAGCAGGCGTACAGTTCCTCGGCCCAGGCGGTGACGGCATCCCGCCAACTGTCCGACGCCCGCTGCCCGGTGGGGATTTCGGCGAGCGCCCGGTCGTGCATCAGGTCCAGGAGTTCGGCCTTGCCGGGCACGTAGGTGTAGAGCGCCATCGCGGTCCGGCCGAGCCGCTCGGCCACGGCGCGCATCGAGAGCGCGGCCATGCCCTCGGCGTCGGCGACCGCGATTCCGGCGGACACGATCGCGTCCACGCTCAGGCCGGGCTTGGGGCCGCTGCGCCCGGCGCGCGGTTCCTCGGGTGCGCCCCAGAGCAGGGCGAGTGAGCGGTGGGCGTCGCCCTGCCCGGCGTAGACGGTCATCCGGCATCTCCTTATGGCGTAAAGTATCGTCGCGACGGCAACTCTTTATGCCGTAAGGTTACCAATCGAAGGGGTTTCGCGATGACATTGCCCGTCACCTTCGTCGAGGTCGTCGAGGTCCGCCGGATCACGCCCCGCACCGCCCGGATCACCTTCGCCGCCGAGGAGCTGTCCGACACCGTCGGCACCGTCCCCGACCAGCAGCTCAAGCTCTGCTTCCCGCGCCCCGGGCAGCGCGAGCCGCTGCTGCCCGCCCGGCAGGACGACCCGATGGACTGGTACCGGGCCTACCTGGCGATCCCCGAGGAGCAGCGCCCGCTGCTGCGCAGCTTCACCCTGCGCGGCCGCCGCCCCGGCACCCGGCTGGTCGAGATCGACTTCGTGCTGCACGGTGACACCGGCCCGGCCGCCGCCTGGGCGCTGCGCGCCGCGCCGGGGGACCGGCTCGGGATGGTCGGCCCCTCCGCGCTGTACGCCCCGCCGGTGCCGTTCGCCGAGACTGCGGCCGCCGCCGACTGGGTGCTGCTGGCCGGGGACGAGACCGCGCTGCCGGCGCTCGCGACGCTGGTCGGGGCGCTGCCCGAGGGGGTGCGGGCGTACGCGTGGATCGAGGTCGCCGACCGGGCGGAGCGTCAGGAGCTGGCGAGCCGCGCCGAGCTGGAGGTGGTGTGGCTGTACCGCGACGGGGCGGCTCCGGGCGCCGTGCTGGCCGAGGCGTTCCCGAGCGGCGTGCTGCCGGCCGGCGAGCCCTTCGTCTGGCTGGCCGGGGAGGCGGGGGCGGTCCGGGCGATCCGGCGGCACCTGGTCGAGCGGGAGGGGGTGCCGAAGGAGAACATCGACTTCACCGGCTACTGGCGCCACCGACTGACCCAGGACGACGCGCCGACCGCCGAGGACCTGGCGGACGCTCAGGAGCGGGCGGCCGGGTACTGACCAGGGGGAACGGGGCCGGATCCGCTCGGGGCCGATCGGCTGAAAGATGTGGATTCGGCCCGATTTCCTCCCTGAATTTTACTGATTGATGGTCAACTTTACTTTCTGATGGGGATTTACCCCCTTGTCGTGATCCTCTCAGGTGCGTTGGAATGCGTCAGCTATCCATTCGACTACCCATCTGACGAGAGGATTTATATGATCGGCTGGCGCAAAACCCAGCTAGCAGCCGCCGTCACGGTCACCGCCGCGTCCATGGTCCTGAGCCTCGGGACCATCGCGAGCGCGGCCCCGGCCCCCGACCCGCAGAACGCCCGGGCGGCGTCCGCGGACGGGGCTCCGGCGCCGGTGATCGTGATCCTGAAGGACCAGGTCGCGGACGCCCCGGCCGACCACGGCCACCTGGGTGCCCGGCAGCAGAAGACCGCCTCCGCGCAGGCGCCGCTGCTGAACAAGGTCAAGGCGGGCGGCGGCACCGACATCAAGAGCTTCGTGGTCGGCAACGCCTTCTCGGCCACGGTCAGCCCCGCCCTGCGCGCCCAGCTCCAGGCGGACCCGGCCGTCTCCTCCGTGGTGGCGGACACCCAGGTCCAGGTCGCCCCGCCGGCCGCCGCCAAGGCGAAGGCGGCCAAGGACACCGCCGCCGGTGCCGGCGCCAAGGCCCCCAAGGCCGACGCCGCTGCGCAGGCCGTTACGGGCAGCAACGGTCAGGGCGCCGAGGAGAACGCGACCAACACGGTCTGCCCCTCCGACCCGGGCAAGCCGCTGCTGGAGCCCGAGGGCCTGTACTCCACCCGGGCCGTCACCGGCAACGGCAAGCCCGGCGTGGAGGACCTGGCCACCGGCAAGGGCGTCAAGGTCGCCTACATCGCGGACGGCCTCGACCCGAACAACCCGGACTTCATCCGGGCCGACGGCTCGCACGCCGTGGTCGACTACCAGGACTTCGCGGGCGACGGCTGGGATGCGCCGACCGGCGCGGCCGAGGCCTTCGGCGACGCCTCGGCGGTCATCGCCCAGGGCCGCCAGGTCTACGACGTCTCCAAGTTCGTCAACTCCTCGCACCCGCTGCCGGCCGGCTGCAACATCCGCATCCGCGGCCTCGCCCCGGACGCCGACCTGGTCGCGCTGAAGGCCGGCGGCGAGATGATGTCCAACTCCTCGATCCTGCAGTCGATCGACTACGCGGTGCGGGTCGCCCACGTCGACGTGCTGAACGAGTCCTTCGGCGGCAACGTCACGCCGGACAGCGGCGCGCACGACACCATCTCGCTCTTCAACGAGCAGGCCGTCAAGGCCGGTGTCACCGTCGCCGTCTCCAGCGGTGACGCCGGGATCAGCGGCACCATCGGCACCCCGGCCACCGACCCGTACGTGATCGCGGTCGGCGCCTCCACCGACAACCAGAACTACCAGCAGACCGGTTACGCGGCCTCCAAGTTCTCCAACGGGACCTGGAGCGACAACCGCATCTCCGCGCTCTCCTCGGGCGGCTTCACCCAGGCCGGCCGGACCGTCGACCTGGTCGCGCCCGGCGAGTCGGACTGGGCGCTGTGCACGCCCGACACCAGCAAGTACACCGACTGCACCGGCTACAACGGCCAGCCCTCGCCGATCCAGCCGTTCGGCGGCACCAGCCAGTCGGCCCCGTTCGTCACCGGCGCCGCGGCCCTGGTCATCCAGGCCTACCGCGACACCCACGGCGGCGACTCGCCGTCCCCGGCGCTGGTGAAGAAGTTCCTCACCGGCACCGCCACCGACCTCGGTGTGCCGGCCGAGGAGCAGGGCGCCGGTCTGCTGAACGTCCGCGCCGCCGTCGAGGCCGCCCGCGGCTACGACGACGGGGACGGCACCGACGGCGCCAGGACCGTCGTGGTCGACACCGGCCAGGTCGACATCGCCGGCGCCCCCGGCTCGACCCACACCGCCGACGTGACCGTCACCAACACCGGTGACAGCACCCAGACGGTGAGCGCCGCGACCCGCAGCTTCGTCCCGCAGTCGGGCGACCGGCAGACCGTCCAGCTGGACCCGTCCTCGAAGGACACCTTCAAGTACGCGACCAACGGCTCGGACTGGGTGCAGAAGCAGGTCAAGTTCACCGTCCCGGCCGGCGCCGACCGCCTCGCGGCCTCGATCGCCTGGCAGGGCGCCCCCACCCCGGTCACCAACGGCCCGGTGGTCCGCATGACGCTGCTCGACCCCTCGGGCCGCTTCGAGACCAACACCCGTCCGCAGGGCGGCGCCACCCCGGCGAACTTCGGCCTGGTGGACGTCCCGCACCCGGTGGCCGGCGAGTGGACCGCGATCCTCTACACCCCGGCCGGCAAGGCCGGCTACAGCGGCGCCGTCCAGCTCGGCACCGCCACCCAGCGCGCGGTGCCGGCCGGCGCCGTGAGCCCGAACACCACCGACCTGAAGCCGGGCCAGACCAAGACCCTCAAGGTCCAGCTCACCACCCCGGCCACCAGCGGCGACTCCAGCGAGGCCGTCCTGGTCTCCGGCTCCAACGGGAACACCACCAGCGTCCCGGTCGTGCTGCGCAGCCTGGTGCCGGTCAACCAGGGCAAGGGCACGTTCACCGGCACCATCACCGGTGGCAACGGCCGCAGCTCCTCGCCGACGCAGAGCTTCTCGTACGCCTTCGACGTCCCGAAGGGCCAGCGGGACCTGCGGGTCGGCCTGACCGTCGCCAAGGACCCGAAGCTGCTCATGCAGGGCGCGCTGATCAGCCCGAACGGCACCCCGGTCGACATCGAGGGCAACGGGCAGTTCGACGCCCAGGGCAACCTGGCCGGTACCGGCAACGGCGTCTCGGCCACCGCCGTCAACCCGGCCGCCGGCCGCTGGCGGTTCGTCCTGAACGTGCTCGGCCCGGTCAGCGGCCAGGAGCTCGCCCAGGACTTCACCGGCACCGTCGCGTTCAACCAGAACCAGGCCACCGCGGCCGGTCTGCCGAACGACCCGCGCACCGGGCTGGCGGCCGGCAAGCCGGTCACCGTCCAGGTGAACTACACCAACAACACCGTCGCGACCCAGCGGATCGCGGCCGACGGCCGACTGGACCGCCGGGTGGACGTGCCGCTGGTGCCGCAGGGCTCCTCGGCGACCGTCAGCCTGCCGCTGAGCCTCAGCTCCGCCGTGCCGTCCTTCCTGGTGCCCCCGGGCACCGACCGGCTCAAGGCCGTGGCGGCGTCCTCGACGCCGGCGCAGATCGAGCTCAGCGCCACCACCGGCTCGCCGGACCTGTTCGGCGACCTGAAGAAGGCCCAGGACGGCTCGACCGTCTCGGTGGTGACCGACAACGGCACCCCCGAGCAGCCGGTCGTCCCCGGCACCTGGGGCACCTTCGTCCAGCAGATCGGCCCGTTCGGCAGCGGCTCCGCGCCGGCCGGCACCTCCACCATCACGGCCACCGCGCACACCCAGGCCTTCGACCCGGCGCTGACCTCCAGCACCGGTGACCCGTACGCCGCCTCGGTGAACGCCGCGGCCGCGGCCGCCACCCCGGTGACCGTCGCCCCCGGCGCCACCGGTTCGCTCCAGGTGACGCTGACCCCGACCGGCCCGAAGGGCAGCACCGTCAAGGGCGTGCTGTACCTGGTGTCCGGCCCGACCGGCGTGGCCACCGCCAACAACGTCCTGAACACCACCGGTTCGGTGCTCGCGGCGATCCCCTACAGCTACACCGTGAACTGACGAAACGTCAATTCGCCTGAGGCCGAGGCCGTCCCGGGGTTCCGGGGCGGCCTCGGCCGCTTCCGGTGGGCCGCGTTCCGCGGAAACCTTCGGGTGCCGCCGCTCGTTGGGCCGGGCAGGGGCCGTTGCGGCCCGACCGACCGACCAGGGAGCGGGAGTTGAACGACGCGATCAAGCACGGCGAGGTCGAGGTCAACGGCGTACGGCTGCACTACGCGGAGCAGGGCGAGGGGCCGCTGGTCCTGCTGCTGCACGGCTTCCCGGAGAGCTGGTACTCCTGGCGGCACCAGTTCGGGCCGCTCGCCGAGGCCGGGTACCGGGTCGTCGCGCCGGACCAGCGCGGGTACGCCCGCAGCTCCCAGCCCGAGCAGGTGGACGCCTACACCCTGCTGCACCTGGTCGGCGACGTGACCGCGCTGATCGGAGCGCTGGGCGAGGAGCGGGCCGTCGTGGTCGGCCACGACTGGGGCGCGCCGGTGGCCTGGACCACCGCGGCGCTGCGGCCGGACCTGGTGCGCGGGGTGGCCGGACTGAGCGTGCCGCCGCTGCCGGTGGGCGGGCCGCCGCCGCTCGAGGCCGCCCGGGAGGCCTTCGGCGAGGGCTTCTACCAGGTCTACTTCCAGGAGCCCGGCAAGGCCGACGCCGAGCTGGCCGCGGACGTCAAGTCCAGCCTGCGGCGCATCCTCTGCGGCAAGCAGCCGGACGGCGTGCCGCGGCCGTGGATCGTTCCCGAGGGCGGGAAGCTGCTGGACACCGTCCCGGAACCGGAGCGGCTGCCCGACTGGCTCACCGACGCGGACCTGGACGTCTTCACGGCCGACTACGCCGCCCACGGCGAGCGCGCCTTCACCGGCGGCCTCAACTGGTACCGCAACCTCGACCGCAGCGCCGAACTCCTGGCCGCCTTCAGCGGGGTGACGGTCGAGGTGCCCGCGCTGTTCGTGGTGGGCGAGCAGGACCTGGTCAACGCGCTGGTCCCGCGCCCGGTGCTGGACCACCTGTTGGGCCGGCTGCCCAGGCTGCACGGCCACGTCCGGCTGCCGGACACCGGGCACTGGACGCAGCAGGAGCGCCCGGCCGAGGTGACCGAGGCGCTGCTGGACTTCCTGGCGCACCTGGACAAGTAGTCGGGCCGGGTGCCGGCCGCGGTCGTCCGCAGTCGTCGGCCGCGGCCGTCCGGGGACGGAGGGCCGCGGCCGGTGCGTCAGACCGGCAGCAGGCGGGCGATCAGCTCGCCGAGGCGGCGGGCGTTGCGGCAGGAGTGCATCTCCACCACGCCCGCGTAGGCGAGCGCGGCGGAGTCGCCGGTCGGCCAGAGCGAGGGCTGCTCCGGGTTGAGCCAGAACACCCGGCGGGCCCGGCCGGCGATCCGGCGCAGCGCGTCCAGGTTGGGGTCGCGCTGGTTGTTCCTGGCGTCGCCGAGGACCAGCACGCAGGTGCGCGGGCCGACGGCGTCCAGGTGCCGCTCGGCGAACTCCCCGAGCGCGGCGCCGTAGTCGCTGTTGCCGTGGTAGCCCGTCACCTTGGCCTCGGCGAGGATCCGGGCGGCCAGCCGCGCCGGGTCGTCGCCGCCGCGCAGCAGTCCGGTGACCTCCGCGGTGCGGTTGACGAAGGCGAACACCCGGACCTTGCTGAACTGTTCGCTCATCGCCTGCACCAGCAGCATGGTGAAGTCGGCGAAGCCCGCCACCGAACCGGAGACGTCGCACAGCAGCACCAGCTCCGGCCGGGCCGGGCGGCGCAGCCGGTACGCGGGGCGCAGCGGCACCCCGCCGGTGGTCAGCGAACGGCGCAGGGTGCGGCGCAGGTCGATCTCGCCGCGGGCGGCGCGGCGGCGCCGGGCGGCCAGCCGGGTGGCCAGCTTGCGGGCCAGGGGGTGGACGGTGCGGCGCAGTTCGGCGAGCTGGGTGCGGCCGGCGTAGAGGAAGTCGACCAGGTCGGTGGTCGGGGCGACGGCGCGTTCGGCGATCCGCTCGGGGCCGCGCAGCTCGGCGACCCGGCGGCGGGCCTCGCCGGCGGCCATGGCGCGGAAGTCCCGGATGCGGCGGCGGATCTCGTCGGCGAGCACCCGGTCGGAGAGGTCCCGGGTGTTCTGCCCCTCGCGCAGGGCGGCGAGGACGCGGGCGAGCAGGGTGTCGGGGGCGAGTCGGCTGAGCGCCTGCTGGGCGGACCAGCCGTCGGAGCCGGGCGAGCTGCCGACGCCGTACCGGCCGAAGGCCTCCAGCACCTCGCCGGCCAGCCGGGCCTGGGCGGCGCGGTCGTCGGCGGCCAGCGCGGCGGCGAGCCGGTCGCGCAGCTGATCGCGCAGCGGGTCGGGGCGGCCGAAGCGCGGCGGCTCCGGGTCGTCGGGGATCGGCGGCGGGTCGGCCCGCACGGCCTCCGGGGTGCCGACGCCGAGCGGGAAGAAAAGGTCGAAGGTGGCGTCGAAGACCGCCCGCTGGCTCTGCGAGCGCAGCAGGGCGGCGGCCAGGCCGGCCCGCATCGGCTCGCGGTCGGTGAAGCCGAGGACGTCCAGGACGGCGGCGGCGTCCACCGTCTCGGCCGGGCCGATCGGCAGGCCGTGGCCGCGCAGGGCGCGGACCAGGCCGGTGAGGCGGGCGGCGGTGTCGGCTTCCGGGGGCGGCGTCGTCACGCGAGGGTGAGCTTCTGGGTGGCCTTGCGGACGTCGTCCTGGTGCTTGAGGATCACCCCGAGGGTGTCCCGTACGACGGCGTCGTCCAGGGTGTCGGCGCCGAGGGCCAGCAGGGTGCGGGCCCAGTCGATGGTCTCGGCGACGGACGGCGCCTTGCGCAGCTCCATCGCGCGCAGCGCGCCGACCACCCGGACCAGCGACTCGGCCAGCGTCTCGTCCAGCCCGGGCACCTTGAGCCGGACGATCTGTCGCTCCAACTCGGCCTCGGGGTAGTCGAGGTGGAGGAAGAGGCAGCGGCGGCGCAGCGCCTCGGAGAGCTCGCGGGTGGCGTTCGAGGTGAGCAGGACGAAGGGGCGGCGGCTCGCGGTGATGGTGCCGAGCTCGGGGACGGTGACCTGGAAGTCGCTGAGCACCTCCAGCAGCAGCGCCTCCACCTCGACGTCGGCCTTGTCCATCTCGTCGATCAGCAGCACGGTCGGTTCCTCGCCGCGGATCGCGGTGAGCAGCGGGCGGGTGAGCAGGAACTCCTCGCCGAAGATGTCGGTGCGGGCGTCCTGCCAGCCCTCGTCGCGGCCGGCGGTGATCCGCAGCAGCTGCTTGGCGTGGTTCCACTCGTAGAGCGCGCGGGCCTCGTCGATGCCCTCGTAGCACTGGAGCCGGACCAGCCGGGCGTGGCCGATCTCGGCGACGGCCTTGGCGAGTTCGGTCTTGCCGACCCCGGCCGGGCCCTCGACCAGCAGCGGCTTGCCGAGCCGGTCGGCGAGGAACACGGTGGTGGCCACGGAGGTGGAGGCCAGGTAGCCGGTGGCGGCCAGCTGTTCGGCGGCGTCCGCCACCGAGGTGAAGAAGCCCGTGCCGTTGTCGCTCATCCGTCTGCCCCGTTCCGGTTCGCCGTCTCCGTGCGGCGCCACCCTACCGGCCGGTCACTTCGCTGTCTCGGGTTCGCTGTCTCGGGGACTGGGCAGGGCAAGGCGGTGCGGTGGCGTACGGCTCCGGTGAGGGTGCCGTACGCCGCCGTCGTCACGACGGGCCGGGGGCCCCCGGTGTCAGTTGACGAAGAGGACCGGCTGGCCGGGGGCGGTGATGTCGATGACCTGGCCGTAGGTGGCGCTGAAGAAGCCGGTCGAGAAGCACAGGCTCGGGCCGGAGACCAGGGCGAACGGCTGGCCGGAGAAGCCGATGGTGTTGCCGGTGTTCGAGGTGGTGCCGTTGATCCCGGTGCTGTTCTGGTAGTTGCAGCTGATGCTGCCCAGGATGGTGTTGAGCACCACCGTGGTGCCCATCACGCCGGCCGCGCCGGGGGTGAGCTTGACCGGGTTGCCGGGCGCGTCGCTGACCGTGTTGGTGAACGGCAGGTTGGTGACGCTGATGCTCTTGACGCCGGTGACGCCGATGACGTTGGAGGTGCAGGACCCGAAGGTCTGGGTGTCGAGCCGCTCGACGGCGCTGCCCGGCGCGGCCGGGTTGGAGGTGACGGTCGCCGAGAAGGAGGAGGCGGCACACTTGACGCCGGTCGTGCCGGTGGCGCTGTTGTAGAAGGTCGCGTAGGTGCCGGAGACCAGGTTGGCGGTCAGTACGTCGCCGACGGCGACGGCCGGGCCGCTCGGGCTGCCGGTGGTCAGGACCGCGCCGGCGGCCTGGGCGGGGGCGACGGCCGCGCCGGTGAGGGCGAGCGAGGCGAGTGCGGCGGTGGCGAGGGTGCGGCTGATGCGCATGAGGGTGCCTCTCTCCGTCCGGTGGACGGGTGGGGGAACCCCCGCGTGCGGGTGTGGTGGTGTGCACGGCGGGGGAGGTGCATGGCGTACCGGGGGCTTCGTACCGGCGGCCGGTGCCGAACGCCGCTTCGGAGGCCTGGAGTCGCGGGCGTCGTCCGGTGGGCTTCGGCACAGGCCGAGGGGCGGGCGGGCCCGGCGCCACGGGCCCGTCCGTGCGGTACGGCGGTGCGGACGTACGCGAGGGTGGGCGCGTACGGCGGTGCGGTGGTACGACAGTGCGGTGGTGCGGTGGTGCGGTGGTGCGGTGGTGCGGTGGTGCGACCTTGCGGTGGAACCGCGGTGCGGTGGTGCTGACGTGCGTACGGGCGGCGGCGTGGACACCAGCGGCACTGCGCCGTTCGGTCGGGGACGTGCGGTGCCGTGGGGCACGTGGACGGCTGCCACCGTCGCGTCCCCGCCTCCGCCGTGGTCCCGTGGCCTGGGCGTTCGCCCGGGCCGTCGGAGCCCCCGGAGGGTCCGTCCGGTGGTGGCCTGCTGGCCCACCGGTTGGAAACCTGTCAGTGTTGTAAACCCGGTGTTCCGTCAATGTCAATACAGGACACAGGAGTTGGTGATGGATCGGAACTACCTCCGCGGAGCCGACGTGGTCCTGCTGCCGGGTGCCCGGACCGGCCGCGATCCGGCCCGCTCGATCAAGCCAGGGCCGCGCCGACTGCCCGCCGGCGTGGTCGCCGCGACCCAGCGCGAACGGCTGCTGGACGGGCTGGTGCGGACCGTGGCCGAACGCGGCTACCAGCACGCCACGATCAGCGACATCTGCCGTGCGGCGGGCGTGACCAGGCCGGTCTTCTACGAACTGTTCAGCGGCAAGGAGGACGCCTTCCTGGCCGCGCACCGGTACGGCACGGGCGTGGTGATCCGCCGGATGGCGGAGGCCTACGCGGCCGAAACCGACTGGTGCCGCGGCATCCGCAAGAGCCTCGGGGTGATGCTCCAACTATTGGCGGGAACACCGGCGTTCGCGACGATGGCGGTGATCGAGGTCGAGGCCGTGGGCCCGGCCGGCCGCTGGGAGCGGGCCCAACTGCTCACCAGGTTCCGCACGTTCTTCGCCGAGGTGCCCCAACTCCCGGGCGGGGTGGAGTCCAGGGAGATGGTGGACGCCGTGGTGGGCGGCGTCTACAGCGTCATCTACCGGCGGATCGACTCCGGAAGGACCGAACAACTGATGGAGATCCTACCGGTGTTGACCATGTTCTGCCTGTCGCCGTTCCTCGGCCCGGCGGAGGCGGCCGAGCGGCTGGGGGTTCGGGACTGGCCGAAGCGGGTCGCGGATTGGTCAACGACCCGGGACTGAGGTTCCAGGCTTGCAGTTCACCGTGTGTCCGACGGGTCGCCCCGTCCGTGGTGTCCGCGTCTGACCAGCGCTCTACGTGAGAGTGCTGGTGGGGGCGTTGACTGCTCCCCGCTTCCACGCATCAGCCGCACGGTGGCGGATGTTGCGGGAGCCGTTGATGTCCGCATGCATGGTCACGCCGCAGGAGCGGCACGCGAACGTGGCCTGGTCCACTCGGTTCTGCCTGTGGGTGTGCCAGCAGACGGAGCACTGCCGGGAGGTGTTACGCGGGTCCACGTGGACCAGGGGCACACCCGCCCGCTGCGCCTTGTACTCCACGAACGCTCCGAGCTGGGCGAACGCCCAGGAGTGGAGGCGGTACCGCTGGTCCTTCTTGGCCTTGACCCTCTCGCGGATGCCCGTGAGGTCTTCCAGGGCGATCCCGCGCGAGGTGCGTTCAGCGGTGGTGACGATGGTCTTGGAGATGATGTGGTTGGTCTCGGTCGCCCGGCGCGACTCCTTACGGCGCTGCCGCTTCAGGACCCGCTTGGCAGACTTGGTGCCCTTGGAGCTTGGCGCGCAGCGCCACCATGCGGGCGCGGTGGCGGTTCAGGCCTCGTCCGGCCATGACCTGGCCGTCGCTGGTGGTGGCGATGTTGACGATCCCGAGGTCCATCCCGATCCAGTCGACGGGCTCCGCGACGGGCTGCACGGGAATGTCGCAGGTCGCGAACAGATACCAGGTCCCGTCACGGAACACCAGGTCGGACTCGCCCCGTCGATGCTCGGCCAGCATCGCGAGCGCGTCCTGGGAGCAGCGAAATCCGATGCCCTTCAACCGGCTCGCCGTGGTCCAGATGCTCACGGTCTTCGTGTCGGTGTTCCACGACAGCATCCGGTCGTCGAACGGCTGGGCGGCGTCCTCGCGGAATCTGATCGGCTTGGACTCGGCCTTGTTGCGACGCTTGCTCCCCTTCGGGCCGAGGTTGCCGGCCCGAAGGTTCGCCGTCAACGCCGCGTAGGCGTCACAGACCTTCTTCACCGACCGCACAGCGGCCTGCGCCCCGAGGTCGTATTCGTCCTTGACGTACCGGTACACCAGCGGCTGCAACCCGTTGCGCCGGATCTCACCCTTGGCGAACGCCACCTGCGAGATGTGGTTCGCGGCCCGGTTGCACGTGCGCAGTGTCGCAGCGAGCGCGTCCGCCTGGTACGGCGACGGCTCCAGCTTCACCCGGACCACGATCTTCATGCGCAGGAAGGTAGTTGACCCAAAATCGAACGATCAAATCGGAAGGTCAGAACACATGGAAGAGGACTCCGCCGCTTCGCGGCTCCGGTCCAAGGAGCCGATTCGCCCCCGCAAGCGGGAGGTACCCCCACTCAGGGCTGAAGCCCTGGGCTTCCTCGGCAGAAATCAGGTGAAGATCCTTCGTGCACCCGTATTGACCCGGCCAATACCGAGCAGTAGCTTCCCAGTTACTTACCGCGTGCTGACCGGAAGAACCCCGCTGCCGAGGGGTTGACGGCCCGGTCGCGCCGAAGAACGCTGTCCGCGCCAGGACAACGTGCCAAGTGCCTGCACACCCATCCACCCACAGGGAGCACACACATGGCCATGTCCGAGGACGCCGCCACGGCGGCCGAGGCCCCGCAGACGCCGGGCGCGCCGAGAAGAGGCCGGGTCCGCCTCAAGCGCACCGCCCTGATGGCCGTACCGGCCATCGCGGCCGGTGGCGTCCTGATGGCGCTCACCGCCCAGGGCGTGCTCGCCGCCCAGTTCTCCATCTCCGGCATGCCGTTCACCATCACCGCCGACAAGCTGGAGGGCGAGGGCTTCGCCCAGTTCGGCGCGCTGGACTCGATGATCCCCGACAGCCCCAACGCCGGCTCCACCGGCGGCCAGGTGCTGGTCGCGGTGTCGGCGATCAAGAAGGCCGAGATCACCAACCTCTGCCAGAGCGTCGACCTCGGCGGCGTCAACCTGGTGATCCACGCGGGCGACGGCGGCACCCCCGTCTCCGCCAGCAACCTCACCACCGACTCCGACCTGCTCTCCGGCGACGCGGAGTTCACCAACATCGAGATCGGCGGCGACGCCAGCACCTACACCAAGGCCGGTCCGATCGGCAAGGGCGGCCCCGGCGTGTTCGGCCAGCAGGCCGACACCGTCAAGCTCACCCACCTGAACCAGCACAACTACGCGAGCACCGCCGTTGGGTTCAAGCTGCCCAACCTGCGGCTGAGCTTCAGCTCCACGGGCTGCTGACCATGACGGAGTCCGTACCGGAGCCGGCCGGCACCGGCGAGGGCACCGCGGCACGGGCCGAGGGGGTGGCCGCCGAGGGGACGGCGGCCACGCCCGCCCAGGCCGTGGCGGCCCCCGTCGCCGCGCCCGCCGCACACCCGGTCAAGAACGACTGGCGGGGGCGGCGACCGTTCTGGGGCGGGCTGCTGGTGACGCTCGGCGGCGCCGAGATCCTGTTCACCCTGAAGGCCCCGCTGCCCGTCCTCCTGCACATCGGGATGGAGGGGCTGGCCGGGTACCTGGTGCCCGCGGTGATGGTGCTGTGCGGCCTGCTGATCCTGTTCAACCCGGCACAGCGGCTGTTCTACTCCATCCTCGCCGTGCTCGCCTCGCTGGCCACCTGGGTCACGTCCAACCTGGGCGGCTTCGTGGTCGGGATGATGCTCGGGGTGGTCGGCGCCTGCCTCACCTTCGGGTGGCTGCCCGAGCAGCCGCTGCGCCAGGGCCGGCAGCGGCGGCTGGAGCGCCGGGAGGCGCGCCGGGCGGCGGTCTGACGGCGGTGCCCCGGGTCCTGGTGGTGGGAGAGCACCAGGGCGTGGGGCACCTCACCGTCGGCGCGCCCGCTGCGGTCGCTGTGCCCGCAGCGGTCCGGGGTGGTCCGGGGTGGCCGAAAACCATCCCGGACCGCACGCACCGACGCAATGGGCCGAAGGTCCCGGGTCTCTCCGGGGCGATCGGCCCTTCTCGCATTCGGCGGCCGGGCAGTTGACTGGACAGGACATGGACAACAGCAGCAGCATGAGCACTGGCACCGCCGCCACCGCCACCGCCGAGTACGACCGCCTGATCGCCCGCCATCACGCGATGCGCCTGCGACGCCAACTCCTCGCCCCGTCCTCCTCGGGCGGCGGCGAATTCGGGTACGGCGCCTACGGCGAGGACGGCGGCTACGACGGCGCCGCCGACCAGCACCTGATCCGGCGCGACCTCGACCTGATCTCCCCGCTCTCGGACCTGATCGACCACCTCTACGCGGTGATGTTCAGCCACCGCCCCTACCTGCGACCGCTCTTCCCCGCCTCGATGGAGTTCCAGCAGCTCCACCTGGAACGGATCTTCCACCACCTGATCGACCACCTCGACCGCCCGGCGGAGCTGGAGCAGACGCTGCGTCAACTCGGCCGCGACCACCGGAAGCTGGGCGTCCGGCCGGTGCACTACGAGGCCTTCGAGGAGGCCCTGTGCGCGGCCGTCCGGCACCGGGCCGGCGAGCGCTGGACCGAGGACCTGGAGGGCGCCTGGGTGCGGATGCTGCGCTTCGCCGTCGGCGCGATGGTGGCCGGCGCCGACTCCGCGCTCACCGAACCGCCGTACTGGCACGCCGTGGTGACCGGGTACGAGCGCCGCCGCCCCGACCTCGCCGTGCTGCGGGTGCGCACCGGCGAGCCCTACCCGTACCAGGCCGGGCAGTACGGCACCGTCGAGCACCCGGCGCTGCCGCACACTTGGCGGCAGTACTCGATGGGCTGCGCCCCGCGGTCCGACAACGAGCTGGAGTTCCACGTCCGCCGCACCGGCCTCGGCGGGGTCAGCGCCGCCCTGGTCGACCACACCGCCATCGGCGACCGGCTGCGCCTCGGCCCGCCGCGCGGCAGCCTGCTGCCCGACGGCGACCCCCGCGACCTGCTGCTGGTCGCGGGAGGCACCGGCCTCGCCCCGATGAAGGCGATCGTCGAGCAGCAGACCACCCAGCGGCCGACCGGCCGACGGGTCCACCTGTTCGTCGGCGCCCGGGACCGCGGCGACCTCTACGACTGGCAGGCGCTGTCCGAACTCGGACTGCACAAGCCGTGGTTGACCGTCACCCCGGTCACCGTCGGCGAACTCGCCGACGCCGTCGCGGCGGCCGGCGACTGGCGCGAGCACCTGGCCTGCGTCACCGGGCCTGTGGGCATGGTCGGCTCCGTCCGCACCCGGCTGGCGGAAGTCGGGCTGCCGTCGACGCAGGTGCGGTTCGACCAGGCGCTCTTCCGCTGAGGACCGGTCGGCGCCGTATTGGGTTCGGCGCCGGTGGCGGTGGCGGTGGCGGTGTCAGTGCCTGCGCCGGTGTCGGTGCCCGCGCCGGTGTCGGCGTCAACGTCCGGGTCAGCGGAAGCAGTAGGAGTCGGAGGAGGCGTCGCCGCCCGCCAGATGGGTCTGGTGGACGCGCAGACCCCGGAAGTCGGCGCCGTGCGGGAAGAAGCGCTCGTCCACGCTCAGCCCGCCGGCCTCCGGATCGGCGTCCAGCTTGACCATCCAGGGCTCGATGCCGTCCGGGTAGAACTGGTCGTCCCAGGCGCCGTAGAGCGAGTTGGTGAGGTAGAGCCGCCGGCCGTCCCGGCTGATCTCCACCATCTGCGGCGCCCCGCTCAGCGGACGGCCGGGCTCGGCCGGGTGCGGGGTGCGGGCGGCGATCCCGCCGAGCCGCACCGAGTCCGTCAGCCGGGGGTGGAACGGGTCCGAGACGTCGTACTGGAACAACTCGCCGGTGCCCCAGGCGGACACGTACAACCAGCGGTCGTCCACCGACAGGTTGATGTCGGTGACCAGCGGCGGCACCGCGCCGAACGGCTGCAGCGCGGGCGGCAGGTCCTCGGCCTTCGCCGGCTGGGCGGGGATCTCGATCACCTTGCGCGCGGTGAACGCCGGCCCCTCCCGGTACCAGAGCCAGACCGAGGAGGACAGGTCCTCGACGTTGGTGACCACCCCGACGAACCCCCACTCCGCCTGCGGGTCGTGCGCCGGACGCAGCTCCAGCACCATCTGGTACTGGTCGCCGAGGTCCACCCGCTGCAGGTGACGGCCGGAGTCCAGCTCCCAGAAGTGCAGCGCGTGGCCGTACTTGCGCCCGAGCAGGAGCTCCGGCACCACCCCGTCCTCGACCATCCGCGGGGTGCCCCACTCGCTGGTGATGCCCACGTTGGTGCCCAGGTGCCACCAGACGTCGTACGCGAAGTGCTGCGGCCCGCGCTCGGTCTCCCAGGCGCGCAGCACGTCGAAGGTCGTGTGGTCGAGCAGCGCCACCCCGCCCGGGCCGTCGTCGCCCTCGCCGCTGCCGAGGCAGGAGAGGAAGACGCCGTCGGGGCCGCAGTGCAGGGTGTGCGGACGCGAGTAGCCGGCCTTGGCGGCGAGCTCCTCGGCCTCGATCGTCTTCACCAGCCGCGGGCGGACCGGGTCGGGCCGGGTGTCCAGCACGTGCAGCCGGGAGGAGCGCAGCCCGGGCAGCAGCAGGTAGCGCCGCTCCGGGTTCTCGTGGCAGGCGTGGGCGAGGGCGCTGGAGCAGGCGTTCCAGCCGAAGTGGTGCAACTCGTCGCCGAGCGTGGGCAGTTCGGCGAAGTTCAGGACCTTCCCGTAGCTCGCCGAGTCCGGATCGGTGTCGACGCTCAGCAACGCGTCCGGCTGCCGCCCCGACCGGTCGAACCCGGCCACGTACGCCAGCTTCTCCGGCGGAGCGGCGATCGCCTCGGCGGCCGAACGGTAGAGCGACGGATCGGTATGCCCGTGCTGCATGCAAACTCCCCAACTCGCCGTGTCTGTCCGGGAAGCGTTCCACAGGGACACCGGCGCACAGCAGGCGCACGAGGGGCGGACGGGGGCGGTCCGGAGGCGGTCGGGGAGTGGTTCGGTCGGGTGGCGGTCGGGACGCGGTCGGGAAGTGCGGGCGGCTACCCTCGACCGGGTGCACAACAGCATTCGCGGGGGGAACTTCCACGGCCCGGTCGTCCAGGCCGACACGGCGCACGTGACGGTGACGGCCCGGCCGCCGACGATCGCGGGGCTCCCGCCACTCACCTCCGCCTTCACCGGCCGTGACCGGGACCTGGCGGACCTCCAGGCCCTGTTGGCCGCCGACGGCCCGTCGACGGTGGCGGTCACCGGCCTCGGCGGCATCGGCAAGACGACGCTGGCGATCGCCGTCGGCCACGCCCTGCTCGACGCCGGCCACGTCCGCGCCGCCTTCTTCGTGGACCTCCGCGGCTACGCCGAGACCCCGGTCGGGGCCGGGCAGGCGCTCGACACCCTGCTGCGGGCGCTCGGCGTGCCCGCCGACCACATCCCCCCGGACCCGGAAACCCGCGCCGCCCTCTACCGCGAGCGGCTGGAACGGCACGGCGGAGGCGTCCTCGTCATCGCCGACAACGCTTCCGCCGCCGACCATGTCCGTCTCCTCCAGCCCTCGTCCACCCGCCACCGGCTCCTGGTCACCTCCCGGGAGACCCTCCCCAGCCTCGGCGCCCGCCTCCACCGCCTCGGCGTCCTTGACACCGACGCGGCCACGGCCCTCCTCGACGCCGCCGTCCGCGCCGCCCGGGCGGACGACGACCGTGTCACGGCCGACCCGGCGGCCGCCCGGCGGATCGCGAAGCTGTGCAGCCGACTCCCGCTCGCCCTGCGGCTCGCCGCCGCCCAGCTCGTCCTGGACCCGCACCTGCGCGCGGACGAACTCGCCGCGGACCTGGCCGACCACGCCGCCCGGCTCGACCTCCTGGACGACGGTGAGATCGGCATCCGCATCGTGCTCGACCGCTCCTACCGGAGGCTCGGCGAGCCGCAGGCGGAGCTGTTCCGGCTCCTGGCCCTCAATCCGGGACCCGACGTCTCGACCGAGGCCGCCGCCGTGCTGGCCGACGTGAAGGTCCGTGAGGCCCGGTCCAAGCTCGCCCAGCTCGCGGGCAGCGCCCTGGTCGAACAGACGGCGGGCGGCGGCCGCTGGTACCTGCACGACCTGGTCCGCGACTACGCCCTGGAACAGGCCGATCGGCACCCGGAGGCCGGCGGGAGGGCCCTGCGGCGCCTCCTGGTGTACTACGCGGACACGGCCGTGGCCGCCGACGAGGAGATCGAGGCGCTCCCCGCGAGCCCGGGCCCCGGGCGCTTCCGTGACCGGGCCGAGGCCCTGGCCTGGCTGGAGTGCGAGCGGGCCGCCCTGGTCGTGACCGTGCGTCTGGCGGCGGCGATCGGCCTGCCCGACGTGGCCATGAGGCTGTCCTCCTCGCTGGTCGGCTACCTGGTCCGGTGGTCCCGCAGCGAGGACGCCGTCTCGGTGACGACGGCCGCGCTGTCCGCCGCCGTCGACGTCGGGATCAGGGCCGAGGAGGCGACGGCGTGGCACAACCTCGGCTTCGCGCGAGGCAAGGCGCGTCGGTTCGAGGAGGCGATGGAGGCACTGCTGACCGCCGGCGAGATCTTCCAGGAGGTAGAGGACCGACAGGGGGAGGCCTCGGCCCACGCGAACATCGCCGAGGTCCTGGCGAGCCTGCACCAGCGGGAGGCGGCCATCGAAGCGATCCGGTACGCGCTGTCCCTGGTGCCCGGCCGGGCCGATCGACGGTGGGGGGCCCGGCTGTCGTTCAACCTCGGGGTCCTGCTGGTCGACGCGGGACGGGCGGACGAGGCCGACGAGACCTTCCGACGGACGGCGACGGTCTTCCGGGACCTCGGCGACCGGAGCGGTGAGGGGATGTCCTGGAACTGCGTTGCCCAGATCCTCAGCCGCCGGGGTCGTTACGACGAGGCGATCGAGGCCCAGCAGCGGGCGCGGGCCATCTGTCAGGAGGCCGGCGACCGGCACAACGAGGCACTGGTGCTGGGTGATCTCGGCGTCACCCTCGTGGGGGCGGGCCGGATCGAGGAAGCGGTCGAGGTCCACGAGCAGGCCGGCCGCCTGCTGCGAGAGACCGGCGACCGCGAGGGGGAGAGCCTGAGCCTGCGCAACCTCGGCATCGCCCTGCGGCGCGCCGGGAAAGCGGACGAAGCCCTCGTGGCGCACCGGCGGTCCCTGGCCATCTGTCAGGAACTCGGCGACCGCGTTGCCGAGGGCAGCACCTGGGCCGCCCTCCAAGCCGTGTTCGAGGACCTCGGGCGGCCCGAGGACGCCTCGGAGGCCCGCCGGCAGGCGGACCGCGCCATCGACGACGCCTACGAAGCACTCTCCGAAAGCATTGCGATCATCACATCCCAGCAGGTCATTCCGGCCGGTGGCGAGCCGGGCTGAGCCAGTACAGTCAGGCCATGGAGTTCCGTGAAGACATCCTGGGTGCCCCCTACGAGGCGGCCGAGCTGACGCTGCGGCCCGACGACGAAGGGGCCGTGTGCGCGACGCTCGTCCGTCGGCCGGTGCCCGGGTCGGAACGGGCCGTGCTGTACATCCACGGCTACAACGACTACTTCTTCCAGACCAACCTCGCGGACCACTACACCGCGCTCGGATTCTCCTTCTACGCCCTCGACCTGCGCAAGTACGGCCGCTCCCTGCGCCCGCACCAGTCGCCGAACTTCGTCCGCGACCTCGCCGAGTACGACGAGGAGATCGACGAGGCCGTCCGGATCATCCGCGAGGTGGACGGGCACCGGCAGCTGCTGCTGAACGGCCACTCCACCGGCGGGCTGATCGGGGCCCTGTGGGCCGGGCGCCGCGCCGGACGCGGAGTCGTGGACGGGCTGTTCCTCAACTCGCCGTTCCTGTCGATGCCCGCCGCGCCCGCCGTCCGCACACTCGGCGGGCCCGCCGTCACGGCGCTCGGGCGGCTGGCGCCGACCCGCGTCCTGCCGTCCGCGCTCAACCCCCACTACACCCACAGCCTGCACAAGGACCACCAGGGCGAGTGGGACTTCGACCTCACGCTCAAGCGTCCCCAGAGCTTCCCGCTGTACGCGGGGTGGCTGTCGGCGATCCACCAGGGCCACCGGCGACTGCAGCGCGGGCTGGGCATCGACGTGCCGGTGCTGCTGATGGCCTCGACCCGCTCCATCTCCACCACCAAGTGGCACAACGCGCTGCACCACGCCGACGCCGTGCTGCGCGCCGACGACATCGCCGCGCAGGGGCCGCGGCTGGGCCGGCACGTCACCACCGTCCGGATCAAGGGCGGCATGCACGACCTGGTCCTCTCCGGCGAGGCGGCCCGCACCGAGGTGTTCGCCGAGCTGGACCACTGGCTCGCCGCCTACCTCGACGTCCGGCCCGTCGGGGAGCGCGCGTGACCTCCGAGCACGAGCCGCACGAGTCGGACTCATATGACTCGTGCGACTCGTACGACGAGCCCGTGCCGGTCGGGCGGCGCACCGACCTGGGCTTCGCCAAGCTCATGCCCGACCTCGACCGGGACGGCGGCTGGCTGCTCACCCTGGACGGCACCCCGCAGTCGTACGTCGACCTCGCCGACCCGACCCACCTGGAGTTCGAGTACACCCGGCGCCTCGGCCACCTCGCCGACGCCCTCGCCCCCGCCGGGCAGCCGCTGGACGCGCTGCACCTCGGCGGCGGCGCCCTCACCCTGCCCCGCTACCTGGCCGCCACCCGGCCCGGCTCGCGGCAGCGGGTGGTCGAGGTGGACGGGCCGCTGCTGGAACTGGTCGCCGAACAGCTGCCCTGGCAGGGCCCCGGCGCGGACATCACCGCGACCGTCGGCGACGCCCGGGCGGCCCTCGCCGAGACGCCGGCCGGCTCGCAGGACCTGGTGATCGCCGACGTCTTCCACGGCTCGCGCACCCCCGCGCACCTCACCTCGGTGGAGTTCCTGCGGCTGGCGGCGGCCGCGCTGCGCCCCGGCGGCTGCTACGCGGCGAACCTGGCGGACGGCCCGCCACTGGCCTTCGCCAAGGCACAGGCGGCGACGGTGCTGGCGGTGTTCCCGTACGTCTGCCTGGTGGCGGAGGCGCCGGTGCTGCGCGGCCGCCGGTACGGCAACATCCTGCTGGCCGGCTCGACGGCGCCGCTGCCGGTGGCCGAGCTGACCCGGCTGCTCGCGGGCGACATCTTCCCGGCCCGCCTCACCGAGGGCGAGGACCTGGCGGCCCTGGTCGGCCGCACCGCCCCGGTCACCGACGCCGAGGCCACCGACTCCCCGCCCCCGCCGGACGGTGCCTTCAGCATCGGCTGAGGCCGCGCCCCGGGGGCCCGGGGCGGTCGGATGGAGTAGGTCATGAATCCGCCGCGTTCACCGGTCGGGACGAAGCCCGCCTTGAGCAGGACCCGGCCGGAGGCGGGGTTGTCGGTGCGGTGCCTGGCGCGGACCACCGGCACGTGGAAGTGGCCGAAGGCCAGGGCGAGGATCCTGCGGACTCCTTCGGTCGCGTAGCCCCGGCCCCAGGCGTCCGCGCGCAGGATGTAGCTGACGGCGGCGACCGGCCGGTCACGGTGGAGCTTGACGACGCCGAGAAGGTCTCCGTCCACGGCCAGGCCGAGCACGTACAGGGCGCGCGGCGACTGTGCCGCAGCCCCCGCGACGTCGCGTACGCGGTGGCGGGCCTCGTCGGCGTCCATCGGTGCCCGGCCCAGGTACTTCGTCGAGCTCGATCACCGGCCCACCACTTCGATCAACTCAGCCAGTTCGGCGGCGGTGGGCCGGTCGTCGGGGGCAGCCAGCAGGACGTGGCGCAGCCGAGCTTGGAGGGCGGGCCAGGGCATCGCGGTGGACAACGGGACGGCCCGGTGGGCGATGGCCTTGCGGATCTCCTCCACCGGTGTGCCCGCTCCGAGGCCGGCGGTGGCGTAGTCCAGTGGCCACGTGCCGGTGACGCAGGTCCACAGGGTTCCGGCGAGGGCGTAGACGTCGGCGGTGCGGGTCGTTTCGACGGGTTGGGGGCCGTTGATGATTCGGGCGGCCAGTTCGGGCGCGGTGAGGTGGATCATCGTGCCGTCGAACCTCGGCCACGGGGTGCTGCCGATCCGGCGCGTCCAGGCGAAGTCGAGCAGGCGCACCGTTCCGTCGTCCCCGTGGATGCCGTGGGCGGGCTGGAGGTCGCCGTGCACCCACCCGTCGGCGTGGAGGTCGGCCACGGCCCGGCACAGCCCGACGGCGGCGGCAAGGGCTTCCTCCTTACCTCCTTCGCCCTTGCGCAGGGAACGGAAGACCTGCCACGTGGAGGGCCCGGCCAACCACGGGGTGACGTACCAGACGCCGTCGGCGAAGCGGCCCGAGGTCACGGTGTAGCCGGGGAGCTGGCCGAGCACGGAGGCCTCGCGGGCGGTGACCTCGGCGGCCTCCCCGGTGCCCAGCTTGATGCTCGCCGCCCCGTGCCGCCCGGTGGCCTTCCACACCGCCGAGCCCCGCCGGTTGCTGATCTGCGCCAGCTTCAGCGGCCCGCAGACGGCCTCCGCAGTCTTCAGCGCCTCTCCGGCCTCGGCAAGGAACTCGCCCATTGTCTGACTGCCTTCCACTCGCAGGGGATGTGCTCGAAGACGTTCCGCTGGCCCGATACCCGGGAGAGCTGGCCGGGGCGACCGGTGCGCGTTGCTTCCCCGCCGCGCACCTTCCGCCGGGTGGGACCGGCGGGTGAGCCCGGAGCGTCAAGGGGTGTCGGACGCCCTGGGAGATCGGGTAGTCGGTTCCTTCCCTACCGAGGGGCCGGCGGGATGGGCCCGACCGCGCGCAATGCCTGATCACGTGCGCGGAAGCCGAAGCTGATGAGGGTGACGCTCTCACCGGCGCTGAGGGGCGTCCGGCCGTGGGGCGTGAACGCGCCGTCGAAGACGACGCAGTCACCTGCGTCGAGGTCGCAGCCGAGGTAGCCGTCGGAGTTGATGAAGACTGTGGCGCTGGCGGTGGCTGCCTCGGTGTGGCGTTCGTGCTTGAGGCACAGGATCAGGTTGGCCTCACCGAAGTCGGTCTCGTCCACGTGGAAGTCGAGGAACTGCCCTTCCTCCCGGTACGCAATGTAGACGGCGGTGTGCGGCTGTTCGACGTCCAGACCGGTGGACTGTGCGACGACTTCGGCGAGATCGACCTGTCCGGCGAAGCGGTTCGCGGCGTCGCCGACGGCCGCGTTCCACTTGCCGTTGTGGAGGTAGCCGTCGGCGGCTACGGCCTTCTCGGCTTCCTTCGCCATGGCGGCGATCAGCACGGCGGGGAACGACTGGTCACGAAGATGGCGCAGGTGGCGCGGCTGAAAGCGCTGGTGGGCGGTGAGCCCGCGCACAGCGTCCCGAAGCGTGGGGAAGTCCTCTGCCCACCGGGCCGGCGTCCGGGCCGTGGTGCGGGACTGGAGCCATGAGGTCCACCGGCCGCTCCACTGCCGGGATGCCGTGACGCCTACCGCTGGTTGGCCGGCCTCGCGGATCAGCAGCTCGACGCGGTCGAGTGCGGCCTGCGTCGAGTCGATGAGTTCGATGTCTCCCTTGGCGACCCGCAACCGCATCGCCTCTTGCAGACGGGCGAGGGCACCCGCGAGGTCGCCGCGCTCCATCAGGTGCTTGCCGAAGTGCTGGAGCGCGTAGTCGAGGAGTTCCGGGTGGTGGCTTCGCGCGGTGTTCAGCGCGCTGCGGTAGAGCGCGTCCGCGGTCTGCACGTCGCCGGAGTAGCGGTGGGCGTCGGCCAGGTTGAGCCCGGTGGCGACGACGGCCCCGGTGTTGCCGAGAGCGGCGGCCAGGTCGAGCGACCGCTTGAGGAACGTACGGGCGTCCTCGTGGTTGCCCAGGCACATCCGGCCGATGCCGATCCACCTGGTCAGGACCCGAGTGCGGGCGTGGTCGCTCCCTTCGGGCAGGCCCCGCAGTTCCTCGTGGAGGCGCCCGAGCGCGGTGGTCAGCTCGTCCCGGTCGGTGGGGACCATCCGCAGGTTGTCGTCGTGAGTGATGAGGTGCCCAAGCACTTGACCCTCCGTCGTTCGGTTCCGCTCAGCGTGGCACTACAGGTGGTCGGTCTGGTGGCGCAGGTCAGTCAGCAGGTCCGCGCCGTGGGGCGTGAAGTGCTCACGCAGGAGTTCGAGTTCGCGCATGAGGTAGTGGACGGCCGGCAGGCCCTCGTCGTACGCGGCCTGGAAACCGGCGCGCTCGTCGGCGGTCAGGTCGTCGCGGGCCAACTCGACCTGGCGGAACCGCAGCAGCTGGTTGTAGACGCAGGTGGCGTGGAAAGCCCTGTCGATCTCCCAGAACTGGTTGCGGTCCTCCCCCTGTCCGGCCCGCCACCTGATCTCGATCTTCGGGGAAGTCCGGGACGAGTAGCCCTCGGCGAAGACCTGGTGCTGGAGGACGTGGAAGCTGACCGACTGGTGGGTGCCCTCGTGCAGGATGTTCTCCGCCAGGAAGCGGTAGGACGGCTGCGCGCCGACGGTGTTCGGCGGGATGTGGTGCCGCGCCTTCTCGGAGAACACGATGACGTACGGGAGCGCCGGGTCGCTGGAACTGGTCAGCGAGGAGGCGCGGACGCCGGGCTTGAGCCCCACCCACAGCAGTCCGCGGACGAATTCCCGCACGCGGCCGAACCCCTCGGGGTGGACCAGCGACAGGTGGTCCAGGGCCTGGGTCAGCGCCGTACGACGTTCCTCGGTGTGCGGGACGATCTCGTAGCCGCTCAGGTTGATCTCGTCGGCGATCTCGCCCGGCAGCTCGGCGTCGAACCAGTCGAAGTGCGCGCCGGCCACGGTGACGGTGTCGCTGCGCAGGGAACGGGCCTGTTCCGCGTAGGGAGTGCCCGACTTCAACAGTCGCTCCATCAACGCGAACGGCAGAACCCTGTCAGCGCCCACCTCGCGCAGACGGATCAGGTCCGGGTCCTTCCGGTCGAGGTCGAAGAAGGAGCCGATGGGGACGTGGTTGGCGATGGCGGTCTTCACTGCGGACTCTCCTTGATCGGGGTGGTGTGCGACGCCGAGCGGCGGGTCGGTCCGGATGAACACCGGCCGACCCGCCCATGCCGTCAACTGACCGGCATCAGATCGGAACTGCGGTCAGACCGCGGTGCCCGCCGGGGCGAAGTCGCCGTCGGGGACCTTGTGGTCCAGGCGGCGGGTCAGGGACTCGACGCCCGTCTGCGGCGCGAAGTCCCCGTCCGGGACCATGTGGTCCAGGCGGCGGGTCAGCGTGGTGACCTCGGGGTCACCGGGGTTGAGGTGGCTCATGTGCCTCTCCAATCGGGTTGGCTCTGCTTGCCCGAGTGCGGGCGAGCAGTGGTGCGGGTGGTGCCGCCCGGCCTGACAAGGCACCTTCGGCAGGCCGGGAGAATGTGGGCCCCGAGCGGCTGGAAGCGGCCGGAGGCGATCAACGCCGTTGCCGGCGTTATGAGTGCGAGCAGCGAGAGCGCGTAGGCGAGGGCGACCGGTACGGGGGTGGGGACGCCGCGCGCTGCCTTGTCGGCGGCCTCGCGGTAGTCGTCCTGGTCGTCCACGGGCTCCTACACCGACCGCTGGCCGAGCGCGGCCCGCAGCGCGGCGGTGGGGCCTGCGGGCACGCGCAGTGCAGTCGTCGCAGATAGGGTGGCAGGTGCCCTGGACCTCGTCGGGCGTCTGGATCGTGCTGCCGGCGCAGACCATCGTGTCCCGATGGCAGACCCAGCAGGTCCCTGCCGGTAGCCGTCGGGGCGGTCCACGACCGTCCCCTCGCCCGTGATCCGGACCGGCGTCGGCGGGGTGCCCGCTCGGACGGGCAGCAGAGGATTGCTCAATCCGCGGCCTCCAAGTCGGTCAGGAGCACCATTTCCGGGTACGGGTCGGACGAGCCTGTGCCGGTTCACCCAGGCGTGGTTGGCGAGCTTGCTGGGGGTCTCGGCCACGGTGCCCGTCCAGCCGTCCGTGTGGTGCCGGACCGGGTCACCCTGGATCACACTGTTCAAGTTGCGCTTCTCCATCGGGTTGTGGATGTGAGGGTGATGCTCGTCAGACCGGCGGTGCCGACGAGGGAGTGCGGCGAGCCGTGCAGTCTCGACAGACGCAGGTGGACCGGACGGCGGCGATCTGGAGCAGCGTTCCTGCGGAGGGCACGCGATCGGCCGCTCGGGCCGCTCTGTAGTCGTCCAGCGGGTTCCAGCCGGCGGGGGGTTGGGCGAGCTCATGCTTCGAGAGACCGGTAACGACCTCGCGGTGTACCCGTGGGGTGGTGCGTCTTGCCATCGATCTGTCCTCCTCTGTCGCTCGAAGCAGCTGCAACCAGTGAACGACCGAGGAGTTACCGAGAACCAGAGCAGAAGGTGAGCGCCTATCAGGCATAATCAACGCATTGTCCGGTCTGACCTCGGGCTTCTCGATCTGAGCGGAGGCTCCCATGGCTCCGAGAAGGAAGCGTCTGGCCCAGCGCCGCAAGACACTGGGCTACAGTCAGGAGGCGTTCGCCAACGAGTTGGGGGTCGCGGTATCCACGGTCACCCGTTGGGAAGCCGGCGCGAACGACCCTCAGGGGCACGTGCACCCCAAGATGGCAAAGGTCCTCAAGGTCACCCCTGAAGGGCTGGCGGACCTCCTCGCAGCAGAGGAGACAGTCCCAGCCCGATCAGTGGTCTACACCGCTGCTCCTCCTCCTTCTGGTGATACTGATGATATGAAGCGCCGCGATGTATTGAGCCTGCTCGCCGTGACCGGGGCTCTCATTGCCCTGCCGGGCTCCGACAATTCCCCGACTCGTCCCGGAGCGGCTGCGTCCTTGGCGGAAACCGGCCCCGAGTTGAACGCCCACCTCTGGAAGGTCTTCGGCCTTTCCGACTCGAAGCAGGCCGTGTACCCGATGGTTCGGCACCAATTGGCTCTCCTGGCAAAGGGACTCGGGGAGAGCCAAGAGGAGAGCTCGCGCCAACAGCTCTGTGCACTGGTAGGAGACCTGTACCAGCTCGCTGGTGAGATCTTCTTCGACGCCAACAGGTATACCGATGCCGCACACTGCTACACACTTGCTGCCAGCGCCAGCAGGGAAGCGCGAGCGTTCGATCTGTGGGCTTGTGCGTTGACGAGGCACGCCTTCGTCGAACTCTACGAGCGTCGCTTTGCCGTCGCGGCTCCCATACTGTCAGCGGCGTCTCAGGTGGCAGAACGCGGAGACAGCCAGCTCTCGACGCGGTACTGGGTGGCGGCGGTCCAGGCGGAGGTCCATGCCGGCCTCGGCGACCTTGATGCGACCAAGCGCGCACTCGATGACGCCGAGAAGGTACACACGTTGTCCGGACAGCTGAACAACGGAGGCTGGCTCCGGTTCGACGGCTCACGACTTGCTGAGGAGCGAGGCACCTGCTACCTGGCGCTCGGCCGCCCTGATTTGGCAGAGGAGGCGCTGATAGCCGCACTTTCACAGCAGCTGTCACTGCGTCGTCGGGGTGCGGTACTCGCAGAGTTGGCGGCACTCGGTGCCGACCGACATGATCTCGACCAAGCGAGTCACTACACCCGCGCCGCTTTGGAGCTGGCGAGCCAGACCGGCTCGGGCTACATCGGGAGAAAGCTGGAGGGCGTCAAGCACCGCCTCGTCCCGTTGATGGCCGATGGCCGAGCTTCAGCATTGCACCAGCAGATCTCGGCGCTCGACAGCGCCGCCTGACGAAGGAGTGACGTATGTCATCTGACGGGCGGATCTTCCGCGAAGCGTGGATCGCGGGCGTGACCAAGCACTACCCGGGCGAGCCGAAGGCTGGCTACGTCGTCCCATGGGATGAGACTCCGGATTGGGAGCGAGAGTGCGCCGCCGCTGTGTACGGCCAGGTCCACGACTTCATCAGGGTGAGTGGTGGCAACACGTCGAAGCTCACCCGGGAGCAGAAGGGGCGCTTCGTCGCAACGTGCTGGATCGCTCAGATCTACAAGCACATCGAGAACCCGAAGCCGGGCTACGTGGCTGACTGGAAGGACCTGCCCACCTGGCAGCAGGAGACCGATTCGGACATCTTCGAGGCGATCGAGCACGCCAACTCGTGAGTTGCCTGACTCCACGCTTTCGGCCGGCGGGGCTGCTGGAGCACGGCGAGGTGGAGGCAGCGGGGGTGGGGCCTGCTGTCCTCTCGCCGATCTCGACGCCGTCGGCGAGCAACTGCCGGACGGCGGCCTCGGTCTGGTGCTGGTAGGGGTGGCGGGAGGCGAAGTGGCCGTTCTCCCGGATCTCGTACATGTCCTGCGCGAAGTCGCGGTCGCCGAGGGCGATGTCGAGGCGGCGGTCGTGACCCGAGCCGGTGACGCTCCAGCGGCCGGCACCCAC
Organism: Kitasatospora sp. NPDC048286; assembly: GCF_043201735.1. Taxonomy (NCBI): domain Bacteria; kingdom Bacillati; phylum Actinomycetota; class Actinomycetes; order Kitasatosporales; family Streptomycetaceae; genus Kitasatospora; species Kitasatospora sp. NPDC048286. The sequence continues at coordinate 686,384 of NZ_JBICZE010000003.1, forward strand.
CGCGGACCACGTGAGGTCGATGTCCGCTCCGGTGCGGGTCTGCTCGGCCTGCTCGTCGGTTCGGCGCCGGCACTCGGCCGGCGCACCCCCGGGCACCGCACCCCGGTGGAGTTCCTGCGGCTGGCGGCGGCCGCGCTGCGCCCCGGTGGCTGCTACGCGGCGAACCTGGCGGACGGCCCGCCGCTGGCCGGCTCGACGGCGCCGCTGCCGGTGGCCGAGCTGACCCGGCTGCTCGCGGGTGACATCTTCCCGGCCCGGTTCACCGAGGGCGAGGACCTGGCGGCCCTGGTCGGCCGCAACGCCCCGGTCACGGACGCCGCGGCTGTCGACTCCCCGTCCCCGCCGGGCGGCGCCTTCAGCATCGGCTGACCCGCGCCCCGGCGGCCCGGCCCCGGAAATCCACTGGGCGTCCGCCTGTCCCTGCCGGTAGCGTGCGGGGACGATCCCGGAGGTGAGACGGTGCGGCCGCTGCTGCTGATGGACGTCGACGGGCCGCTGAACCCATGCGCGGCGAAGCCGTACCGACGACCCGACGGCTACCGGACCCATCGGCTGATGACGCCGAGCTGGGAAGCCGCCGAGCGCCGCCGGCTCGCCGCGTGGGGCCTGCCCCACAAGACGCCGAAGCCCCTGCGGGTGTGGCTCAACCCGGACCACGGCCCGGCCCTCGCGGCGCTGCCGTACGACCTGGTGTGGGCGACCACGTGGCAGGAGGAAGCGGACGCCTTCATCGCCCCCCTGCTCGGGCTGCCCGCCCTGCCACACATCGCCTGGTCCGAGCCACGGCCCGAGCCGGACGGCGGGGTGTTCTGGAAGACCCCGCAGATCGTCGCCTGGGCGCGCGGCCGCCCGTTCGCCCGGGTCGACGACCTGATCACGGATGCCGACCGAGCGTGGGTCGAAGCCCACCACCGAGGACCGGCCCTTCTCCACCACGTCGCCCCGAAGGCCGGCCTGACGGCGGACGACTTCGCCCGGCTGACGGACTGGGCCCGCCAACTCGGCTGACGCCGGCGGCGCCATTTCCTCCGAGTCCTTCGAGTTGTAGTTCGGTGGGGCCGGCACCTCGCCCGCACCGGTGTACTGCCCCGACCCCCACCGCCCGGGCACTCTTCCACTGTATTGGTCTCCACGCTGGCGCCCGACCTTCGCTGGCGGCCATCGCTGGCACCCCCCGCGAGCGCGGGGCCGACCTCAGGGTCACCAACCAAACCGGCGGCCCGCAGGAGCAATCCCCGCGAGCGCGGGGCCGACATTGTCTGGGAGAACGGCGAGCAGACCGCCCGGGAGCAATCCCCGCGAGCGCGGGGCCGACACTTGCTGACCTGCGGCGATTGGCGTCAAGGGACGCCGATCAATTCAGTTCGATTGGCTGGAAACCCGGAGGGCAAGTGATGTCGTACCGTCATTCCCTTCGCCCCAATCCGAGTTGCCAGCATCATGTCCTGCACTCCCGAAGCGTACTCGCACGTGGGGGTCGGGATGATGGTCGAGGACCTCTGGTGGCGGTACCCGCTGCCCGAAGTCAGAGGCTGGTTGCGCGCCTTGTGGGACAAGCTCGCGAGCGAGGAAGGCCGGTGGGGCGCTCCGGCTTCCGGCAGCTTGACCATGGGCAGCATGACCAGGGAGGACTTCCTGCCCCGCCAGGACCGGCGACCACCAACCGGCGCGCTGTGAGCGCTCGGAGCCGCGCGACCATGTCCTCGAACCCGAGCTGTTCAGGCAGTCCCGTGCACGAGTCGCTTCCGTGAGGCTGCTGCAGCTCTCACGGAATCGGTATCGCGACCCGTTCCCGTAGGCCGCGGACGTCGGCTTCGCCACGCCCTGCCCCAGGACCTCGTGGGTCAGCCCGTCCACGGCTTCCTCGGTGTTGGCGGGGCGGCCTTCCGACTTGGGGTGGGGGCGGAGCCGAGATGGAAGGTGCCGGTCCTTCTCATGGACCACGTTCCCCGGGCGGCCCCTCGATTCGGTTGATCACCGGGGCGAACCACCGGAGACCTCGCTCGCTGACCAGGGCCGCAAGCACGAGAAGCGTCCGCAGCCTTCCGATCGGGCGACCCGTAAATCCTGGTGCGGGCCATCCCCTGTGCTGCCGTAACATCCGGACGGCACGACGCACACCTGTTCACGGGGGAGTACCGCACTTGTTCAAGAGATCGACGCCCGCGCTGTCCGGAGCGGCCATACGGGCCGCCCGTGCGGCCGTACTGACGGTGTCGGGCGCCCTGGTGCTCAGTTCGTGCTCGCTTCTGGAGCCACTGGTCGGAGGAGCTGAGCAGCCGAGCAAGCCGGTATGGGTCGAGTCCCGGGAGGAGGCGCTGGCCCGGGCGGACCAGGTGCAGAACCATGTGCGCGAGCTGACGGGCCTCGAACGGGATCCGTGGACCAAGCTCACCGCCTACTAACGGTGTTCGGGGCGGGGGATGGGCATCGCCGATGAGGGTGAGGCGTACGAGCTCAGCTCGGCGATCCGCTTGAAGGCCACGGACGACCAGCGTCCCGAGGTGGTTCGGGCACTGCGGGAGAAACTCGCGGGCGAGGGCTTCAAGGTCACCTCGAACGAGCCGGATTCGGCCGATCAGTCCACGTGGGAGTTCGAGGCCGTCCACGAGCCCGACCGCTACACCGTTCGAGCGGGTAAGGCGAAGCTCGGCCAGGGCGTGGGCGTCATCGTCACGCTGCCCTGCCAGGCTCCGCCGACCACCGCGGCCTCGCCTGCTCCGACGGCCACCCTCTGACGACCCGCGGCGGCGAGCACCCACTCGGCGGCGGTGACGGTGTGCCGGGTGGGCGGCTGATGGCGGCAGGCTGGTGGGTCCGGAACGAGTGGTCGAACCACGGGCGCCGCGGCCGTCTACCGTCTGGTCGTGGCCGCCTACCGCCCGGTCGTGGCCGCCTCGGCCGGCCCTTGGCCCTGGTCCGATCCGGACGCCGGCCCCGGGCCGCCGATGTTCACCGCTACCCGGCGGCAACTGCCGCCGGGCGACGTGGGGTTCGCGGTTAGCCGAAGCCGCGAGCGTCCTGCTTCAGCGCGGTGTCCACGGTGAGCGCGGCCGCCAGGACCAGGCTGAGCAGCGGGTCGGCGAGCGGGCGGTGGATCTGAAGCACGTAGTTGTCGGCCGTGGTGAACATCGTCTTCGCCAGGCCCTCCCACGTCTTGGTGATCCGGGCGACCTCGGTGTTCGTCGCGTCGACGATGGAGAAGTTCCAGGCCCGCCAGTTCTCGGCCTTGATGGCGCCGATCCTCTGGCCGTCGACCTCCATCGCGAAATCGATCTTTCCGATGACGTTCTGCTGGATGATCTGGCCGACCTCCTGACCGTTCGGACGCTGCACGATCACCCGCGACTTGATCAGCTTCGCCGGGCGGGTCAGCAGCAGCACCGGGGTGCCGTGCGCGTCGCGGATCTCGAGCTTGTGGGTCAGGTACTGGTCGAGGGAGGAGACCAGCCGTAGCACCTTGCGCAGAGCGCTCTGGCCGACCTCGACCACCGAGCCCAGCGTGGCGCCCTGCTGGTCGAAGACCGCGTACTCGTTGGTCAGCTCGATCAGCTTGGCCTTCTGGTTCACCACCAGGACGGGCTCGGAGAAGAGGGTGCCGCCGCCACCGGAGACGGGGCCGACGCCCGCCTGGTGCTGTACCTGGCGCTGCACCCTGGCGGCGTCGCCGGACGGGGCGGCCGACTGCCCGGGGAAACCGGAGGTGTTCGTGTTCTGGGACATGGCGGGCAGGCTAGGGCCAGCCCGCCGCGGACAGCCAGATCATTTTCACCGGCTCCCGGGTTCGTTCGGTCGCGAACTCGGCAGGTGGGGCGGGGCGTTGCGAATGACAGTCGACCGGTACTCGGCGGAGCAGATGTGGCTGATGTCACATCCACTCGACCCGATTCGAGTTCCGTGTCGGCGCCTGGCCCGTCGCTCAGGCAGTGTGCAGCGGAGAGGTGTCCGGCTGCTCCGGTCCGACTGCCGGGACGACCGTCGGGGGAGCGGGGGCCTCGGCGTCCGCGCCCTCCTCCGACCGGCGGGTCAGCTTCGACTTGAGGCTGATCAGGCCGCTCCTGACATGCGGAGCGGCCTTCGCCGCGGCGACCCCCAGGACGACGCCCGCGCCGAGGATGCCCAGGGCCACCTTGGTCCCGGGGAACAGTACGGCGTGCGTGGTGAGTTCGTTGTCGTCGTTCCGCGCCAGCGCGCTCTTCCCGCCAGGAGTGCTTGACTCCGAGAGGTGCGTATCGGAGGGGCGCTGTACCAGCAGCAGTTCCCAGGTCGAGTTGTCCCAGTTGACGTCCATGGCGCCACTGTAGGGGTGGCAGGGTGCGCCGCGGTCCGGAACGTCGCTAGGGATGGTCCTTCTTGCGGTGGTTGACGATGCTGGCGGGGGCGCCGCTGTAGTTGCAGTCGGCGCACTTCTGCCACGAGCAGTCCGGATCGGCGACAGCGGCATGGCGGACGGAGTGGTGCGAGCCGTAGCCGTGGGCGTGGAGCAGTTGAGCGACGGACCCGTCGTACTTGAGCGCCATGAGCGCTGCTTCGGCGATCTTGTCGTGGCCGGCGGCGAAGAACTTGCCCAGGCCGACGTCCTTCCCGCAGCCGCACCAGCACTTGCCGGTCGGGATGAGGCGGGGCTTCTCGTTGTTTGACATGAAGCCAAGGTAGCAATCCTTGGATTGATGTCAAGGTATCAATCCAAGGGTTACATGCAAGAGTTGGGTTGCTGTCAGGTGGCGTGCAGGCGGCTGCGGGCAGGACTGCTGCACGAGGTCTCTCCGGGGGCGCGACGACCCGTCATTGGCCCAGTTCGGGGTAGTAGCCGCGCTGGTACAGCGACAGATCGGTGACAGCGAGCTCCGCCGCACCCCGGCAGATCACGCAGACGCGACGCCGGTGACAGGCAGGGCAGTTGACCCGCCCGTGGGCCGCGTCGGGGCGCCAGCCGCGACCTCCGCAGTCGTGGCACCAGCCCAGGCCGTCGCACTCGTAGCACAGTACGTATCCGGGGGTGACGGTCTCGGGCGTGAGTAGTGGTTCCGGGCGTCGGAACTCCTCCGGCTCGTACAGGGCCATCGCCGGTGTCTGCCAGCTGAACCAGAGAGTGGACATGTGGTCGACCGCACGGATCTCGATGCCGCAGCCGTGGCGGCGACCGGTGACGACGATGCGGACCGTCCCGCCGGCGGCGGTGACGTTCGCGGGGCGCATTCCCGTGAAGCAGCCGACCGAGTACCGGTAGCGGAGAGGCTCGTGCCAGTCGACGACCTCCGGCTCGGCGAGGAACAGCAGGCTCAGATCGCTGCCGGGTGCCAACTCGTCGATCAGCTCGACGAGTTGTGCCCGCAGTGCGTGGCCAAGCCAGTCCAGCTCCTCCCGCGCGCCCGGTACGGGCCCCATGGCGCCCTCCTCCTCGCCCGGACCTGCCGTCGCCGGGATTCTATGCGGGGATCGTGTCACCGGGCCCGTGTCGGCGAACGGTCGTGGCCGGTACGGCCCTCAAGCCGATCTGGACGTGGTTGAGGATTTCCGCGAGCGCGGGGTCGAGAGGGTGACGAAGTCAGGACCTTCAGGTTTGGGGGAGCAATCCTCGCGAGCACGGGGCCGAGGCCGACCGCGGCATGGAGTACGACGTCGAGACGGAGGCAATCCCCGCGAGCGCGGGGCCGAGTCGGCGGTGGTCTCCATGCCAGCGGCGAGGACGGAGCAATCCCCGCGAGCGCGGGGCCGAGGTCACCCCGCCGTCCGCCTGCTTGGCGTCGGCGGAGCAATCCCCGCGAGCGCGGGGCCGAGGCCTCGTGACCTGCGCCGATTCTCCTCAGAGGGCGCCGATTGATTCAGTTCGAATCGGTAGACGGTCCATGGCAGTACTTATGTGGTGTTGTCATCTCTTCTCACGGCCAGGCCACTGCCAATGCTGCGGCTCCCGAAGGGTACTCGCTCCTGAAGGGCGGGATGAGTGGTACCGCCTGAGGTCACGGGCGGGCTGGGTTGTGAGCGAAGTCGGCTGGGCGGGGCCGGGGTTCTGCCAGTTTGCCGTTGTCTTGCTGCTGCTGGTCCGCCCGGGCGCTGTGCCGGTCAGGACGGTGCCGAGGGCGGCAATGCGATAGGTCGGTCGGGAGGATGCTTGCTTCGGTGTAGGCGGCCGCCTGTGCGACCGAGTCCGTGAGGAGGAGTTGGGCGCGGTCCACCTACGACCAGAAGCCGAACAGGTTCTCGTTGCGTAGATGCCCCGCCTGAACACCAGGCGTCCGTCCCCGAGGTCGGCGCCGACCAGGGACGGCCATCGAGGACGCCTTGATGGGCCGCCACGAGCACGCGTCGGACGGCACGGACGGCCGGCAGCCCATCGAGGCAGGCGCGCACAGCACTGCGCGCGCCCCCGCCGTCGTCGTACCCGCCCCCTGCCGACGGTCGGCGCGTCGGCGGGAGGGGTGGGGCGGACGGGGTGTCAGAATCGGCGGGTTCATGCCCATGGCGGGGATGCGTCGGGAGTGCGGCGCCACGTCCGAAGGAGCGAGCGATGAGTGGCGGCGGGGAGCAGCCGGAGCTGGGGCAGGTACCGGAGACGGCGTTGTGGACGCTGTGGCACCGGGCGGTGGAGGCGCGGCGGCCGGACACCGTGTTGCCGGATCCGGTGGCGGTGGAGCTGGTGGAGCGGATCGACTATCCGTTCGCGGCGCGGTTCGGGGAGAACGCGTTGGTGAGCCAGCTCCAGGCGCTGCGGGCGGACTGTTTCGACCGTGAGGTGGCGGACTTCCTGATCCGCTGCCCGCGCGGCACGGTGGTCGGGCTCGGGGACGGGTTGGAGACCCAGGCCTGGCGGGTCGACAACGGGCGGGCGAGCTGGTTGTCGGTGGACCTGCCGGAGGTCGCCGAGTTGCGGCGCCGGCTGTTGCCGCCGGACGAGCGGCACCGGATTGTCGCCAGTTCGGCCACTGACCCGGGCTGGATGGACGAGGTGGATCCGGCGAACGGGGTGCTGATCAGTGCCGAGGGGCTGCTGATGTACCTGCGGCCGCAGGAGGTGCGCGCCCTGATCGCGGCCTGCGCCGAGCGCTTCCCCGGCGCGGCGATGGTGTTGGACGCGGTGCCGCGCTGGTTCAGTCGGCGGGCCGTCGAGGGCAAGCTGCGGGACCGGTACTACCAGGCGCCGCCGATGCCGTTCGGGATGGACGCGGACGAGTGTGACCGGCTGGCCTCCGCGCACCCGCGGGTCACCGACGTCCGTGAGGTCTATCCGGAGGGCGGGCGCCGGCCGCTGAGCGCCCTGCTGCCGCTCGTGCGCTGGATCAAGCAGCGCCCGTCCGTCGTCGCACTGCGTTTTGCCGAATCTTGAAGAAACGCAGGTCAACCTGGAACCATGGTGTGTGGGGCGTACGTCGTAACCACGGGTGATCGGCCGGGGGGACAGGCCGCCCGGCACGTTAGGCTCGCTCCGGGGGAGCGGCCTGGTGCCGCCATCGGAATGAACTGCCGGGACGGGCACGCTGCTCCAGGGGGAGCGCGGCCGGTCCCGTCCTGCCACGGAGGGACTGGCCTTGCACATCGACGCCTGGATCGAGGGGATTCCGCCGACGGCGGTGTACGCCGTGGTCGGTCTGATCATCGGGCTGGAGTCGTTGGGTATCCCCTTGCCCGGCGAGATCGCCCTGGTCACGGCGTCCCTGATGGCGGTCAAGGGTGTGGTGAGCCCGTGGGGCGTCGCGATCTGCGCGATCGCCGGCGCGATCATCGGTGACTCGATCGGTTACTCGATCGGACGCAAGGGCGGCAAGCCGCTCTTCGAGAAGCTGGGACGCAAGTTCCCCAAGCACTTCGGGCCCTCGCACCTGGCCACCGCCGAGCGCTCCTTCCAGAAGTGGGGCATGTGGGCGGTCTTCTTCGGCCGCTTCATCGCCCTGCTGCGCATCTTCGCCGGTCCGCTCGCGGGCGCGCTGAAGATGCCGTACTGGAAGTTCCTGATCGCCAACGTGCTGGGCGGCGTCGTCTGGGCCGGTGGCACGACGCTGCTGGTCTACAAGGTCGGCAAGAGCATCGAGCCCTGGCTGGCCCGGTTCTCCTGGGCGGGCCTGGGGGCGGCCCTGGTGATCGGCCTGCTCTCGGCCTGGATCATGAAGCGCCGCACCGCCAAGACGCACGCCAAGATCGAGGCGGAGGAGGCGGCCAAGGCCGCCGCCGCGGCGAAGGAGCCGGTCGCCGACTGACCACTCCCCTCCGGCCGGTCTCCCGATCGGTCGTCCGTCCGGTCTCCTGGCCGGTCCTGCGGAGGACCGGTCACGGACGGGTCCTCCTCCGCAGCCACCGTCGTGGTGCCCTCGGGCCCTCGGAGTAGCATCGGCCGGGTACTGCCGATCTTGCACTCCGGAGGGCCCGATGTCTTTGCAGCCGACCTGGGACGCCGTGGACGCCTACTTCTCCGAGCAGCTGGTCGGGCACGACCCGGTGCTGGAGGGGGCCACGGCCGCCGCCGACGAAGCCGGGCTGCCGAGGATCGCGGTGGCACCCAACCAGGGCAAGCTGCTGCACCTGATGGCACTGACCCAGGGCGCGAAGCGGATCCTCGAGGTCGGCACGCTCGGCGGCTACAGCGCGATCTGGCTGGCCCGGGCGCTGCCCGAGGACGGAACCCTGCTCACCCTGGAGCTGGACCCCCGGCACGCCGAGGTCGCCCGGCGCAACCTGGCGGCCGCCGGGCTGGCCGGGACCGCCGAGGTGCGGGTGGGCCGGGCCGCGGACTCGCTGGCCGAGCTCGTGGAGCAGGGCGTGGACCCCTTCGACCTGGTCTTCATCGACGCCGACAAGCCGAGCAACCCGGAGTACTTCCGGCGGGCGCTCCAGCTGACCAGGCCCGGCTCGTTGATCATCGTCGACAACGTGGTGCGCGGTGGCGCGGTCGCCGACGCGGCCAGCACCGACCCGGCGGTGGTCGGCACCCGGGCGCTGCACGACCTGATCGCGGCCGAGCCGAGGGTCGACGCGACCTCGGTGCAGACGGTCGGCAGCAAGGGCTACGACGGCTTCACCCTGGCCCGCGTCCGGGGCTGACCGCGGGCCTGGCACCGGCTGACCGCGGGCCTGGCACCCACTCGCTCGCCTGCCACCCACTTGCCACCCACTTGCTCATCTGCGACTGACCCGCGCGCCCGCGAGTCACTCGCCCACCGGAGAACGGAGACATCGTGCGGATCGGACTGCTGGGAACCGGCCCCTGGGCGGAACGGGTGCACGCGCCCGTCCTGGCCGAGCACCCCGGGCTGGAGTTCACCGGCGTCTGGGGCCGCCGACCGGAGGCGGCCGAGGCGCTGGGCGCCGCGCACGGCGTGCCCGGGTACGCGGACCTCGACCGGCTGCTGGCCGAGGTGGACGCGGTCTCCGTCGCACTGCCCCCGACCGTGCAGGCCGGCCTCGCGGTGCGGGCCGCCGAGGCCGGGTGCCACCTGCTGCTGGACAAGCCGGTCGCGCTGACCGTGCCGGACGCCGAGGCCGTGGTCGAGGCTGTGCGCGAGCACAAGGTCGCGTCGGTGGTCTTCTTCACCGTGCGCTTCGGCGGCGAGCAGATGCCGTGGATCGAGCGGCAGGCGGAGCTCGGCGGCTGGTTCACCGGCCGCTCGGACTGGCTCGGCTCGGTGTTCGCACCCGGCAGCACCAGCCCGTACGCCGCCTCGCCGTGGCGGGTGGAGAAGGGCGCGCTGTGGGACGTCGGCCCGCACGCGCTGTCCGTGCTGCTGCCGGTGCTGGGTGACGCGACGCAGGTGACGGCGGTGGCCGGTCCGCTGGACACCGTGCACCTGGTGGTGCGGCACGCCGGCGGAGCCTCCAGCACGCTCGCGCTCAGCCTGACCGCGCCGCTCGCGGCCGGCGGGACGGGCATGGAGCTGCGCGGCGAGCACGGCGTGGTGCAGCTGCCCCCGCGCGGCGAGGGCCCGGTCGCGGCGCTGCACCGGGCGCTGGACGCCCTGCAGGCCTCGGCGGCCTCGGGCGAGCCGCACCCCTGCGGGGCGGACTTCGGCCTGCGGGTGGTGGAGATCCTGGCCGCCGCCGAGCGCTCGCTGGCGGGCGGCGGACCGGTGGAGGTCTGAGCACTGGCGGACGCCTGAGCAGGTGAAGCGGCGGCGGGGCCGGGTGCGGAGGGAGATCCGCACCCGGCCCCGCCGCGTCACCCGGCCCCGCCGCGTCACGTGCGAGTCACCCGCGCGTCAGTCCGGCGGCAGTGGCAGCGGCGGAGGGGTGGCGGAAGGACGGCGGTCGGCGGGGCGGGCCGGGGGGATGACCTGGGCGCGGAAGTCGCGCGGGCCGGTCCACAGGGCCGGGACGGCGTCGCCGCGGCGGGCCAGCTCGTACGCCAGCGCCTCGTAGTTGACCCGCCAGCCGTTGAAGTGCGCCCAGGCCTCCTCGACCGGGCGCTCGCGCGGGAAGCCGGACGCGGTGATCATCGCGACGGCGCCCAGGTACTCGGCGTAGGTCAGCCGGATCGGGACGTCCGGGTCCGGGTCCGAGTCGAAGTCGAACCGCAGTGAGCGGGCGATGTCGCGCAGGGCGGTGAAGCCGGCCCGGAGCACCAGCCGGGCCTCGGGCGGGGCCGAGCGCGGGCAGAGCGCCAGGTGCAGGGCGGCGGCGTCCATCACGGCGATCAGCCCGACCACCCAGCTGCGGTTGGGCTGGGGGGAGCGGAAGGAGAGCAGCACCGGGTAGTTGGAGTGGCTCTCGCCGATGTCGGCGGCCAGCCGCTCCCAGTCCCGGTAGAGCTGGGGCAGCGCGGTCTCGGTGTCCACCAGGGACTGGCGGGCCAGCAGCTCGGGGCCCCAGGCGGGCTCGCCGGCCCGGGACTGCAGCAGCGTCACCTCGGTCTCGCGGCGCTGGTAGGCGGCGTAGAGGGTCGGCAGGTAGGAGATCTGGAGGGCGATCACCAGCGGGCCGCTGGCGGCCGCCAGGAAGTCGATCGCGGACAGGTGCAGCCGCTCGCCGCTGGCGAAGCCGAGGGTGAAGAGGCTGGACCCGGCCTCGCGCACGGCCACCGACCAGCTGAGTTCGGAGGTGCCGTGCAGCAGCAGGGTGTAGGCGATCAGCATGCAGCTGAGCCACACGCCGAGCATGCCCAGCAGCACCAGCGGCGCCAGCCAGGTGAGCGCCCGGTCCTGCGCGTGGTAGCCGCGGGACGGCCCGGCGAACAGCTGCAGCAGCTTGCGCAGCACCCGCCAGAGCCGCATCACCAGTGCCGAGTAGAGCCCGCGCGGAACGACCAGGGTGCGCAGGATGCTGCCGATGACCAGCAGGAGCAGCAGCGCGCCGAGCGCGGTCTGGATCATCCTCATGGCGCCATTCTGGCGGTACGCCGGGACTGCCGTGGCACGCTCCGGGGCGGGTCGGCCGGCCGGCGGCGGCCCGGCAGCCGACGTCACCCGGCCGAGGCCCGTCCGCCGCGGGCCTGCCGCCCGTCCGCTGCCCGTCCGCCGTGGGCCTGCCGCCCGTCCGCTGCCCGTCCGCGGCCCGTCCGCCGTGGGCCTGCCGCCCGTCCGCCGAGCATCCGCCGAGTGCCCGTCCCGGGTCCGTCGCACGGAGTATGACCATGATCACACCGAAACGAGGCTTACGTACTGACGTTCCCATCGCGTCTACCTGGACGGAGGAATCAGTCCCACGAGCGAATCGGAGACCGGACTGTGCGTGCTCAGCAAGACGGCGCCGCCGAGGAGGAGAAGTCCGGGTGCCGACGGCCCCGGAAGCGTCGCCCGTCCCCGCGGATCGACTACCCGCGCCGAGGCCGGCGCGGGGTCCGTCGCTGGCTCCCGTCCTGGCGGCAGCTGCTGTTCGTGGTCGGGACGGGGGCGACGGCGCTGACGGGCTGGCTGGTCTGGTTCTACGCCACCACCGCCGTCCCGGAGGACCTGAACGCCTTCGCCACCCAGCAGAACAACGTCTACTACTGGGCGGACGGCACCGAGATGGCGCGGATCGGCCCGACCAACCGGCAGGACGTGCCGCTCGACCAGGTTCCGGAGCCGGTGCGGTGGGCAGTGCTGGCGGCCGAGAACGAGACCTTCTACACCGACCCGGGCATCTCCGTGACCGGCATCGGCCGCGCGGTCATCCAGATGGTCAAGGGCGGCGACACCCAGGGCGGTTCCACCATCACCCAGCAGTACGTCAAGAACATCTACCTGAACCAGCGCCAGGACATGTCCCGCAAACTCAGCGAGATCGTCATCGCGATCAAGCTGGACGACCGGATGAGCAAGCAGGACATCCTGGCCGGCTACCTGAACACCAGCTGGTTCGGGCGCGGCAGTTACGGCATCGAGCGCGCCGCGGCGGCGTACTACGGCAAGGACGTGTCCCAGCTCGACCCGAGCGAAGGCGCTTTCCTGGCCGCCCTGTTGAAGGGCGCCGGGCAGTACGACCCGGGGGTCGGCCCGGAGAACCGCAAGCGGGCCGAGGAGCGCTGGTCCTGGATCCTGGACCGGATGGTGGAGGTGGGCAAGCTGTCCGCCGCCGAGCGCGCCCGGTACACGGTCTTTCCCGAGCCGAGGCCGCAGCCGAAGTCGGCGGGGCTGAGCGGCCAGATCGGCTACCTGGTCGACATGGCCCGCGCCTACGTGGAGAGCCACAGCGACATCACCCCGGCCCAGTTCGACCTCGGCGGCCACCAGATCCGCACCACCTTCGAGAAGCCGAAGGTCGACGCCCTGGTCGCCGCCGTCCAGGAGGGCAGCGCGGGGATCGACCCGGACAACCGGGAGTCCGACAAGCTCCTGAAGGTCGGCGCCGCCTCGGTCGCCCGGGACGGCCGGATCGTCGCCCTCTACGGCGGCCCCGACTACCTGAAGCAGGGCTTCAACAACGCCAACACCACGACCGTGCCGATCGGTTCGGCCTTCACCCCGGTGGTGTACGCGGCCGGGCTTGGCCAGGGAACGCAGCGCCAGCGGGGCGGCAACCGCACCCCGGTGACGCCCGCCACCACCTACAACGGCGACGACGGGGTGAACGTGATGACCCCGGAAGGGCCGTACTGGGGGCGGGACGGGAAGATCGTCAAGACCGCCAACGACGGCAAGCGGAACTGGGGCAACGTCACCCTGCGGAATGCCGTCGAGCAGTCCGTCAACGGGCCGCTGATGCAACTCGGCATGGACGTCGGCCTGGACCGGGTGCAGAACACCGCCACCGACCTCGGCCTGCTCCCCACCAGCCTGGGCGAACTCGTCCCTGCCCTCGCCGTCGGCAACTCCACCCCCAGCGCCGTCCGCACCGCCGACGCGTACGCCACCTTCGCCGCCGGCGGCACCCACACCGACCCCTACTCGGTGCTCGGCGTCTCCCGCAACGGCGTCCAACTCCCGCTGCGCCTGCCGGCCGCCGCCCAGGCGCTCACCCCGGCGGTCGCGGGAGAGGTGGACGCGGCACTCAAGGGCTCCGCCCGCGACGGGGCCGCCAAGTCGGTCGCCGAGGCGGGCCCGAACCTGGCCGGCAAACCCGGCACCACCGCGGACCGTACGGCAGGGTGGTTCGTCGGCTACAACGGGCAGCTGTCGACGGCGGTCACCGTGTTCCGCGCGGACCTGAAGGACATGAAGCTCCTCTCCCTCGAAGGCCTGGGCGGCGCCACCCCGGACACCTCCGACGCCGCCCTGCCGACCCGGATCTGGACCGCCTACATGAAGTCCCCGGCCACCCGGTAGCCCCGTCGGCCGCGGGGCCCGCGACCACGCGCACCTGACCCCCGTTCGTCCGTCACCAGGCCGGGGATCCCCGTCGGGCTCGTCTGTCAGTGCCGTCTGATAGACAGATACCGTGCCGTCATCTCCCGCCGTCCGGGCGGGACACACGGCACGGCCCGTCCGAACCAACCAACTCCCCGGCCTGTCCGGCGGGGAGTCGAACCGAGGAGGATCACGACGTGTCCGTCGTCGCCGTGTACGTTCCCGCTCCCTCGAAGCGGAACTTCGAGATCGGCCTGCGCGAGTCGATATGGGGCTGGAAGGAAGGGGCCGCCGGCAAGGCCGACACCCCGCGGGTGCTGGCCGCGTTGAAGCCCGGTGACTACATCCTGTTCGGCCACCGGGGGCCGAACGCCCGTGTCCCCCAGGGGGAGTGGGCCGACGCGGTGCTGCGCGAGCTGGCCGTCGCCCAGGTCACCGGAGCCGTGTACCGCGACGAAGCCACGGTCTGGCCCGACGACACCTACCCGGTGCGTGTCGCCCTGGACATCCTGGACCTCGAACTCGGCGTCGCCGGAGCGCAGCTCGGCGACGCGGCGATGGAGGCCTTCCGTCTCTCCGCCAACAAGCAGGGCGCCCCGGTCCCCGTGGCCGACCGCGAGGTCATGACCAGGCTGGTCGACTCCATCGAACAGCAGCCGGGCTCACCCGCCGGAGCGGCCATCGGGTCGGCGGCGGCCACCGTTCCCTGGCACGGGCCCGGTTCCTCGCAGAGCCAGGACCGCTACCTCGACCTGGGCGACAATCTGGACCGGCCCGTGGTCGCGCTCGCCCGCCGCGAACAGGCCCGACTGCGGCGGGCGAAGTTCAACGGCAGGAGCTCCATCCGGTGTGACATCTGCGGGCGGGAGCTGCCCCAGGGGCTCGTCCGCGCGGCACACGTGCGGAAGAGGTCGCAGTGCAACCTCGAGCAGCGCTCCCACCTGGCGAACCTGATGGCGGCCTGTGTGCTCGGCTGCGACGCTCTGTTCGAGGACGGCTTCATCCGGGTGTCCGTCGAAGGGCTCGTGGAGGTGTCGCAGAAGGGCGCGGCCTCCGCCGACCTGCTCGCCGCGGCGAGGACCCTCGAAGGACGGCAGTGCACCGCCCACACACCGGAGAGCGCGCAGTACTTCGACTGGCACTGGAACAACTCGGCCGGGCTTCCGGTGAGCGGGGCCTCCCAGACCGGATCGGAGGCAACGGACGACTGAGCAACCCCGTCCGGGCGCGGGCGTCCGGCGGTCCACGCCGCCGGGCTTCGCGCCCACTGGTGATGTCGGTCGGCGATGGTATTCATCGGTCATGTATGTACACCGGGGGATCATCGACGACGTGGCGCGGCAGGCCGCGCGGCCGGAGTTCGTGGACGCCTGCGTGGCCCGGTTCCGTGCCTTGCACGGCACGGCGCCAGGGGACGAGGAGACCGGCAGCTGGCGACGGAGCTGGCCCGTGCTGCTCGACGCGCTGGTGCGCGCAGGCCTGGGCGGCCTCGACCTCCTCCTGGAACTGTCGCTGCCGGGGACGGGTGAGCGCGTCGACGCGGCCGTTGTCGGGCAGGACGCGGACGGCGCCCTGACGGTCGTGGTCGTCGAGCTCAAGCAGTGGACCTGGGCGCGGCCCGCGCCGGGGCACCCGGGGATGCTGGAGGTCGGACGGCGGATCGTGCCGCACCCCGCCCGCCAGACCGGCGGATACGTCCACTACCTGCGGGACTGGGTCGACGGCGGGAACGGCGTACGGGCGAAGGGCACGGTGGTCCTGCACAACGCCCCCGCCGACCTGATCGGGCCCCTGCGGGAGATGGTGGCCCCTGATGCTCCGAGCGCGGAGTTCCCCCTGCTGGGCCGCGACGACCTCGCGGCCGGTGTACCCGCGGGCGAGCTCGCGGAACGGCTCGGCTGCGCCGGCCTGACGCCCGCGCAGGAAGACGCCGTCGATCGCCTCCTGGCGAGCGAGCACCGGCCCTCCGAACGCGTCCTGGAGCGGCTGGCCGCCAACATCGAGGGCCACAGCCGGTTCCGGCTGATCGGTGAACAGGACCGGGCCCGCCGGGCGATCCTGGACGCCGTCCACGAAGCCGCCGTCGACGACACCGGCGCAGCCGGGGACGGCAGGCCCGGCGGCATGGTCGTGGTCACCGGCGGGCCCGGTACCGGCAAGACGGCGATCGCCGCCCGGCTGATGGGCGAACTGTGCGGCATGCCCCGGCGCAACCCCCGCCTGTTGACCCCGTCCGGCACCCTCACCCGGCAGCTCCGGCGGCTGCTGCGCGAGGAGTCCCGCGGCCTCGTCGCGACGTTCAAGGACAGGACCCCGAGCGGGCTGGACAAGCGCAGCGTGGTCCTCCTCGACGAGGCCCACCGTGCCACCACCTACCCGAACCAACGCGGCGCCGGCTTTCCCATCGTTCTGCGCAACCTGCTGGACCGGGTCGGCGTCCTGGTCCTGTTCCTCGACGAGCGCCAGATCGTGCGGCCCACCGAAGGCCTCACCCTCGACGAACTGGCCCGCCATGCGCGCGAGTCCGGGGCGGCGTTCCGGCACGTCGACCTGGAGACCCAGTTCCGCTGCAACGGCTCCCAGGCCTACCACCGCTGGGTGGACCTCCTGTTCTCCCCGACCGGCGCCGCCCAGCCGTGGAGCGGCGGAAGCTACGACCTCGCGCTGGCCGCGGACCCGGATGAGCTCGCCTCCTGGGTCGACGGCCACACCGCGCGGGGTCGCAACGCCCGGATCACCGCAGGGTTCTGCTGGCCGTGGAACGCCGGGAACGTTCCGCCGCTGGAGCCCGAGGTCGCCATCCGGTGGCACGGACCGGACCGCGACGAGCGCTCGTGGGCCCGCCCCTGGAACCTGCGCGCTGACCAGCCGGTCCCCGGCTTTCCCGACGTCCCGGCCCGCCCCTACTGGGCGACCGACCGCGGCGGACACGACCAGGTCGGCTGTATCTACACTGCGCAGGGCCTCGAGTACGCCTTCGGTGCCGTCATCCTGGGCGGAGACCTGGTCCGCCGCGAAGGCCGCTGGACGGCCCGCCCCGAGGCCAGCCACGACGCCCGACAACTGCGGACCCTGCCACCCGCTCGCTACCTGCCGTACGCGCTGAACACCTACCGCGTCCTCGTGACCCGGGCGACCCACGGAACCCGCCTGTACTCCACCGACCCCGAAACACAGGCCTACCTCGCTTCCCTCCTGCCCGGTTCCTGAGAGCGGGCGGGCACGGGTATTTCCGTGGACCGGGTGCCGGGCGAGTGCCTACCCTCCGGGCAGGGCCGAGGGCGGGAGCGGTGATGGCTGTCCTGTACGTCGAGCTGGTCTGTGACGTGGAGCCCATCCGCGTCGTGGTGACCCATGCGGGGCCGCACGTGCTGGAGGTCGCGAAGGTCGTCAAGCGGCGGATCGGGCTCAGTCTGTGGCACGGCAAGGGCCTGCTGGGCCGGCTGCCTGCGACCATCCTCGTCGGCGTGACGTCGGACGTCGCGGAGGCCGCGGCGGACGAGCTCCGCGCGGCCGGGGCCACCGTCGAGGTGCGGTACTGAGCGACGGGACCAGGGCGTAGTCGTCCGCCCGGACGGCGGGAGCCCGCGGTTCCGGGGCGGAGGGCCGGTGGCTGCTGTTGATCAGTGCCCGGACTAGTGTCATGGTCGTGCCGCGGCCGGTGGGCGCCTCCCGGGCGGGCGGTGCCGGCGGGCCTCGGTGCGGACGTGAGCCCAGAGGGACTGAAGCGGATGAAGATGACGTTCGGGCTGTTGGGGCCCCTGGCGGTCGAGGTGGACTCGGTGCCGCAGGTGCTGCCGCGGGCCACCGTGTTGCGGGGGCTGCTGGGGGCGCTGCTGCTCGCGGAGGGGGAGCGGCTGCCGGTGGGGCGGCTGTTGGACCTGGTGTGGGCCGGGCAGGCGGACCGGGTCGGCCGGGGTGCGGTGCACACCGGGATGTCGCGGCTGCGGACCTGGCTCGGGGGCTTCGGGGACGAGAGCGTGGTGCTGGCGTCCGACGCGCAGGGGTACCGGCTGGTGACCGGGCCGGACGCGGTGGACCTCGGACGGTTCCGCAGGCTGGCCGCCGGAGGGGACCCGGTCGGGGCGATCGGGCTGCGGCGCGGCCCGGTGTTGGCCGGGCTGGAGCGGGTGAACCGGGAGGACCCGCTGGTCGCGTCCGTGGTGGACGAGGTGCGCGCCACCGTCCTGGCGCTGGCCCGGGCCGGCCTCGCCGCCGGAGCGCCGCGGCCGGCCGTGCCCGCCCTGACGGCGCTCGCCGAGGAGCATCCGTTCGACGAACCCGTGCAGGCCGCCCTGCTGGAGCTGTTGGCGGCGGACGGCTGGGCGGCCGAGGCATTGAGGCGCTTCCAGGCGCTGCGTCGGCGGCTGTCCGAGGAACTCGGGATCGAGCCGGGCGAACAGGTGCAGAACGTCTTCCTGGCGCTGCTGGCGCAGGACCGCGAAGGCACCCGTACGAGCCCGGGGTGCGCCCGCGTGCCCTCCCAACTACCGCGTGACATCCCGGACTTCACCGGGCGGGACGAGCAGGTGCGGCTCGTGCTGGACGCCCTGGCGGCCGGCCGGGTCCCGGTGATCGCCGGCATGGGCGGCATCGGCAAGACGGCGCTGGCCGTCCACACCGCCCACCGCGCCGCCGCCGACTACCCGGACGGCCGGCTGTACGCCGACCTGCGCGGGGCCGACGAGTCGCCCGCCGACCCGGCCGGCGTGCTGGCCGCCTTCCTGCGCGCCCTCGGTGCCGACCCCCGGGAGATCCCGGCCTCGCTGGAGGAGCGTTCCGCGCTCTACCGCACCCTGCTCGCCGGGCGCCGCGCCCTCGTCCTCCTCGACAACGCTGCCGGGGAGCAGCAGTTGGGCCCGCTGCTCCCCGGCACGCCGGCGGAGTGGGCCTGCGACCGGTCGCAGGCCCGCCCGGCGGTCCTCGTCACCAGCCGCGCCGCGCTCACGGCCCTGCCCGGCTCCCGGCTCGTCGACCTGCACGAACTCGACGCCGCCCACGCGCGGACGCTGCTGCGCCGCATCCTCGGGGAGCACCGGGTCGCCGCCGAGCCGGTGGCCGCCGCCCGGATCGTCGAGCTGTGCGGCGGCATGCCGCTGGCGGTCCGCATCGCCGGTGCCCGCCTGGCCGCCCGGCCGCGCTGGACCCTGGCCCGGCTCGCCCACCTGCTGCACGACGAACGGCGCCGGCTCGACGAACTGGCCGCCGGGAACCTGGCCGTACGGGCCGGCTTCGCCGTCGGCTACACCCGCCTCGCCGAGCCGACCCGCCGCACCTTCCGGCTGCTCGGGCTGCTCGACGCCCCCGACTTCGCGCCGTGGGCCGCGGCGGCGGCGGCCGACATCCCGCCGGAGCAGGCCGAGCGGCAGCTGGAGGAGCTGATCGACGCCCAACTCCTCCAGGAGACCGGCACGGAACCGCACCTGCGCTACCGCTTCCACGACCTCGTCCGGCTGTACGCGCGCGAGCACGCCGAGGCCGCGGACGAACCGGCCGCCCGCGCCGCCGCGCTCGAACGGGCCTTCGGCGCCTGGCTCTGGCTGGCCGAGCAGGCGGCCGACCAGGTGCCCGGGCCGTGCTTCGCGCCGATCCACGGCGCCGCGCCGCGCCACCCGATGCCGTCCGGCGTCGCGGCGGCGCTGCTGGACGACCCGACGGCCTGGTTCGACGCCGAGCAGCCGGCCCTGAACGCGAGCGCCCGGCAGGCCGCCGCGCTGCGCATGGTGCCGATGGCGTGGGAACTCGCCGCCTGCCAGGAGAAGTACTGCGACGTGCGCGGCCTGTACGACGAGTGGCGCACCACCCACCTGGCCGCCCTCCAGACCTGCCGGGCGGTCGGCGACGACCTGGGGACGGCCGTGCTCACCCGCGGCCTGATCGAGGTGACGACCTGGACCACCGCGGCCGACGGCTCCGGGGCGACCGTCGACCTGCCGGACGGCACCCAGACGATGGTCGCGCTGGACGACCGGGCGCGACACCTGCGAGGCCTGTTCGAGCAGGCCGGGGAACCGCGCGGGACCGCCGACGCCCTCGTCCTGACGGCCTGGAGCCTGGTGGCCCAGGGCCGCGAGCAGGAGGCCCTGGACGCCGCCCGGCAGGCCCTGGACCTCGCCACCGCCCACGACCACCCGGGCGGCGAGGCCCGGGCCCACCAGATCATCGCCATCGCCTACGGGGAGACGGACCCCGACCGCACGATCGAACACCTCACCGAGGCGCTGCGGGTGGCGCGGCTGATCGGCAACACCCGCTTCGAGGCGACCGCGATCCAGTTCCTCGGAGCCGCCCACGGCCGGGCCGGCCAGGTGGAGCGGGGCGGCGAGCTGCTCCTGCGCTCGCTCGCCATGGCCCGCTCGCTCAAGGACCGCTACGTGGAGGCGTTCTCGCTGCTCTACCTGGCGATGCTGTACGCGGCCACCGGCGACGACCGGGCCCGGGAGACGGCCGAGGCCGCGCTGGCCATCGCCCGCCGCTTCGACCTGGGGCACCACCTCGCCCAGGCCCTCGGCATCCTGGGGGAGCTGGACCTGGCGGCGGGGGACCACGCCTCGGCGGTCGGGCACCTGGAGGAGTCGGTGCTGGTGTGGCGCGCCCGCGGCTGGCGCTCCTTCCTCGCGGAGGCGCTCCGCGCGCTCGGCCGGGCGTACGAGGCGGCCGGGCTGGCCGAGTCGGCCGCGCGGGTGCTGGAGGAGGCGCGGGAGCTGAGCGACATCCGGTAGCCCGGCAGGGGCCGTACGGCACCGGGGCCGTACGGAGTGGCCGGCCGGCGGCCGAGGGGCGCCGCCCGTGGGCCGAGCGGTGAGCGATCGGTAAGCGAACGGTAAGGCGCCCCTGCCTAGGCTCGATCCCCACGGCACAGGACAGGCGTACGCACCCGGCCCCGGCCCGGTCGACGCGCCCGTCCCGTACGCACCGCATGGGCAGCCGGTCGGGTCCGCGCAGGGGACGGACCCGGCCGGAGGCGCGGCCAGTCGGTGCTGAGCCAGCGCCAGAGCCAGAGCCGCGCCGGAACATCCGGGGCGGCCGCTCGTGTCCACCCCCTATGATCGCGCCCCGGGGGGAAGGCCGCTGACCTGGTAGGACGCCGGTCGTGTCCGCTCCCTTTCGGCGACGCGGGCCCGCGCCGCCGGTCCGACGACCGGGAGACTACGACTCGGTGATACTCACTCAACGCCTGGGCCGCGGGCTGCTGGCCGGCGCCTCGGCGCTCGCGCTGGCACTGCTGCCCGCGGGCCTCGCACCCACCACGGCGGCCGCCGCCCCGACCGGCGCCCCCGCCGCTGCCCCGACCGGCGCCCCGGCCGGCGACGGATCCGGGCCGACGCCGGTGGACCTCGACACCACGCGTGCCTTCGCGGACACCTTCCAGCTGGACCCGGCCAGGGACACCGACCCGCTGTACGGGCTGAACGTCGGGCTCGAAGCCCGGCAGTCGGTTCCGGCCGGGCAGCACGGGATCTCCTACACCCGGGTCTCCGGCCGCTGGGACACCTCGGTCGCGCCCGACCAGTGGTTCGTCCAGACCAGTCATCCCAACTACCCCAACAAGCTGCTGTTCGCCAAGGGCGTCTCCGCGGTCATGCTCGGTGCGCCGGCCGTCGCGGACGGCACCGGGCACTACACCGTCTCGACGGTGATCGACCCCGTCGTCGGTGACACCGGCGGCAACGACTGGGGCTCGATCGTGCTGAGCCGCAGCCACCGCAGCAACGGCTACGTCACCGGTGGCGACGTCGACCTCGGACTGACCGTCAGCTCGCGCGGCGGGCTCGCCCTCTTCCACGGCGGCGGCGGTGAGACTCCGTTCTGGACCGGCACGGTGGCGCCCACGGCGCAGTACGCCGTCTCGCTGACCGTCTCCACCGGGGCCGACCGGGCCGTCACCCTGACGGTGAACGGCACCCCGTTCACCGTCTCGGCGCCGGCCGGGGTGACCCGCTGGCCGGGCAGCGAGTTCCTCTACCTCGGCGCCTACCTCACCAACCCGGACCGGTTCACCACCTTCGGCGACGGCGCCGGCCACGGGCTGAACGTCAGCAGGGTCGACACCGGGGCCACCCGCAGCGCCAAGCCGCTCGTCGACACCTTCGACGGCGCGCCCAACGCCACCGCCGACTTCGGGCTCAACCAGGATCTCAGCGCCCGCCAGCCGAGCCTGATCTCCGCGAACTACACCGCCGTCTCGGGCGTCAAGGGCCTGGCCCTCGACCCGCCGGCGGGCTCGGTGCAGGTCAACAGCCCGGCCCAGCCGAACGTGCTCTCCTTCCCCAAGGGCACCTCGGCCGTGCGTCTGAACAAGCCGGCCACCTCGGACGTCCCGACCGGCGCCTACACGGTGCACGCCGTGCTGACCCCGGTGGTCGGCAGCACCTCCGGCCAGGACTGGGCCTCCCTCGCCGTCAGCAACGCCTCGGGCGGCACGGGCGCCGTGGACGCCGAGGACGTCGCGCTCGGTCTGCGCGTCCAGTCCGACGGCGGGCTGACGCTCTTCCAGGGCGGCCGGTCGACCGTCCTGCCCACGGCCCCGGCGGCGGGCTCCTACGAGGTGTCGGTCGCGCTCAAGACGGACGAGCAGCGGGCGAGCGTGCTGGTCAACGGCGCGACGGTGTTCTCCGGCCGCACCGACGTCCAGCTGCCCCGCGACGGCTACGTCTCGCTCGGCGCCCACCACTCGGCGGCCGGCCAGGTCACCACGGTGGACGACCTGCGGATCTCCATGCTGGGCGGGCTCGGTTACTACGGATTCTTCGACATCCGGGACCCGGACTCGCCGAACAACGGCGTCAACCACGCGCCGGAGGTGGCGCAGTGGACCAACCTCAACAACTACCTGCGTGGCCAGGACCCCCGCCTGGAGTTCCTGGACCAGTGCCTGCCGGCCTCCTGCGTGATCGACGTCAACCAGGAGACGGTGATCCCGAACTCGCCGGGTGACTGGGCGGTCCACCCGAACCCGGACGCCGCGGAGAACCTCCGCAAGCTGGTGGAGCGCATCGGGCCGAACATCGACAAGATCGCCGCCGTGGACATGGCGGACGAGCCCTACTCGCACGGCATGGCCCCCGAGCAGGTCATGCTGCAGGCCAAGCAGATCCGGGCCGCGTTCCCGGACAAGACGCTGATCATGAGCCTCGACCGCTGGAACGCCGAGCAGACCGCGCCGATCCCACCCGAGGTCGACATCGTCGGCTTCGACCACTACTGCATGGGCCGCGGCCGGCTCCAGCCGCTGCTGGCGAACCTGAAGACGTTCCTCTCCTCGCCGGACCAGCACCTGATGCTCTTCCCGGAGTCCACCAACGAGTGGGGCGTCGCCGTGAACTGCTACCCCGACAGGACGGACGCGGACATCGCGGCGTACAACGCCGAGTACCGGGCGCTCGCCGCGCAGGACCCGCGCGTCGTCTACCTGCAGAACTTCCGCTGGCTGGGCCCCGACCAGCCGAACAAGGTGCCGCTGACCGTCGCGGCGCAGCAGCGGATCGGCAGGGCCGTGGTCAACGCCACGCCCACGCCGAAGCCCGCCTCGGCGGGCGTCTACCGGCGGTCCGACGGCAGCTTCGGCGAGGCCGCCCACAACGGCCGGTACACCGGGCAGACCGTGTTCGGCGGCGGCGGCGACGACGTCGTCCCGCTGACGGGCCACTGGAACGGTCCTGGCACCGACACCATCGGCGTCTACCACCGCGACACCGCGACCTTCCAGCTGTCGAACGACAACGCCACCGCGGCCGCCACCTTCCCGTTCGGGATCCCCGGTGACATCCCGCTGGTCGGCGACTGGAGCGGGCAGGGGCGGACCACGGTCGGTGTCTATCGGCCCAGCGACCAGTACTTCTACCTCTCCGACGACAACTCCACCGTCAAGTACCGGATCAAGCTGGGCAACCCGGGCTGGAAGCCGCTGGTCGGCGACTGGGACGGCAACGGCACCACCACCGTCGCCGTCTACGACCCGCAGACCCAGATCTTCTATCTGAACGACTCCAACCAGACGGAGCACGTGCGGCCGGGCGTCAAGTTCGGCAACCCCGACGACATTCCGGTCAAGGGCGACTGGGACGGCACCGGCAAGGAGACCATCGGCGTCTACCGGCCCGGCGACCAGACCTTCTACGGGGCCGCCGAGAACTCCGACCTGGTGATCTACCGTACGAAGTTCGGCAACCCGGGTGACGTCCCGCTGGTGGGCAACTGGGGCTGACGCCTCGTGTGACGTCCGACAGGCGCCCTCCCGACCGACCGCTCCGCGGCGTCGGGAGGGCGCCCTGCTGTTGCCGGACCTCCAGGGCGAGCCCCCGCCGGCACGGCGTCAGGTGATGTTCAGGTGATGTGCCGCAACAGCGCGGCGACGGCGGGCGGCGCCTCGCCGGGAGGCCGGACGACCATGACCTTCCAGGTCGGGGCGTGGCGCTCGAAGCGGTACCGGGGGAGGTCGGGGAAGCGGTCCGCGATCGACCTGGGCATGATGCAGACGCCCAGGTCGTTGCGGACCAACTCGGCGGCCGCCACGATGTCGTTCACCTCGAAGGTGGTGCTGCGGTCGACGCCCGCGGCGCGGAAGGCGCGGTCGACGGCGTGCCGGATGGCCCAGCCGGGGGTGAAGTCCACCAGGGGCAGCCGGGCGACGTCGGCGAGGGTGACCTCGCCGTCCGGGGTGGCCCCGGCGAGCACCCGTCGGGGCGCCGCGAGCAGCACCATGGACTCGCGGGACAGCAGTCTGGTGGTGAGGCCGCGCTGCTGCTGGCGGTCGAGCGCCACCACGGCCAGGTCGACGGTGCCCTCGCGCAGTGCCTGGCGGATGTCGGCGACGGCGGCCTGGCGCAGGTGCACCACGACGCCGGGGTGTTCGGCGCGCAGGGCGGCCAGGGCGTGGTGGAGGCCGGCCCAGACGCCCTGCATGGTGCCGACGGTCACCCGGCCGCGCAACTGCCCGCGGGCCGCGTCGACGGCTTCCCGGGCGAGTTCGGCGGCCCGCAGCGTCGCGCGGGCGGCGGGGACGAAGGCCTCGCCGGCGGGGGTGAGGGCGACGCGGTGGGTGGTGCGGTCGAACAGTGGGGTGCCGAGTTCGCGTTCGAGGGCGCGGACGGTACCGGACACGGAGGACTGGACGACGTGCAGCCGCCGTGCCGCCGCGGTGAAGCCGCCGGTGTCCGCCACCGCGACCACGACCTCCATCTGCCGCAGATCCATCGTCCACTCCCGGTTGGGCCGTACGCCGCCCGGTGCGGGGGCGGCGAGGGCTGTCGATCTTCACGCATCGTATGCGGAGGGCGGTGCCGCCCGAGGGCGAGCGGCGGGCGGCCCGGCACGCGGCGCCGGCCCGTCCTCGGTTGCTCGGTGCGGGGAAGGCCAGCGCCGGTTCGCTCCCGGTCACGCGTTCGCGGTGCCGGGTTCGGCGGCCGCGCCCTGGCGGCGTTCGGTGGTCCAGTAGAGCAGGGCGAGCAGGGGCAGGGCGGTGCCGAGGGTGGCGACGCCGGTCCAGCCCCAGGCGTGGTAGACGACGGAGCCGAGTTCGGATCCGGCTGCTCCGCCGACGAAGAACATGGCGATGAAGGCGCTGTTGAGGCGGGCCCGGGCGGCCGGGTCGAGCGCGTAGACGGTGTGCTGGCCGAGGATCAGGCTGGCCTGCACGGCCATGTCGATGAGGACGGCGGCGAGGGCGAGCAGGACGACGCTGTGGCCGCCGAAGCCGGCGAGCGCGAAGGAGACGGCGGCGACGGCGAAGGCGATGCCGGTCATGCGGCGGGTCAGCCCGTGGTCGGCCCAGTGCCCGGCGAACGGGGCGACGGCCGCTCCGGCCGCGCCGACGAGGGCGAACAGGCCGACGCCGACCGCGGAGTAGTGGAAGTGGGGGCCGGTCAGGACGAAGGAGACGGTGGTCCAGAAGGCGCTGAAGGCGGCGAACATCGCGGCCTGGTAGAGGCCGCGGCGCAGCAGGGCGGGGTGGGTGCGCACCAGCCGGACGGTGGAGCGCAGGACGTGGTGGTACGGGATGGTGGTGGTCGGGGCGTGCGCGGGCAGGGCGGCGCGCAGGGCCACGCCGAGGACGGCCATCAGGACGGCGGAGCCGAGGAAGACGGTGCGCCAGCCGGCGACGTCGGAGACCAGGCTGCTGAGGGTGCGGGAGAGCAGGATGCCGGTGAGTAGTCCGCTCATCACCCGGCCGACGATCCGGCCGCGGGCGTGGTCGGGGGCGAGGCTCGCGGCGAACGGGACGAGGACCTGGGCGACGACGGAGGTGGCGCCGCTGACGAGGGAGGCGATCAGCAGCATCGGGAAGCTGGTGGCGAGCCCGGCGGCGACGAGGGCGAGGGTGGTGACCGTCAGCAGGGCGGTGATGAGGTTGCGCTTCTCCAGCCGGTCGCCGAGCGGGACGAGGAAGAGCATGCCGATCACGTAGCCGACCTGGGTGAGGGTGATCAGGGCCCCGGTGGTGGCGGTGCTGGTGTGGAAGACCCCGCTCAGCGTGGAGAGCAGGGGCTGGGCGTAGTAGAGGTTGGCGACCGTCATGCCGGAGGCGACGGCCAGCAGCGCTATCAGCCAGCCCGGTACGCCGTGGGGGGCGTCGGCGGGTGCGGACCGGCGCGCGGCGGTCGGGAGGTCGGACGAGGCGGACATGGGGCACCTTCTCGAAGCAGTGGGCCGGGGTCGGCCGGCACGGGCGGGGCGGTGACGGCAGCCTCCTCGCTGCCGTCACACGGGTGCGAGCGCCGGTCCGTGTCCGCTGCTTCCCCGTCCGGGGCGATGCTTCGGAATGTCAGTCATCTCGATCGGAGATGACCGTGGGAGCCCTGCCGCCGGGCCGTGCGCGGTTTCCGGATCCGGCCCGCGCCGCCCGGGCCCGTCACTTGACCAGGCGGGACCAGTCGGCCGGCTGGGCGGGGTCGAGTTGGCGGAGCTTGTCGAGGACGGCCGGGTCCTGGGCGTCGAGCCAGTCGGCGACCTGGCGGAAGGAGGCGCAGCGGACGCCCTCGCGCTTGCAGACGCTCTTCATCACGTCCTCGACGGCCTGCATGTAGATGCCGCCGTTCCAGTCCTCGAAGTGGTTGCCGATGAACAGCGGGGCGCGGCTGCCGTTGTAGACGCGTTCGAAGCCGGCGAGGTAGCTGTCGCGGGTCTCCTTCTCCCAGGTGTCGTACTTCCTGGGGTCGCCCTTGGTGGTGTTTCCGGACTGGTTGGCCAGGAAGTTGAAGTCCATCGAGAGGCTCTGGGTCGACTTCCCAGAGTAGGGGAGCATCTGGAGCGGGAAGTTCCAGATGCCGTCCTTCCTGGTGGGCCAGACCTGGAACTCGCCGGGGGAGCTGGCGTCGTAGCGGAAGTTCGTGGCCTTCTCGGCCGGCAGCAGGTTCTTCTGGCCCTCCAGGCAGGGGGCGCGGCCGCCGACCAGTTCCTTGGTGTAGTCGAAGGGGAGCGGCGGGAGGTCCTTGAAGCCGGTGTTGGTCTTCCAGTTGGTGACGAAGGAGATGGCCTGGTCGAGTTCGCTCTTCCACTCCTCGGTGCTCCACTCGCCGCCGCCCTTGGCGTTGCAGAAGTGCCCGTTGAAGTGGGTGCCGATCTCGTTGCCGTCCTGCCAGGCGAGGCGCAGCTGTTCCAGGGTGTCCTTGATGTGGGGGTCGGTGGCGTAGTCGATGGAGGCGTCGCCGGGCTTGTGCTGCGGGGGTTTGTAGAGCGTGCTCTTGGACTTGGGGAGGGTGTAGAGGCCGCTCAGGAAGAAGGTCATCTGGGCGTTGTTCTCCACGCCGAGCTTGCGGAAGCGGGAGAACATGCGCTCGTCGCCCTCCAGCGCCCCGTCCCAGGAGAAGACGACGAACTGCGGCGGCTTCTCGCCGGGCTTGAGCCGCTCGGGCGTGGGCTGCTTGGGCTGCGGGCCGGTGTAGGAGGTGGAGCCGTCGCCGAGCACCTTGACCTGGCCGTCCCAGGTGGGGGTGGGAGCGGGCGGCGGCGGGGCCGGGGCCTCGGTGGTGCTGCTCGGGGTGGGGCTGGACGGGGTGGTGCCGGTGGCGGTCGTGGGTCTGCTCGTCGTGTCGGAGCATCCGGTCGCCAGGGCGGAGGCCCCGAGGACCCCCATCGCCAGCAGGATGGCCGAGCCGCGAGCAGTCCGCACAGGACCCCCTTTTCCCTGATGTCTGATCAGGAAGTATTCGGAAGACGATCGATGAATGCGATCATCAGAACATTTTTGAGCGTCAAGGTCGAACCGCTCCAGGGGCGGTGTGGCAGCGGCCCGTCCGGCGCGATCGGCGGTGGTAACGACGTCTACGGGGTCGCGGGGCCCCGGGGTTCATGCCATTGACAGCGGACCTTCCGGGTTGAATGCTAAGCAAGCGCTTAGTCAATGATCCGCCTCCCCGAGGAGCCGCCCGATGGCCGAGACCCCCGTCGACCCGCCCGGCCTGGACCTGGCCCGTCTCCGGGCCCACCTGGACCGCGAGCTGCCCGGGATCCTCCAGGGGCCGCTGCGGGCCGACCTCGTCGAAGGGGGCCGCTCGAACCTCACGTACGTGCTGAGCGACGGCGCCTCCCGCGCCGTCCTGCGGCGCCCGCCGCTCGGGCACGTCCTCGCCACCGCGCACGACATGGGCCGCGAGTACCGCGTGATGACCGCCCTGCGCGACACCGGCGTCCCCGTGCCCCGCACCCTGCTGCTCGACCCGGACACCGACACCCTCGGCGCCCCCTGGTACCTCATGGAGTACGTCCCCGGCACCGCCCACCGGGACGCCGCGCCGCTGGCCGCCCTCGGCGAGCAGCGGGTGCGCGCGCTCGGCACCAGGCTGGTCGACACCCTCGCCACCCTGCACCGGATCGACCCCGCCGCCGTCGGCCTCGCCGACTTCGGGCACCCCGAGGGCTACCTGGAGCGCCAGCTGCGCCGCTGGTCCAAGCAGCTCGCCGCCTCCCGCAGCCGCGAACTGCCGGACCTGGACCGGCTGTACGACCTCCTCGGCCGGCGGCTGCCCGTCTCGCCCGCGCCCGCCCTCGTCCACGGGGACTACCGGCTGGACAACGTCCTGGTCGACGACGCCGACGACATCGCCGCCGTCCTGGACTGGGAGATGTCCACCCTCGGCGACCCGCTCACCGACATCGGCCTCCTGGTGATGTACACCGAACTCGCGGGCGTCGGCGGCGGCATCATCCCCTCCGCCATGACCGCCCCCGGCTTCCCCGAGCCCGACGAGATCGTCTCCTCCTACGCCGACGCGACCGGCCGCCGGGCGGAGGACCTCGACTGGTACGTCGCCTTCGCCTCGTTCAAACTCGCCGCCGTCGCCGAGGGCATCCACTTCCGCTTCCAGCAGGGCCGCACCCTGGGCACCGGCTTCGAGCGCGCCGGCGAGATGGCGCCGGTCCTCGCCCGGCACGGCCTGAGCACCCTCAAGGAGAACTGAGCACCGATGGACTTCGCCTACGACGCCCGGACCAACGAACTCCGCGAACAGCTGCTCGCCTTCATGGCCGAGCACGTGTACCCCGCCGAGCCCGTCCTCGCCGCCCAACTCGCCGACCGGGCCCGCGACCCGTGGGCCATTCCGCCCGTCGTCGCCGACCTCCAGGCCGAGGCCCGCAAGCAGAACCTCTGGAACCTGTTCTTTGTGGACAAGCACAGCCTGCCGGGCGAGCCGGGCGCCGGCCTCACCAACCTCCAGTACGCCCCGCTCGCCGAAATCACCGGCCGCAGCATCCAGTTGGCCCCGCCCGCGCTCAACTGCGCGGCGCCCGACACCGGCAACATGGAGCTGCTCGCCCAGTTCGGCAGCCCCGAGCAGCGCGAGCGCTGGCTGCGCCCGCTGCTGGCCGGCGAGATCCGCTCCGCCTTCGCGATGACCGAGCCCGAGGTCGCCTCCTCGGACGCCACCAACATCGCCACCCGGATCGAGCGGGACGGCGACGAGTACGTCGTCAACGGCCGCAAGTGGTACATCACCGGTGCGATGAACCCCGACTGCCGGATCCTGATCGTGATGGGCAAGACCGACCCGGACGCCGAACCGCACCGCCGACAGAGCATGGTGCTCGTCCCGCGCGACACCCCGGGCGTGACCGTGCGGCGCGGCATGACGGTCTTCGGGTACGACGACGCCGACCACGGCGGCCACGCCGAGGTGCTGTTCGAGGACGTCCGCGTCCCGGTGGAGAACCTGATCGGCGAGGAGGGCACGGGCTTCGCCATCGCGCAGGCCCGGCTCGGCCCCGGCCGCATCCACCACTGCATGCGCGCCATCGGCATCGCCGAGCGGGCGCTGGAGCTGATGTGCCGTCGGGCCAACGAGCGGGTGGCGTTCGGGAAGCCGCTGGCCGAGCAGGGCGTGGTGCAGGACTGGATCGCCGAGTCCCGGGTACGGATCGAGCAGCTGCGGCTGCTGGTGCTGAAGACCGCCTGGCTGATGGACACCGTCGGCAACCGCGGTGCGCACACCGAGATCCAGGCCATCAAGATCGCCACCCCGCGCACCGTGGAGTGGATCCTCGACAAGGCCGTCCAGGCCCACGGCGCGGCCGGCGTCAGCCAGGACACCCCGCTCGCCCAGCTCTGGGCCGGCAACCGCACCCTGCGGCTCGCCGACGGCCCGGACGAGGTACACAAGCGCTCGCTGGCCCGCAGGGAGCTGCGGCAGTACCGGCGCTGACCCGTAGGGGTGTGACACCGGGGTATTCAGGGACCGGTTGGCCCCCTGGTATGACGGCCGCGGCCCGTCGCCGACCGTAGTGTCCTGCGTGTTCGATCGATCGGAACACGGAGGGGACACCATGGGCATTCCGGGACGGGCCGTGGCGGCGGTGGTACTGGCGGCGGCTGCGGCGGTGGGCACGATCGGCACGGCCGGAGCGGCCACGCCGACCGGCGGCGGCACCGGGACCGACGGCGGCACCGGGCGGCAGGCCCGGGCCTGGCTGCCGGAACCCAGCGGGCCGTACCCGATCGGGACCACCGCGCTGCACCTCACCGACGCCGGACGGGAGGACCCCTGGCACCCCGGACAGCGGCGCGAGCTGATGATCAGCCTCTGGTACCCGACCTCCCACCCGGCCGCCGGCGACGACCGCGCCCCCTACATGGAGCCCGCCGCCGGCCGGCACTTCGACGGCCCGGACGGCGTCGGCCTGCTCAACTACGGCACCGAGCCCGGCCGCACCGACTGGTCGGCCATCCGCACCCACGCCCGCAGGGACGCCCCGGCACTGGCCGGCGGCCCGCGCCCGGTCGTGCTCTACTCGCCCGGGCTCGGTGACCCGCGCACCTGGGGGACGGCGCTGGTCGAGGACCTCGCCTCACGCGGCTACGTGGTGGTCACCGTCGACCACACCTACGAGGCCTCCGAAGTCGCCTTCCCCGGCGGCGACCTGGCCCCCTCGGTGCTCCCCGGCATGCTCGGTCAGCCCGGCCTGGACATCGGCGCCGTGCTGCGCAAGGCGATGGACACCCGGGTGGCCGACACCCGCTTCGTACTGGACCGACTGGACCGACTCGCCGTACTGGGCGGGCGCCCCGGTCTGCCCGCCGGGCTCGCCGGGGCCCTCGACCTCGGCCGGATCGGCATGGTCGGCCAGTCGGCGGGCGGCTTCACCGCCCTGCAGACCATGCACGACGACCCGCGGATCACCGCCGGCGTCAACATGGACGGGCAGCTGCACTTCCCCGGCCCCGACGGCCACACCGGCGTCTTCCTTCCCAGCGTCGCCGAGGACGGCCTGGACCGGCCGTTCCTGCTGATGGGCACCGGCAGCGACGACTCCGGCAGCTACCGCGACCAGCCCGGCTGGAACGCCCTGTGGCAGCACAGCACCGGCTGGCGCGCTGACGTCACCCTCACCGGTTCCCGCCACGGCTCGTACACCGACGGCCAGCCGCTGCTGCCGCAGCTCGCCCGGCAGGGCGTGCTCAGCGCCGATCAACTGCGCAGGGACGTCGGCGACATCCGCTCCGGGCGCGCCGAACTCGCCACCCGCTCCTACGTGGCGTCCTTCTTCGACCGCTGGCTGCGCGGCCAGGACGACCACCTGCTGGACGGCCCCTCGGCGCGCTTCCCGGAGATGGCCTACGAGCGGTAGCGGGCCGGGTGAGGTGGCGGGTGAGGGGGCGGTGAATTGCCGTCAGTGGGCCTCGCCAAACGGTCGGTAGCGGATTCCGGTGTGGCATTTCGCATCGTATTCAGTGAATGGCTACACGCGTTGATCCCTTTTCATCAACGTTGCTTGACCTGCTTGGACGCGCTTCTTAATCGCTCCTTACCCTATGCCGTTGACCGGTGTTCATCAGCTCTGCTTTCCTTCTTGCCACGCAGGCGGCAAAGACCCGACGGGCAGTCAATTCCGGTGCACGAATGAAATTCGACCGGAACCGGCCCCGACGGAATCCGCCGCCGGCCCTTCCCCACAAAGGGATCGTTCCCGGCCCCCCGGGCCGCGGGACGATCGGCAGAAGAGAGGCACCCTCACCCATGGGTCACTCCCCCAGGACAGGACGCGCGAGGAACGCGGCGTTCACCGCGATCGCGTCGCTCGCGCTCGCCGCCGCCGGCTTGGCCGGCGCGGCCGCTCCGGCCTCCGCGCAGGACGTCTCCAGCTCGCAGGGCAGCTCCACCAACGAGTTCAACCCCTGGAGCCCGCAGGACGGCCACCCCTACCGGCACGGCGCGGTGCCCGGCATGTCCCAGCACGAGAACTACAAGAAGTGGCTCGCCGCCCACAACCAGGCCGCGGCGACGGGCCAGCAGACGCTGTCGTACGGCGGCGGCGTCGACGGCATCGGCGTGCAGAGCGGGCACTCCAAGGTCTACCTGGTGTTCTACGGCAACCAGTGGGGCACCCAGAGCACCGACGCCAACGGCAACGCGAAGTTCACCAACGACTCGGCCGGCGCCGCCGGTGCCACCCAGCAGATGTTCAAGGGCATCGGCACCAACGGCGAGACCTGGTCCGCCGACCTGACCCAGTGGTGCGACGGCCCCAACGTCGCCACCGGTGCCGTGAGCTGCCCGTCCAACGCCAACTTCATCCCGTACCAGAGCGGCGGCGTCCTGTCCGGCGTCTGGTACGACAACGCGGCCGCCTCGCCGAGCCAGGCCAGCGGCAACCAGCTCGCCCAGGAGGCCGTCAAGGCCGCCGGCCACTTCGGCAACACCACCGCCGCCGCCAACCGGGACGCGTACTACATCGTCCTGTCGCCGCACGGCACCAACCCGGACGACTACCAGAACCCCACCACCGGGTACTGCGCCTGGCACGACTGGAACGGTGACACCACCCTCACCGGCGGTGCGGCGAGCTCGCCCTACGGCGACATCGCCTTCTCCAACCAGCCGTACAACATCGACGCGGGCTCCAACTGCGGCGTCGGCTTCGTCAACTCGCCCGGCACGCTGGACGGCTGGACGATGACCCTCGGCCACGAGTGGCACGAGATGATGTCCGACCAGAACCCGGCCGGCGGCTGGACCAACCACGTCTCCGGCAGCAGCTACAACGGCCAGGAGAACTCCGACGAGTGCGCCTGGATCCAGCCCGGCAGCACCGGCGGCGCCGCCAACGTCTCCTTCGGCTCCTTCGGCAGCTACGCCGAGCAGGCCAGCTGGTCCAACGACACCAACTCCTGCGCGATCTCGCACGCCATCCTGACCCACGGCAACGCGGTCACCGTCACCAACCCGGGCAACCAGAGCGGCACCGTCGGCACGGCGGCCAGCCTGCAGATCAACGCCACCGACTCGGCCACCGGCCAGACGCTGAGCTACTCGGCCACCGGCCTGCCGGCCGGCCTGTCGATCAACTCCTCCACCGGCCTGATCTCCGGCACCCCGACCACCGCCGGCACCTCCAGCGTCACGGTCACCGCCACCGACGGCACCGGCGCCGCCGGCAACACCGCCTTCACCTGGACCGAGTCCACCAGCGGGGGCGGCGGCAACCCCGTCACCAACGGCGGGCTGGAGAGCGGCAGCCTGACCGGCTGGACCACCGCCGGCAGCACCTCCGCCACCACCTCCGCCGCCCACAGCGGCAGCTACGGCGCGATGGTCGGCTCCACCAACCCGACCGGGGACTCCTCGATCGCCCAGACCTTCACCGCGCCGACCGGCTCCAGCACGCTGTCCTTCTGGTACAGCAACACCTGCGACGACACCATCACCTACGACTGGGCCACCGCCACCCTGAAGGACAACACCACCGGCACGACCACCACGGTCCTGGCCAAGACCTGCACCACCGTCGGCACCTGGACCAACAAGACGGCGGCCGTCACCCCGGGCCACTCCTACACCCTCACCCTGAGCAACCACGACGACAACTACCCGGGTGACCCGACCTACACCTACTACGACGACGTGACCGTCTCCTGACCACCGTCGCGCCGAACGCACCGGGGTGGGCCCAGCGCCCGCCCCGGTGCCGTTTGCGGCCCGGTGCCGTCCGGCGGGATCCGAACCGGCCGCCGGTGCGTCGAACCGGTGCCCCTGGAGCAACGGCCCCTGGAACAACGGCCCCTGGAACAACGGCAAGAGGAACCACCGTGAATCCGAGAAGACCCGCCGCCCTGGCACTCGCCGCCGCCCTGCTCAGCCTGACCGGCTGCGCCTCCACCGGAACGGGCCCGTCGACGCCCGCCACCACGTCGGCCACCCCGGGCCCGGCGACGGTCACGGTGGACGAGCACGCCGACCGCACCACCGTGCGGATCGCGGTCGGCGCGACGCTGACGCTCGCACTCCACAGCACCTACTGGTCCGCCGCCACCAGCTCCGCCCCCGAGGTCCTCGCCGCGGACGGCGCCCCGAGCACCGCCCCGTCCCCGTC
This sequence comes from Kitasatospora sp. NPDC048286, assembly GCF_043201735.1. Classification (NCBI taxonomy): domain Bacteria; kingdom Bacillati; phylum Actinomycetota; class Actinomycetes; order Kitasatosporales; family Streptomycetaceae; genus Kitasatospora; species Kitasatospora sp. NPDC048286. The sequence continues at coordinate 720,877 of NZ_JBICZE010000003.1, forward strand.
CTGCCGCCCCGGCGGCGGCTGCGGCACCGTCACCGCGGCCTTCACCGCCCGCGCGGCCGGCACCGCCCGCCTCACCGCCACCCGGACCTCCTGCGGGGAGGCCCTCAACTGCCCGCCCGGGCAGCGGAGTTACGAGGTCACGGTGGACGTCGAGGGCTGAGGAGCGAGCGTTTCGACGCGCTGAGGGCCGCTCCCCGTCGAGCGAAATTCACGGCCCGGGGTCTACCCGCATAGACAGCGATACGCCATCCTGGTGCGATGCCGGTCCTCGGAGCCCGGGGGTCGAGTCGTAGGCACGTCATCCTGACCGGGAGATGCAGATGAAGCCACGCACCGCAGCCACCGTCGTCGCCCTGGCCCTGGCCGGCCTCGCCCTCTCGGCGCCCACGGCCGGCGCCAGCGGTACCAAGCTGTCGCAGTCGGCGGCCGCCAGCCAGCTCAGCGGCGCCGGCATCACGTGGAGCTCCAGCGGGGGCTGCACCACCAGGTCCAACTCCACCTGCACCTCGTTCGACCAGATCAACTCGGGCACGGTGAGCGCCGTCATCACCCTGAAGCAGGCCAGCGGCTGCGCCATCAACATCACGGGCGGGACGGAGGTGGGTCACGCCTCTGGCACCTACAGCCACTACAACGGCTACAAGGTCGACGTCTCCCGCAGCTCCTGCATCGACAACTACATCCAGAACAGCTTCACCTACATCGGCCTCCGGGGCGACGGCTACCCGCAGTGGAAGGCCGCGTCGGGCAACCTGTACTGCAACGAGGGCAGCCACTGGGACATCACCGTCTACTGACGCCGACCCGTCCTGACACGAGGAGAAGGCCGGTAGCGGGGTCGCAGCCGATGGGCTGCGACCCCGCCCGGTGTCGCAGCCCGAGCCGGGAGGAGGGTCAGTCGCCCAGTACGGCGATCCGGCCGGTGCTGAGCCCGGCGGCGACGCGATGGACGGCGTCCGCGGCGCCGGCCAGCGGCACCCGGGCGCTCACCAGGGGCCGGACGGCGCCCCGCTCGGCGAGCCTGGTGAGCTCGTCGTGGGCGGTGCGGACGGCGCGCGGGTCGTGGGTGTTGTAGAGGCCCCAGTGCAGGCCGAGGATCGAGTAGTTCTTCACCAGGGCGTGATTGAGCGCCGGGGTGGGGATCCGCCCGCCGGCGAAGCCGACCACCACGATCCGGCCCTCGAAGGCGACGCACCTGGCGGAGCCGGTGTAGGCCTCGCCGCCGACCGGGTCGAAGACCACGTCCGCGCCGCGCCCGTCGGTGGCCTCCTTGACGGCGGCGACGAAGTCCCGCTCCCGGCGGTCCACCACCAGGTCGGCGCCGAGTGCCCGCGCGGCCCGCGCCTTCGACGGCCCGCCGACCACGGCGATCACCCGCGCCCCGGCGGCCAGGCCGAGCTGGACCGCCGCGCTGCCGACCCCGCCGGCCGCCGCGTGCACCAACAGGGTCTCGCCGGCCCGCAGTCGGGCCCGCCGGTGCAGCCCGAACCAGGCGGTCTGGTGACCGATGTGCAGGCCGGCCGCCTCGGCGTCGTCCAGCGCCTCGGGCGCCGGGAACGCGGCGTCGGCGTCCAGCAGCGCGTACTCGGCGAAGGCGCCGTGCGGCAGCACCGGGTTGCCGATCAGCCGCTCGCCCCGCCGGGCGCCGTCCACCACCTCGCCGCACAGCTCCACGCCGGGCGTGAACGGCAGCGGCGGGCGGACCTGGTACTGCCCGCGCACCATCAGCGCGTCCGGGAAGTTGACGGCCGCCGCCCGCACCCGGACCAGCAGCTGCCCCGGCCCGGGCACCGGCCGCGCGACGTCCTCGGCCAGCCGCATCACCTCGGCGGGCTCGCCGAGTTCGCCCACCTGCCAGGCCCTCACAGCACTTCGCTCCTCTCCAGCCCCTGCTGGAGCCGGTTCATCCCGGCGAGCCAGCGGTCCGGCTCGGTGGCCCGGACGCGGCAGTAGTCGGCGACCTCGGGGTGCGGCAGCAGGAGGAAGCGCTCCGCGCGCATCCCGTCCAGCGCCGCCTCGGCGACGTCCGCCGGGTCGAGTGCGGTGGGGGCGAGCAGCGCCTCGCCGACCGCGCCGGTGGAGGCGAGCAGGTCGGTGCGCACGCCCTGCGGGCAGAGCGCGTGCACCCGCACGCCCCGGTGGCGGTAGGTCGCGGAGAGCCACTCGGCGAAGGCCAGTGCGCCGTGCTTGGTGACGGAGTACGGGGCGGAGCCCAGCATGGTGAGCAGCCCGGCGGCGGAGACGGTGGCCAGGAAGCGGCCCTCGCCGCGCTCCAGCCAGCGGGGGAGCAGCAGGTCGGCGGCCCGGACGTGGGCCATGACGTTGACCTCCCAGGCGCCCGCCCAGGCCGCGGCGGGCGCGTCGGCCCCGCCGGCCGGGGCGACGCCCGCGTTGGCGCACCACACGTCGATCTCGCCCAGCTCGGCGCGGGCCCGCCCGACCAGCTCGGCCAGGCCCTCGGCGGAGGCCGCGTCCCCGGGCAGCGCGGTGCCCGCGCACTCCTTCGCCACGGCGCGGGCGGCCTCGGCGTCCAGGTCGTTGACCACCACCCGGGCGTCGGCCGCGGCGAAGGCCCGGGCCAGCGCGGCGCCGATGCCCCGGCCGGCGCCGGTCACCACCATGCCCCGGCCGGCGAACTCCCGGCCGTCCGGCACCTGGTTGTCCGGCGCCTGGCCGTTCGGCGTGGGGCCGTCGAGTGCCCCGGTGGTCACATGCCACCGCCGAGGGTGACCCCGCCGTCCAGGACCAGGGTCTGGCCGGTGATCCAGCCGGCGTCCGGGGAGAGCAGGAAGGCGACGGCGCCGGCGACGTCCTCGGGGACGCCGAGGCGGCCCAGCGGGTAGGCCTTGGCGACCTTCTCCTCGCGGCCCTCGTACAGCGCCTCGGCGAACTTGGTCTTGACCACGGCGGGGGCGACGGCGTTGACCCGGATGCCCTGGGGGCCCAGCTCGGCGGCGAGTTCGGTGGTGAGCCGGATCAGTGCGGCCTTGCTGACGCCGTACATGCCGATGCCGAGCGAGGCGCGGATGCCGGTGATCGAGGCGACGTTGACGATCGAGCCGCCGTGCTCGCCCATCCACGCGGCGTGCGCGCGGCGGGTCCAGGCCAGCGGGGCGAGCACGTTGACGGCGAGGATCTTCGCGGCGGCGCCCTCGTCGGTGTCCAGGATCGGCCCGAGGACCGGGTTGATGCCGGTGTTGTTGACCAGGTGGTCGAGCCGGCCGAAGGCCTCCAGGGTGCGGGCGATCGCCTCCTCCTGGTGCGCGGGGTTGTCGGCCTTGCCCGCGACGGCGATCGCGTTCTCCGGGCCGCCCAGGTCGCGGACGGCCTCGGCCAGCGGCTCGGGGTTGCGGGCGGTGAGGCAGACCCTGGCTCCGCGGTCGACCAGCTCGCGCGCGATGCCGAGGCCGATGCCCCGGCTCGATCCGGTGACGATGGCCACCCGGCCCTTGAAGGAGTGCACCACGGAGCGTCCTGCCTTTCGTGCGGGAACCTGCGGAAACCTGGGGGAACCTGCGGGAACGTGTGGGGATCGGCGCGGATCTGCGGGGTCTGCCGGGAATCTGCGGGGCCCCGGGGGAATCCCGCCAACTGCTGACTAAGCGCTTGCTCAGCATGCTGTCGGTGCGGGAGCCTGTCAACAGTCCGTCGGACGCCCGCCCCCGCCCGAGGGGGACGACCGGCGCGAAAGCCTGTACGAGTTCTCTGGGAGGATGGCGCCATGACCAGCACCCCGCTCGCCGACCTCTGGCCGACCCTGCCCGGCGCCGACGTCCGCCCCGAAGCGGCGTACCGGCTGCTCCAGGCGGCCGTGGAGTCGTTCGCGGAGCGCGGCTTCCACGCCACCACGACGCGGGACATCGCCACCGCGGCGGGGATGAGCCCGGCGGCGCTGTACATCCACTACCAGTCGAAGGCCGCGCTGCTGGCCGAGATCAGCCAGGCCGGTCACGCCGCCACGCTCACCCTGGTCCGGGATGCGGCGGCCGGCCCGGGCGGCCCGGCCGAGCGGATGCGGCGGCTGGTCGAGCGGTTCACCGCCTGGCACGCCCGGGGCCGGACGGTCGGCCGGGTGGTCAACTACGAGCTGCACGCGCTGCCCGAGGACGCCTACGCGGTGGTCGCCGCGCTGCGGCTGGACATCGAGCGGGAGGTCAGCGCGCTGATCGAGGCGGGCGTGGCGGCGGGGGAGTTCCAGGTGGTGGAGGTGCGGACGGCGGCCCGCGCGGTCACCTCGCTGGGCATCGACGTCTCCCGCTGGTACACCGGCAACTCCACCGAGGCGCCGGAGGAGCTCGGACGCCGCTACGGGGAGCTGGTGCTGCGGATGCTCGGCGCCCGGGTCTGAGGGACGGGAGCCCCGCGGGCCGCCCCGGGGCCCCGGGCCCCTTGACCCGCTGCGGCGAGGCGAGCAGACTCGTATACGAAGTACGTTTTTCCCGTACGTGTGCCTCGTAAATGTACGGACAAACCCAGGGCGCCCGCCACGACCGATCGTGGCGGGCACCCTGGCTGTCGGGCACTGTGGCTTCGGGGCCTCCCTGCGGAGTTTCAGACGGTGGCCAGGCAGAACTGCACCAGCCCCGCGTCCACGTCGAGGACGATCTGCTCCATCTCCGCCCACCGGGGGTGGAACTCGGTGCCCCACTCGACGGTGAAGCCGAGCACCTTCCCCTGGTCCGGGTCGGCGAAGGCGCGGGAGTAGACGTAGTCGTCGCTGGTGCCGCTGGTCGGGTACAGATGGAACCCGCTCATCGGCTTGTACGCCAGGCCTCGTACGCCGTTGACGCCCTTGCAGAACGCCTCGGCGAGCAGCACGGCGGCGTCCTCGTCGTCCTTGGGGATGTACTCGGCGTACGTGAGGTCGCCGGGCAGGCCGCGCTTGCCGTCGTAGTCGGAGTTGCGGAAGTTCATGTCGGGGTCGACCGACTGGTTCTCGTCGTCGCCCCAGTTGTAGAGCATGTCCTGGGAGTAGCTGTGCACGTCGACGAACCACCGGGTCAGCGGGAGCTGGTCCAGCAGCCACTGGACGTTGCGGGTCTCCGGTTCGGAGAACGCGCTCGGGCCGGCGTAGACCTGCTGGTCGCACGGGTCGTTCGACACCTGGGGGTTGGCGCCCGGGGCGAAGGCGGTGGCGAAGTCGAAGAGGAAGTCGTAGTTGCGGTTGAGGTCGACGCCGACGCAGTCCGGGGCCGGGTTGCCGCCGGCGTTCGCCGGGTTGCGGTTCTTGCGCCACATGGGCCTGACGGTCTGGCTGTAGTGCCGGCCGTCGGGGTTGACCAGCGGATAGAACACCAGGTCCAGCCGCTGGAGCAGGCCGCTGACCTGACCGGCGGTGAAGGCGGTGCCGCCGTAGCCGAGGCCGGTGCCGTCCCGGTGGGCCTCCAGCAGGTCGGCGGCGAGGTGGATGAGGATCTCGCAGCTGCCCCATTCGCGGGCGTGGACGCCCCCGATCATCATGACGCACGGTTTGGGGGCCGGCGCGGGTTCGCCGATCAGCAGGGCGTGGGCGGTGCGGCCCTCGAACGAGGGCTCGGGCAGGGTGACGAGTTGGGTCAGGTCGGGGAAGGCGGTGGCCAGGCTGGTCACGGCGGACTCGACCTCGGTGACGTTCAGGTACGGCATGGCGGGCCTCCCGGGTCAGCCGGAGAGCTTGGCGGCCAGGCCGCGCGGGACGGCGTCGGCGGGGGCGAAGCGGTCGCCGCTGCCGACCTCGGCCTGGGCGGCGCGCCCGGCCTCGCTGGCGTTGCCGATCAGGGTGACCGTGACGCCCTCGCGTTCGAGGGCCGGGATCCGGTCGGCCGGGGCGTAGACGTCGATGCCGACGCGGCCGTCCTCCTCGACGCGCGGGCGTCCGCCGACGTCGGGGCGGGTGTCGCGCAGCAGCGCGCGCAGGGTCTCCGGGTCCTTGGCGGTGACACGGAGGCGCAGGATGTCATCCGGGGGTGGTGTGTCGGGTACGGAGGACATGGGGGCTTCTTCCCGGGCGCCGTCAGCGGGCTGCCGGTGGCGCCGATTCGAGCGGATATGTCCGACGTGTACCTCGTATCCTCAGGATGCGTCGCCGCCGTAGAAGCCGTCAAGGGGTGGCTCGGGCATCCCGTCGAGCAGGCTGTCCAGGCCGCTCAGCATCTCGGCCTCGTCGTCGAAGTCGGCGAACCGGGGCACCAGGGCGCGCAGCCGGGGGTAGTCGGTGGCGGACAGCCGGTGCAGGCCGAGCCGCAGCGCGGGGTCAGGCTCGCTCGGGTTGTCGACCACCTGGCGCTTGTCCACCAGCATGCAGCCGAGGTTCCAGGCGACGAAGCTGCGGTAGACGGTCAGCGAGCCGGCGTCGTCGAAGCCGGCCCGGCCGAGTACGGCCAGGATGTGCTCGGTGAGGTCCAGCACCGAGGTCGGGCGCCGGGCCACCGGGACGGCCAGCGGGCGGGTCGCGACCAGCGGCAGGATCTCGGGGTGGGCGTGCGCGGTGGCGGCGAACGCCTGGGCGATCCGGCGCAGTTCGGCGCGCCAGCCGTCATGGTGGGGGCCGCGGACGGAGCCGGCCCGCAGCCGGGCGTTGATCTCGTCGAAGTAGGCCTCGACCAGGCCGTCGATCAGCGCCTCCTTGCCCGGGGTGTAGCGGTACAGGGCCATCGACTCCACGCCGAGCTCGGTCGCCAGCCTGCGCATGGTCAGCGCACCCAGGCCCTCGCGGTCGACCAGGGCCACGGCGGCGCCCAGCACCAGCGGGCGGCTCAGCCGCCCCCGCTTCTCGGAGGCGTCCTGCTCGGCCATCTCCGCACTCCTCCGGGTCGGTGCCGGTGTCGCCGGCCCGCGCCCCGGCCGCTCGGCCGGCTCGACGGACCAGTCACGACGCGGGGCCCGTTTCCGGGCCGGGCTTCGGCGGATGTCACTCAGCGGATACAGAACCAGGATACAAGGTATGAATCGGACGTAAATGGTTGAGCGGACTCCGGCGGCCGATTTCGCCGATCCCGCTGGTCAGCCGACCCGGGGTGGGGTGGGGGTGGGGTGCGGCTGTGGCAACGGCGGTGGCGGGGCCGGTCGCGGTGTGTGACGCCGCTGTGGGCGGGGGAGTGTGCGTTCGGTCGGGTGGGAGTCGGGCGGCGAGTGCGGTGACCAGCGGTGGGCTCGGGGTGGGTGGGGGCGGGGCGTGGCTGTGGCAACGGCGGTGGCGGGGCCGGTCGCGGTGTGTGACGCCGCTGCGCGTGGAGAAGGGTGCGTTCAGTCGAGCAGCAGCCGGACGGCGAGTGCGGCGACCAGTGCGGCGGAGCCGAGCGCGGTGAGCAGCCCCGCGGCCAGCGCGGCCCTCACGCGCGTGCGGCGTCGGGCCTCCGGGGACGGCGGGGCTGCTGCTGGACCGGGACCGGGAGGGTGGCGGCGGGTGCGGACAGCGGACGGGTGGGGGAGTCGGTCACGGGCCGATGGTGGCGGCCCGGCCGCGGGTGCGGCAAACGGTTTTCCGGGCGCCCGGGATAGCGTGGGGCCGACCCCGTGATCGCCGTCCCGAAGAGAACCGAGGAGAGCCGATGGACAGTCAGAACGACCCGGTGCGCGCGCTGTTGGTGGAGATCTGGGCCTCGTGGGCGGAGCGGGGCGCCGCCCTGGCCGCCGAGGACTGGGAGCGGTCCACCCGGCTGCCCGGGTGGACCGTGCGGGAGCTGTTCGCGCACGTGGCGCCGGTGCCGGAGATGTTCGCCGGGCTGCGCGCGGCCGTCCTGGACGCGCCGGCCGAGGTGGTGGACGGGGCCGGTATCCTGCGCGCCTACAACCGTCCTGGCGGTATCGCCCACACCGCCGCCGAGCAGGTCGCCGAGGCGGCGAAGCAGTCCGCCGAGGCGGCCGAACCCGCAGTGCTGATCGCCCGGTTGGGCGTCGAGGGCCCCGCCGCGCTGGACGGCATCGCGGACCTGTCGCCGGGCGCCACGGTGGCGCACCCACTGCTCGGCAGTGTGACGGTCGGCGCGCTCGGCGAGGTGGCGTTGATGGAGGCGACCGTCCATCTGCTCGACCTGGTCGCGGCCGTCGGCGGCCCGCCGCCCGCCGAGGAGGCGCTGGACTTCACCCGCGCGCTGCTGGCGCGGGTCGCCGACCCGGTGGCCTTCATCGAGGCGGCGACCGGCCGCGGCGCGCGGGCGGTGCTGCCGGTCGTCCGGTGAGGGTGGGGCGTACACGTATCATGTCATGAGCCTTTCAAAGGCGCGGGCTTGCTGTCACGCTGCTGCTCCCGGCCCGCTCCCCACGAGAGGCTCCGATGAGAAGAATCCTGCCTGCCCTGACCGGCGCCGCCCTGTTCGCGGCAGTCGGCCTCGCGGCGCTCGCCACCCCCAATGTGGCGAGCGCCGCGGACTGCACACCCGCCCAGGTGGTGGCCAACGGCGGTTTCGAGTCCGGCGGTTCGTCCTGGACGGCGCCGAGCGGCGCGATCACCGCGGACAGCGGCCAGAGCGCGCACTCCGGCAGCTCCTACGCCTGGCTCGACGGCTACGGCTCCAGCCACACCGACACCCTCTCGCAGTCCGTCACCCTCCCCGCCGGGTGCGGCACCGCGACGCTCGGCTTCTGGCTGCACGTCGACACCGCCGAGACCACCGGCAGCACCGCCTACGACAAGCTCACCGTCAAGCTCGGCTCCACCACGCTGGCGACCTACTCCAACCTGGACGCCCGCAGCGGGTACGTGCACAAGACCCTCGACGTCTCCGCCTTCGCGGGCCAGAGCGCGACCCTCGCCTTCACCGGCGTCGAGGACGCCAGCCTGCAGACCAGCTTCGTGCTGGACGACGTCACCCTGGACGCCTCCGGCGGCGGCACCCCGCCCCAGCCCGGCGACCCGACCCGCACCCCGGTCTCGCCGACGTACACCGTCGCGCTCACCAGCGACGCCTCCGGCGGCAGTTGGACCGGGCACGAGAGCGTGAGCTTCAGCAACGCCTCGTCCTCGCCGCTGAACGAGGTGTACCTGCGGCTGTGGGACAACGCCCACGGCAGCTGCCCCAGCACCCCGATCACGGTGACCAACGTGACCGGCGGCACGCCCTCCCCGCTCACGGTGAACTGCACCGCGCTCAAGATCACCCTGCCGGCCCCGCTCGCGCAGGGCCAGAGCGGCACCGTCGGCTTCGACCTCGGCATCACCGTGCCGAGCGGCGCGGACCGCTTCGGCCACGACGGCGCGTACAACTTCCTCGGCAACGCCCTGCCCGTCCTGGCGATACGGGACGCGGCCGGCTGGCACCTCGACCCGTACACCAACAACGGCGAGTCCTTCTACTCGGTGGCCTCGGACTTCACCGTCACCCTGGACCACCCGACCGGCCTGCTGGTGCCCGCGACCGGCACCTCGGTGGACACCCCCGGCACGGCCGGACGGACCGTCACCAAGGCGACCGCGAGCAAGGTCCGCGACTTCGCCTGGGGCGCCGGACCGTTCACCAGGATCTCCGGCACCTCCGCGGCCGGGGTGAAGGTCAACGTCTACTCGGTGGCGGGGATCAGCTCCTCCGACTCCGCGTCGATGCTCTCCACCGCGACCTCGGCGGTCGACGCCCACGCCCAGCGCTTCGGCGCCTACCCGTACGGCGAACTGGACGCGGTGATCGACAACAACTTCTGGTTCGGCGGCATGGAGTACCCGGGCTTCGTCCTCGACCTGGTCAGCACCACGGCGCTCACCCACGAGATCGGCCACCAGTGGTGGTACGGCATCGTGGGCGACGACGAGTACAACGGCCCCTGGCTGGACGAGGCCTTCACCGACTACGCCACCGACCTCGCCCTCGGCAAGACCGGCAACAACTGCTGGAACAGCGTCTCCTGGGCCTCCTCGGCGGAGCGGATCACCAACTCGATGGCGTACTGGGACGCCAACTCCTCCCGCTACTCCACGGTCGTCTACGGCTACGGCAAGTGCGCCCTGCACGACCTGCGCCGGACGATCGGCGACACCGCGATGACCACGCTGCTGCGGAACTACGCGCAGGCGCACTGGTACGGCGTCTCCACCACCGCGGAGTTCAAGGCCGCGGCCCAGGCCGCGACCACCGTGGACCTGACCTCCTTCTGGAGCCAGCACCGCATCGACGGCTGAGCGGCCCGCCACCCCTGGCGGCGCCCCCGGTCCCGGCCGGGGGCGCCGCCCCCCTGACGCTCCCTCGGCGCCCCTTGACGCCACCTGGCCCCCGGAGGACGCTGTACGCATACGACATAAGCGTGTGCCGTATGCGGACAGTCGAAAGCACACGACCCAGAGTCGCGAGCTCCCGGCGCAGACCCGACCGCTGGAGCGATCATGTCGACCAACCACTACGTGGCGCTGCCGGACAGCTCCCGCGTTCCGCTCGACGGAGCGCGGGCCATCGGACCGGCCCACCCCCAGACACCCCTGACCGTCACCGTCTACCTGCGCCGCGACCCCGCCGCGCAGCCGCGGCCGGACGTCTACGAGCTGGCGCTCCAGGCGCCGACCCGGCGCGTCCTGCCCACCGACGACCAGTACGCCGCCACCCACCGGTGGCTGGACACCGACCTCAAGGCGGTCGAGGCCTTCGCCGCCGAGCACGGCCTCAAGGTCGAGAACCCGAACCCGTTGGCCCGCAGCGTCCAGCTGACCGGCACCACCCGGGACGTCTCGGACGCCTTCCAGGTGACCCTGGCCCGCTACCGCTACCAGGACGCCAAGGGCAATCCCCGCACCTACCGCGGCCGGGTAGGCCAGATCTTCGTCCCCGCGGAGCTGGACGGCATCGTCAGCCACGTCTTCGGCCTGGACGACCGGCCGATCGGCAGCCGCCTGCTGATCCGCCGGCCCGCCGACGCCGCCCCGGTGGCGCACACCGCCGCGACGGTCCGGCCGGGAGCCTTCCTCCCGCCGCAGCTCCAGGCGCCGTACGCCTACCCGACCGGCACCGACGGGAGCGGGCAGTGCATCGCCGTCCTCGCCTTCAACGGCGAGACGCCGCCCGGCGTCCCGTCCGGCGGCTACTCGCTGGACGCCCTGAGGAACTACTTCGTCAACGTCCTCCACCAGGACATGCCGGACATCACCAACGTGGTGATCCCGGGCGTCGGCACCCCCGGCAACGACCCGGGGCAGGATTCCGACTTCGAGACGGCCGACAGCAGCGGCGAGATCATGCTCGACCTGGCCGTCGTCGGTGCCCTCGCCCCCAAGGCGAAGATCGTCGTCTACTTCAGCCGGTTCACCGAACAGGGCTGGGTCGACCTGATCACCCGGATCGTCAACGACACCGAGAACCGGCCCACGGTGATCTCCTGCAGCTACGGCAACCCCGAGGCCACCGTCGGCAGCCGGTGGACGATCGGGGCGATGAAGCGGGTGGACGCCGCCTGCGCCGGCGCGGCCGAGAAGAACATCAGCGTCTGCTGCGCCTCGGGTGACGACGGCTCCCGCGACCAGGTCGACGACGAGCGCGCCCACGCCGACTTCCCCGCCTCCAGCCCGCACGTGCTCGGCGTCGGCGGCACCCGCCTGGTGGTCCGCCAGGGGCAGGTCGTCAGCGAGGTCTGCTGGGACGACGGCCCGGGCAGCCGGACGGGCGGCGGCATCAGCGCGGTCTTCCCGGTGCCCGCGTACCAGTCCGGCGCCGACGTGCCGCCTTCGGCCGACCCTCCGCACGCGCACGGGCGCGGCGTGCCCGACGTGTCCGCGCTGGCCGACCCGCAGACCGGCGTGGTCGTCCCGAGCGTCGACGGCATGCACTTCAACCAGATCGGCGGCACCAGCGCCGCCGCCCCGATGTGGTCCGCGCTGCTCGCCCGGATCAACCAGGGCCTGCCCGGCTCCGCCCAGGTCGGCTTCCTCGACCCGCTGCTGTACACGAAGTTCGCGACCGGCGTCCTGCGGGACATCACCCGGGGCAGCAACGGCGCGTACGCCTCCGGGCCCGACTGGGACGCGTGCACCGGCCTCGGCAGCCCCGGCGGCCAGGGGCTGCTGGACGGCCTCAAGGCGCTCTGACGCGGCCCCCCTTGACTCCGGACCTCCCTTGACTCCGGGTCTCCCTCGATCCGGACCCGCCCCGGCTCCGGACGTCGCGGATCCGTCGGACCCCCGCCTCGGCGACGGGGGTCCGACGGTCGGTGGATCAGCCCAGGGCGAGGGCGCGGAGGCGGTCGGCCGCGCCGTTGAAGTAGTTCTGGTCACCGGGGAAGGTGCCGGCGTTGGCGAACTGCCAGAAGGTCTGGTAGCCCCAGCCGTTCGGCAGGGTGCCGACGGAGGAGGCGTAGCGGGCTATCCAGAGCGGGTTGGTGGTGCCGAACCCGCCGTTGTTGCCGGTGCACTGGGTCCACCAGTTGGTGGTGGTGTAGATGGTGGGGTAGCGGCCGGTGCGGGAGTGCACGGTGTTGCTGAAGTCGCGGATCCAGCTGACCATGGCGCTCTGGCTGAGGCCGTAGCAGGTGGCGCCGTAGGGGTTGTACTCGATGTCCAGCGCGGGCGGCAGGGTCTTGCCGTCGGCGGACCAGCCGCCGCCGTGGCTGACGAAGTAGTTGGCCTGGGTGGCGCCGGAGGAGGAGTTCGGCAGCGCGAAGTGGTAGGCGCCGCGGATCAGGCCGGCGTTGTACGAGCCATTGTACTGCTGGGCGAAGGAGGGGTTGGTGTAGCCGGTGCCCTCGGTCGCCTTGACGTAGGCGAACTTGGCGCCGTTGGCGGCCACCGACGACCAGTTGACGTTGCCCTGGTAGCTGGAGACGTCCAGACCGGGGGTCTGGGTGGCGGCGAGGGAGGCGAACGGCGCGGCGGCGCCGCGGCCCTCGCGGGCGGCGACGGTGGAGCCGGCGAAGTCCTGCTCGGGGTGGAAGCCGGGGCGGCCTTCGGCCACGGGGGCGACAGGGGCGGGTTCGGCCGCGTACGCGGGGGCGGCCGCACCGGCGACCAGGGCGGTCGCGGCGGCGAGGGCGGCCAGCGCGGGCAGGCGGCGGGCCGGTCTGTCGGTGCCGGTGGGGCGGGCGGAGCGGGAAGAGCGGGGCATGAGCACTCCTCTGGTCCGAGCGTGGGGAAGGTCGAAATGACCCGGTACGGCCGGGGTCTGATCGGCCGTACCGCAGAGTAGCCATGTACCTGGCACCGCCACCAGGCATCTTTTTTCACATAGTGAACGCATGTCAGATGTGTCGGGGCCCCATGACCGGCAACCGGCGTTGCCGGTCCTGCCCGTTTCCGGCGGCCCGGAACGCGCGCGGAGGCGGTGCCGGCCGCGGTGTCGGAGGCGGTGCCGGGCGCGGTGGCCGGGCCGACGGCGGGAGGGCCCCCGGGGTGCTGGGGTGCGGTCGCCGCTGTGCGACGATGCCCGCGGGTCGGCCACCACGGGCGGCCCCGCACGTGAGGAGAGGACCCGCCATGCCCGAGACCGCCGCCGACTCCGCCCGTCCCGCCGGGGAGCCCGCGTTCCGGCCCGCCACGCCCGCCGACGTCCCGGCGCTGGTCGCGCTGGTCGAGTCCGCCTACCGGGGCGAGTCCAGCCGGGCCGGCTGGACCACCGAGGCCGACCTGCTGGACGGCCGGCGCACCAACCCGGAGGCCGTCACCGAGGCCCTGCGCCACCCCGACGGGCTGGTGCTGCTGGCCGAGCTGGACGGCGAGCCGGTGGCCTGCTGCCAGCTGGAACGGCGTGGCGGGCTGGCCTACTTCGGCATGTTCTCGGTGCGTCCCGGGCTCCAGGGCGGCGGCATCGGACGGGCCGTGCTGGCCGAGGCGGAGCGGCTGGCCGCCGAGGAGTGGGGCGTCGGCGCGATGGAGATGACGGTGATCGAGCAGCGCGCCGACCTGATCGCCTGGTACGAGCGGCGCGGCTTCCGGCGCACCGGCGAGTTCAGCCCGTTCCCGTACGGCGACGAGCGCTTCGGCATTCCCCTGCGGCCGGACCTCCGGTTCGCCCACCTCGTCAAGGAGTTGAAGGCTGGGTCATGAGTGGACGGATGTCCGTGTGCGGAAGTTGACGGCTGCGGCGGTGCTGAACCGGTGGCCGCGAAGGGAGTTGACAGCGGTCGGAAACGGCTCGCCCCCGGGGGAGGGTTCAGTTCCGCCGGAGCGGATTTCCGCAGGTGACGTACCGTCAAGTCGGTGAGCTGGGGCGATGTGGAGAAGTCATACCTCGTTCATTATTGGTCTAGGCCAATGTGAGAGGCTGGGCGCGAACGGCCACGTTCCGCCCGCTGCCCAGGGGGGCCATTTCCGCATGCCCGCACTCCATGGCACCGCCATGCCCGCACCCGACGCCGGTCCGCGCCGGACACCCGCGGACCCCGACGACAACCGACTGCCCGGCCCGCCCGACGACGAGGAGCTCTACTGGTACTTCGGCCCGCAGCGCCGCTGGGTGCTGCTCTGCGCCACCCTCTCCTACGCGGGAGCCACCGCCACGCTCGGCCTGTTCGCCCTCAGCAAGCCGCTGCTCTGGCCGTTCCTGGCGCTCACCCTGCTCAACGCGGCCACCTGGCTGCTCTCACTCGCCGACGGCCAGCGCGCCCGGCGCTTCACCCGCGACTCGCACGACCTGCTGCTACGCGCCTGGAACCCCGCCCGCGCCCCGAGCGTGGACCTGCTGCTGCCGACCGCCGGTGAACCACTGGCCGTCCTGGACAACGCCTACCGGCACACCGCGGCCGTCCGGTGGCCCGGCGAACTGACCGTCCTGGTCCTCGACGACGCCGACCGCCCCGAGGTCCGCGAACTCGCCGAGTCCTACGGCTTCCAGTACCGCGCCCGCCCCGACCGGGGCCGGTTCAAGAAGGCCGGCAACCTCAACCACGGCCTCGCCGAGGGCGCCGGCGAGATCGTCGCCGTCCTGGACGCCGACTTCTGCCCCCGCCCCGACTTCCTGCACCACCTGGTGCCCTACCTCGACAACCCCGGGGTCGGCATCGTGCAGAGCCCGCAGTGCTTCGACACGGACGCCGACATGTCCTGGCTCGAACGCGCCGCGGGAGCCACCCAGGAGATCTTCTACCGCTGGATCCAGCCCTCCCGGGACGCGCAGGACGGCACCGTCTGCTGCGGCACCAACGCCCTCTACCGCCGCGCCGCACTCGAGCGGATCGGCGGCTTCGCCGAGATCGACCACAGTGAGGACCTCTACACCGGCCTCGCCCTCGCCCGCGCCGGATGGGCCACCCGCTACGTCCCCGCGCTGGTCGCCAAGGGCATGTCGCCCACCGGCCTGCCCGCCTTCATCAGCCAGCAGTACCGCTGGTGCCTCGGCTCCCTGGCCCTGGTCCGCGACCCGGACTTCCGCCGGGGGCCGCTCTCCCGATCCGCCCGGCTCTGCTTCTGGAACGGCATCCTCGGCTACGTCACCAGCGCGGTGAACGTCTTCGCCGTGCCGCTGCCCGCCCTGATCATGCTGTTCTTCCGGCCCGAGGAGATCCGGCCCTGGCAGGTGCTGCCGTTCCTGCCGCCGATCTGGGTCGCCCTGGTGCTGCTGCCCGCGATGTCCCGCACCCGCTGGCGCTTCGAGGTCACCCGGGTCCAACTCCTCGGCGGGCTCTGCCACGTGGTCGCCATCGCGCACGCGCTGCGCCGCCGCTCGGCCGACTGGGTGCCCACCGGTGCCGTGTCCGGCGGCAGTTCGCTCGCCCGCACCGTCGCCCGGATCGGGGTCGGCTGGCTCGGGCTCGTCGTCCTCGCCGGCGCCGCCGGACTGGTCCGGGCCGCGCTGCTGTACGGCTGGCGGCCGTACTGGGCGCTCGCCGGACTGCTCGCGCTCACCGCGTACACCATGGTCCCGCTGATCCGGGAGCTGTGGCCGCTGCTGAACGGGACCGGCGGAAAGGGCACGCCCGTCGGCGAGGTCGCCGCACCCGCACCGGGCCGCTCCGAGCTCCGGTTCGGACGGGCCGAGGCCGTCGCCGTCACCGCCGTGCTGCTGCTGTGCGGGCTGCTGGCCTCCGGCTGGGCCGACCCGCTGATCTTCTGACGCTCCGTCAGAAGCCCCGTACCGCTCGATCGTTGCGTTTCCTTGCGCGTCGCCCCACCGGCGCGGACACCGCCCGGCCGCCCCATCGGCCCGGCGGCCCGACAACCGCTGCCAGCCCTGCAAGGAGCACCGCCGTGTCAACGGCCGTACCGCCTTCGTCGCCCTCCGCCGCGTCCACCGCCGCGTCCACCGTCTCGTCCTCGGCGGCGTCCGCCGCCGCCTCCGCCCCACCCGCCGACCTGCTGCCCGGCGTCGTCCGGGTCGACCGGGCACCCGCCGTCCCGCGGCCCGCCACCGTCTCCGGGAGCGGACCGGACCGCCGGCGCACCGCCTTCCGCCCCGACATCGAAGGGCTGCGCGGCGTCGCCGTGCTCTCCGTCCTCGCCTTCCACTCCGCCGTCCCCGGCCTGGCCGGCGGCTTCGTCGGCGTCGACGTCTTCTTCGTCATCTCCGGCTTCCTGATCACCGGCCTGCTCATCGGCCGCCCGCTCGGCCTGTGGGACTTCGCCGCCCGCCGCGCCCGGCGCATCCTGCCCGCCGCCGCCACCGTGCTGGTCGCCACCGCCGTCGCCGGCGGCGCCCTGCTCGACCCGCTGCGCGGCACCGACCTCGCCCGCGACCTGATCGCCTCCGCCGGCCAGTTCGCCAACTGGCGCTTCGTCGGCCTGCAGACCGACTACCTGGCCGCCGAACGCGACCCCAGCCCGCTGCAGCACTTCTGGTCGCTGGGCGTGGAGAACCAGTTCTACCTGCTCTGGGGCGTCCTGCTGCTCGGCCTCGCCCGCCACCTGCACGGGCGCCGCCGCACCCTGGCGACCACCCTCGCCACGGTGGCCGTCGGCGCCGTCTCGCTGGCGCTCTGCCTGCGCTGGACGGACAGCTCCGCGCCGCTCGCCTACTTCTCCACCGGCAGCCGGCTCTGGGAGTTCGCGGCCGGCGCCTGCGCGGCGCTGGCGGGCCCGGCGCTGGCCGCCCGCACCGAGCGGCGTCCGGTGCGCTGGTCGACGCGGTGGTCGCTGCGGACGCTCGGGTGGCTGGGCCTCGCGGCCGTAATCGCGCCGGTGATCCTGTACGACCGCGACACCCCGTTCCCCGGCACCGCCGCGCTGCTGCCCGTCCTCGGCACCGCCGCCGTCCTGCTCGCGGGGCACGGCGCCCCCGGCACCCTCCGCACCGCCGACGCCGGACGGCTGCTCGCCACCCGCCCGCTGCGCGCCGCCGGACGCCTCTCCTACGCCTGGTACCTGTGGCACTGGCCGGTGCTGACCATCGCGCAGGCCCGGTACGGCGCGCTGCCCTGGACCACCCTGCTCGCCCTCACCGTCGCCGCCGCGCTGCCCGCCTGGCTCACCCTGCGCCTGGTCGAGCAGCCGCTGCGGTACGGCAGCAGCCCGGCACCCCGGCGCGGGCTCGCGGTCGGCGCCAGCGCCCTGGTCATCCCGCTGATCGCCGCGCTCACCCTCGGCGGCGGCACCGTGCGCGCGCTCGGCGACCCCTCCTCCGGGCCCGTGGCGGCCCCCGCCGGAGCCGCCGACGGCCCGCTGCTGCTCGCCCCCGGCACCCGGGTGCTCGCCCTGACACCCTCGCTGGCCCGGGCCCGGGAGGACTTCCCGCCCGGCAAGGGCTGCGAGATCCCGCTCAACGCCGACAGCAGCCCGCGCTGCCTCTTCGGCGCCGAGGACAGCCCCGACCGGATCGTGCTGCTCGGCGACTCCCACGCCGGGCAGTGGATCTCCGCGGGCCTCGCCCTGGCCGAGCAGCGGCACTGGGCCCTGGAGGTCCTGGTCAAGCCCGGCTGCCCGCTGGCCACCCTCACCGTGCGCAACAACGTGCTCGGCCGCACCTTCGAGGAGTGCGACCGCTGGCGCGAGAACACCCTCACCCGACTGGCCTCCGGACCCAGGCCTCGCCTCGTCCTGATGGCCGGCCTCAACCGCTACGGCACCCAGGCCGAGCGCACCGAGGGCTGGACCCGCACCCTGGACCGACTCACCGCGCTCGGCGCCCCGCTCGCCTACCTCGGCGACACCCCGATGCCCGGCAAGGACATCCCCACCTGCCTGGCCGCCTCCGACGGGCGCTCGGACGCCTGCTTCTTCCCGCGCGACACCGCCTTCGAGCCCGACCCGGTGCTGGACGGCGGCCTCGCGGCCCGGTACGGGGTGCGGACCCTCGACCTCGGCCCGCTGCTCTGCCCCGGCACCGGGCCCTCCTGCCCGGCCGTGCTGGAGGGCGTGGTGCTGTACCGGGACACCGGGCACATCACCGACACCCTGGCGCGGGTGCTGGCACCCCGGCTGGACAGGGGGCTGCTGGGGGCGGCGGGGGCCCCGGTCGCCCCGGCGGGTCAGGCCGCTTCGACCGGTCAGGCCGCTCCGGCCGGCCCGACCGGTCAGGCCGCGTCCGTGGCCCCGGGGCCGCCGTCGGCCCAGCCGTGGACTCAGCCGTAGATGTTGCGGCAGAGCCGGGCCGAGTCCGACCCGACCGGCCAGTGGCCCGCCCGCTCGGCCTGATCGCAGATGGTGCTCCGGCCGCCGCCCGAACCCGCCCCGGCACTCGCCGGGGCGGCAGTGCCCGACGGGCCACGGGCCGGAGCCGACGCGTGCGGACTGTGCCCCGGCCGGGGATGCGCGCTCGCCGAGGCGTGCTGGGCGTCGGGCGTCGCGGCGGCCCCCCCACCGGCCCCCGCACCGGCCGCGGGCGCGGCCACGCTCGGCCCGTCCACCGGCACCGCCGTCCCCAGGGTGGGCGGCGGCAGCGGGGACGGCGCCGGCGTGGCCGGGGAGGGGGAGGCCGGCAGCAACTGCGCCGTCGGGTCCGCGGCGGAGGGCGAGGCCTCCGGTAGCGCCGTCACGCCGGTCTCGTCCCCCGGCCCCGGCCCGCACATCACCAGGACGGAGGCCAGCACGGCTCCCGTCCCGACCATCGCGGCCGTCCAGGCCTTGCGCGACAGACGCCTCGGCGGCTCGGGAGTGGACCACGGCGGTAGCGGATTCGTCGGGACCGGTGGCGGCTGCCAAGCGTTCTGCGGCCACTGCCACTGCCCTCCGGTGGGCTGCCCAGTCATGTGCTCGTCCTTCCAGCGGCCCCCCTCGAACGTTTCCGTGCTCAACGAGCGCACCGACGCCGGGATATGACCCGGAAGAGGGGTTTGGACGGGCGTTGATTGCCAGCGCGACACATGCTGGGGGCATGGAGACCAACAGCACGTCCAAACCCCTGGTCGAGGTGGCCGAGCTCCGGGCCGACAGCCGCTACCGCCTCGTCCGCTTCGAGGGCCACGGCTGGGAACCGCTCGAACGGGAAGAGTTCGAGCCGCGCGTCCACCAGCTCTTCCCCGACCTCGACCCACGCGACCCCCAGCGGGTCCACTGGGTCGACCACCCCTGGGAATGGCCCCGCTGGCACCCCGGCGAGGCCTGAACCAGGGCCTGTCTCTTGGATCCTTGCCGGGTCCGCGAAAATCCAAGAGACAGGCCCAAGTCGCGGGGGTTGCCGACCCCGTTACGCTGAGCGGGTGAGTGTGGATCACTTCTGGTGTCGCTTGCCGGGTCAGGCCGTGGACGCCTGCTCGCCGGAGGAACTCGGCGAACTCGTGCCCCGCGACCGCGACGTCCGCTACGACCGGATGGCCGCCGCGGGCCTCGCCCTCGGCGTGCGGCGCACCGCCGTCCTGATGGAACTCGCGCTCACCGAGAACGGTCTGCACCCCGACCCGGCCGCCCGGTTGCCCGTCTACGGCGGCCGATGTCACCGGCCGGGCGAGGCTCGGCCGGACCGGGCGCTGCCCGGCGGGGCACCGCGGGGCGGCGCCATGCCGGTGCTGCGCCCCGAACAGGTCGCGACGGCCGCCGCCTTCCTGCGCGGCTCGGCGCTCGGCGAACTCGTCCGCCAGCAGGACAGCGTGCTCGCCCGTACGGTCGCGTACCTCGGCTACCCGACGCCCTGGTCCGAGGCCTGGGCGGCGCTCGTCGTCCACGACCTGCGCGAGCTGCGGGACTTCTTCGCCGGCGCGGCCGCCGCCGGCGACGCGGTGGCCGTCCGGGAGGCGCGGTGAACGGGCCGGAGCGGGTGGACCAGCCGGCCGGGACGCGGGGCTACGGCGAGGCGGCGGAGCAACTCGCCGTCCAGTACGAGGGCGTGACCTTCGCCGAGGTGCACCGCGACCTGCACCACCTGTACCCGGCCCCACCCCGCTCCGTCCTCGACATCGGCGCCGGCACCGGCCGGGACGCCGCCGCCCTCGCCGCCCTCGGCCACCGGGTGGTCGCCGCCGAGCCCACCCCCGAACTCCGTGCCGTCGGCGAGCGGTTGCACGCCGGCTCCGGTGTCCGCTGGGTCGCCGACGCGCTGCCCGAACTGCCGCTGCTCGTCGCCGAGGGCCGGCGCTACGACCTCGTCCTGCTCACCGCCGTCTGGATGCACCTCGCCCCCGCCGAGCGTCCGCCCGCGATGGCCGCCCTCAGCCGCCTCCTCGCTCCCGCCGGCCGTCTCGCCCTCACCCTGCGCCACGGCCCCGTCCCGCCCGGCCGCCGGATGTTCGACCTCCCGCCCGAGCCCACCGTCACCCTCGCCGCCGACCACGGCCTGCGCCTCCTGCACCGCGCTGCTCGCCCCGACCTGCACGGCCGGGACGGGGTCCACTGGACGGCGCTGCTCTTCGAGCGGGAGGGGTAGCCGCTCAGCCGCGGCCCGGGCGGACGGTCTCGATCGACAGTGGCGGGCGGGCGACCTCCTCCTCCTCCTCGGTGAGATCGGCCAACTCCTCGGGCGGCTCGGCCCCTTCCCGTACGGCCGGCAGGTACGCCCTGGCCAGCGGGAGGCGCGCCTCTCGACGCAGATGGGCCATCGCGGCGACGGCCCCGTCCTGCGCCGCCAGGGGGCGGGCGGCCGGGTCCCCTTGACCTGCCGGAGGGGGAACGTGGTGGTGGGAACCTGGTGGACGCTCTCGTCCTGCCGGTCCACCAGACAGGGCTCGCCGCCTGTGAGCGCGTCCCGCCGGCCACGGGTCCGGGCGAACTCGGCGCTGTTCGCGGAGACGATCCACCCGAGGGCGTGCTCCTCGACCCCGCAGACCACCAACGCGAGCCCTCCTGCGGGGTGTTGGGCCGGCGCTGACTCGACGAGTTCGACGGCTGGCGCTTCGGCGATGCTCACGCCGCGGCAAGGGGATTTCGGGCGGTGCGCGGAGGAGGTCCCGATTGTCCGTGATTCGGGTGACGCCGAAGGAGGGCGACACCGGCCGGGGGTCGTCGGCACGATGGTTGGACCGACGGGGGGAGCCCGCGGTCGGAGAACGCCGGGGATGGCCTCCGTTCGCTGCCCGTCAGGTGCTTGCTGCCCGGCCCCGCCCGTGCGGGGCCGGGCCTCAGCCGTGCCGTCGCCGCCCAGGTTGCGAAACCGACGGCGAGTCATCTTCCGGTGGGGAGTGTCACGCCAGGGGGCCTCACGCCTCGCAGTCCGCGCGCCCGTCGTCGCACCTCGCTGGTCGAGTGGGCCTCGTCGCGCGCAGGAAGTCGGCGGGGCCGACGTCCTGCGCCGGCGTCACGGTGTGCCGGAGCCGTCCTCTACAAGGTGGATGGACGGCTGGGGGTGGCGGCGAGGACCGTCCGGTCGCCGCCGAGCAGGTGCCGGACGGCGGACCGGGCGTGCTCGAGTGGTTCGCGGCTGCGGCGGACGGCGGCGAGCAGGGCGGCGCCCTCCAGTAGGGCGAGTGCCTGCCCGGCTGCGGCCCGGGCTGCCGCCGGGTCGCAGCCTTCGGCCTCCAGTCGGTCGGCCAGGAGCTGCTGCCAGCCCGCGTACAGCTCGGCGCAGACCGTCCGCAGGGCCTCATTGGTGCCGGCCACCTCCAGGGCGACGGTGGCGATCGGGCAGCCGCTGGTGTAGTCCGAGCGCTCCAGGCGTTCGGCGAAGGCCTCGATCAGCCGCTCGGCGAGGCTGGCGGTGTCGGCGCCCTCGGTGGCCGGGCCGGTGAGCAGCGCCTGGACCTCCTGACCGGCCTGGGTGAGCGCGGCGGCCACCAACTGGTCCTTGCCGCCGGGGAAGTGGAAGTAGAGCGAGCCGCGCGGGGCGCCGGTGGCGGCCACGATCCGGTTGAGTCCGGTGCCGAAGTAGCCCTGCGCCTCGACCAGTTCCCTGGTTCCGGCGATCAGTCGAGCCCTGGTCGCCTCACCCTTGACTCCCATGCGGCGATGGTAGGCCGGTCTGCATATTCCTGTCGACGGGCCCGGCGGGTGCCGCAGATCGGCCCTCCGCCCTTTGTCAGCACCGGAGTTGGGGCGGGTAGCCGGTCCAGTGCAGCTCCTCCGGGAGGTGGCCCTGGTCGTTGAGGAGCAGCACGGCGGGCGGTCGACCGGGCGTGTAGCGCAGGACGGTCAGTGCCGCGTTGGCGGCGTTGACGCCGAGCCAGCGCCAGGCCGGGGCGTCCAGGGCGTGCCGGACCAGCCAGCCGACCAGGAAGGCGTGGGTGACGACCAGTTGGTGCCGCTCCTCGCCGCCCGGCACCGGCCCGGTGAACCGCTCGACGGCCCGCCGGGCCAGCAGGGCACCCTCCTCCCGTTCCTCCGCCGTGGTGGCCGAGAGACGGTCCAGCACGAACTCGGCGCTGTCCTCGGGTAGTTCCTCCCGCTCGGGAACGTACGGCACGAAGTCGCCGGCCTCCTCGCACTGCTGCGTCCGCACGCCGGTCAGCTGTTCCGCGACCAGCCGCGCGGTCTCCGCCGCCCGGGGCAGCGGGCCGTGGTGCAGCAGCGAGATCGGCCGGCCGGCCAGCCGTCGGCCCAGCAGGGCGGCCTGCCGGCGTCCGGCGGCGGTGAGGCCGCTGCCGTCGCCTTCGGAGGCGGCCTCACCGTGGCGGGCCAGGTAGAGGTAGCGGGTGGCAAGGTCGGTCATGTTCGGGGACTCCTCGCGGTGGACGAAGATCGACTTTCCCCGGGGCGACGCGCGGCGGGCGGCGCCCGGTTCCGCCCCAGCCCGTCAGCCTGTGAGCCCGTCAGCGTGTGAGCCCGTCCGCCCAAGCCGGTAAGCCCTCAGCCCGCGTGGGCCTCGTCCAGCAGCGCCAGCTCCTGCGCCGACAGCCGCAGCGCCCCGGCGGCGATGTTGTCCTCCAGGTGCGCCACGTCCCCGGTGCCCGGGATGGCCAACACGTGCGGGCCGCGGTGCAGCGTCCAGGCCAGCCGTACCTGTGCGGTGCTCACCCCGCGGGCCTCGGCCACCGCCAGGACCTGGGCGGGCTCGGTCTCGCCGGCGCCGTCCTGCCGTCCGGCTCCGGCGATCGCGTAGAAGGGGACGAAGGCGATGCCCTGCTCCCCGCAGATCCGCAGCAGCTCGTCCTGCTCCGGAGTGGCGCCGATGCCGTACGGGTTCTGCACGCAGACCACCGGCGCGATGGTCTGCGCCTCGGCGAGCTGGTGCGGGTGGACGTTGGAGAGGCCGAGCTGCCGGATCAGTCCGGCCTGGCGCAACTCGGCCAGCGCGCCGAAGCGTTCGGCGACCGAGTCGGTGCCGAGGATCCGCAGGTTCACCAGGTCGAGGTGGTCGCGGCCGAGCTGGCGCAGGTTCTGCTCGACCTGGGCGCGCAGCCGCTCGGGGGTGCGGGCGTGCTCGACCCACTCGCCGTCGAGGCCGCGGCCGGGGCCGACCTTGGTGGCGATCACCAGGTCGTCGGAGTACGGCGCGAGCGCCCGGTTGATCAGCTCGTTGGCGGAGCGCAGCGGGGAGAAGTAGAAGGCGGCGGTGTCGATGTGGTCGACGCCCAGCTCGACGGCGCGGCGCAGCACCCGCAGTGCCTGCTCGCGGTCGCGCGGGACGGCGTGCGGGACGAGCGCCGGGCCGGTCTGCGGCAGGCGCATCGCGCCGAAGCCGATCCGGTGGACGGTGCGGTCGCCGAGCTTCCAGGTGCCGGAGGCGGCGGCGGTGACAGGGGCGGTACCGGAGGTGGCGGTGGCGGTACCGGAGGCGGCGGTGGCGGGGGTGTTCACGACGGCGTTCGAAGTCATGCCCATGATGATCTCCACTGCACTAGCCTGACCGCCAACGATTCGAACATGTGTGAATCCACGGGGGTGGGGCGTGGCGGCCGAGCTGCTGTTCACGGCGGGCGACCTGGCGCGGATGCGCTTCGCGGTCTCGCCGATGTGGGAGGTCGGGCCGAGCCTGCGGCTGCTGCGCTCGGGGCTCGCCCACCCCGTCCACCGGCCCTGGACGGAGCAGGTACGACCCCGGCTGGCGGCGCTCGGCCCGGCGTACGCCCTGCTCGCCGAACTCGCCCGGCGCACCGGACTCTCGCCCTCGGCCGTCTCGCAGTACCTGACGGCCCTGCGGGAGGCCCGGCTGGTCAGCGCCCACCGGGCGGGGAGATGGGTGCTCTACGCCCGGACGGCCTCGGCGGAGGCGCTGCTGGCGCCGCCGGCACCGCTGGGGGAGGGGTGATCGGGGTGCTCCTCCCGCCCGGTCGGAACGCGGTCTGGTCGGTGTCGGGCGCCGCCGGTTAGGCTGCCCGGCGTGGTGGAGGAGAACGCGGCGCGGGCCGCCCAGCCGGCGGACGACCGGGTCGTGGCGGAGTGGATCCGCGAGCGTTTCGGTGTGGTGCCGGAGTCGCGGGGCTCGCTGACCGCCTTCGACGGGCGCCTCGTCGTCGACCTGGACACCCGCCTCGTCACCGTGGACGGCCGCGAGGCGCGGCTGAATCGCTCCGACGTCAAACTGCTGTGCGGCCTGATCGAGTTGGGCGAGGGCGTGCACGAGCCGGAGGCGATCATGTGGAAGGTCTACGGCACGCCGTTCCACACCCACGAGCTGAGGTACCTGACGGCGGTGCTGAGGGTGAAGCTCGGCGAGCCCTCCTGGATCGTGCGGACCGAGGAGGGCTACGGCCTACTGCCCCCGGAACGGCAATAGCCCGCCCCCAGCACCGGGCCGCCCGGGGCCGCATACTGACGGCATGACGGGTGGAGACGGTGGCCGGGGCCCGGGGCGACGCGGGATCCTGCGGGCGGGTGCGGCGGCGCTGGTGCTGGGCACGGCGGGGTGTACTGGAGGCACCAGGCCGCAGCCGACGGCCACGAGCCCGACCGCGAACCCGGCGACGAGTCCGGCCGGGACTCCCGCCGAACGGCCCACCGAGACACCGACACCGACACCCACTCCGCTGCCCCAGCCGCCCCTCTGGCAGCCCGGCCCCGGCGAGATCCAGCCCGACGTCAAGCGCCGCGCCGTCGAACTGGTCGCCGCGCTCGGCGCCTGGCCGCCCGGCGGGCAGGGCGTGGAGGCGGCCCGCGCCCGGGTGGCGGCGCTCGGCCTGCCGCCCGCGCTGGCCGACCAGGCGGGCCCGCTGGCCCCGGCGGCGACCGAGGCCAGCCTGGAGGTGATCGTCGCCCAGTACGGCGGGATCCTCGACGACTCGGCGAGCGTGCTGGTGGTCTGTCGTCAGTGGCGGCGCGGCCCGGACGGTTCGGTGGTCGAGGGCGGCACCACGGTGGACGTCCGGCTCGGCCGGGCCGAGCCGCGCTGGACCGTCACCGACCTGCGCCCGGGGGACGCCGGGCCGGCCGCCGCCGCGCCGCCGCCCGCGGTGGCCCGGGTGCTGGCCGAGCCCCGGATCGAGCTGCCGCCGGAGGCCGCCGCCGACCTGCGCAGCGGCACCGTCCACGACAGCGTGCTGGAGGCGATGCTGCGATTGGCCGGCCCGTACACGCTCTCGGTGAGCGTGGTGCGGACCGGCCACCCGCTGGACGTCTTCGGCACGACCCGGCCCAGCGACCATCCGCTGGGCCGGGCCTTCGACGTCTGGCGGATCGACGGGCTGGCGGTGGTCGACCCGGGGACGTCCCGGCAGCTGATCGCTTCCTTCATGCGGGACGCGGCCTCCGCCGGCTCGTACAACGTGGGCGGTCCGGTGGCGCTCCAGGGCGCCGGGAACCAGTTCTTCACCGACGACACCCACCACGACCACTGCCACGTGGGGTTCGACCACTGAGGCCCTGAAGCATCGTGGCGGGTGGGGTGGACGCGGCTGGATGCCGTGACCACCCCACCCTTCGTCCTACGGGGTGTGGAGACCCAGCTCTCCGGTCCGCCGGCGGGCGCGGGCCGGGTGGCCACCGGCCGGAGTGCGGAGGTCGCTCGCGTTGCCGTCCGCGTCCAGCGCGTACACCCACATGTCGACGTCGGCCGGCGCTTCCTGGGCGGTATCGCCGGGCAGGCCGGTCACCGGGCCGGGGCCGCTGCCGCTGCCGAAGCCGGTGGAGCCCCTCACGCGGGATCGCGGGGGAGTCGGGGTCGGGCGGGGTGGGGTTCGGCGGCTTCGGCCGGGCGGGCCCAGGCGGTGCGGCGGTGGGATTCGTGTTCCTGGGCGAGGCGCCGTAGGACGGCGAGGACCGGTTCGAGGAGCAGGACGACGATGGCGGCGTGTTCGGCGAGCTGGAGGCGGTCCTTGATGTCCTCAAGCTGGTCGAGGTCGAGCCGGGCGGCGGTGGCGGCGACCTCGGCGTAGGGCAGGAGGTCTTCGGTGCGGTAGTTGACGCCGAGGCGGTCGAGGTCCATCAGGCTGGCGGCGAGGGCTCTGCGGTGTGGTGAGTCCTGGGAGACGTCCCAGTCCATGGCGTCGAGCAGCTCGTCGATCCGGTGCGCTTGCTCGTCGACGGCGTCCGTCTCGGCGGCGTCGACGGGGGTGGGCAGGGCGTAGTGGACGACTCCGAGGGTGGCGAGCGGGTCGAGAGGCTGGTCGAGCGCGGCGAGGACGTCGCGGGTGGCGGCGATGGACAGGCCGCCGCGGGCGGTGAGGGCGCGGATGAGCCGCAGGCGCTGGACGTGTTCGTCGCCGTAGAGCGTGAGGGTGGCGCCGAGGGGCCGACCCGGGGGCAGCAGGCCTTCGCGTACGTAGTACTTGATGGTGGCGACCGGGGTCCCGGACTGCCGGCTCAGGTCGGAGATCTTCATGCGCACTCTCGCTCGGACTCGGTGTCTGTGATCAGTCTCGCAGGCCGTCGAATGGACTCCCCTTACTGATAGTGGCACTATCGGGCTGGATAGTGAAGCTATCAATTGGATGGATGGCCAGCTGAAACGCTGGAAATCCACGTCCTTTCGTCACTCGGAGCGCCACGACGGCGCGATATCGCAACCGGAGCACCGTTGATGTCTGAGCCACCCCGCGTCCTGAGCGTGAGCGCCCGCGGACTGCTGCGCAGGAAGAGCCTGTGGCTGTCGTCCGCGGTGATCCTCGGCCTGCTGTCGTTCGTCCTGTCGCTGCTCTACCTGGGCGCCAACAACGACCCGGTCGGTTCGACGAAGGACATGCCGATCGCGCTGGTCAACGCTGACCGCGGCGCTCAGGTGGCCGGTCAGCGGATCGACCTCGGCGCGCAGATCGCCTCGCAGATCACCGGAGCCGACGACCTGAAGGGCAAGGTCTCCTGGAAAGAGGTCGACCGGGCCACCGCGGACGACCTGCTGGGCAAGGACAAGGTGTTCGGGGCGCTCGTCATCCCGGACGACTTCTCCGCCACGGTCGCCGCCCTCGCCGGGCCGGCCCAGCACGATCCGCACCCCCCGACCATCACGGTGCTGACCAACCCCGCGGCCGGCAGCTTCGGCTCCTCGATGGCGGCCGAGATCAACCGCAAGGTCGTCCAGGCCACCTCCACCCAGGTCGGCCACCAGCTCGCCGAACAGCTCGCGAAGCAGCAGGCCGCGCAGCAGACCGGGCGCCAGGCCGTCCCGGGCGCCGCGGCCCAGCTGATGATCACCGACCCCGTCAAGGCCGTGATCCAGGAGGGCCACCCGCTCGGCGGGCACAGCGGCCTCGGGCTGAGTGCCTTCTTCTACACCCTCGTCCTCGTCCTGGGCGGCATGCTCGGCGCGAACGTGATCCACACCCAGGTGGACGCCGCGCTCGGCTACGTCGCCAGCGAGAAGGGCCCGTTCCGCAGCACCGCGCCCGCCCAGCACATCAGCCGCACCCGGCACTTCGCGGTCGCCTCCGTGGTCATGGTCGCCCTCTCCGCGCTGACCTCCGCCCTCGCGATGGTCGCGGCCTTCGGCATCATCGGCATCGACGCCTCCCACCTGCCGATGCTGTGGCTCTTCGGGACCTGCGCCACGGCGGCGATGGGCATCACGGCGCTGGCCCTGCTCGCCGCCTTCGGCACCCCGGGCCCGCTGGTGTCCATGCTGGTGCTGGTCGGCCTGGCGATCCCCTCCGCGGGCGGCACCATCCCGCTGCAGGCGCTCCCCGGCTTCTACCGGTTCCTGGCCGGCTTCGAGCCCTTCCGCCAGGTGGTCGACGGAGTCCGCTCCATCCTCTACTTCGGCGCACAGGCCGAAGCCGGACTCGGCCGCGCCTGGACCATGGTCGGCATCGGCTTCGCGATCGCGCTCGCCCTGGGGTTCGCCGTCACCCGCCTCTACGACCACAAGGGCCTGCACCGCAGCCCGGCCCACGCACCGCAGCCGGCCCCGGCAGCCGCCTGACCGGCACCGACGCCCGTCCGGTGCCGGCCTGCCCCAGGTCGGCACCGGGCCTGCATCAGGACCGCGAGTCCGCCCGGGCGCGGTCACGGTGCCCGCCGACGAATCAGCGAAGTGAAAGAACGGTCATGATCCAGGACGAGCCCGCGCCCGCGCTTCCGCCGGCCTCACCGCTACGGCCGCTCGACCGCCTGTACCGCGTCATCGCGCTCTGGAAGGAACAGCTGACCCCCGTGCTCAAGCAGCACGGGCTCACCCTCGCCACCTTCCACGTGCTCGCCGCCCTACGCCAGGCCGGACCTTCCCACCGCCTGACCACCGGACAACTGGCCGCCGGCGAGAAGGTCACCTGCTCCGGCATGACCGGCCGCGCGGACCAACTCGAACGCAAGGGCCTGATCGCCCGCGAACGCGACGAACACGACCGCCGCATCATCCACCTCAGGCTCACCGAACCCGGACTACGCCTCGTCGACCAGGTCCTCACCCACCACCGCCTGATGGAACAACAGCTGATGGCGGGATTCGACGGCGACGAACGTCAGGCCTTCGCCGGGCTGCTCGTCAAACTGGAACACCTTCTCGAAAGAGGTGGCCGAGCTTGATCCCCCGGCGTCGGCCTTCGATCGCCGCCTCGGCGGGTACCGGGCCGGACGGAGTCCGGCCCGGCATCTTCGACGACACCCCCGCCTCAGATCATCGTCAGGAGGCTGCCAGGCCGAACCGCTTCGACCTGCCGGCGGGGTTCCGCTGGGGTGTCGCCACCGCCGCCTACCGGATCGAGGGTGCCGTCGACGAGGACGGCCGTGGCCCGTCCGTCCGGGACACCTTCGCCGCCCGCCCCGGCGCCGTCCGATCTCCCTGTGATGACGGCCTGTTCGACGGGCTGAGGGGCGTCAGCTGACGTTGACGCCGCTCCAGGCCGCCGCGACCGCGTTGTACTCGGTGCTGCCGGCGCCGTACAGGTCGCGGGCCGCGTTCAGGGAGGCGGCGCGGGCGCCCTTGTAGTTGGTGGTGGAGGTCATGTAGACGGTCAGCGCGCGGTACCAGATCTTGGCGACCTTGTCGCGGCCGATGCCGGTCACCGTGGAGCCGTTGCAGGTCGCGCTGTTGTAGGTGACGCCGTTGATGCTCTTGCTGCCGCTGCCCTCGGCGGCCAGGTAGAACCAGTGGTTGCCGACGCCCGAGGAGTAGTGCACGTCGAGCTTGCCGACGCTGCTGCTCCAGCAGTCGGCGGAGCCGCCGTCCAGCGAGGGCTTGTCGAAGCGGCGCAGCCACGGCGGGGTGGACTGGTCGCTGAACAGGTAGTCGCCGGTGTCGACCTTGTTGTTGGCGTAGAACTCGACCATGGTGCCGAAGATGTCGCTGGTGGACTCGTTGAGGCCGCCGGACTCGCCGCTGTAGCGCAGGTTGGCGGTGGCGCTGGTGACGCCGTGGGTCATCTCGTGGCCCATGGTGTCGAGGTCGACCTGCTCCGGGTCGGTGCTGCCGTTGCCGTCGCCGGTCATCATGCAGAAGCAGGCGTCGGACCACTGGGCGTTGTCCCAGTTGGTGCCGACGTGGACGAAGACGGTGGCGCCCTTGCCGTCGTTCTTGATGCCGCTGCGGCCGTGGACGTTCTTGTAGTAGTCGTACGTCCAGGCGGTGTTGGCGTGGGCGTCGACGGCGGCGGTGGAGCGGTCGGAGGAGAACTTCCTCCCGTCGCCCCAGACGTTGGTGGTGCTGCTGAACGCGGTGCCGGAGGAGGCCTTGAGCGAGCTCGCGGAGAGGTTGTTGGCGTCCTTGGTGACGTGGCCGCGGACCGGGTCGGTCAGGGTGTAGCCGCCGCCGGACTTGGCGGTGGTGTCGATGGTGACCGTGCCGGTGTACTCGGAGTTGCCGGTGCCGGCCGCCTGGTGCTCGGCGTCGTAGGACTCGATCTGCTCGCCGGTGGTGGCGTCGGTGACGACCACCTTGCCGGCCGGCTGGCCGTGCTCGCCGGTGCCCTCGACGGTGGTGCGCCAGGCCAGTCGGGGCGTGCCGTCGGCGGCCCAGACGACCAGCTCGGGGGTGCTGACGGCGTCCTTGACGCCCGGGGCGGCGGCCAGCGCGCCGGCCGCGCCGGACTGGGCGTTCACCTTCGGCACGGTCGACTTCACGGCGGCGTCGTGGGCGGCCGCCCGGGAGGAGTCCTTGAGCCGGCCCTTGGCGTCCTGGTGGACGACGAGGTCGCCGCCGACCACCGGCAGGCCCTGGAAGGTGCGGTCGAAGCGCACGTGCGAGGCGCCGTCGGCGTCCAGCACGACGTCCTTGAGCACGAGGTCCTGGCCGGAGCCGAAGCCGAACACCCCCGCGTTGTGGGTGACGTTGGCGCGGGCCTGGGATATCGCGGCCTCGCGCGTGCCGGGGGCGGCGGACGCCGTGGCGGCGGGGACGGTGGCGCCGGCGAGGGCGGCGACGACCGCGACGGCGGCGGCCACGCGGGCACGGCGAGAGGAGGGCGTGGGGGTCACTCTGACTCCAGTGGGGGTAGCTGTGCAGGGAAAGGAGTTGCGTCAGAGATTGACGGGGTTCAGTCAGGTTCAGCTAGAGGGAAGGTCATAACTTTGCCAAGTCGTGTCCTTGGTCGATAAAAAATGATCAGAAGTTAACAAGCGCTCTACAGTGCCGTCGTGACGATCGACTACCTGTGGCGCGGCCCGCTCGCCGACCCCGAACTCGACGCTCTGCACGCCGAGGGCTTCGGCCACCCCGTGCGACCCGGCGACTGGCTCGCCCGGCTGGAGCGGCACAGCCTCGGCTGGGTCACCGCCCGCCGCACCGCCGACGGCGCCCTGGTCGGCTTCGTCAACCTGGCCTGGGACGGCGGCACCCACGCCTTCCTGCTCGACACCGTGGTCGCCCCGGGCGTCCGGCGGCGGGGCGTCGCCGGACGGCTGGTCGCCGAGGCGGCCGACGGCGCCCGCGCGGCCGGCTGCGGCTGGCTGCACGTCGACTTCGAGCCGCACCTGCGCCCCCTCTACCTCGACGCCTGCGGCCTGCGCCCCACCGACGCGGGGCTGTTGGCGCTCTGAGGCCCCAACTCCCGCCGGGCGTCCGGGTCATGGCGCGTCCACCCCTCGGACGGCCGGGGCCGGCCCCGGCCGGCGGTTGTACTCTGCACGCGTACGGACGGCGCCGGCCCGGCACGCCGCCCCGCCCGCACCCCTGCCCGGCGCCGCGATCGGAGTCCCGTGAACTCATCCGCCCCCGACTTCGACGGGCCGCTGCTGCGCACCCGGGACGTGGACGTCGTGCGCGACGGCCGGCACCTGCTGCGCGGGATCACCCTGGAGATCCACCCGGGCGAGCACTGGGCGCTGCTCGGCCCCAACGGGGCGGGCAAGTCCACCCTGCTCGCGCTGCTCGGCGCGGTCTCCCACCCCACCCGCGGCGAGGTGGACGTGCTCGGCCGCCGGCTCGGGCGGGTGGACATCCGCGAGTTGCGCGCCCACCTCGGGCACGTCAACCCGCGCCACCCGCTGCGCTCGCCGCTGACCGTGCGCGAGGTGGTGCTCACCGGGCACACCAACACCATCGAGCCGGAGTTCCACCGCAAGCCCGCCCCGGAGGCGCTGGAGCGGGCCGAGCTGCTGATCGACACCCTCGGCATGCGGGCGATGGCCGAGGCGGCGTGGACCACGCTGTCCCAGGGCGAGCGCGGCCGGGCCCTGATCGCCCGGGCGCTGATGCCAAGCCCCCGGCTGCTGCTGCTCGACGAACCCGCCACCGGACTCGACCTGACCGCCCGCGAGCTGCTGCTGGACAGCCTGGACCTGCTGCGCCACCAGCACCCGGAACTGGCCGGCGTGCTGGTCACCCACCACCTGGAGGAGCTGCCCGAGAGCACCACCCACGCCCTGCTGCTGCGCGGCGGCGAGTGCGTCGCGGCCGGACCGGTGGACGAGGTGATGACCACGGAGCTGATCAGCGAGACCTTCGGCCACCCGATCCGGATCAGCCGCCACGAGGGGCGCTGGACGGCCCGGGCCGCGGCCCGCCGGACTCCGGAAAGGTAACGGTTCGGGGGGTGGGTGTAGACGGTAAACGGTCTTTACGTAAGGTATGCCTTAGCTAATGATGGTCTGCTGGTCCCCGGCCGGCCGCACCGCCTTGGCACACCCATGCCTCTTTCCGTTGGAGCCCGCATGTCCGCCCGTCGCCGTTCCACCGCAGCCGCGCTGCTCACCCTCGCCGTGGCGACCGCAACCCTGGCCGGTTGTGCGTCCAAGAAGGACGACAAGGCGGCCTCCTCCGACGCGGTCAAGGTGAACGCGACCGACACCGCCTGCGAGGTCTCCAAGACCAGCTTCCCGGCCGGCCACGTCGTGCTGGACATCAGCAACAAGGGCTCGAAGACCACCGAGGTCTACGTCTACGGCGATGGCGACAAGATCGTCACCGAGCGCGAGAACATCGGCCCCGGCACCAAGGCCAGCATCAACGCCGAGATCAAGGCCGGCTCGTACGAGATCGCCTGCAAGCCCGGCATGGTCGGCAACGGCATCCGCCAGAAGATCACCGTTACCGGCGAGGGCGGCAGCGCCGCGTCGGCCGACCCGCGCCTGGCCGCCGCCGTCGACGCCTACCGCAAGTACGCCCAGGAGCAGGCCGACACCACCATCCCGGCCGTCGAGGCCTTCGTCGCCGCGATCAAGGCGGACGACCTGGAGAAGGCCAAGTCGCTGTACGCGCCCTCGCGCACCGGCTGGGAGCGCACCGAGCCGGTCGCCGAGAGCTTCGGCGACATCGACCCGAAGACCGACACCCGCGAGGACAAGCTGGAGCCGGGCCAGGCCTGGACCGGCTGGCACAAGCTGGAGAAGTCGCTCTGGGTGGACGCGAAGATCGGCGACGACGAGAAGAAGCTCGCCGACCAGCTGGTCGCCGACCTCAAGGACTGGCAGAAGAAGATCCCCGAGGCCGAGATCACCGCGACCAGCATGGCCAACGGCGCCAAGGAGCTGCTGGACGAGGTGGCGACCAACAAGATCACCGGCGAGGAGGAGCGCTACAGCCACACCGACCTGGCCGACTTCCAGGCCAACGTCGAGGGCGCGCAGAAGGCCTACGAGCTGCTGAAGCCGGTCGCCGCCGAGAAGGACCCGGAGCTGGCCAAGACGCTGGACTCCGAGTTCGCCGAGATCAACGCCCTGCTCGCCAAGTTCAAGCAGGCCGACGGCACCTTCACCTCCTACGACAAGGTCACCGAGGCCGAGCGCAAGACCTTCTCCGACGCGGTCAACTCGCTGGGCGAGCCGCTGTCGAAGCTGGCCGCCGCCGTGGTCGTCAAGTAACCGGCCAGGCACACCCCGTACCACCCCGCCGACGCCGTGGCGGCCCGCGATCCGGGCCCCACGGCCTCGGTGGGCCAGCGTAGAAGTCCCCAGCACAGTAGAAGGGCCCGCCCGCCGATGGACGCGGAGAACGAGCAGCAGAACGGGACGCCGGCCACCGCCGACGCCACCGCGACCAAGAGCGCGGTCAGCCGCCGCGCCGTCATCGGCTGGGCCGGCGCGGGCGTCGCGCTCGGCGCCGCCGCCGTCGGCTCGGTCGCCGCGGCGACCCGCCAGGACGACGCCGTCCCGGTCGCCGCCACCCAGGTCGGCGCCGAGGTGCCGTTCTACGGCGAGCACCAGTCGGGCATCTCCACCCCGGTCCAGGACCGGCTGCACTTCGCCGCCTTCGACGTCTCCGAGAAGGCCACCAAGGAGTCCCTGGTCAAGCTGCTCAAGGAGTGGACCAAGGCGGCCGCCGCGATGACCGGCGGCCGCGAGGTCGGCACCGGCGCGGTGCCCGGTTCGCCGGAGGCGCCGCCGGACGACACCGGCGAGGCCCTCGGCCTGCCGGCCTCCCGGCTCACCCTGACCATCGGCTTCGGGCCGAGCCTGTTCGAGAAGTCCGCCCCGGACGGTCAATCTGTGGACCGCTTCGGCCTCCAGGCCAAGCGCCCCGAGGCCCTGATCGACCTGCCCAACTTCAAGGGCGACAAGCTCGACCCGACCCGCAGCGGCGGCGACATCTGCGTCCAGGCCTGCGCCGACGACCCGCAGGTCGCCGTCCACGCGATCCGCAACCTGGCCCGGATCGGCATGGGCACCGTCAACATCCGCTGGTCGCAGCTCGGTTTCGGCAAGACCTCCTCGACCACCCCGGACGAGCAGACCCCGCGCAACCTGATGGGGTTCAAGGACGGCACCCACAACATCGCGGGCACCGACACCGCGAAGCTCGCCGACCACGTCTGGGCCGCGCCCGGCGACGGCCCGGAGTGGATGACCGGCGGCTCCTACCTGGTCGCCCGGCGGATCCGGATGCACATCGAGACCTGGGACCGCGCCTCGCTCAAGGACCAGGAGGACACCTTCGGCCGCACCAAGGGCGAGGGCGCCCCGTACGGCAAGGGCAAGGAGCACGACGCTCCGGACCTCGCGGCGATGCCCGCGACCTCGCACGTCGCCCTCGCCCACCCGGACGCCAACAGCGGCCTGATGATCCTGCGCCGCGGGTTCTCCTTCACCGACGGCACCGACGGCCTCGGCCGCCTGGACGCGGGGCTGTTCTTCCTCGCCTACCAGCGCGACAGCCGCAAGGCCTTCGTCCCGCTCCAGCAGAAGCTCGCGGCGAGCGACAAGCTCAACGAGTACATCCAGCACGTCGGCTCCGCCCACTTCGCCTGCCCGGCGGGCGTGCGCAAGCCGGGGGAGTGGTGGGGTCAGGCCCTGTTCGGCTGACACCTCCCGCTTCCCCCGGTACCACCTCTACACCCCCCAGGAGCCCGCGTGTTCGGCAACTACCTGATCGGCCTGCGCGAAGGCCTCGAAGCCAGCCTGGTCGTCTGCATCCTGATCGCCTACCTGGTCAAGACCGGCCGCAGGGACAAGCTGCCGCCGGTGTGGATCGGCGTCGGCTCGGCCGTGGCGCTCTCCATGGCCTTCGGCGCCCTGCTCCAGTTCGGCTCCTCGCAGCTCACCTTCGAGGCCCAGGAGGCGCTCGGCGGCACGCTGTCGATCATCTCGGTCGGCCTGGTGACCTGGATGGTGTTCTGGATGCGGCGCACCGCCCGGCACCTGAAGACCGAGCTGCACGGCAAGCTGGACGCGGCGATCGCGATGGGCACCACCGCCCTGGTGGTCACCTCCTTCCTGGCCGTCGGCCGCGAGGGCCTGGAGACGTCGCTGTTCATCTGGACGGCCGTCCAGGCCACCGGTGACGGCTGGAACCCGCTGCTCGGCGCCGCGCTCGGCCTGCTCACCTCGGTGGTGCTCGGCTGGCTGTTCTACCGCGGCGCGCTGAAGATCAACCTGGCCAAGTTCTTCACCTGGACCGGCGCGATGCTGGTCGTGGTCGCGGCCGGCGTCCTCGCCTACGGCGTGCACGACCTGCAGGAGGCCGGCTGGCTGCCCGGTCTGCAGAGCGTGGCCTTCGACATCTCCAGCACCATCCCCAAGGACAGCTGGTACGGCACCCTGCTGAAGGGCGTCTTCAACTTCCAGCCGGACCCGACGGTGCTCCAGCTGGTGGTCTGGCTGCTCTACCTGCTGCCGACGCTGGCCGTGTTCTTCAACCTCTTCGGCGGCGACAAGGCCAAGCCCGCCCAGCGGGTGACCGCCAAGCCGGCCGCCTGATCCGGCCGTTCGACCCCCGAGTCGACACCCGTACCGCCCCGCCCGGCACCCGCCGGGCGGGGCGGTTTCGCATGACCGCGGCCGGTTCTTGCCATGAGCGGCCGAAATCAGTCAGGAAACGGAAGAAAACGGTCGGCTCTGACAAACTGCAGCCTCAGTGGAACCGTTCTGCCACGGCCTTCGTACTTAGGGTGACAGCACCATGCCATTACTCACCCTTGGGGGGACCATGACCGTTCGCAGGCCTGCCAGGTTAGTCGCCGTCGGTGTCGCCGCCCTCGCGGCGACCGTCGTGCTGACCGCGTGCGACGACGTGAAGTACACGGACGACAAGCCGGGAGACCCGAAGGCGAGCGCCGCCGGGGCCACCGTCCCCGGCGACCCGATGGCCGGCCAGGCGGCCGGTTCGCGGTGCAAGAGCGACGAGATCACCGCCACCGTGCAGCTCAAGGGCGCGGGCTCGGCCATGCTGACCATCAAGAACAAGAGCGACCACAACTGCACCCTGTACGGTTACCCGGGCTTCGGCGGACTGAAGGCCGACAACAGCCCGGACGCGCTGGCGGCCAACCGTGACGCGCACCCCGGGCCGGCGGTGCTGGTCACCCTGAAGCCCAACAAGTCCGGCTACGCGGGCCTCAAGTGGAGCGCCTGCGACAAGTCGGACGCGAGCTGCCACGTGCTCACCGGCCTGCAGGTCACCGCGCCGGACGAGACCACGCCGGTCACCGCCGAGGTGCTCGGCACCGACGGCAAGCCGGCCGGCCAGCTGCTGGTCTCGGCCGCCGGGCTGACCACCGGCACCCTCCAGCCGAACAACGAGAAGGTCCTGTTCAACTGACCTTCTCCGACCGACGGCACGACGGAGCCCCCGGGGCGGTTTCTCCAACCGCCCCGGGGGCTCCCGGTTTCGTACTACCAGTCCACTACCGGCGGACCGCTACTGGCTCTTGATCGAGTCCAGGATGTCCAGCTTCGCCGCCCGGTGGGCCGGCCAGAGCGCGGCCAGCAGGCCGATCACGGCGGCCGCGAGCAGGAAGCCGACGGTCTGCACCGGCGGGACCACGGTGGTGATGCCCTTGAGGTTCTCCTCCAGCGTCTGCACGCCCGCCCAGGCGACCAGGATGCCGAGGCCGACCCCCACCAGTCCGCCGAACAGCGCGATCAGCACCGACTCCAGCCGGACCATCCGGCGGATGCCGAGCCGGTCCAGGCCGACCGCCCGCAGCATGCCGATCTCCCGGCGGCGCTCGAACACCGACATCGCCATGGTGTTGACCACGCCGAGCACCGCGATGACCACGGACATGCCGAGCAGCGCGTACATCATGTTCAGGATGTCGGTGACCATCTGGCGGCTCTCCGCCTTGATCTCCTTCGCGCCCTTGACCGCGATCAGCGGGTTGCCGCCGGTCGCGTCGCGCAGCGCCTGCTTCAGCGTCTGGGTCGGGCCGTCGACGCCCTTGACCAGGACGCTGTCCAGGCCGGAGCCGGGCAGCGCGTGCGGGCCGACCACGGCCTCCGGGGCGACGACGCCGGCCAGCGCGGTGTTGGCCTCCAGGATGCCGCCGACGGTCAGCGAGCCCTTGGCGCCGTCCGGGTAGGTGACGGTGAGGGTGTCGCCGACCTTGTAGCCGGCGTTCTCGGCACGGCCCGAACTCACCAGCAGCTTGCCCTGCTTGAGGGCGTCCGCGGAGCCCTC
This sequence comes from Kitasatospora sp. NPDC048286, assembly GCF_043201735.1. Classification (NCBI taxonomy): domain Bacteria; kingdom Bacillati; phylum Actinomycetota; class Actinomycetes; order Kitasatosporales; family Streptomycetaceae; genus Kitasatospora; species Kitasatospora sp. NPDC048286. Next base: position 758,628 of record NZ_JBICZE010000003.1, read on the forward strand.
CTTGACCTTGACGGTGGCCAGCTGGTCGATGGTGGCGGCGTCCACCGCGGTCACCCACTCGCTGTCCTCCTGCCCCTGCCCGATGGTGAGCGGAAGGGTGCGCTGGGCGCTCATCGCGCTGACGCCGGGTGCCTTGGCGATCTGGGCGGCGACCTCGGGGGAGAGCTTCGAGAAGTTCTGCATGGCGACCGTGTAGTCGGACTTGATGTCGGTCGCGGTGGCCTTGTCCACGGCCTGGTTCACCGAGGCGCCGATCACGGTCAGCGAGGTGATCAGGGTGACGCCGATGGTCAGCGCGGCGGCGGTGGCGGCGGTGCGGCGCGGGTTGCGGACGGCGTTCTCCTGGGCCAGCTTGCCCGGCGCGCCGTACAGGGCGCGCAGCAGCGGGGCGAACAGCGCGATCAGCGGCCGGGACAGCAGCGGGGTCAGCACGAACACGCCGATCAGCAGCGCGCCTGCGCCGAGGCCGACCAGCTTGACCTCCTTGCCGCTCGCACCGGCTGCCAGCGAGGCGATGCCCACCACGGAGAACAGCAGGCCGATGGTGTTGCGGACCCGCAGGCCCTTCTGGGTGGCGGGCTGCTCGACCGCGCTCATCGCCGCGACCGGGGCGATCCGGGAGGCGCGGCGGGCGGGCAGCCAGGCGGCCACGACCGTCACCAGCACGCCGGTCACGATCGCGGTGATCACGGTGTTCAGGCTGACGATGAGCGGGCCGTCCGGCAGGTTGGCGTCCATCGGGCCGTTGAGCAGCGCCTTGAGCCCGACGGCGATCCCGATGCCGGCCAGCAGGCCGGTCACCGAGGCGGTCAGGCCGACCAGCAGCGCCTCGATCAGCACCGAGCGGGTGATCTGGCGACGGGTGGCGCCGACGGCGCGCAGCAGGGCCAGCTCCTTGGTGCGCTGGGCGACCAGCATCGAGAAGGTGTTGGCGATGATGAAGATCCCGACGAACAGCGCGATGCCCGCGAAGCCCAGCAGGAAGGTGTTCAGGACCCGGGTGACCTTCTCGATCATCCGGTCCTGCTCGGCGGCGAGTTCGCGGCCGGTCTTGGCCTCGATCATGCTGTCCTGCGGGACGGCCTGCTTGACGGCGGCGAGCAGTGCGGCGTCGTCGGTGCCCGGCTTGGACTTGACGTCCAGCTGGGCGAAGCGGCCCGGGGTCAGATAGAGCCGCTGGGCGGTGGCGGTGTCGAAGGCGGCCAGCGAGCCGCCGGCCATCACGCGCGGGTCGTTGGTGTGCACGGTGCCGGTGAGCTTGAGCTGCATCACCGGGCCGTTGACCGCCATCCGTACGGTGTCGCCGACCTTGTAGCCGCCCTTCTCGGCGGTCCTGGCGTCCAGCGCGATCTCGGTGGCGTCCTTCGGGCCGCGGCCCTCGACCAGCGGGTAGCGCGGGTCGGTGCCGTCGGCGCCCGGCACGTAGTTGGTGCCGGTGGTGGAGAAGCCGTTGCCGATCAGCGCGCCCTTCTTGTCGGCGATGCCGGCGAAGCCGCTGACCACGCCGCGGACCTCGGCGGCGCCCGGCAGCGCGGCGACCTTCGTCCGGGTCTCCTCGGTGAGGGTCGGGCCGGTGGTGGTGGCCTGGTCGTGGCCGCCGTAGGCGCGGCCGGCGGCCTCGCTGTCGCTGACCGTGACGGCGATGTCGGTGTAGCTCTTGGAGTTCTGGGTCCTGAGCGCGTTGCCGAAGGTGTCGGAGAAGACCAGGGTGCCGGCCACGAAGGCGGTGCCGAGCATGACGGCCAGTACCGTCATCAGCAGTCGGCCCTTGTGGGCGAGCACATTGCGCAGTGCGGTGCGGAACATGAGGGGTTGTCAGTCCTGGGGTACTCGGGGACGGGTGCTTGCCGGGCTGCGGGTGTGTCAGCTGGTGCGGCCCTTGGCGTCGAAGCGGCGCATGCGGTCCAGGACGGTGTCGGCGGTGGGGTGGTGGAGCTCGTCGACGATGCGGCCGTCGGCGAGGAAGACGACGCGGTCGGCGTAGGAGGCGGCGACCGGGTCGTGGGTGACCATGACGACGGTCTGGCCGAGCTCGCGCACCGAGTTGCGCAGGAAGGAGAGGATCTCGGCGCCGGAGCGGGAGTCGAGGTTGCCGGTGGGCTCGTCGGCGAAGATGATGTCGGGCTTGGAGGCGAGGGCGCGGGCGCAGGCGACGCGCTGCTGCTGGCCGCCGGAGAGCTGGGAGGGCCGGTGGCTGAGGCGGCCGGAGAGGCCGACGGTGTCGACGACGCGGTCGAGCCAGGCCTTGTCGGCCTTGCGGCCGGCGATGTCCATCGGGAGGGTGATGTTCTCCAGCGCGGTCAGCGTGGGGAGCAGGTTGAAGGCCTGGAAGATGAAGCCGATGTGGTCCCGGCGCAGCTGGGTGAGCTGCTTGTCCTTGAGGCCGACGAGCTCGGTGTCGCCGATGGTGGAGGAGCCGGAGGTGACGGTGTCCAGGCCGGCCATGCAGTGCATGAGGGTGGACTTGCCGGAGCCGGAGGGGCCCATGATCGCGGTGAACTCGCCCTGGGGGAAGACGACGCTGACGTTGTCGAGGGCGACGACGCGGGTCTCCCCCTCCCCGTAGACCTTGTTCAGGTTGGTGGCTCGGGCGGCCGCCAGGCCGGTGTGGACGGCGGTTGCGGGGAACGTCACGTGGGGCTCCTGGAACGGGTTAACGGAACTTTTAACTCCGTAACATCATCCCAAGCTGTTCGAATGCGATGCGTAATGCCGCGCGGTGGTCGGCCCCCGCCTACCCGGCGGGGTGGCGGGGGCCCGTCTCCTCCTCAGGTATGACCCGGACCCTGAGGGCCGAGGGCGCTCGGGGTCCGGGTCGGCGTGGCCCGCCTACTCGACCGCCACGCCGAAGGCCGCCGCCAGCCCGGCCAGGCCGTTCGTCACCACCCGCCCGGACGGGCTGAACTCCCAGCCGCCGGCGCCCCGGCGGAACGCCCCGAGCAGCATCGCGCTGTCCGGCACCCCGCCGGTCGGGCCCGCCCAGGCGCCCGGACCGCCCGCGCCCGGCCCGTACGCGGCCGCGAGGGCCAGCCCGTGCACGTAGCCGAGCGGCAGCGCGGGGTGCTCCTCCTCCTCGGTGGACACGGCGACCACCACCTCCTCGACGGCGGCCGGCAGCCGGTGCAGGTCCAGCGCCAGCCGGGCCGCCCGGGTCGGCTCGCCCGGCACCGAGCGGGTCGGATGCAGCCGGACGGCGCCGTCCGGATCCTGCGGGCTGTTGAAGAACACGAAGTGCTCGTCGCTCAGCACCCGGCCCCCGGCGCACAGGAAGGCGGTGACGTCCAGCTCCACCGCGTCCCCGCCGGCCGTCCGGCTCTGCCAGCTCACCGTGAGCGCGGTCTCGACCGCCCCCTCGGGCTCGCGGCCGGCGTCGGCGGTCGTGGCGGCTGCACCGCCGCCGAGCCGGCCGCGCAGGCCCTGCTCGGCGAGCAGCGCCACCAGCTCCGGGCCGCTCACCAGGGTCAGCGGCTTGCCTTCGATGTAGCTGTACGAGCCGCGGCCGAAGCCCGCGGTGGTGACCAGGATGCCCTTGTTCGCGCCGTGGTGGCGGACGGTGGACTCCAGGTCGCGCACCGCCGTCGGCGGGACGGTCTTCTTGTAGCGCTTGGCCTGGATCACGATCTTGCCGCCGGTCACCGGGGTCAGGTCCTCGGCCACCACGTCCACCCCGACGTCGCCGCTGCGGGCCGTGGTCATCACCTTGAAACCGCGCAGCCGGAACAGCTCGGCGATCAGGTCCTCGAACTCCAGCGGGTCCATCTCGAACAGGTCCGGCTCGTCCTCGCCGCCGTGCCCCGCCAGGCTCCCGCCGACCGACTCCGGCCGGCGGTCCGGCCGAACCTCGTCCAGCCGCTCCGGGCGCGCCGACAGCCGGCCGCCCAGGCCCTGGAAGCACTCCACCGGGGCCACCCGGTCCAGCGCCAGGCCCGCGAAGCCGGCCCGGGTGGCGGTCAGGGTGGAGAGGAAACGCTCCGCCTCCCGGCCGGTCGCCGGGTCGATGCCCAGGACGAAACCGTTCACCACCACCGAGTCCAGCAGGCCGTCCCGGTCCGCCCGGAACAGCTCCGCCGCCACCCGCAGCGCCGACTGCGCCAGCACCTCCCGGTACAGCGCCTTGCGCTCCGTCGCCGGGCGGGCCACCTCGGCCTCGCGGTCGTCCGACTTCACGTACCGCACCCGGCCGGCGGCCGGCACCACGTCCGGCCCGGGCAGCTCCCAGTCCACCACCAGCTGGCGGCCCCCGGCGTCGAACGCCGCCACCAGCCGGTGCGGGAAGCCCTCCGGCCAGGCCGCCGAGGCGTACAGGCCGGCCGTGAAGTACTCCTGCACCGCCTCCGGCTCACCCGCCCGCAGCCGGCGCAGCAACTCCTCGGTCCGGGCGGCCAGTTCCTCCTGCTGCCGGCGGGACTGCTCGACCCAGGCCAGGTACTCCCGGTGGTACGCGGCCAGCCGGTGCTGCCGGTCGGTCTCCCGGGCCTGCGCGGCGTACCAGTCCTGCTCGAACCTGGCCCTGGCCTGGGCCACGTACTGCTCGTACTGCTGCCGCACACCACGGTTGCGGGCCTGGACCGGGTCCGGCGGCGGCACGAAGTAGTGGGGCGAGGACTGGTCCGGCATCGGCACCGGCTCGCCCAGCGGCCCCGGGTCGAAGGCCGGCACCGCCCGCGGCGCCAGCAGGGCCTGCGGGCCGAACGCCGGCGCGGCCAGGCCGGCGGCCAGCAGCCCCCTCAACTCCTCTACCCGGGCGTCCAGTTCCGCCGTCCGCCGGGCCACCTCCGCCTCCCGCGACTGCTGGTAGGCGCGTTGCGCCTCGCGCTCGTCGCGGGCCGCCGCCCGCTGCGTCTCGCGCTGCTCCCGCTCCCGGCGGCGCTGCTCCGCCGCCTCGGCGCGCCACCGGGCCTCCTCCCGGCGCTGCTGCTGTCGCTGCGCCTCCGCCCAGATCGCCAGCACCCCGCTGCTCCGCCGCCCCGACACCGTCCGTCCACCCCATTCGCCTCGCGCCCGGTCCGGCCGCTGCGGCGCCGCCTCCCGGCCACGCCGCCGACCGCGCCCGCAACAATAGAGCGTGAACGCCCCGCCGGGCCAAGCGCCCTTGACCAGCGAGCCTTTCCGGCGGGCGGGAGTGCGCGCGGGCCGTGGACCGGACGCTCCCGGCGGAGTCCCGCCGTGTCGGTGGCACCGGGTAGTCTCGACGGTCACCGACGGCAAGGAGCAACGTGACGATTCCCCCGCAGCACCCGGAGCACCGGGCCCGCCCCGCAGGCTGGGTCTCCACCGGCCTGAGCTGGCGGGACGGCCGTGCCGTGCTCGGGGCCGCGCGCGGCGGCCAGGTGCACGAGCGCGCCGTGGCGCCCGGGGCGGAGGTGGGCTGGCTGCTGGGCGGCCCGCGCCGCTGTGTCGGGGCCTGGCTGGCCGGGGCGACGGAGCGCACGCCCTGCCCGCACCACGCGCTGATCGATCCGGACGGCGGCGCCACGCAGTGCCCGGCCTGCCAGAGCGTGGACCGCGGCCTCGCCCTCGCCCGGGACCAGATCCTCGACGACGGCCGCACCTACCTGCTCTACCTCGCCTGGTTCGGCGAGGGCCTGCTCAAGGTCGGCCTGACCGCCGAGCAGCGCGGCGACAGCCGACTGCTCGAACAGGGCGCCCTGGCCTACGCGTTCACCGCCCGCGGCGCCCTGCCGTCGATCCGGCGCGCCGAACTCACCGTCGCCGCCTCGGGCCTGGCCCGCGAACGGTTCAAGTCCCGGCTCAAGACCGAGCACTGGTGGTCGCACGGCGACGCCCCGCACCGCCGCACGGTGCTCACCGAGGCCCGCGCCCAGGCGCACCGGCTGCTGGACGGCCACGCCCTGGAGCTGCTCGCCGACCGCCCGGTGGTCGACCACGTCGAGCGCTACGGCCTGGCCGGCGGCGCCCCGGAGGCGTACCGGGAGATCGCCGCTCTGGCCGACGGCGCGGTCGTCGCGGGCCGGCTGCGGCCGCCGGTGGGCCGGCACCTCTTCCTCGACCAGGCGGACGGCTCCGGCCCGCTGCTGCTGGACACCCGGCTGCTCACCGGCTGGACGCTCGGCCCCGTCACCGGCCGCGGCTCCGCCGGCCTGACCCTCCACGAGCGCCTGCGCCCGCCGGAGCCGGACACCCAGGAGGCGCTCTTCTGAGAGTGCTCGCGTCTGAGAGCGCTCGCGGAACCGCCCCGACCAGCGCGGTTGCGTAATAAAACCGCAAGGACCTAATCTCGGCCTTGCGGTTTTAATTTGCTACCACTTTGGAGCGGATCCAAGCCATGATCGCTGCCGATGAGACCTTCGACGGCACCTTCCCGTACCGGCCGCACTTCAGTACGGCGCCCGGCTTCCCCATGCACTACGTGGACGAGGGCGTGGGCCCCGTGGTGCTCTGCCTGCACGGTGAACCCACCTGGGGCTACCTCTTCCGGGACCTGATCCGCCGGCTGGCCCCGACCCACCGGGTGGTCGTCCCCGACCACATGGGCTTCGGCAAGAGCGCCACCCCGGCCGACCGCGGCTACTGGCTGCAGGACCACGTCGACAACCTGGAGGCGCTGGTCCTGGACCTCGGCCTGAGCGAGATCACCCTGGTCGGGCACGACTTCGGCGGGCCGGTCGGCATGGGCCTGGCCGCCCGCCACCCCGGGCTGATCTCCCGGGTGGTGAGCGTCAACGGCCCCACGCCGCTCGGCCAGCCCGGCCTCGGTGCGGCGCTCGCCGCCAACGCGGCCGAGTCCCCGTGGTTCGGCTGGATCGCCCGGGCGCACGCCGACGGCAGCCTGGGCACCGTCCTCGGCGAACTCGGCCACACCATCCTCGGCATCCTGCTGCTCAACGGCTTCCGGGAGAACGCCCCGACCGGCGACCCCCGGCCGGCCGTCTACGGCGCGGCCTTCCCCTCCCGCGCGGAGGTCGCGGGGGCGATCGGCTGGGCGGAGGGCTTCGCGACCGGGGCCCACACCTTCGAGGCCCCGAGCGCGGCCGTCCGCGCGGAGCTCGCCGCCCTGCCCGCGCTCGCCCTGTGGGGCGCGGACGACCGGACGCTCGCCGCCCGGCACTTCCTGCCGCTGTTCGCCGAGGCGTTCCCGCACGGGCGGGCCGTCGAACTGCCCGGCGTCGGCCACTACAGCCCGGAGGACGCCCCGGAGGTCGTCGGCGAGCTGGTGCGGCGCTTCCTCGCCGAGACCGCGGCCTGACCCGGCGCCCGGTGCTGCCGGACGCCGGACGGACGGTCAGCCGTTGATCAGGGCGAGGAGCTGGTTCGCCAGGCCCAGCGCCGGCGCCGCGGCCTCGCCGAGGCTCTGGGCCAGGCCGGCCAGCAGCAGGAGGGTGTTGCGCCGGCGGCCCGGCTCCTCGGCGGCGGGGCTGTTCAGCACCGGCAGGGCCTCGGCGAGGCTCTGCCGGTCCGCCTCGCGGAGCCGGCCGTCGCGGGCCAGCTCGGTGACGGCGTCGGCGAGCCGGGAGAACAGTGCCATGACGTTCGGCGGCAGCGCCTGGTCGCCGACCGGCCCGTTGTTGTGCTGGATGCCGACGACGTTGGTCCCGCCGTGGATGTTGACCTGGTCCCCGTGGACGTGCGAGCCGTTGCCGTTGTCGCTCACTTGCTGACTCCCGTGATGCCGTGGCCGCCGTAGATGTTGACGCTGTCGCCGGACTGGTAGTGCCGCCGGTCGATGTTGACGGTGTTGACGAACTGCTGGAACTCGATCTGCGGGTTCTCGATCGCTTGCGTGATAGTGGCCTGCAGCTGCTGCGCGGGCCCGGGTGACTCCCAGGCCAGCAGCGCGGTCGGCGTCCCTGCCGTGTCGACGGACAGCGCGTACAGGCGCGGCTGGACCAGCCGGGGCAGGGTGACGGTGAAGAAGTACACCACCACGATGATCACCGCCACCACCACGAACGGGCCCGCGTCGAAGCCGCTGGACCCGCCGTACGAGCGGTTGTTGTTGTCCAGGGAGGCGAGCAGGCTGACGATCAGCGTGGCCACGGTCATGACCCCGATCACCCGGAGGAGCCGCATGACCGCGCCCGTCTTCTCCGGCACCAGGACGGTGGTGCTGACCCGGGCGATCATCGCGAGCGGGTACGCCGCGGCGCCGACCCAGAGGATGCGCCTGGTCACGGCCACCCGGGTGACGGACTTCGAGGTGGAGACCGGCGGCGGTACCGTGGGCGCGGCCGGCGGCGGAGGTGCCGACGGCGGAAGTGGGCCGAGTGGGGTGAAGCCGGTCTGGCCGACTTGGCTCGGTTCGGGTGGATCGGTCGGCTGCATGGACGATTCCCCCAAGGCTCGTCATGTGCGGGACGACCATTAACCTGCACGCTCCGTGGCGGCACAAGTCATTTGTCACAAGCGGCACATGACGGACCGTCGACGAATGCGCCCGGCCTGCTGGAAGCCGCCCGTCAGCCCAGCTTGCCGCGCACCACGCCGGGGCCGGACCGGGCCCGGCGGGACAGCGGCGGCCGGGACGGGCGGACGTCGAAGCGGGCAGGCTGCTCGGCCGGCTCGGCGGCCCGCCCGGCCAGGACGGCCCGCGCGGCCGCCAGTGCGACCCGGGCGAGCAGCGGGTCCTCCCGGACGCCGGCCGCGCGCTTGGCGCTCTGGCAGTCGGCGCACCAGACCGGCGAGGCCGGCCCGTCCGGGTACACCATCTCCTCGGGCGGCAGGTAGTGCCCACCGCACTCGACGCACTCGAAGATGAACCTCATCCGACGATCACCGTCCCGGATCCGTGGCACCGACCGCAGGGCGACCAGAAGGTGTGGACGCTGGGCACCATGCTTCCTTCCTCGTCCAGTTCGACCGTTGCCTCGGTCTTCTGGGTCCCCCCGGACCCGCCGCAACCGGAACAGGACTGAACCTCGGGCATATGCCGTCCTTCCTTGGCGGAGGACTACCGTAGCGCGATTCCCCGCCGGGAAGCACAGTGCCGACGGTCCGCCACCCGTACGGGTAACGCCCGGCCCGGCGGGACGGGCCCCGGGAACAGGCGTCGGCCCCGCGCGACGAGCACCGAACGCGAGGGGCCGACCGTATCGGGGGAGCCGTCAGCCGCGGGCGGCCCGCAGGAACTCCCGGTTCATCGCCGCGATGCTGGGCAGCGGGATGCCCTTGGGGCAGGCGGTGGCGCACTCACCGGTGTTGGTGCAGCCGCCGAAGCCCTCGGCGTCCATGGCCGAGACCATGTTCCGCACCCGGGCGGCCCGCTCCGGGGCGCCCTGCGGCAGCACGTTGAGGTGCACCACCTTGGCGGAGGTGAAGAGCATCGCCGAGCCGTTCGGGCAGGCCGCCACGCAGGCGCCGCAGCCGATGCACTCGGCGTGCTCGAAGGCCGTGTCGGCGACCTCCTTGGGGACGGGCGTGGCGTGCGCCTCGGGCGCGCTGCCGGTGGGGGCGGTGATGTACCCGCCGGAGCCGATGATCCGGTCGAAGGCCGAGCGGTCCACGACCAGGTCCTTGACCACCGGGAAGGCCGCCGCCCGCCACGGTTCGACGTCGATGGTGTCGCCGTCCTGGAAGTGCCGCATGTGCAGCTGGCAGGTGGTGGTGCGCTCGGGGCCGTGCGCCTGGCCGTTGATGACCATGCCGCAGGCGCCGCAGATGCCCTCGCGGCAGTCGTGGTCGAAGGCGACGGGCTGGTCGCCGCGGGTGATCAGTTCTTCGTTGAGGGTGTCCAGCATCTCCAGGAAGGACATGTCCGGGCTGATCCCGCTGACCTGGTAGGTGGTCATCGAGCCGGGCGCGTCCGGGCCCGCCTGGCGCCAGATGCGCAGGGTGAGGTTCATGCGTAGCTCCGCTGGGTGGGGTGGACGTGCTCGAAGTCGAGGTCCTCGCGGTGGAGGACGGGTGCCTCGCCGGTGCCGGTGAACTCCCAGGCGGCGGCGTAGGAGAACTCCTCGTCGCGGCGGGCGGCCTCGCCGTCGGGGGTCTGGCTCTCGGTGCGGAAGTGGCCGCCGCAGGACTCGGCGCGGTGCAGCGCGTCCAGGCACATCAGCTCGGCCAGCTCGAAGTAGTCGACCAGCCGGTTGGCCTTCTCCAGCGACTGGTTGAGCTCCTGCCCGGTGCCGGGCACCTTGATCCGGCGCCAGAACTCCTCGCGCAGCCGCGGGATCCGCTCCAGCGCCCGCCGCAGCCCGGCCTCGTCGCGGGCCATCCCGCACTCGTCCCAGAGCAGTTCGCCGAGTTCGCGGTGGAAGGAGTCCGGGGTGCGGTCGCCGTCCACCGCGAGGATCAGGTTGAGCCGGTCCTCGACCTCGGCCTCCACCTCGGCGAGCACCGGGTGGTCGGCGGGCACGGCCGGCAGCGGGTGGCGGGCCAGGTAGTCGTTGATGGTGGGCGGCAGCACGAAGTAGCCGTCGGCCAGGCCCTGCATCAGGGCACTGGCGCCGAGCCGGTTGGCGCCGTGGTCGGAGAAGTTGGCCTCCCCGATGGCGAACAGGCCCGGCACGGTGGTCTGCAGGTCGTAGTCGACCCAGAGGCCGCCCATCGTGTAGTGGATCGCCGGGTAGATCCGCATCGGCACCCGGTACGGGTCCTCGGCGGTGATCCGCTCGTACATCTCGAAGAGGTTGCCGTACCTGGCCTCGACGGCCTCCCGGCCCATCCGGCGGATCGCGTCGGCGAAGTCCAGGTAGACGCCCTGGCCGCCGGGGCCCACGCCGCGGCCCTCGTCGCAGACGTTCTTGGCGGCCCGGGAGGCGATGTCGCGCGGCACCAGGTTGCCGAAGGAGGGGTAGATCCGCTCCAGGTAGTAGTCCCGCTCCTCCTCCGGGATCTGCCCGGGCGGCCGGTCGTCGCCCTTCGCCTTGGGCACCCAGATCCGGCCGTCGTTGCGCAGCGACTCGCTCATCAGGGTGAGCTTGGACTGGTGGTCGCCCGAGCGCGGGATGCAGGTCGGGTGGATCTGGGTGAAGCACGGGTTGGCGAAGTACGCGCCGCGCCGGTGTGCCCGCCAGATCGCGGTGGCGTTGGAGTTCTTGGCGTTGGTGGAGAGGTAGAAGACGTTGCCGTAGCCGCCGCTGGCGAGCACCACGGCGTCCGCGGTGTGGGAGCGGATCTCGCCGGTGACGAGGTCGCGGGCGACGATGCCGCGGGCCCGGCCGTCGACCACCAGGAGGTCGAGCATCTCGGTGCGCGGGTGCAGCTCCACGTTCCCGGCGGCGATCTGCCGGGAGAGCGCCTGGTAGGCGCCGAGCAGCAGCTGCTGGCCGGTCTGGCCGCGGGCGTAGAAGGTGCGGGAGACCTGGACGCCGCCGAAGGAGCGGGTGTCCAGCAGGCCGCCGTACTCGCGGGCGAAGGGCACGCCCTGGGCCACGCACTGGTCGATGATCTCCACCGACACCTGGGCCAGCCGGTGCACATTGGACTCGCGGGCGCGGAAGTCGCCGCCCTTGACGGTGTCGTAGAACAGCCGGCGGATCGAGTCGCCGTCGTTGCGGTAGTTCTTGGCCGCGTTGATGCCGCCCTGGGCGGCGATCGAGTGGGCCCGCCTGGGGGAGTCCTGGAAGCAGAACTGGACGACGTGGTAGCCCTGTTCGGCCAGGGTGGCTCCGGCCGCGCCGCCGGCCAGGCCGGTGCCGACCACGATCACGGTGTGCTTGCGCCGGTTGGCCGGGTTGACCAGCTTGGCGTCGAACCGCCGCTGGTCCCAGCGCTGTTCGATCGGCCCGGCGGGGGCCTTCGTGTCGGCGAGCGGCTCGCCGAGGGTGTACTCCGGGTAACTCATTTCACGACTCCGGTCATCACGGCCACGGGAACGGACAGGAAACCGGCCGTCAGCACCAGCGCCAGGCCGTTCGCGATCAGCTTGAGCGCCCGGTCGCGGCGGGCGTTGTTGGCACCGAGGGTCTGCACGGCGCTCCAGAACCCGTGCCGGATGTGCAGGCCGACGGCCAGCATCGCGACGACGTAGAACACGTCCACGTACCAGCGGCCGAAGGAGGCCACGATGTTCTGGTACGTCTGGCCGTGATCGGTACCCGGGTTCACGGTCAGGGTGGTGAGGTCGAGGATGTGCCAGACGATGAACAGCGCCAGGATCACCCCGCCCCAGCGCATGGTCCTCGTGGCGTAGCTCGCCCGGCGGCGCTGGTGCACGTACTTGCTCGGGCGGGCCGCGAGGTCGCGGCGGCTGAGCTGGTACGCGCAGACGCCGTGCAGCACCACGGCGGCGAGCAGGCCCGCCCGGGCCAGCCACAGGAACCACTCGTGGCCGAGGAAGGGCTGCCCGATGGTGCGCAGCCAGGCCGCGTAGCCGTTGATGTCGTCCGGGCCGAAGAACACCTTGAGGTTCCCCAGCATGTGCGCGACCAGGTACAGCAGCATCGCCAGTCCGGTGACGGCCATGACCGCCTTCTTGCCGACGGTCGACCGCCACAGGGTCGCCAGGGTGGACGGATGCCGGGCCGTCCGAGTCGCGGTTGTCATGGCTGCAACGGTAGGGACGGCGCTTCGGTGCGTCCAAGACATGATGCGGCTCGTGACGATAGGCATGGGCTATCGAAGCGGCCTATCCTGGCCCTGTGCAGCTCCAGCAACTCCGCTACTTCCTGGCCGTCGCCGAGACCCGGCACTTCACCCGGGCCGCCGAGGCGGCGCATGTCGCCCAGCCGTCACTCTCGCAACAGATCCGTTCGCTGGAGCGGGAGTTGGGGGCCGAGCTGTTCCACCGCACCCGGGGCAACATCGCGCTGACGGACGCCGGGGACGCCCTGCTGCCGCTGGCCAGGCGCATCCTCGCGGACACCGAGAGTGCCCGGCTGGCCGTGCAGGAGACGGTGCAACTGCGCCGGGGCCGGGTCCGGCTGGGCGCGCCGCCGAGCCTGTGCACCAGCCTGGTGCCGGACGTGCTGAGGCTCTTCCGGGACCGCTACCCGGGGGTGACGCTGGTGGTGCGCGAGGGCGGCTCGCGGGACCTGGTCGGCTGGCTGGCGGCGGGGGAGCTGGACCTCGCGCTGATCATCACCCGGCCGAGCGGGGAGCAGGAGCCCGCACTGGCGGTCACCGAACTGCTGCACGAGGAGCTGGTGCTGGTCGCGGCCGAGCGGCGGGCCCGCGGGAAGGTCCGGGTGACGGAGCTGAGGGGCCGGCCGCTGGTGATGTTCCGGGAGGGCTACGACGTCCGCGAGGCGACCCTGGCGGCCTGCCGGGCGGCCGGGTTCGAGCCGGAGTTCGCGGTGGAGGGCGGCGAGATGGACGCGGTACTGGGCTTCGTCCGGGCCGGGATCGGGCCCGCCGTCGTCCCGGGGATGGTGGCCGCCCGCTCGGGCCTCGCGGTGACGGCGTTCGCCGGGCCGGGCCTGGGCCGCACCATCGCCGTGGCGCACGGCCACGAGGTGCCGCCGACCCGCGCGGCCGAGGCGCTGCGGGAGACCTTCCTGGCGCACCTGCGGGACGCCGCCAGGGACGGCGAACTGCCGCCGGGCACTCGGCTGTTGCTGTGACGGAGGCCCGGGGTGCGGGCCTCCGTCAGGGGCGGCCTCAGGCCGGCAGCACGGCCTCGATCGCGGCGGTCAGCTCCGCCGACTCCGGCTCCACGGGCGGGCGCAGCCGCGCCACCACGGTGCCGTCCGGGGAGATCAGGAACTTCTCGAAGTTCCAGGAGACGTCCCCGGCCTGGCCCTCGGCGTCGGCGACCGCGGTCAGCCTGGCGTAGAGCGGGTGCCGCTCCTCCCCGTTGACGTCGATCTTCTCGAACAGCGGGAAGGTCACGCCGTAGGTGGTGGAGCAGAAGGCCTGGATCTCCTCGGCGCTGCCCGGCTCCTGCCCGGCGAACTGGTTGCACGGGAAGCCCAGCACGGTGAACCCGCGCCCGGCGTAGCGCTTCTGGAGGTTCTCCAGGCCGGTGTACTGCGGGGTCAGGCCGCACCGGGAGGCGACGTTGACGATCAGCAGTGCCTTGCCCTTGTGGTCGGCGAGCGAGGTGGCCGCGCCGTCGAGGGTGCGCAGCGGGATGTCGTACAGGCTCACGGGGGTGGTCCTTTCGGAGGGTCGTCGGGCCGGGCCTCTTCCGGGGTCACGGTAGCGGCCCGCGACCTGATCAACCGCGGTCGGCGTGCCGGTGTTCCGGGCGTGCGGGGGCGTGGGGGCGGACGAGCCGTTCCGCACGCCCCCGCACGCCGGGCGCGCGACCGCCCGGAGCGCGCGCGTTCGAAGGGGTTCAGCGCGCCAGGGGCTTGATCGCCGTCGGGGCGTGCTCCGGGAGGGTGGCCGGCTCCTCGAACTCGTGGACCTCGTCGATGTCGGTGGCGGCCATCGGGATGTCGGTGACCCGCTCCAGGATCGCCTCGACCACGACCGGGACGCGGAACTCGGCGGCCAGTTTCCCGGCCTCCCGGAAGGCGGGCAGCAGGCCCTCCGGCTCGGTGACCCGGATCGCCTTGCAGCCCAGGCCCTCGACGACCTTGACGTGGTCCACGCCGTAGCCGGCCGGCTCCGGCGCGTTGACGTTCTCGAACTCCAGACTGACCTGGAAGTCGATGCCGAAGGCCCGCTGCGCCTGGCGGATCAGCCCCAGGTAGGAGTTGTTCAGCAGCACGTGGACGTACGGGATGCGGTGCTGGGCGCCGACCGCCAACTCCTCGATCATGAACTGGAAGTCGTAGTCGCCGGAGAGCGCGACGACCTGCCCGTCGGGGTCGGCGGTGGCGACGCCCAGTGCGGCCGGTACGGTCCAGCCGAGCGGCCCGGCCTGGCCGCAGTTGATCCAGTGGCGAGGCCGGTGGACGTGCAGCAGCTGGGCGCCGGCGATCTGGGACAGGCCGATGGCGGTGACGTAGCGGGTCTCCGGGCCGAACGCCCGGTTCATCTCCTCGTACACGCGCTGCGGCTTGAGCGGCACGTCGTCGAAGTGGGTGCGCCGCTGGAGCCGGGCCCTGCGCTCCTGGGCGGAGGCGGCCCAGGAGCTGCGGTCCCTGAGGGTGCCGGCGTCCCGCAGCTCGCGCGCCACCTCGACGAACAGTTCCAGCGCGGCCCCGGCGTCGGAGGCGATCCCGAGGTCGGGGGCGAAGATCCGGCCGAGCTGGGTGGGCTCGACGTCGACGTGGACGAAGGTGCGGCCCGCGGTGTAGACGTCCAGGCCACCGGTGTGGCGGTTGGCCCAGCGGTTGCCGATCCCGAGGACGAAGTCGGAGGCGAGGAAGGTCTCGTTGCCGTAGCGGTGGGAGGTCTGCAGGCCGACCATGCCGGCGTTCAGCTCGTGGTCGTCCGGGACGGTGCCCCAGCCCATCAGGGTCGGGACCACCGGGACGCCGGTGAGCTCGGCGAACTCCAGCAGCAGCCCGGCGGCGTCGGCGTTGACGACGCCGCCGCCGGCGACGATCAGCGGGCGCTCGGAGCGCTGGAGCAGGGCGACGGCCTTCTCGATCTGGGTGCGGTTGGCGGCCGGCCGGTAGACCGGCAGCGGCTGGTAGGCCTCCGGGTCGAAGTCGATCTCGGTCAGCTGGACGTCGACCGGCAGGTCGATCAGGACCGGGCCGGGGCGGCCGGAGCGCATCAGGTGGAAGGCCTGCTGGAACACGCCGGGGACCTGGGCGGCCTCCAGCACGGTGGTGGCGGCCTTGGTGACGGGCCGGGCGACGGAGGCGATGTCGACGGCCTGGAAGTCCTCCTTGTGCAGCCGGGCGACGGGCGCCTGGCCGGTGATGCAGAGGATCGGGACGGAGTCGGCGATCGCCGAGTACAGGCCGGTGATCATGTCGGTGCCGGCCGGGCCGGAGGTGCCGACGCAGACCCCGATGTTGCCGGCCCTGGCGCGGGTGTAGCCCTCGGCCATGTGGGAGGCGCCCTCGACGTGCCGGGCCAGCGTGTGTCCGATCCTGCCGGAGGCCTCGAGCGCGGCGTAGAACGGGTTGATGGCCGCGCCGGGCACGCCGAACACGGCCCTGACGCCTTCGAGTTCGAGGATCTCCACGGCCGCGCGGGCGGCTGTCATACGGGGCATCGGATCTCTCCTGGGTCGGCCCGCAGTGGCTCGGAGGGCTCATCTCTCGAATTCCACCATACGGAAGAATGATTTCTGTATGTGGAAGCAAAGTAGGGCGGGGTCCGGCGGGGCGTCAAGGGGACTTCAACAGGACGTGGCAGCGCCGGGCGGCTGCCCCGAGGGCGGGGATTCGTACGCCAGCACGGCGGTCGCGCAGGCGTACCCGGGGAACCGGACGCTCCGCGCCGGAAAGCGCAGCCGGTGTGCAGCGGTGGTGAAGAGGCGGTGCCGCCGGTGGGCCCGCCCCGCCGTGCTGGGTACCGTCGGTGGCACGCCGGGCCCGTGACGTCCAACTGAGGCCGCGGCAAGGGGGTTTGGGAGCGCTGCGGAGCGGGGGAACTCCGCCGGCGGCCCCGTCCAGGACCAGCGTGCCCGGTCCGCCGCATCCGAGCGAGGGACGCACCCCCTGGCCGCACCGACCCGACACCCGCCGCCGCGCTCTGGTCCCGCCCGGACCCGCGGCCGTACCGCTGTCGCCGCCCTCCGCGGTGCCCTTCCCCGCCATCCTGCTCCCCGCCCTTGCAACGGCGCGCCCGCTGCGTCGGGTGCGCGGAAGGAACACCCCCATGTGCTGCTGCACCCCTGCCCGGTCCCTGGCGGTGACCGGGTGAACCCGCCGCCCCACCGGAGCGACAGCCCGCCGGGCCGCCTCCGCAAGCACGGCCCGCCGGGCCGGCCCCGCACTCCGGCCGCCCTGCTGCGCGCCGTCCCCTGGCGCCATGACCTGCCCGCCTCGCTGGTGGTGTTCCTGGTCGCCCTCCCGCTCTGCGTCGGCGTGGCCGTCGCCTCCGGCGTCCCGGCCGAACTCGGGCTGGTCACCGGGATCGTCGGCGGCCTGGTGGCCGGTCTGCTGCCCGGCAGCAGCCTCCAGGTCAGCGGGCCCGCGGCCGGGCTGACCGTTCTGGTCGCCGACGCCGTCCAGCGCTTCGGCACCGGCGCGCTCGGCCTCCTGGTGCTCGGCACCGGCCTGCTCCAGCTGGCGATGGGCGCCCTGCGGCTCGGCCGCTGGTTCCGCGCGATGTCCGCCTCGGTGGTGCACGGCATGCTGGCCGGCATCGGACTGACCCTGGTGTTCGGCCAGCTGTACGCGCTCGCCGACCGCCGCGCCCCCGCCACCGGGCCGGAGAAGATCGCCGGACTGCCCGCGCTGCTGGGCGACGTGCTGACCGCCACGGCCAACCCCTGCGCCGTCGCCCTGGGCCTCGGCACCCTGCTGGTCCTGGTCGGTTGGAAGTACCTGCCGGAACGCGCCGCCCGCGCCGTCCCCGCCCCGCTGGCCGCCGTCGGGCTGGCCGCCGCCGTCACTGCGGCCGCCGACCTGCCGGTGGCCCGGATCCGGGTGGCCGGACTGCTCGACGTGGTGCACCTGCCCGACCGCGACGCGCTGACCGCCCTGGCGGGCACCGCCGGGCTCGGCACGATCGTCGCCTTCACCCTGATCGCCTCCGCCGAGACGCTGTTCAGCGCCGCCGCCGTCGACCGGATGCACCACGGCCCGCGCACCGACTACGACCGCGAACTCACCGCCCAGGGCGTCGGCAACGCCGTCTGCGGGCTGCTCGGCGCGCTGCCGATGACCGCGGTGATCGTGCGCAGCGCGACCAACGTCCAGGCCGGCGCCCGGAGCAAGGCCTCCCGGGTGCTGCACGGCGGCTGGCTGCTGCTGTTCACCACGCTGCTGCCCGGCGCGCTCGGGCTCGTCCCGCTCACCGCGCTGGCCGCAGTCCTGGTGCACGCCGGTGCCAAGCTGGTGCCGCTGCGCCGGATCGTCGCGCTCTGCCGCGGCCACCTGGGCGAGGCGCTGGTGCTGGTGGTGACGGCGGCCGCGATCATCGTCACCGACCTGTTCGACGGGGTGCTGATCGGCGTCGGCCTGGCGGTGGCCAAGTCCGCCTGGCAGACCTCCCACCTGCAGATCACGGTGGAGGAGCAGGAGGGGGCGACCGGGCAGTCGGTGCACCGGGTGCGGTTGAGCGGCAACGCCACCTTCCTGCGGCTGCCCCGGCTGCTGGACACCCTGGAACGGCTGCCGGGGGACCGGCCGGTGGAGCTGGACTGGTCCGGGCTGCGTCACCTGGACCACGCCTGCACGGTGGCCCTGGTCTCCTGGGCGGCCCAGCACCGCGCCCGCTCCAGCGCGCCGCTGGCGGTCGAACCGCCGCTGCCTTCGGTGGCCTGACGTCTAGCCTGGTGGGGGGGGGCGGGCCCCCCCCCCCCCGGCCCCCCCCCCCCCGGGCCCCCCCCCCGGGGGGGGGGGGGGGGGGCAGCCAGGATTGTTAGCCACGGGGGGGGCGGCGG